>DATBJW010000067.1:0-2017 GCA_036556205.1 Gemmatimonadota bacterium
GAGACGGGCGCCCTGGTGGGGGAGCCCGGCGCCTACCGCCTCGCCCGGCCGGCGGCGACGATCCAGATGCCGGCCACGGTGCAGGCCATCCTGGCCGCCCGTATCGATCGCCTGCGTCCGGAGCTCAAGCGCCTCCTCCAGGCCGCCGCCGTCGTGGGCAAGGACGTGCCGGTCACTCTGCTCGCGGCCATCGCCGAGATGGCGGACGATGCGCTCCAGGCGGCGCTCGGTGAGCTACAGACGGCGGAGCTGCTCTACGAGGCGCGGCTCTTCCCCGACCTCGAGTACACCTTCAAGCACGCCCTCACCCACGAGGTCGCCTATGGCGGGGTGTTGCAGGAGCGGCGCCGTGCCCTGCACGCCACCATCCTCGAGACGCTCGAGCGCCTGCACGCTGACCGGCTGGGTGAGCACGCCGAGATGCTGGCCCACCACGCGGAGCGCGCCGTCATCGCCGACAAGGCCATCCGCTACCTCCGTGAGGCGGGAACGAAGGCGGCTGCCCGCTCCGCGAACCGGGAGGCCGTCGACTACTTCGAGCGCGCCCTGGCCCTGCTGGCCGGACTTCCCGAGACCCGAGAGAGGCTGGCTGAGGCCCTCGACATCCGGATCGCGCTCGGCGCGCCCTTGATCGCGCTGCACGGCCCACCGTCACCGTTGGTGGAGGCGTCGTACCGCGCCGCCCTGGACCTGGTGGAGCGGCTGGACGACTCGGCCCGCCGCTTCCCCGTCCTGTGGGGACTCTGGTACGTCCAGTTCACCCGGGGCAACTACACGCCCGCCGTCGCGGCCGGCGAGCGGTTGCTCGAAACCGCCAGGCGGGAAAACGACAGCGCACAGCTCCTCGAGGCCCACCACACCCTGTGGCCGACCCTGGTGTCGATGGGCGAGGTGAAGCGAGCGCTGCCCCACATCGAGCGCGGGATCGCGCTCTACGACCTCGAGCGCCACGGCTCCATCGCCTCGCTCTACGGCGGCCACGATCCCGGCACCTGCTGTCGCTACTTCCTGGCGGCCGGCCAGTGGGGACTCGGATACCCGGAGCGGGCCCGGATCGCGGCGCGCGAAGCGGTACGTCTGGCCGAGATGCTGAACCACCCGATGACGTCCACCATGGCGCTGGGGTTCGTGAGCTCTGTCCTGTACCTTCGGGGCGATCGGTTAGACGCCATCGCCACCGCGGAGCGAGGCCTGGCCGTCATCGAGACGCATGGCTTCGTCTTCCGGGCCATCGACATCGCCGTGCTCCTCCACGCGGCCCGCGACGAGCGCTCCGATATCGCAACGCTGGACGCGCTGGCGCACGAATGGGCGACCCAGGAAGCCACGCGCACCTGGCGTCGCATGCTGAGCGCGTGCACCATCGCCTTGCTCTACGGGGAGGCCGAGGCCCCCGAGCGGGGACTCGAGTTGCTAGCGGCAATGGGCGATCCGGAAACCGCCGGGTTCTACGGCTCCGAGATCTATCGGGTGGAAGGCGAGCTACGGCGGTGCCTGGCACCGAAGGCCCCCGACGACGCGGCGCGCTGCTTCCAGCGGGCCATCGAGTTCGCGCGCCGCCGCGAGCTCAAGTCGCTGGAGCTGCGCGCGGCGACGAGCCTGGCCCGCCTGTGGCGCGACCAGGGCCGGCGCCAGGACGCACGCCGCGCGCTCGCCGACGTCTACGGCTGGTTCACCGAGGGCTTCGACACCCAGGACCTCCGCGCCGCCAACACGCTACTCGACGAGCTCGCCCCCTGAGCGCTACGGGAAGAGGATGCTGAGCGTATACGACCCCACGCTGGGGTCACCGCCGTTCCCGACTCCAAGAGTCGAGATGGTAATTTTCGTTACAGCCGTCACGCGCCGAGTTTTACAGCCGTTGGTACCGACGTTCCCGAAGCCTGCGGGGTTCCCATTCACGAGCACTTCCACGTCAGGGCCGGTCGCCACGCATACCGTCAGGACCGCATCCTCCGCCTGGGTCACCTTATAAGGTGCTACCTGACCGCTGTTCGGCTCCACCAGGTGAAACGCG
>DATBJW010000068.1:0-2093 GCA_036556205.1 Gemmatimonadota bacterium
AGCAACGCCTCGCCGACGCGCTTGGCGTCGCTGCCGGTCTCGGCGAGCCGCCCGCACGCGGCCAGCGCCGCCACCGGGTCGCCGGCGATGCAGGCCTCCAGCACCGCCAGCAGCGCCCGGCGGTCCAGCAGGTCGAGCACCTCGGCCACCTGCGCGTCGCCGATCTCGGCGCCGCCGTAGGAGATCACCTGGTCGAGCAGCGTCTGCGCGTCGCGCAGCGAGCCGTCGGCCTCGCGCGCGATCGCAAACAGGCTGGTATCGGAGATCTTCAGCTGCTCGGCGCCCGCGATCTTGCGCAGCCGCTCCAGGATCTCGGCGGCCGACAGCCGGCGCAGGTCGTAGCGCTGGCAGCGCGACACCACCGTGAACGGGATCTTCTCGGGGTTGGTCGTCGCGAAGATGAACAGGCTGCGCGGCGGCGGCTCCTCCAGCGTCTTCAGCAGCGCGTTGAAGGCGCCGGTCGAGAGCATGTGGACCTCGTCGATGATCCAGATCTTGAAGCGGTCCCGGGCCGGGTTGTAGCGGGCGCTCTCCCGCAGCTCGCGCACCTGCTCCACGCCGTTGTGGGTGGCGCCGTCGATCTCCTGCACGTCGAGGCTGGTCCCGGCCGCGATCTCGACGCACGAGGGGCACTCGCCGCACGGCTCGGCGACGGGTCCCTTCACGCAGTTGAGCGCCTTGGCCAGGATCCGCGCGGTCGTCGTCTTGCCGACCCCACGGGCCCCCGAGAGCAGGAAGGCGTGGCCGATGCGGCCGGACGCGAGCGCGTTCTTCAGGGTGCGGGTGACGGTCGACTGGCCGACGACCTCGTCGAAGGTCTTCGGCCGCCACTTGCGCGCGAGGACGAGGTAGGACATGGGGGAGGACAAGGGCGGGCTGGCCCCACGTGGGCCCCGGCTGTCCTGCGGCACACCCGAGTGGCGTCTGACCGTTGCTCCCTTCCGGGCCTGGCGGGGTTCGACGTCTCGCGTTGCGCAGGGCCGGAACCCACGTGCGGCCGACCCTGCCGCTAGACTAACCGAAAACCTCCTGCCCGCGAAAGAGCGTTCGCGTCCGGGCGACGACGCCGATGTCGAGCGCCGTGGGCGCCGCGAGCGCCACAGGGCTCATACCGCCCGTGGTTGTCGGTCCGGCGGCTTTCCGGTAACTTATGGGAAGTCAACGCGGCAGAAGCGCGCCGCGCACCGCGTCGAAGACGGAGAGATGCGAGAGCCAGGCTGAATCGGCATGACTGGAAATCATGTGAGGGGGCAACTCCTCCGGGGGTTCGAATCCCCCTCTCTCCGCCAGACTGAAGACACCGCCACGGGCCAAGCGCGAAGCGGGATTCACTTCCGCGAGCGCGCGGGGGGTCTGGGGGGGACGCGGTGTGCGGCCCCCCCAGCTCAACGACGCTGCGAGAGCCAGGCTGAATCGGCAAGACAGGAAATCATGTGAGGGGGAAACTCCACCGGGGGTTCGAATCCCCCTCTCTCCGCCAGCACTCACGAGACCAGGCTGGCTCTCGAGCCGCGTGCACGTGCCACGTTCACGTTCACGTTCACGTGCCCGAGCCGACGCGACCATTGCCGTGCCCGAGGTCTTTCCATGAGACTGAGTGAAGCCATCCGCTGGGGCGCGCGCCGCGGCGCCCAGGTCCGCGGCAAGCTGCACGACGCACGCACGAGCGCCACCTGCGCGCTCGGGGCGGCCGCCGCCGCCATGGGCGCCTACGAGGACGACCTGCCGATCGACCGCGGGAACGTGATGCGCCGCATGCGCGAGCTGTTCCCGATCCTTCGCGCGACGCTCGGCCCCGGCGGCGAGACCGTCGAGAAGGCGATCGCCGCGCTGAACGATCGCCACGGGCTGACGCGCGAAGAGATCGCGAGCCGCGTGGCGGCGTGGGAGGGAGCGCTCGGCTGCGCGCCGCGCGCGGACACCCGCCGCACCCCCGAGCCCAGAGACGCAGCCCGCGCCGCCTGACGTGGTAGGCTAATCGGGGCCGGCCGCACGTGGGTCCCGGCCCTGCGCAACACGGGACGCCCAACCCCGCCAGGCCCGGAAGGGAGCAACGGTCAGGCGATCCCCGGGTGTGCCGCAGGACAGCCGGG
>DATBJW010000069.1:0-7393 GCA_036556205.1 Gemmatimonadota bacterium
GGCGGTCCCGCCCGCTCACCATGAAACCCAATGGTTCGCTAAGCGGGCCGCCACCGGCCTCGGCCGGCCCTGGCTCCTCGACCCGGGAGGCGCAGTGCAGCTCATTCAGATTCCGTTCAGCCACAACTGCATCAAGGTCCGGCGCGTCCTCGAGCTGAAGGGCCTGCCGTTCGAGACGCTGGACATCTCTCCCATGGACCGGATGCCCGTGCGCCGGGTCTCGGGCCAGCCCAGAGTGCCCGTGCTCGTGGACGGGGGGCGGGCGATCGCCGACTCGACCGCGATCCTGCTCTACCTCGAGGAGACCTACCCGGAGCCGCCGCTCGTGCCGCACGACCCGCGCCTGCGCGTGGAGTGCCTGGTGCTCGAGGACTGGGCGGACGCGGCCTTCATGGCCCTCACCCGGCGGCTCGCCTACTGGAACGCCCTCCGGGTGCCGGACGCCATCGAGTCGCGCTTCTTCCCCGAGGCGCGCGGCCTGTCGCGCCGGGCGCGGGGGATCGTCGCGCGGCGGGCGCTGCGCCGCATCTTCCACCTCTCGGAGTCCCGGAACCGCCGCGACGAGCCCGAAGCGCGCCGTCTGGCGCGCCTGGCGGTGGAGCGGCTGGACGGCGGATTCCTGGTGGGGGACTCGGTCACGATCGCGGACGTGACGCTGGCCGCCATGGCGCGTCCGCTGCGGCTGGCCGCGCCGGCGGTCCGCGACGATCCGAGCGTGCAGGCCCTGCTCGCGTGGAGCCGATCGATCCTGGGAGAGGCGTCTCATGCGACGTAGCGATCTGAGAAGAAGCCGGCTGAGCCCGCTCGCCGGAGAACCCCCTCCGGCCGAGGCCTTCGGCTTCCGCCAGTTCCTCGCCGTGTTCCGCTACACCGGGCGGGCCGTGCAGCTCGTCTGGACGACCAGCCGGCGTCTCACGATGGCACTCGGCGCCTTCACGCTCGCGGCCGGCCTCCTGCCCGCCGCCGCGGCCTACGTCGGCAAGCTGATCGTGGACGCGGTCGTCCGCGCCTCGCGCTCGGGCGCCGAGGGCGACCTCAAGCGCGTCCTCGTCTACGTCGCCCTCGAGGCCGCGGTGGTGATCGCGCTGGCCGGTGCCCAGCGCGGGATCCAGGTCTGCCAGTCCCTGCTGCGAGCCCTCCTGGGGCAGCGCGTGAACGTGCTGATCCTCGAGAAGGCGCTGACGCTCGACCTGCCGCACTTCGAGGACTCCGAGTTCTACGATATGATGACGCGGGCCCGGCGCGAGGCGTCGAGCCGCCCGCTCTCGCTCGTCACCCGCACCTTCGGCCTGGCCCAGAACGCGATCTCGCTCGCGGCCTACGCCGGGCTCCTGCTGCAGTTCTCGGGGTGGGCGGTCGTGGTGCTGGCCCTGGCGGGGATCCCGGCCTTCGTCGCCGAGGCCCGCTATTCGGGCGAGGCCTTCCGGCTCTTCAAGTGGCGTTCGCCCGAGACGCGCCAGCAGCTCTACCTCGAGACCGTGCTCGCCCGCGAGGACTTCGCCAAAGAGGTCAAGCTCTTCCAGATCGCCCCCCTGCTGCTCGACCGCTACCGGGAGATCTTCGAGAGGCTCTACGTCGAGGACCGGAGCCTCACGCTCTCGCGCGGCGTATGGGGCTACGTGCTGGGGCTTCTCAGCTCGGCGGCCTTCTACGGCGCCTACGCGTGGATCGTCTTCGAGACGGTGAAGGGTCAGATCACGCTGGGCGAAATGACGATGTACCTGCTCGTCTTCCGGCAGGGTCAGGCCGCCGTCTCGGCCAGCCTCTCGAGCGTAGGCGGGATGTACGAGGACAACCTCTACCTGTCCACCCTCTACGAGTTCCTGGAGCAGGAGATCCCGTCGCCTTCGGGCACGGCCACGTCGGGTCCGGACCCCGCCGACGGGCTGCGCTTCGAGAACGTAACCTTCACCTATCCGGGCGCCCAGCACCCGGCGGTGCAGGACGTCTCGCTGCACGTCGCACCGGGCCGCAAGCTGGCGCTGGTCGGGGAGAACGGCTCCGGCAAGACCACGCTCATCAAGCTCCTCACGCGGCTCTACGAGCCGGACTCGGGACGCATCCTGCTCGACGGGCGCGATCTGCGCGAGTGGAGCCTGGAAGCGCTCCATGCGCGGATCGGCGTCATCTTCCAGGACTTCGTCCGCTACCAGTTCACGCTGGGGGAGAACATCGGCGCCGGCGACGTCGCGCACTTCGAGGACGAGGGCCGCTGGGACGAGGCGGCCGAGAAGGGGATGGCCAAGCCCTTCGTCGAGGAGCTGCCGGCCGGCTACCACACCCAGCTCGGCCGCTGGTTCAACGAGGGGCGGGAGCTCTCGATTGGGCAGTGGCAGAAGGTGGCGCTGTCGCGCGCCTTCATGCGCGAGGGCGCCGACATCCTGGTCCTCGACGAGCCCACGGCGGCCATGGACGCCGAGGCCGAGGCCCGCATCTTCGACCGCTTCCGCGAGATGACCGGGGACCAGATCGCGATCCTGATCTCGCACCGCTTCTCGACGGTCCGCATGGCGGACGACATCGCCGTGCTGCAGGACGGCCGGGTCGTGGAGCACGGCTCGCACGAGGAGCTGATGGAGCTGGACGGCGTCTACGAGCGGCTCTTCTCGCTCCAGGCGGCGGGGTACCGCTAGACCGGGGAGAGTTGTGGCTTCGGCCGAGGGCGCCTCTTTCGGACGCGCCAAAACGTCGAAGGGGCTCCGGTTGGAGCCCCTTCGCTTCCAGCACGGGGCAGGCGTGCGCCCGCCCGATCCCCTCAACTAGTCGATCGCCGGATCCAGGGTCACGTCCACGCCGTCGTTCAAGCCCTTCTGCACGGTGAAGGTGGCCGTGGAATCGGGCTCGAAGCCGTCCGCCGTGGCCTTGACCTTGCACTCGTCGTCCGGCAGGAAGACGTGCGTCGTGTCGTTGTCCATCGAGTACGACCCGTCGCCCACGCTCGTCGCCGTCGTGTCCGCGGTCGTCGCGCCCTCGCAGAAGATCTCGACTGTGGCACCCGAGATCGCGCTGCTGTCGGCGCTGCTCGTGATCGTGCCCTCGACGAGCGCGCTCTCCAGGTCCACGAAGCCCCAGTCGCTGAAGGACGAGATCCTGGTGCCCACACCGCCCTGGAGCGCCAGGCCGTTGGGGCCTCCGCCCTTCTGGCCGGCCAGGGCGGTGCCAGCGCCCGAAGTCGGCCCCGCGGTGCGGCTCGCCAGCAGGCTCGCGCAGCCAGGCGGATCGGTAGCGGCCTCGGAGTCGAAGTACTCGATGTCCTCGAAGTTCGTGCCCAGGGGGTCGTCCGGGGACTCGAAGACCTTCGCCAGGGTGGGGGTGACCGTGGACGGCCCCTCGTAGCACAGGACCAGATCCACCGGCTCCAGGAAGACGCCGGCCGGCTGGGTCTCGTAGTGCTGGCACACGCCGAAGACGTCCAGCGAAGTAGCGTCTCCCAGCTCCGAGCAGTTGATGTCCGTCCGGACCCAGATCCGGTCCACCGTGGACCACGCCGGATCGAAATCGGCGCAGGCCTTGTCGTCGGGCAGGCACTCCTGATCGCCATCCTTGTCGACGACTGCCCCCCGGTCCACGACGCCGGCCTCGGCGAGCACGATGTGGTCCAGCAGGTGCTCCAGGTCGTCGGCCGTCCCCTTCCACTTCAGCGTGACGAACCTCTTGAGGTTCGCCTCGCCCTCGCCGGTCGTGTCCTTGATGGCCTGGATCAGCTTGTTGAGGGCGGCGTTGACGTCGTTGGGACCCATGTGTCCCGTGGCCGTCGCGTCGCAGATCTCCTTCGCGACGGTGTCGAATCCCGATGGCTCGTCGGGGTACTTGGGGAGCGCGCCGACATTGCTGCACGAGAAGTTCTTGGCGAGCTGCGGCTCCACGGGCGAGCCGGCCGTCTCGGGGCTGCTCTCCCCGCAGCCGAAGGCGAGCGCGGCAGCCGCCAAAAGAAGAAGGCCGCTCAGGCGAGCGGCCAGGGAGCTCGTGCCACGAATGGAATGGCCACGGCGGCGGGAGATCGCCTCACCGCGGGCGTCGAGCCCGGTCGTAGATTCGCCGTCGAGCAGATCATTCATCCTTGCCATACCGCCTCCCGTGGGCTGGTGTCGTGGCGAGCAAAGCGCGCTTCGCGCGGCGCTCAGAAGATCGTGATGTCCGCGGAGTTCTTGCCGAAGCGCACGTTGAAAGGTCCTGTCGCTCCGGACTTGCCGTCGGACGACGCGCTCACGGTGCACTCCCAGCCCGGGCCGAAGCCGGGGGCGACCTTGACGAACGCGTACCTGCCGAAGGTGATCAGCCAGCGCAGGGAGCCCGTCCTCGTGGTCGCGCTGAAGGAGGGCGGGTGCTCGGCCGTGCCCTTGTGGCAGGTCAGCTCGACGTCGGCCCCGCCCACGAGCGACGAGCAGCCTCCCGAGCCGCATCTCGCCGATCCGAAGCGTACCGCTCCCTCGACGAACGTGCCCGTCAGGATGAGCCGGTCGAGTGCCAGGTTCTTGAGGTTCTGGCCCGCGGCCACCGTGAAGGCCCCCGACGACCTGGACACGAAGTCGCTCGCCGAGGCCACGACCTCGCACTCGTCGCCCGGCGAGAAGCCTCCCACGCCCGCGGTGCCGTCGAACGCGTAGGATCCGTTGGCCGGCGTGGTCGCGCTCTGACGCGGCGAGACGTCGCCGTCGCAGAAGAGGTCCACCGTGGCGCCCGCGATCTTCGTGGAGCTGAACGACTTGGAGATCACGCCCTGGATCGAGCTCGCTCCGTCGAGCGCCAGGTTCACGTCGTCGGTCAGCCCCTGGGCCACGTCGGCCGCTGCCGTGGACTTGGAGCCGAACCCTGCCGCCGAGGCCTTGACGCTGCAGCTCTCGCCGGGCGAGAAGAGGTGCGTATCGCCATCGAAGTTGTGGAGCGAATAGTGGCCGTCGCCCCCGGTGGTGGTCGCGAGCCGGGGCGTCCCCTCGCCGAGGCAGAAGATCTCGACCGCCGCGCCCGCGATCGGGCCATTCGAGCTGCTCGAGACCGTGCCCTCGATGGTGGCGCTCTCCAGGTCCACGAAGCCCCAGTCGCTGAACGAGGAGATGCGCGAGCCCACGCCCTTCTGGAGCCGGAGACCGCTCGACGGGCCGCCCTTCTGGCCGGCCAGAGCACCCGGCGAGGGGCTGCCCCCCGACGCGGGCGCGGTGATCCGGTTCGCCAGCGCCGTGGGGCAATCCGGCGGGTCGTCGGCCGGGGCCGAATCTTCGAAGTATTCGATCTCCCCGGCGCTGTCCACGTGATTCGTCCCGAGGGGGTCGTCGAAGTCTTCCTTGTTCTTGGCCAGGATGGGATTCACCCCGTCGGGCCCCACGAAGCACTGGATCAGCAGGACCGCCTCTTCGAACGGCAGGTTCGGGATGGTCTCGTTGTGCACGCAGTTTCCGTACTGGTCGAGCGTCGTGTTCAGGTTGCAGGGGATCTGGGTGGAGATCCAGATCCGGGGCGTATCGGACCAGCCGGGCGGGAAATCCCCGACCGCGTCCCCGCCAGGCGAGGGCACGCTGCCGCCGGTCGGAGGCACGATGACGCTTTCGCCCTCCTGGCCGGTCACCAGCAGGATGATGTCATGGATCAGGTCGTCCAGATCCGACTGGCTGCCCGTCCAGTTCTTGCGCAGGAAGTCGACGAGCCCGGCGAGCCCTCCGCCCGTCGCAAGGCTGATGGCCTTGTTGGACGGAGTCGCCCCTCGGATGAGGGCGGTCCATTTGACCAGCGCGGACTGTGCGTTGGCCGGAGACATGTTGCCGGGGGTGCAGATCCGCTGGGCCACGGTCGGCGTTCCGGTGAGCGTGACCTCGTTCGGCCACGTCGGAAGCGTCGAAGGCTTGCTGCAGGACGGGTTGTTCGCGAGCTCCGGGGCCGCGGTCGGTCCCGTGGACATCGGCTCGTCGCGGTCGCCGCACGCAAGCGCGAGTGCGACCAGGGCGCAAACGAAAAAGCCGCTCAGACGAGCGGCCACGGGTCTCGTGAAGCGCGAGCCGGGAGCGGGGAGGGCCGCCACGCGGCCGGGCCCTCGGGCACGCCTGTCACGGTTCCGCCGCCATTCACGCTCCTCCGCGAGCAACTCGACCACTTTGATCATGCCACCTCCCCATACGATAATGATGGCGGTCGACGCCGACGTCCCTACCTCACAGGCTCAACAAGCTACACGAGCTACGCCGCCACGCCAGACGTCCACGAAGCAGAGCTCGCATCGGCCTTCGTGCGTAGGCCGATTTAGAAACGTCGTGTCGACGCCAGTCCCGTCATTGACCCTCGACTTTGCGCGCCGGTATACTCGCTCGCGGGAACGCTGCTCGACCGGGCGTGTTCCGCGTCGACCGGATTTACGGAAAGGCACGTGTCTCTACCGGTCACGAGCAGCCCAAACCACCAATGAAGTGTCCTGACTGCCAGCATGTGATCCCCGCGGGCGCTCCGGCTTGTCCCGGATGCGGATCTCCCCGCCCGAGGTTCTGCACGGAGTGCGGCGCGGGGCTGCCCTCCGGGGCGAAGTTCTGCCCGGAGTGCGGCCATCGCGCCGAGGCTGCCGCACCGCCCGGCCCCTCTCCCTCTCCCGCCCCGCCCGAAGTCGCGGCCGCCACCGGGCAGGCTCCGGAGACGGCCGCCGAGACCCCTGCCGACGAGCCGACGGCCCGCGGCCGCGCGCTGCTCGAGACGATGGCCGAGCTCGGGCGCAAGATCGAGACGGCGCGCTCGGAGATGTCGGGCGACCGGCGCGAGGTGGCGGTGCTCTTCGCCGATCTCTGCGGCTACACGTCCATCTCGGAGAAGCTCGACCCCGAGGAGATCGGGCTCCTCGTGAACCAGCTGCTGCAGGAGCTGGCGGGCGCCGTCCAGCGCTACGGCGGGCACGTGGACAAGTTCATCGGCGACGCGGTCATGGCGCTCTTCGGGGCGCCCGTGGCGCACGAGGACGACCCCGACCGCGCGGTCCTGGCCGCCCTCGACATGCTGAAGGTGATGGAGCGGCACGCGGAGGGGACGGACACGCCGTTGCAGCTCCGGATCGGGATCAACCTGGGCGAGGTGGTGGCGGGCACGGTGGGGTCGGGGCAGGGTGTGCAGTACACGGTGATGGGCGATGCCGTGAACGTGGCCTCGCGCCTCGAGCACGAGGCGGTGCCGAACACGGTGCTGGTGAGCGAGTCGCTGGCGCGGCGGCTGTCGGGGCGCTTCGCGGTGGAGCCGCTGGGAGCGGTCGAGCTGCGCGGCCGCTCGGAGCCCATCCGGACCTATCGCGTCACCGGTCTGCGCACGGAGGCGGCCCCCGCCGTCGAGGACCGCGCTCCGCTGGTTGGGCGGGCGGTGGAGCTCGAGCAGCTGGGGGCGTTCCTGGGAGAGGTGGCGGCGGGGCGGGGCGGGGCGCTGGTGGTGG
>DATBJW010000070.1:0-9192 GCA_036556205.1 Gemmatimonadota bacterium
GTGGCCTGGAGGATTGCCGCGGCCACGATCAAGAGGAAGACACACGTGCGGCGCATGGAGCCTCCCGTCTGGACACGCGGGCCCTCCCGCGTGGGTGGGTGTCGTGCGGGAACATGGCGAGTGTAATCGAGAACCGCCGAAGAGCCATAGGCACTTGGTCCATATCGGAGAACCGACGCCCCGGGTCCGAGACCGATCTCTCCGGACAGGCTTCATGCACAATAAAACGTGTTGCCCTAGATGCGGACCAGGAGCGCCGGCACGGGCAACGCCTTGAGCACGCGTCCAGCCAGGCTTCCCCGCCAGGCCCCGGACAGACCGGCCCGGCCGTGCGTGGCCATGGCGACCAGGTCAGCTTGTTCTTCACGAACGGCTTCCGCGATCCCGTGGGCGGGCTCTCCCCGCTTGATCAGCTTGCGTACCGCCAATCCCTGAGCTTCTACCCGGCTTCCCACTCCGTCCAGATACTCGGCGGCGGCCCCCGCCTCGAGGTCGAGCGCGGCGGCGGTTGCCGTGGGCAGGAGCACGGCGCCGGGGGACCGCTCGCCGGCCAGCGTGCTCCAGGTCGGGACGACCCGCAGCAGCAGGAGCTCGGCCCCGAAGGCGCGTGCGACGGCGACGGCGGATCCGAGCGCCTGCTCGCCGTCGCTCGTTCCGTCCAGCGGGACCAGAACTCTCCGTAGCTCACTCGCGCTCGCGTGATCGGGGCGGACGAGGAGGACGGGCACGTCGACCCGGGCCAGCACCTGCTGAGCCACGCTGCCGAAGAGGATGTCGCGCATGCCGCCCGCACCGTGGGTGGCGAGCGCCACGAGCTCGGCCCCGAGCTCCTTCACGTGTGCCGCGATCGAGGCCGCCACGTCGCCCTCGGGGACTTCGTGCACGTGCGCATGGACCTGGACGAGCGAGCCCGCGAGTCGCGGCGCGACCTCGCCCTCGAGGTAGGCGCGGGCCTCCGCTTCGTGCTGCAGGTGCCGGTCGCCGTGAACGCGCGCGGGTGCGTTCTTCTCGATCACGTGCAGGAGCTCGATCGAAGCCGGCAGGCGCGTCGCGATGCGTTCGACGAGCGGCAGCACGGCCTCGGCGAGCCGCGAGCCGTCCAGAGGGACGAGGATACGTTCGAACACGGTCAGCCTCCGCGCGTGAGGAGGACCAGCAGATACACGTTGAGCGCCGAGATGAGGAGCGTCACGAGCCAGGCGACCGCGGTCGTGGCGCGGCGGTTGACGAGGATCCCCATCAGGTCGGGCCGAGCCGTGAAGAGCACCAGCGGGACGAGCGCGAAGGGGAGCCCGAAGGAAAGCACGACCTGGCTCAGGACGAGCGTCCGAGTGGGATCCAGGCCGAGCCCGATCACGACGATGGCGGGGACCATCGTCACCAGCCTTCGCAGCCAGAGTGGGATCCGCCGCCGCAGAAAGCCCTGCATGATCACCTGCCCCGAGAGCGTCCCCACCGTCGACGACGAGAGCCCCGAGGCCAGAAGCGCCACCGCGAAGATCGCGCTCGAGGCCGGACCCAGGAGCGGCGTGAGCGTGCGGTGCGCCTCCTCGAGCGAGGCGATCGCGAAGAGGCCGTGACGGTAGAAGGTCGCGGCCGCGGTCACCAGCATCGCTCCGTTCACGAGCCCCGCGATCCCCATCGCCACCGTCACGTCCAGCACCTCGAAGCGGAAGATGCGCCGCGCCTGCTCGGGGTCCTGGGCGATGATGCGTCCGCCGGTCAGCGCCGAGTGCAGGAAGATGACGTGCGGCATGACGGTGGCGCCCAGGATGCCCACCGCCAGCAGCACGCTCTCGCGCTCGCCCAGCCGCGGAGGCGCGAGACTCGCCGCCATCGCCCCCCAGTCGGGCCGCCCGCGGACGACCTCGATCAGATAGCAGACCGCGATCACGCCCACGAAGGAGATGATGACGATCTCGAGCGCGCGGAAGCCCCGGCGCTCGAGCGCCAGGATCAGGAACGTCACGACACCCGTGATGAGCGCCGCCGGGAGCAGGGGGATGCCCATCAGCAGGTTGAAGCCGAGCGCGGCTCCCAGGAACTCCGCAAGATCGGTGGCCATGGCCACGATCTCCATCAGGACCCACATGGCCCACACGACCGGCCGCGGGAACTCGTCCCGAATCGTCTCGGCCAGATTGCGGCCCGTCGCGATCCCGAGCTTGGCGGAGAGCGACTGGATCAGCATCGCCATCAGGTTCGAGGCGATGATGACCCACAGCAGACGATAGCCGAAGGCCGAGCCGGCCTGGATGTTGGTGGCGAAGTTTCCGGGATCGATGTAGGCGACCGAGGCGACGAAGGCGGGACCCAGGAACGGCAGGACCGCGAGCCAGCCCCCGCGGCGGCCGCTCAGGACCTCGCGGGCCCGGGCCTCGGTGCTAGATGTGGATGACGTCCTTCCCCGGCCCCCGGAGGGCGAGCATCAGCAAAAGGTAGTTTCTCAGGTTACGAGTGATGAGGAAATGGCTCCGGACGTGCTCCCGCCCGCGCCGCCCCAGCTCCTCGGCCAGCGCGGGGTTCCCGAGCAGGCGCCGCACGCGCTCGGCGGCACCCTCGATCGAGCGGGCGAGGAACCCCGTCACGCCGTCCAGGATCTGGAGCCGAATTCCGCCCACGGCGCCACCAACGACGGGCTTCCCCTTCCAGAGCGCCTCGGTCACGGTCAGGCCGAAGCCCTCCTTCAGGCTCTTCTGTAAGATCACAGTGGACCCACGCTGGAGGGCGTTGATCTCACGGTCGCTGAAAGGCGGTAGCAGGAGGACGTGCAGATCGGGATCGTCGTTCGCCGCTTCCATCACCTCGGAGAGGACCTGCGCGCCCTCGGGGTCGTCCGTTGCGCCCCCGCCCGCCAGTACGAGCTGGCAATCGGGGCGTCGTTTCTTCACCAGCCGGTACACCTTGATCACGCCGAGCGGATCCTTCAACCGATCGAAGCGCGAGATCTGCGTCAGCACGGGCCGGGACGGATCGATGCCGTGGCGAAGAAGCACGGCCTGCACCTCGGCGGGCTCCAGCTCCACGTTTTTTTCGGACAGCGGGTCGATCGCGGGGGTGATCATGAACTGCGGGATCGCGAGCGGCCGCGCGAACTCCGGCATGGAGAAGATCGAGGCGTCGTAGCGCTCGATCCAGGGCGCCAGAAACGCCCAGAGGTGCGGATCTGGCGCCGAAATGTCGATGTGGCAGCGCCAGATCCAGCGGGTCCCGGAGACGATCCGCGCGGCTTCCTTCGATCGTGAGAGACGTCGCGCCGCCGGCT
Organism: Gemmatimonadota bacterium; assembly: GCA_036556205.1. GTDB lineage: Bacteria > Gemmatimonadota > Gemmatimonadetes > JACCXV01 > JACCXV01 > DATBJW01. The sequence continues at coordinate 3,266 of DATBJW010000070.1, forward strand.
TACCGTCCCCCCCGGGTGCGGACCGCGCGTCGCGCACCTCAATCAGCCCTAACGGCTGAGGATCGTGGACGACCACGTAATCGCCCCAGACCTGCACGAGGTCGCGATTCATGGTCTGGTAGCGCTCGAAGACCGCGAGATCTGCCGACGTCAAGGGCTGATTGGCGCCGTGCAACGCGTTGTGGAAGGCCTTCGTCACCCGGTAGAAGTCGTCTCCTCCTTTGATGATGTTCCAGCCCGCGTTCAACCCCGCGTCCTTCATGAGTGGCACCAGACGGACCAAAATCTCGGCCACGCCTCCGCCCACGGCGGTCGAGTTCACGTGCTGGACGGAAACTTGCCCGAGCGCGCGCGCCAGGCGCCGGATCTCCTCGATGGGCCACTCCCCGACCACGGGCTCGTAGTCGGCGAGGGCCAGCTCCGGCGATGTCACGGTCTGAATCATTTCAGGCCGCCCTTCCGCCAGTCAGGACCTCGAGCATTCGCCCGCGCAGCTCCTCCAGGTCCAGGACGTACGGATCGAGGCGCTCGATCCGCATCGCCAACTCCGGCTCATGGGCCTCGGTGAAGAGCCAGTGTGAAAAGTCGTTGGTCTGGGCGCCGGGCCTCAGGCGCGCCTCGAAGAAGTGGTAGAAGATCGAATCGCTTGGCACCGTCTTGACGACCGCTGCGAGCTCTTCGACGGTCCGCACGGGTGGATCGATCGGGTAGACGATCGTGCGCGCCCGGACGAAGTGGAAGTCATGGTCCTGCGCCGCCTCCCGCACGCGCGGGCCGTTCTCGCGGATGTCCTCGTCCAGGATATGCACGAAGGCTGCGCGCAGCGCCTCGAGGTCGGTGTAGTCCAGGAGATCCACTCCGCCGAGGCGCTCGCCCAGACGGAATTGCTGAACGGCTTCGGTCGCCCAGCGGGCGAAGTCGTTCGTGAAGTCGCTCACGAAGCGGTGGGCGCGCAGGAAGGCATGGTGCGTATGGTAGAAGATGCACGCCGCCGGGGCCTCGATCAGGCCCGAGCGAAGCTCGCGAACGGTGTGGGCCGTGCGTCCCGTGAGCTCGGTGAGACGGCAGATCTGGTAGAATTGGAACGGCCTATCGGCGCTCGTCATCGCCTTCTCCCTTGGCTCCGACCGACGATCTCGACCAGGAGTGCGTAGATCTCGGAAGGATCGTGGGCCCGGAAACGGGCCGCGCTCTCTCCCTCCCCGACCTTCACCGTGACGCCGTTCGAGAGCTCGGCGAACACGCACTCGTCGGTCAAGTCGTCGCCGGCGTAGAAGCAGCGCGCGCGACCGATGCCCCAGACATTGAGCAGGTACAGGAGCGCGCTTGACTTGTTCCAACCGACGTCGGGCCTGATCTCCAGCGTGGCCTTTCCGGGGTGAAGGCGCAGCCGGACCAGATCGCGAGTGCCGCCGGGCTCACGCTCCGCAGGCGGACGGCGCTCCGACCGAGAAGATTGGAAGAGCTCGAGGCGCGAGGCGAGCTCCTCGCGAAGTCGATCGCGAGCCGCGTCGGCGCGCGTCTCCTGCAAGTGGAGCGTGGCAGTTTGACCCTTGTCTTCGATCCGGAACCGCGCGTCTCGCAGGGCTTCGAGATCGGCCAGGAAGCCCGTCAGCGCCGAGCGGTAGCGATCGGCCAGGGGCATCTCCCAACCCTCGATCTCGAACCCGTGATTCCCGACGACCGCGACCCCCGGCACGTCGAGACGGGATTCCACGTCCCGGCGTCTGCGCCCGGACAGCACCACGGTGCGGAGACCGGGCACGCGGGCCACGCGGCGCAGCACGTGCCGTCGTTCCACCGTCAGGACGGCCTCGTCGGGATCGTTCACGATCTCCGTTAGCGTCCCGTCGAAGTCGAGCGCGAGCACGCCGGGGAGGGCCTCGACCACGAAGCAAGCGACGTCTTCGGTATGCCCGGTCAGCGGTGCCGGTTCGCTCACGTCCGGTTCGCCGGCGGTCGGAAATCGGCCTCGGCGCTCACGGAGCCGCGCCTGCGACGCCGTCCTGCCAGGTCCAGCGCCGCGCGGGCGTCCGCCAAGATCCCTTCGATCCAGGAGTACACGTCGCCTCGATCGAGGATCGCCTGCATGCGCTCCATCCGCTCACGCCGCTCCTCCCTCGGCATCACGAGCGCACGGTGGATGTCCTCGGCGAAACCCTCGCTGTAGAAGGGGTTCACCGGGATCGCGTGCGGGAACTCCTCCGCTGCACCCGCGAACTCCGAGAGACAGAGCACACCGCGCTTATCGACCTGTGCGGCCACGAACTCCTTGGCGACCAGGTTCATCCCGTCCTGCAGCGAGCTGACGACGGCCACGTCCGCCAGACGGTAGAGCGCGGCCAGCTCCTCGTGTGTAAGGCCCTGTGGAATGTAGAGCACGGGTCGCCAATCGTCCTCCCCGAATTGCTTGTTGAGGCGCTCGACCGCCGTTTGGACCCGCTCTTGGAGATCGGCATAGGCCAGAATCTCCGAGCGACTCGGAGCCCCGACCTGGATGAACGTGAAACTGCGCACGTGCTCGGGATGACGAGTGAACAGGATCCGCAAGGCCTCGAGTCGCTCGAGGATCCCCTTCGAGTAGTCGAGGCGGTCGACGCCGATCCCGATCTGCAGACCCGCGAAACGAAAGCGGGCGCGTAGCTCGCCGACCCGCTTCGCGATGTCGTCGCGGCTGGCGAGCTCCCGGAACGACTCCGCGTCGATGGAGATCGGATGCGCCCGGACAGCCGTGACGTGACCGCGATGGACGACCGCGTGGCGCCGCCAGTCCACCAGCACGTCAAGATCCTGCTCGCAGCAGCGAATGAAGTTGTCCCGGAAATTCTCCAGGTGAAACGCGATGAGATCATTCGCCAGCAGACCCTCCAGCAGCACCCGGTGATTCGGGCAGATGCGATAGACGAGCCAGGGCGGCCATGGGATGTGCCAGAAGTGGAGCAGCCGTGTGGAAGGCCGGTCGCGTCGAATCGAGCCTGGCGCCAGAGCCAGATGATAGTCCTGGAGCCAAACCAGCGCGTCGTCGCGTGCCTCGTCCACGACGGCGCGCGCGAACGCCGCGTTCACGTCCTGGTAGGCCTTCCAGAACCGGTCGCGAAAGCGCACGTGCTCGAGCAGGTTGTGGCAGAGCGGCCAGAGGCTCTGGTTGGCGTACCCATGATAGTAGTTGCGCACATCGCTGTCGCTCAATCGCAATCGGCGGACGTCGTAGGCGGGCTCTTGAGGGGGCACGGCGAGGCGATCCTGCCACTCGTCGGGACCCGGTGGACCTTCACCGGAGGGCGGGCTTCCCCAAGCGATCCAGGTTCCCCCCAGGGCGCGCATGACGGGATCGAGCGCGGCGGTGAGGCCGCCGGGCGCCAGAACCCTGGTCAGGCCCCCCCCAGGAAGGCGGCGGGCGACGTAGGGCTCACGGTTGGAGACGAGGATAAGACGGCGCTGGGGGAAAAACGATCGAAAGCGGCTGACGACGTGTTCGGCGTGCTTCATCCCGCTCCTTTCGACGAAGACATTTCGACCCGGGAGCCACCTTCCGAACATGATCTCTCGGAAAACACTGTGCGATCACGCGTCTCGACACAACCCCACCGCGCATCATCCATTTTCGACCTCTTTTCGGAAGCTCCCGGCGGCTTATCTTCAAGTCCCCAACCCCTCGCCCGTGACCGTCCGATCCGTGCCTCATCGAGCTCGAGAACTCCGCGCCGCCATGCCCGACCCCGCACGGCTCCTGCGCGTGAGCGAGCCCTCGGACCTGCGGCTCACGGGCTGGCGCGAGAACGTCGGCGCCCCCGTCACACGCCGTGTCGCGGCGCCCCACCCTACCGTGGGCGCACAGCCCTCGCTCCTGGTGCTTTCCTGGAACGTGTGGATCGGGCGTGGCCGTCTGCGCGAGGTGATCACGCGCATCCGGAACGGCGACTACGCGGAGCTGGGTGTTGCGCCGGCGCCGCTCGTCCTCCTCGTGCAGGAAGCCTTCCGAACCGACGAGACCGTCCCCGACGCCTCCAACGGCTGGGGACCGCGCGAGCGTCCGCTCGATCCGCGGTTGCGTGAGGACGTCGTGGAGCTGGCCGCCGACCTCGGCCTGAACCTCGTCTACGTGCCCTCCATGCGAAACACCACCCATCGCAGCGACCGCGGGAACGCGATCCTCTCGGACCTCGAGCTGGAAGAGCCGCTGGCCTTCGAGCTTCCGTTCGTGGCGCAGCGGCGCGTGCCTGTCGCGGCCACGGTGCGCGTGCCGGCCGCAAACGGAGCCGGGATCCCCCTGCGCCTCTGCAGCGCGCACCTGGATCCCTGGGGCAGTCTCGGCAGGGATTGGCTGGGTGCCGCGGGACGCGCGATCCAGGCCAGGAGCCTGCTCGAGACCGTCGAGAGCCTGCCCGGCGAGATTCCGCTGATCCTGGGCGCCGACCTCAACACGACGCGTGGCACCCGCGAGGCGGCCTATCGGATGCTGGCCGAGGCCGGCTTCACCGCGGGCGTCCCGCACCGGGAGCCCGCCTGGCGCCACACCTACCACGTCATGCCCCGCCTGCCCATCGACTACATCCTGTTCCGGAGCCCGGGCGGCGAAAGCGATGGCGACGACCGGGGCGGCATCGCGCAAGCCGTGGTCCATCGCTTGAACGAGAACCCGCGCGACCGGGGAGCCTACGTGTTCGGATCGGACCACCATCCCCTGCTGGCGACGGTGCACATTCTTCCCGAGCCGGCGCGTCGCTCGTGAGCGACCTCGCGGCTGTGCCCTGGTGGGTATGGGTCCTCATGGGGGTGGGCGCGATCGCGATCATCGTGGTCTTCGCGGGGCTTTTTCTCCCCGACTGGCATCGCCCATCGCGCTTCACCACGACCCTCGAGGCGCCCGCCGGGTCGGAGGAGTTCCTGCAGAGCGCCCGCACCTTTCTGAACGTGCCGCTGCGGCGCGGAGGCGAGGCCGAGATCCTCCAGAACGGCGATGCCTTCTTCCCCGCCATGCTGGCGGCGATCCGCTCGGCCAGGGAGACCGTGAACTTCCAGGTCTACATCTTCGAGCCCGATCTGATCGGCACCCAATTCCTGGAGGCGCTGAGGGAACGGGCGAAAGCGGGCGTGGACGTGCGGATGCTCGTCGATGCGTTCGGGTCCCACAAGCTGGACAAGGAGTGGCGCGCGAAGCTGCATGAGGCGGGCTGCCGCGTCTCGCGCTTTCGGCCCTTGCGCCTCTTCACCCTGGTCCGGGCCTGGAAGCGCTCCCACCGACGGGCGATCGTGGTGGACGGCCGCCTCGCCTTCACGGGCGGCGGCGCGGTGGCGGACAAGTGGACGGGAAACGCGCAGGACGAGGAGCACTGGCGGGACAGCATGACGCGCGTGACGGGGCCGCTCGCCTCCGGCGTGCAGACCGCATTCACCCAGGATTGGCTATACTGCACGGGCGAGGTCCTGGCCGGACCCCGATTCTACCCGATCGACGACGCTCAGGAGTCGGCCGGCAGCGGTCCTGCGGCGCTGGCCGTAGCCAGCTCTCCGTCGGACTCGGCCCAGCCCATCCGTCTCCTCTACTGGCTCTCCTTCCGGGCGGCCCGGGAAAGGATCTTCATCTCGAGCTCGTACTTCATCCCGGGCAGGCAGATCCGGGACGCGATCCGCGAGCGCGCCAAGGCGGGGGTGGAAGTGCGCATCCTGGTGCCGGGGGAGAAGACCGACGCCAAGCCGGTGCGGCAGGCGGGCCGGGGGTACTACGAGGAGCTGCTCGAGGCGGGGGTGCGGATCTGGGAGTACGAGCCGACGATGATGCACGCCAAGACGGTGACAATCGACGGCGTGTGGTCGATCGTGGGATCGTCGAACATGGATGCGCGCTCGACCGAGATCAACGAAGAGAACAATCTCGCGGTCGCCGATCGGGAGCTCGCGCGGGCCATCGAGGAGGGGATGCTTGC
>DATBJW010000071.1:0-1991 GCA_036556205.1 Gemmatimonadota bacterium
CTCGATCTCGGCATAGGCGAACAGGTCGCTGGTCTGCGGGTCGAGGTAGATCGAGTAGCTCCGCACCCCGTGCGCGACCAGCGTGTCCTCCAGCTCGCGCCAGATCGGGTTGTGCCGGCGCGCGTACTCCTCGTGCCGCGCGGGGTCCACGGACATCCGGAACGCCTTGCGGAGCATGGGTGCCTTCTCGCTCCGTAGGTGGTCTGCGTCCAATGGGAAGCCCATCACCCCTCCGTCTCCCGGGCGAAACCCCCGAGGTTCCGCGTCGCGCCGCGCCGGCCGGCAGCCGGAGAGTGTCGGGCTCGGCCCAACGGCGCGCCTAGCGGCATCGCCGGGTGGACCGTGCGTTTGCCGGGCCGAAACGGCCCCCGCACCCTCCGGGCTGCCGTCTAACGCCTGTGAGCATGCGACTTGGAAAGGACTTCGAGGCTCCCCCCGGCCCCCGGCGCGCGGGGGGCTTGACCGCGCGTGTTATGCTCCGCGGAACGACAAACGTCCCCCTGTTTCCGGGAGCGCGCCATGACGAACTCGGCGCCGGAGCCGTACCTCGTGCGCTCGGTCGTGCATGCGGCGCAGGTCCTCGGCGCCTTCCAGTCGCCGGGAGAGGTCCTGCGGTTGCGCGACGTCGTCCAGCGCACGCGTTTCGGCAAGGGCATGTGCTTCCGCCTCCTCCACACCCTGCATCACTGCGGGCTGCTCGAAAAAGTGGACGCGAGCGGCTACCGGCTCGTCTCGGAGATCCGGCGGCGCAAGCGCTACCGCATCGGCTACGCGGCGCAGGGCGGGGAGAGCTCCTTCGCGCGCGAGGTGCACCTGAGCCTGCAGCGCGCCGCCGAGCGGGAAGACGTCGAGCTGATCGTGGTGAGCAACCGCTACCAGCCCAAGGTCGCGCTGCGCAACGCCGAGCAGCTGATCCGCGAGAGCGTGGACCTGGTGATCGAGTTCCAGACCGACGAGGCCGTGGCGCCGGCGATCGCGGCGAGGTATCTCGAGGCGGGCATCCCGCTGGTCGCCATAGACATCCCCCATCCGGGCGCGACCTACTTCGGCGCGAACAACTACCAGGCGGGGCTGCTGGCCGGACGGTACCTGGGCCAATGGGCCAAGAGCCGCTGGGACGGCAACGTGGGAGAGATCCTGCTCCTCGAGCTGGCGCGGGCCGGCTCGCTGGTGCACGCGCGGCTGAGCGGGGTCGTGGCCGGGCTCAAGGAGACGCTGCACCAGGGCGTCGAGGCACGGCCGGTGATCTCGCTCGACGGGGACGGACAGTTCCGGACGTCGCTGGAGAAGGTCCGCAAGCACCTCCGCGGATCGAAGGCGCAGCACGTCCTGATCGGCGCCGCGAACGATCCGAGCGCGCTCGGCGCCTCGCGCGCGTTCGAGGAGGCGGGCCGGGCGGGAACCTGCGCGATCGTGGGCCAGAATGCCGAGCCCGACGCCCGGGCGGAGCTGAGGCGGCCGCGCACGCCGTTGATCGCGTCGGTCGGGTACTTTCCCGAGCGCTACGGGGACGGCCTGATCAAGCTCGCCGTCGACATCCTCGCGCACCGGCAGACGCCGCCGGCCCTCTTCATCCGCCATCATCTGATCACCACCGAGAACGTGGACCACTTCTACCCGAACGACGCGCTGCTCGGTCAGCTCCCGCCCGCCAGCAGCGCCTGACGTCCCGCGACACCGCTCTCACGTTACGCAGCGCATGACACGCCAGGCCGTGGGTCGGGGGGCAGGTACGCCTTCTCGGCCGCATCCCCCGCCGCGTCGCCGAACGCAGGGCGCCGAGAAGGACGCGGGGGCCGGAGCACGCGCTCCGGCCCCACGCACGGCGGAACGGCCTAGGGTCTGTTCACGATCGGCAGGACGGGAGTCACCGTGCTCGGCGGTTGCACGGTGAACGCCAGGGTCACGTTGGCCTCGGGACTGATCTGCACCTCCGCGTCCAGGCAGCGGGCTCCCTGCGGCACGGCCTCACGGAAGCTCTCGCTGATCGG
>DATBJW010000072.1:0-3570 GCA_036556205.1 Gemmatimonadota bacterium
GTCAAGGTGACCTTCTTCCGCGGCACGTCGCTGCGACCCGTGCCACCCGGCGGCACGGGCAAGGACGCGCGCTGGATCGACATCCACGAGGACGATCTCGACGAGCGGCAGATGGCGAAATGGGTGAAGCAGGCCGCCGCGTTGCCCGGATGGGTTCCCGGCCGGCCGTCCTGAGGTTCTGCCGCCTCCCCGCCGCGCGCAAGCGGTGCGCATACGCCACCGGCCAGCGAAGGCATTGCGGCCGCAGGCAAGTCCCGGCGCGCGCGTAGACCTTCGGGACGCGCCCCGGACGCCCGGGAGTGCCCGGCATGAGGCTTGCCTCTCTCGGTCAGCGTGGGCAAGCTTCCGGGCGTTGCGCTCACAACCCTGTTCGCCCTCGCCTCGACGTCGTGGGGAAGCGCCGCACCGCCTCGGCCCACCGATCCTGCGATTCCTCCCGACTACTTCGACTCGTTCCTGCCGCTGCCCGCCCGGTTCGACACCGCGCGAAACCCCGCGAGCGACGCGAAGATCGCCTTGGGGCGCCGGCTCTTCTTCGACCCTCGCCTGTCGGAGAACCGGCGGCTCTCCTGCGCCGGGTGCCACGACCTGCAGAACTTCGGCGCGGATGGCCGGATGGTCTCGCTTGGACACGTGGGCCAGCCGGGCCGCCGCAATTCCCCCACGGTGTACAACGCGGCCGGCTTCATCGCGCAGTTCTGGGACGGGCGCTCCCCTGACGTCGAGGATCAATCGAAGCAACCGATCCTCAACCCCGTGGAGATGGCGATGCCGGACGCCGCGCGGGTCGTCGGGAGCCTGAGCGCGATCCCCGGCTACGTGGCCGCGTTCGAGGAGGCTTTCCCCGAGTCACGTCCCGCGGTCACCTACGAGAACATGGCGCTCGCGATCGGCGCTTTCGAGCGCGGGCTGGTCACGCCCGGCCCCTTCGACGCGTTCCTGCGCGGAGCGGAGGCCCTCTCCCCCGAGCAGAAGCAGGGATTCCGCCGTTTCGTCGAGCTGGGCTGCGCCGGCTGCCACAACGGGCCGGCGGTGGGCGGCCTGACCTTCGAGGCGATCGGCCACATCCGACCCTATCCCGACGAGTCGGACCTCGGACGCTTCGAGGTCACCGGCGCCTCGGCGGACCGGATGAGGTTCCGCGTGCCCGGGCTTCGCAACGTGGCACGCACTGCGCCCTACTACCACGACGGCGGCATCGCGACGCTCGACGAGGCGGTGCGCAGCATGGCCACCCACCAGCTCGGCATCGAGCTCGCGCAGGCGGACCTGGACGCGGTCCTCGCCTTCCTGGACGCCTTGACCGGCGTCCAGCCCTTCGGCTACGTGGCCAGGCCGGAGCTGCCGCCCGACCGTGAGACGACGCCCGTCTCGGGGAGTGGAACACGGTGAGGGCTCGCGGCGCGCAGCTCGTGGCCGTCCTGGGTGTCGCCGTCGGGCTGGGCGGTGCCCAGGCCGTCTTCGCCTCCTCGCCGCTGACCGGGCAGCAGCTCTTCGTTCGGCACTGCGCGCGCTGCCACACGACGGCGGGCAGCGGCCTGCCGGCCGCACACCCCCTGCTCGCGAATTTCCCGAACCCGCCCGCGGACTTCACCGACGCGCTCTTCAACAGCCTGGAGCCGGCCGGGGATTGGCAGCTGGTCGTCAAGTACGGCGGCGCATCCATGGGCCTCTCGTCCCGGATGCCGGCGCACGCCGGCCGCATGAGCGACGCGGAGATCGAAACCGTCGTCTCCCACCTGGAGACCTTCGCCGAGACCGTCGCCTACCCGCCCGGCGAGCTGAACTTCACCCGCGCGGTCCGGACGATCAAGGCGTTCCCCGAGAACGAGCTCCTCTTCCTCGAGCGCCACGAGCCGGAGCGTGGCGACGAGCCGGCGGCGCGGCGCAGCACGCTCTACTACGCGCGCCGACTGGGACGGCGCCTGCAGGCGGAAGCGAAGCTCAGCTACCTCGATCAGGGCGCGACCTCAGAGGTGCACGAAGCCGAGCTGGGCCTGAAATGGGCCTTCCACAACCGCGGCACGAGCCTGCTCCTGGCCACGGGCCTGGACGTCGAGATCCCGGTCCACGCCGCCGGAGACGCGACCTTCGTGCCGTACCTGTCCCATGCCGCGCCCCTGGGCGAGCGCTTCACCCTGCAGGGGACCCTGCGCACGCACTTGCCCTCGTACCGGCTCTCGGCGGGCGACCTCGAGCTGTCCGAGATCGTCCACTGGCTGCCCACCGCGTGGCCCAGGGGAGTGTTCCCGGGCCTCGAGCTGACCGTCGCCGCGCCCTTCGAGGCGGACGGCGAATGGCGGGCAAGCCTGATTCCCCAGGTCCATCTCGCGCTCAGCAAGCGCGGCCACGTCGCGCTGAACTTCGGCGTCGAGTGGCCCCTCGCGGGGGCCCGCGACGACTTTCGCTACCGCATCCACGCCTTCCTGCTCTGGGACATCACCGACGGCGGCTTCTGGCTGGGCTGGTGACGCGAGCGCCCGCGCCGCGTTGAGCGGGCCGCCGGTCAGGACGTCGCCGGGCTCACGGTCGGGCGCGGTCGGAAGCCCAGTCTCCGGAGACGGCCCCCGCCGTGGCCGCCGCGAGCGCGTCGATCGCCGCCCCGGGGTCCCGACCGTCGGTTGCGGCGTTCCGGTACGGACTGGCAGGGCCAAGGCGGTAATCGCCGCGCGAGAGGTCCACGAAACCGACGTCCGCGTCGGTGGCCGGAAAGAAGTTCCCCGGATGCCCGGGGTAATCGGCGGGCGTGCTTCCGGTCAGGACGTTCCCGGTGAAGACGGGAGCGACATAGAACGTGTCGAGCGTCTGGCTGCCGTCGCCCGTCACGAGCGGGGACGGGGCGGGCCAGCTCTTCGTCCCTCCCACGAACCCGTGTGTCCCCTTCGGAGCGATGTTGTTGCGGAAGGTGAAGGAGCGGTGGACCGCGGTCGGCTTGTCTCCCGTGTACGCGCTCCCGGCGTTCGAGAACCCCGTGTTGTGCTCGACGGTCAGGTGCAGGATCCCCGTGGCGCGGGAATCGAGGGACAGGAACTGGAAGAGCCGTCCCGTGCCTCCCCAATGCACGCTGCTGATGTCGTCGAGCAGGTTGTCCTGGATCAGGACGCGGCTGGTCTGCCGGCTGGGGAAGTTGTCGTCCGCGGCGAGGATGTTGAACCCGCCCCCCGAGTGACGGAGGAGGTTCTTCCGGAACGTCACGTCTTCGACCGTGGACCAGGGTGCGCCACCGTCCTGGTTGCGGACGGTGAAGAGGATCGCGAACCCGTTCTGGTCGTGCTGCCAGTTGTGCTCGAGGAGATTGCCCTCCGCGAGCACGCGGCGGGCGTTCTTCAGCTCGAAGAGGTTCTTGACCGACCACGGCACTCCGGCATAGGTCGGATGCCCGATCTTCCAGGACAGGGGCTTGAAGAGGTGGTTGCGGCGGATCTCGATATCCGAGGGGACCAGATCCGCGATGGACGGATCGGCTCCCCCGAACATGACGTTCTCCCCGGCCGCTTCGAGGTAGTTGTTGACGATCTTGAAGGGGCCGGGGCCGTTCCAAGCGGAGATCGCCTGGGAGTCCGCGCCCAC
>DATBJW010000073.1:0-49073 GCA_036556205.1 Gemmatimonadota bacterium
GCCAAGCGGGGAGGCACCTCGGAAGGCTTCATCGGCGTGGACGAGACCGGCGACCGCTTCATCTTCGTGTTCGACCCTCCCGGCTTCCCCGAGATGTCCACCGCGGCCGAGGTCATCGGATCCACGATCCTGCGCCTGGCCGGCTACAACGTCCCTTACCCCACGATCGTGACGCTGGAGGACCTGGCACTCGAGCCCGACACCGCGGGCGCGCGAGGACCTTCCGAGAGCGAGGTCCGGCGCTGGCGCGGCCGGCGGGCGGTCGCGACGCGCATGATCGAGGACGGCTACGCCGGACCCTGGACGTACTGGGTGTTTCGCGACCGCCGGGAGGTGCGCGCGCTGCACGTCTTCGCCGCCTGGCTCAACAACCCCGACCAGGTGGACCACAACACCCTGGCCCAGGTCTTCGACGAGCGGGCGGGCCTCGCCCGCTACTACGTGATCGACTTCAGCGGGTCGCTCGGCGCCTCGTCGGCGCGCGTCAAGGACCCCTGGGACGGCTACCTCAACAACAAGGTCGACGTGCACTGGGGGCTGACGCTGCCGCTGCGGCTGCTGGCCGCCCCGTTCGGCTTCCGCCCCCCGTGGGACCCGCGCATGCCGCTGACGAGCCCGGCAGTGGGCCGCTTCGACGCGAGGCTCCAGCCGCGGCTCTGGAAGCCCTTGTACCCGAACCTGGCCTACGAGGACATGGACGCGGAGGACGCGGCCTGGGCGGCGCGCATCGTGGGCCGCTACTCGGACGCGCTGCTCGACGCAATCGTGGCGCTCGGGCATTATTCGGACGCGCGGGAGGCGGCATACGTGTCCGAAACGCTGAAGCGCCGGCGCGACATCGTGGTTCAGACTTATCTGGGGTCGAGCTAGCGGGTCGCGGAGACCCACCAAGACCGGAGGAACGATCATGCGTGCGACACGGACCGGCAAGCTCGTCGCGGCGGCGCTCGTCATCCTGGGAGCGCAGCTCGCGCTGCTGGCGGCGAAAGCCCCACGACCCACCCTGCGGCCCGAGTCGCCGCGCGCGCCGACATCGTCTGCGAATGCGGGGATCGAGGACCTGCGCTTCATGAGCGGCTGCTGGCGGGGGACGTTCGCCTCGAGCGAGCGCAGCGGGACGATCGAGGAGCACTACACCGACCCGGCCTCGAACCTGATGCTGGGAACGACGCGCTACCTGGTCGAGGGCGCGGTGGTCGAGTTCGAGTTCACCCAGATCCGACGCGTCGGCGACGGCGTGGAGCTGCTTCCCTATCCGGGGGGCGTGGCCTCGGAGCACGTCTTCCGGCTCACGAGCGCCGGCCAGGAGCGCGCCCTGTTCGAGGCCCCCGAGCATGACTATCCCAAGCGGATCCTCTATCGCCGCGAATCCGACGGCGTCCTCGCCGCGCGCATCGACGGCGGAGCGGACGACCCGGGCGGATCGGAGTGGCGCATGACCGCGGCACCCTGCGCGAGCGCCGTGACGGCCGGCCGCTAGCCCGCTCGTTGCGAGGACGAAGAATCGGAAACCGGGCGGCGTTCGGGGCCGGCGAGGTCCGTCAGCCCTCGAGTGCGGGAAGCGAGTCCGGCCGCGGGGTAAGCGGCGTGTCGGGCGCCGGCGGCGCGGGTGCCACGCCCCGGGTGTCGGGCGCCCGCGAGGGCCGCGCTGCGCGCGTGGTATCCGCCGGGGCGGGGCCCGCCGTGCCGGCCGCGTTCACGGGGACGTCCGGCGCCGTGGTGTCGGGAGGTGCCAACCGAAGGTCGAAGCCCACGCGCTCGACGCCGCGCACGCGGGCGACGATGGCCCGGATCAACGCGGGCTGGGTCGTGTCGCTCACGCTCCCGTGGATCGTGACCGCGCCGCCGTGCGTCTCCACCACGAGAGCCAGGCCCTGCAGCCGTTCCGAGGCGAGGAGCCGCGAGCGGATCTCCGCCGTGATCGTGGCCTCCTCGAGACTCGCGCGCGCGGCGGGATCTTCGGCCTGACCGCCGCAGGCCATCAGCCAGAGCGCCAGCAGAGGGGCGGCGCGCGCCGACATCCGACTCGTCCTTGCGCTCGTCAGCCGGCCTTGCGCGCGCCCGTCTGGCCGCGGGCGCCGCGCCGCCGCGCGGGGCTTCGGGAGCCGTCCGCGGCCCGTTCGGAAGCGCGCCGCGAGCCGCCGCGGCCCGCGCCCACCGCCTTGCGCGCGGGAGCCCGGCGCGTCCGCTCGAGGCTCGCCTTGAGCGCGCTCATGATGTCGATCACCTGCGGAGAGGATGCCTTCCCCGCGGGCCTGGGCTCCCTGCCCGCGGCCTTCTCGTGGATCACGCGCAGGAGCTCCTCGCGGTAGTCGTCCGTGTAGCGAGCGGGGTCGAACGGCTCGGCCAGGTTCTCGATGAGCTTCTTCGCCATCTCGAGCTCGCGCTTGTCCACGCCCGCCTCCCCGGGCAGGTCCAGCCCGGCGGGGTCCACCAGCTCGTCCTGGAAGCGCATCACGTTCAGGACCAGCGCCCGCCCTTTGGGCGCGATCGCGGCCAGGTGCTGGCGCGTGCGGATCACCACCTTGGCGATCCCCACGCGACCCGTTGCGGCGAGCGCGTCGCGCAGGAGCGCGTAGGGCTTCTCCCCGCCCTTGCCGGGCTCCAGGTAGTACGGTTTGTCGAAGTACATCATGTCCACCTGGTCGGCGTCCACGAAATCGACGATGTCGATCGTGCGCGTCGCCTCCACGTCGGCGCGCTTGAAGTCCTCCTCCGTGAGCACCACGTACTTGCCCTTCTCGACCTCGTACCCCTTCACGACGTCCTCCCACGGCACCTCCTGGCCGTCCTTCTCGGCGATCCGTTCGTAGTTGATCGGGGAAAGGTCGCTCTTGCGCAGGAAGCGGAACGAGAGCTCCTCGCCGGCGGTGGCGCTCTTGAGCTTCACGGGGATCGTGACCAGGCCGAAGCTGATGTGGCCGTTCCACAGGGAACGCATCGCGCCCCTCTGAGCGGCGGGGCGTTTCGAGGGCGTCAAGGCTCGTCTCCGGAAAGCATGCGCAGGGAGGGCAGAGGACGGCTGCGAGGCCTGCGGTCTATTTGATAATCCTGCGCTCGAGCAGGCGCGCCGCAAGCCACAAAAAGAGTGCCGTGGCGACCAGCATCCAGACCAGGTCCGGGAGCAGCGACGCGTCCCAGGTCCCCCGGTGCAGGGCGCGCGCGAGGTCCACGGCATGGGTCAGAGGCAGGAGCCAGGCCAATCCGGCGGCCCAGGCCGGCAAGGCCTCCACCGGGAAGAAGATGCCCGAGAAGAGGAACATGACCGAGACCACGAAGGTGAAGAAGTAGTTGAAGAAGTCGTAGGAGGGCGAGAGGGCCGTCCAGCAGAGCGCCATGGATCCGAACAACACCCCGACCAGGAACGCGACCCCCAGATTGAGCAGCTCGAGCGGCGACCCCCACGTCCCCGTGAGCCGGATCAGGATCAGGAAGATGGACCCCGAGAGGAGGGACTTGGAGGCGCCCCAGAGAATCTCCCCCACGGCCAGCTCGCCGATCGAGACCGGCGTCATGAGGATCGATTTGAAGGTCTTCTGCTCCTCCATGCGCACGAACGAGCCGATCGTGTTCTCGAAGGCGGCCGTGTTCATGGCCACGCCGGCGAGGAGGCCCGGCGCGATGAACGAGAGGTACGGCTCGCCCTGGATGGGCCGCACGAAGGCGCCCAACCCGAACCCCATGGCCACGAAATACAGCACGGGGTCGAGCACGTTGCCCACCAGCGAGGCGCGGTAGAAGCGCTTCCAGGACTCGAAGTTCCGCTGCCACACCCGGACGGCGCCGCGCATCAGTCCCGCAGCTCGCGGCCGGTCAGCCGCAGAAAGACGTCTTCGAGGGTGGCCGGGCGGTGCGCGAAGGCGGCCCGCTCGAGGAGCGGCAGGACCGCCGCCGGCGAGCGGCCGTCGCGGAAGTACAGATAGACCTCGTCGCCGGCGCGCTCGACGCTGTCGCTCAGTCCCGTCAGCCGCTCCAGGACCCCGGGTGCGAGAGCCCCCGCGTCGTGCAGCTCGATCACCTCGCGCCCCACGTGCTCGTCCACGAGCGCGGCCGGGGCGCCGGCGGCCAGGATGCGTCCTTGATCGAGGATCAGGACGCGGTCGCACAGCTGGGCCGCCTCCTCCATGTAGTGCGTCGTGAGCAGCATCGTGACGCCTCCCTGGCGCAGCCCCCGGAGCTTCTGCCAGACGAGGTGCCGCGCCTGCGGATCGAGGCCCGTCGTCGGCTCGTCGAGGATCAGCAGGTCGGGGCGCGAGATCAGGGCTCGCGCCAACGCGAGCCGCCGCCGCATACCGCCCGAGAGGATGCGAATCGGGTCCCGCGCGCGCTCCTCGAGCTGCACGAACTGCAGGAGCTCCGCCGCCCGCGCCGCCGCCTTGGCGCGCGGGATCTCGAAGTAGCGGGCGTAGACCGTGAGGTTCGTGAGCACCGTCAGGTCGGGATCCAGGCTGTCTTCCTGCGGCACGACCCCCAGCCGGCGCTTGATGTCCCGCGCGTCGCGCGCGGGGTCGAGACCGAAGACCCGCAACTCGCCTCCGCCGACCTTCACGTAGCAGGCGACCATGTGGATCGTGGTCGTCTTGCCGGCGCCGTTGGGACCCAGCAGGCCGACGCACTCCCCACGCCGCACCTCGAGATCGACGCCGTCCACGACCGTGCGCCGCCCGAAGGTCTTCGTGAGGCGCCGGGCCTCGATGAGGGGGGTCTCGCTCGCCAGCATGGAGTCGTCGTCCGGGGCCAACGAAAAAGGCCGGCGTTCGCCGGCCTTGCGAACCAGCGGAGGCGCCGGCTCCCTGGCCGGCGCCTGGCTTCAGCCGCCTCCGCGCTCGAGGTCGTCCGAGAGGATGGTGATCTCGGGCGGCGGCGCGGCGCGCCCGCCCAGTGCCCGGCTCGCGCCGACCGGCTCGGTCACCCGCTCCACCGGCTCGGCCACCGCCCGCTCGGCGCGGGGTGCCGCTCCGTTGCCGCTCTCACCCTGGGCCGCCGCCGACATCGCGGAGGCGCCCAGCAGCCAGTTCAGATCGATCGCCTTCTCCGAGTGCAGGCGGGCGAGCAGAAACCAGCTGTCGGGGATGAACCCCTTCTCGTAGCGGCTGATGTTCTGCTGAGTCGAAAGTCCCAGGTCCGCGAGCTGGCGCTGCGTCAGCGTGTGCTCGCGGCGGGCTTCCTTGAGGCGGAGAGCGACTTCGCGCCGGAACGCATCCTTGGGCACTTCTTCACCTCCCCCGGTGCGCGGCCGTCTGCGGGGACCCGTCGTCCCCGACGCCGCGGAAGCGAACCCGATTCTACACGATCGTCCGCGAAAATCAATCGCTTCCAATTCCCCCCGCGGCGCGCGCGAGTGCCGCACGGACCGGGGCGCCGTCGCAACCTTCGAGCAAGAGCGGCAGAGCGATCAGCAGCCACTCACCCGGCTGGGCGCGGGACAGGTCGAGCCCCTCCAGGATGGCCACCCCCCCCGCGACCAACAGGCGGTGGGCCTCGAGGGTCTCGCTTTCGAAGGGATCGACCGACGGACCGTCCACCCCCACGAGCGGGACGCCGGCCGCTGCCGCCGCGCGGGCGAGATCCGGCGTCAGGAACGGCGCCCGCGGAGTGAAGGCGTCCCCGGACCGCTCGTCGCGCCCGGCTCCGGCCTTAAAGCCCCAGGCGCCCGCGCTCGGGGCGGCGCAGTCGGTGCGGAACAGGAGGCGCCGCCGTGAGGCGAGCGCGTCGGGCGGCACAAGGTCCTCCCCCAGCGCCTGCCGGCCCCGCGCGTCGATCACCAGCGCGGGCCCCACGAAGCGCGCCAGATCCAGCGTCTCGACCCCTCCCGCCCGGGAATCGACGTGGAGCGGCGCGTCCACGTGCGTGCCGGTGTGGCTCGAGAGCGTGAGCGCCGAGACCGTCACCGGGCCGAGCGACCCGGGCGACCGCGAGACCCGCCGGCGGAAAGGCGTGTCTCCGGGCCACACGGCCATGCCCTCCCGCAGCGGACGGCTGACGTCGATCAAGACGTCGAGCTCGCCGCTCACGCCGAGCCCGCCACGACGGCCAGCTCGCGCAGCGCGCGCGCGCACTCCTCATCCGTCGAGTAGAAGTGCGGCGAGAGGCGCACTCCGGCGCCCGGGCGGTAGTCCACCACCACGTCGCGGCGGTTGAGCTCGCGGGCCACGCGCGCGCCGTCGGGAACGTCCACCGAGACCGTGCCGCCGCGGCGCTCGGGGTCTCGCGGGGTCTGGATGGGAAGCCCCAGCTCGTCGGCCAGCCGGATCATCAGCGCCGTTTGTCGCCGCGATTTGGCGCGCACCGCGGCGATTCCGACCTCGCGCAGGATCCGGTAGCCCACGCGGGCGATGTACAGGTTCGCGATGGACGGCGTGCCGTTCAGGAAGCGGTAGGCGTCCGCGCGGCGGACGAGCTCGGGCTCGAAGGCGAAAGGTCGCACGTGAGCCATCCAGCCGGTGAGCCGCGGGGCGAGATGCGGCGCGAGGTCGGGACGCACGTAGAGGTAGCCCGCGCCCGGCCCCCCGCAGAGCCACTTGATCGAGCCCCCGACCGCGAACCCGACCCCCAGCGCCCCCAGATCCACCGGCACGGTTCCGGCCGATTGGTAGACGTCGAGCACGACGTGGGCGCCGACCCGGGCGGCGCGCTCGGCGATGGCCGCGGCGTCCTGCACGAAGGCGCTCTTGTAGATCACGTGCGAGACCGGCACGAGCAACGTGCGCTCGTCGATCGCGTCCAACAGGTCCTCGAGCTCGATCCCGACGCCGTCGCGCGAGGGAACGACCGTGATCTCCGCGCCCCGCGCGCGGAGCTCCTGGTAGAAGTAGCGCACCGAGGGGAAGTTCAGTTCCTCGTAGACGATCTTTCGCCGCGGGCCGTCCAGGTCGAAGCAGGAGAGGACCACGGCCTCGGCCAGCGTGACGTTGGGAAGCATGGAGATCGTGCCGGGGGCCGCGCCCAGGAGGCCTCCCAGCAGGTCCCCCACCTCCGCGCCCAGCTCCCACCAGCCCTCGTCCCAGGCCCGCACGCCGCGCGTGGCCCAGACGTCGGCGTAGTCGCGGAGCGCATCGTAGACGCCGCGCGGCATCGCACCCAGGGAATTGCTGATCATGTAGGTGGTGCGTTCGAGGATCGGGAACTCGGCGCGCCAGGCGAGGAGCGGGTCGGCGGACGTCGCGGCGGGCGCGGCGGCCGCGGCGGAGCGCGTGCTCACAGGTCGGCCACGAGGTAGAGCCCATCCCCCAGCTCGCGCAGCTGGCGGCTCCGGGCCGAGCTCGACTCCTGCGCGCGGCGCGCCTCGGCCGCGTCGCTGAAGATGCGCAGGCGCGCACCGCAGCTTTCGCAACGGGTCTCCGTCAAGCGCACCTTCTGCACCCGGCTGCACATCGGGCAGTCGAAGCGCAGCGGCCGCGGAAGCGGGCTGGCGGGGCTCACGCGGCCGATCCCTCGCGCGGGTCGGCGGCCGGCAGCCCGGCATCCGGATGCAGCAGCGCGGCCAGCACCTCGACGCCGCGGGCGAGCCGCGGGCCGGGGCGGCTCACGAGCGCGCTCGCATCCAGCACGAACGCCGGCAGGCCGGCGAGCGGGGAGCCCTGCGCGGCCAGCCCGCGGCGAGCCGCCAGCCAGGCCCGGCGGGCGCGCGCGACGTCGAAGCCGCAGGGGACCACGCACAACGCCTCGGGAGCCGCCTCCTCGACCTCGCGCCAGCTCACGCGCCGCGACGGCTCGCCGCCCGCGCCCAGCACCTCCACGCCCCCGGCCAGGCCGATCATCTGCGGCACCCAGTGGCCCGCCGCGAAGGGCGGGTCGAGCCACTCCAGCGCCGCGACGCGCAGGGGCTCGAGAGCGGCCGTGCGGCCCCGCACCGCCGCGAGCCGCTCCTGAAAGCGCGCGGCCAGCCCGCGAGCCGCCTCCTCACGCCCCACCGCTTCCCCGACCTCGATCGCGTCCCAGGCCACGCCGTCGAGCGAATCGGCGCGCAGCGTGACGAGCCGCGCCTCGAGCCCGCTCGCCGCCAGGGCGGCGCGGACGCCGTCGGGGCTCACCGCGCAGACGTCGCAGAGGTCCTGCGTGAGGACCACGTCCGGAGCGGCGCCGCGCAGGCCGCGCGCATCCACCTCGTAGAGGTCCTCGCCCGCCTGCGTCAGCTCGCGCACCCGGACGTCGATCTCCCGGTCGCTTTCGGCGGCGGCGAGGCGCGATCGGGTCAGCACGGGGAGCCCGCGCACTTCGGGCGGAAAGTCACACTCGTGCGAGATGCCGACCAGGTCGGCTCCGGCGCCGATCGCGCAGGCGATCTCGGTCGCCGAGGGAAGGAGCGAAGCCACCCGCGGGCTCATGGCCCGACCCGCACTCGCGCCGCCACGCTAGTCCGCGGGGGTCGGGACTGCGGTCCCGGCGCGGGCCGCCGCGTCCGCGCCGCGCGCCGCTCCCGACTCCGGCCGCGGCTCGTCGACCCGATCGGGATGGATCCGGCCGGCCAGGAGCATGGCGTCCACGAGGACGAGCGCGGCCATCGCCTCGACGACCGGCACGGCGCGGGGGGGGATGACCGGGTCGTGACGTCCGTGGACTTCGATCGTGACCTCCTCTCCGGTCGTCAGGTCCACGGTCCGCTGGGGCCGGGCGATCGAGGAAGGCGGCCGGAAGCTCACCTCGAAGCGGATCGGCATCCCGGTCGAGATCCCGCCCTGGATGCCGCCCGCGCGGTTGCTGGCCAGCGTCACGCGGCCCGTCTCGTCCACCGTCATCTGGTCGTTCAGCTCGCTGCCCGCCATCCCCACGACGTCGCGCCCGGTCCCGATCTCGAACGCCGTCGAGGCGTTGATGGAGAGCATGGCGCGCGCGAGCTCGGCCTCGAGCTTGTCGTACACGGGCTCCCCCAACCCGGCGGGGACGCCCGTGGCCAGGCATTCCACGCTGCCGCCGATCGAGTCTCCGGCCTCGCGCGCCTGCAGGATGACGCGACGCATCGCTTCGGCGGCATCGAGGTCCGCGCAGCGCACCGGCGTGCGCTCGACGTTGGCGCGGATCTCCGCCAGCGAGACGGCGCGCCCGACCACGGTCCCGATCCGGTTCACGTGTGCCGCGACCTCCACCCCCGACCGGGCGAGCAGCTTGCGGGCCACCGCCCCGGCCGCCACGCGGCAGGCGGTCTCGCGTGCGCTCGAGCGACCTCCACCCCGCCAGTCGCGATGTCCGTGCTTGGCCAGGTAGGACCAGTCGGCGTGCCCCGGGCGCGGCCGGTCCTTGAGGGGCTCGTACTTGGAGGAATCCACGTCTTCGTTGCGGATCAGGATCGAGATCGGAGTCCCGGTCGTGCGGCCTTCGAACACGCCCGAGAGGAGCTGTGCGGAGTCCGACTCGCGACGCGAGGTCGTCACGTCCGACTGGCCGGGGCGGCGGCGGTCGAGCTCGCGCTGGATGTCGGCGGCCTCGAGCGGCAGGCCGGCCGGGCACCCGTCGATCACGACCCCGATGGCGGGTCCGTGGCTCTCGCCCCAGGTGACGATCCGGAACAGGCGGCCGAACGCGTTGCCCTTCACGAGACCTCGCGGGCGGCCGGCCGCGCGGGCCCCGCCGCGCTCGCAACGTCGTCCGACCCGAAGAGGGCCGCGACGTGCGCCACGATCGCTTCGGCGGCCTGGCAGCAGAGTGCGGCGGCTTCGGCGGTGGGGTCGGGGTCGGGGCCCGCGAACGAGCGGTAGGGCGAGACCATATCCATGCGGAAGCGCTCCAGCAGGGCGGCCGCCCGCTCGAGATCGGGCGTGCGACCCGGGACTTCGGCCACCAGCACGGGCATGCTGTCGGCGTCGGCGCGCATGCCCTGCGAACGAACGTAGGCCTGAAGCGCCGCCTCGCCGGCCTTCTGCGCGGTCAGGCAAGCGCTCCAGAAGAAGCCCTTCTCGCGATCGCCGCGCGCGACGCTCAGATAGCCGCGGGCGGCCAGGAAATCGTCGGGCAGCTCGGACATGGCGAGAACCCCGTGCGCGGGACGGGCGGGTCGCTTCAGGACGATACGCCACGCGTGGCCGGAGCCGGCCCGGCGAGCCCGTACTCCTCCAGCGCGCGCGGGTCCACGCTCCGGCCGGAGCCCACCACGTCCACGGCCGCCGGGACCCCATCGGGATGGTTCACGTGCACCGTTCCCACCAATCTCTCCCCGGAGACGAAGAACGCAATGCAGCGGCGCCGCGCGAGGGAGCCGTGCAGGACGAAGGGCCGGTCCGGCCGGGGGTCGCCCACGAACGCCAGCTCGAGGTCGAAGACGCGCGTGTCGAAGAACGGCACGGCATCGTGGACGAGCGGCGGAACGCGACCGCCGAGGTTGGCTCCCGCGACGCGACCCTGGCTCTGGGCCGTGCTCCAGTGCCCGCCGAGACGCGGCGGCCCGCCGTCGGCGGGCGCAACCTCGGCCACGTCGCCGGCGGCGTAGACGCCCGGCACGCCGGTCTCCAGGCTCGGACCCGTCAGGACGCCGCGCGCGACCGGGATCCCGCTTCCGTTCAGGAAGGCCGCGGCCGGACGGGCTCCCAGGCCGAGCACGGCGAGTCGCGCGGGGAGCCGGGCGCCGCCCGCGAGCCGCACCCCGGAGAGCGCGTCGCGCTCCCGAGCGAACCCCGCCAGGGCCGTTCGCGGATGCAACCGCACCCCGCCCTCCACGAGCCGGGTCGTGACGAGCCGGGCGATCGGCTCGGGAAGCAGCGCGGCCCAGGGATGGGGCTCGAGGAAGATCAGATCGACCGCGAGCCCGAGCTCGACCAGCGCGCAGGCGGTCTCGACGCCGATGAAGCCTCCGCCGACGCACACCGCCCGATCGGCGCTGGCGGCTCGCTGGCGGATCTCCGCGGCGTGGGCCAGCGAGCGCAGCACGCACACGCCCTCGGCCTGCGATCCCTCGAGCGGCGGAATCACCGGCTCCGCTCCGGTCGCGAGAAGCAGCTTCTCGAAGGGCTGGAGCGAGCCGTCCGACAGGCGCGCCTCGCGGCGCGCGACGTCCACGGCCAGGACGCGCGTCCCGGCCTCGAGCTCGATCCCGCGCCGCTCGTAGAAGGAGGCGTCTTTGAGGACGATGCGTCCGGGATCGGCCCCCAGCAAAAATTCCTTGGAAAGGAGCGTGCGATTATAGAGCGGCCCGGGCTCCTCGCCGACGATGTGGATTCCGCCCGCCGGGTCGCCTTTGCGGATCTCCTGCGCGGCGAGGGTGCCCGCCACGCCCCCGCCCGCCACGAGGTAGCGAACGGGCCCGCGGCGGCCCATTCAGCGGTTCTGGAAGAAGATGGACTTGAAGGTGCCTGCGCGCGTGAAGCCCACCGCCTCGTAGGCGCCGATCGCGGCCGCGTTCTCACGGTTCACGTACAGGGAGACGAGTGGGTGGTCGCGAAACAGTCGTCGCGCGAGAGCGGCCATGCCGGCGCGCGCGTAGCCGCGGCCGCGATGGGCCGGAAGCGTGTAGACGCCGGACACCTGGACGGCGAGTGGCGTGCGCACGTTGGCGTGCGCCTTGAAGACCACCCTGCCATCCACTTCGAGCACCCAGATCGCCTGGTCCTGGATCAGGCGCCAGACCTGGGTGCGGAAGCCGACCGGGTCGCGGGCGTAGGGATCGTCGTGGATCTCCTCGCGCAGCATATCGGCGGCGGCCTCGACGAGCAGGTCGAGGTCTTCGCCGCGCGCGAGCCGGAGGACGGGCGCTCGCTCCGCGCGGCCGTCGCCGGCCAGCGGCGCGCCGCGCGCGAGCGCGTACACGGGCTGCTCGTCGCGCACGAGCCGCGCACGCGGCGATCGCGGCGCCACGGACGCCCACACGGCGTTCACGACCGTCCGCTCGCCGACCAGCGATTGCGTGCCGGTGCGCAGGCCGCCGAGCGCCTCGGCCAGAGCCCGCGCGGCGTCGCCGTCGGCGGCGGCGGGCACGACGTTCGAGGCGCTGAGGCAGACGCCGCGCACCTCGCCGTGGCGGACGGCCAGATGCCACGCGCGGAGCGCGTCGTTCTGCGCGAACCGGTCGCGCCGCACGAGGTAGGAGAGAAACACGTTCTCGGCGGGGTTCCCGTCCAGGAAGGCGAGCACCGGCTCGACGTCCCGGGGCGAGGCGAGCCGTACGCGAAGCGCGGGCCGGGTGCGGGCGAAGAAGCTCATGCCACAGGCTCCAGGGCCGGCTCCGGAAGCAGGTCCAGCAGCGGTCGGGCGCCGTCCTGGCGCCAGGCCAGCGGCGGCGACTGCATGCGGCCCACGGGAGCCAGGCGCCAGGCTCCGAGCCAGTTCGCGAGCGCGCGCGCGCCCCGCCGCTCGGACGCGTTCCCCGCGACACCGAGCGAAGCCGTGGCTCCGCGCCAGCGGCCGACCGTCCGGCGCGCTTGCGCCGCACCCGTCACCGCAGCCACCCAGAGGCAGCGGCCGAGCGGCGCGAAAGGCGGCGGGCCGCCGCCGGCCCCCGGAACGCCCACCACCCACGCCAGCCCGTCGCCCGCGAGGACCCGCGCGTCGCGCCGCTCGGCCGCGACGACCGCGAAGGCGTCATGGAAGGCGCGCACGGAGAGGGCCGCGGCGGGATCGAGCGCCGCGCGGGGCCAGACCCCCTGACGGTCGGCGAGGCCGGCGGCCAGCTGGTCGGCAAAGCGCAGGGCGGCCCGCCGGCCACCCTCCACGAGTGCCCCCACCGGCGAGAGGCAGCCCTGCTGATCGTGGAGCGCCACATCCTCCGCGAGCCGCTCGGCGGCCGAGGTCCCGGCCCGCGCGACGAGCGCGCTCGCGCCCACGTAGGCGAAGCTCACCCGATGGGGATGCGCGAGGAGCCGCGTGTCGCGGCCCACGAGGGACCTGATCGCAGCCGCCGCCGCGTCCCCTCCGGTGGCGGTGCCCACGCGGGCGCCATCGAAGAGGGCGCGCGTGAGGTCGGCTCGATCGCGCGGCCAGCGGCGGACGGCGGCGCGCAGCGCGAGACGCGGATCCACATCAGCCAGCGCGGCGACCGCGATCGCCGGCAAGGACGGCGCGTGGCGTCCGGCTCGCGCGAGTGCCGCGCCTCCCGCGAGCAGCGTGAAGAAGATCGGCAGCACGTGCGGAGCCGGCAGGGCGCTCCCGAGGATGTGCGGGACGACACCCACCCACGGCTCGCGGCCGACCCCGTCGATGCCCGGGAGGCGGGCCGCGAGCGCCCGCCACGCGCCCGGAGACCAGGCCCGCAGCGACGCGTCGAACCCCGCGGCGGCGGTGGCGGGAGCGAGGCCCGCCTCCTCGACCAGGCTGCTCACGATCGCGCGCCGGAAGCGGCTCGCCGGATCGCGCCAGCGCCGGCAGACCTCGCCCAGGGCCTCAGCGCGCTCGGCCACGGGGATCGACGCTTCCGAGAGACGGCCCTCCAGCTCGGCCGCGAGCCGCCTGAGCTCGGCGACCTGGTCCACCTCGCGAGGCGCCCACGCCGTCATCATGTCGCCGCTCCCGTGACCGCCGCGACGTCGGCGTCCAGGCTGCAGCCGCGCGGCTCGCTGCCGGCCACGCGCCCCACGAGCTCGAACGTGGAGCCGCGCGCGACCGCGAGATCCTCGGTCAAGAGCGCAAAGCAGTGCGATCGGTTCGCCAGGTCCCAGATCGCGAGCACGCCCGGCTCGCCGGCGGCGGCGAGTCCCAGGCCGATCGGATCCAGCACGCGCCATCGCACCCACGGAGGGGCGCTGTAGCGGCCGTCGGCGCGAGCGTAGAACTGGCTCGCGAGCTCCGCCATTCCATACTCGTTGATGACCCGGTCGGGAGGGATGCCCAGGATCTCCTCGTAAGCGTCGAGCAGCCCGTCCGGCGTGACCTCGCGCGAGCGGCCCTTGAACCCCCCCGTCTGGAAGAGACGGCTGCCGCGCGGCGTGCGGAACGAGGCGCCGCGCGCGCGCAGTCCGTCCAGGGCGTGGACGAACGCGAAGGCCGCGCCGAGCAGGAAGACCGGCTCGGCGCCGGCTTCCGCCTCGCCCAGCGCGGCCGCCAGGGCGTCGATGTCCGGAACGTCGCCCGCGGAGAGAAAGGCGCTGCCCGGCGCACCACAGGTCTCGCTCAGGACGCCGAACATGTGCGCCAGCGAGGACTGCGGAGCGCGCGCGGGGGGCGCGGAGAGGAAGAGGAGGCGCATCCGATCGCAGTCGGGAAGGGCGTGCCGGCGGAACGCGGGGACGAGCGCGGCCGCGTAGAGGTCGACGTTCTCGAGATGGACGCGGCTGCGCGCGCCGACCGTCGTGCCGCTGGAGCGGAACCGCGGACGCTCGGCGTGCCCGGAACGCGGGAAAGCGGCCACTCGGGTCGTCTTGTAGGCGGAGACCGGAAGTCCGGGTACGTCGCGCCAGCCCCGAACGGATGCCCCCGCGACGCCGCGCGAGCGCCACCAGGCGCGCGCCGTCCGGCAGTGGCGCCACTGGTGCGCGAACAGGTCGCGCGCGAGCTCATCCACCTCGGCTTCGCTCAGCGGGGCGTCCCACCCCCGACGGATGGCCTCGGACAGGCGCGCGTCCAGGCCGCGGGCCTCGCGCAGCCGGCCGGCTTCCAGGGTTCTCGCGGCTGGGACACGCATGGCTCGCGCCCTCCGGCGGGTCAGACCCCGCGCGCCTCGGGAGGCCAGATGAACTTGTGGAGCTGGAGCTGGAAACGGGCGGAGAGCCCGTCCTCGAGCAGCCACGCGACGACCTCGCGCGGCTCCAGCGCCCCGAACACCGTGGAGAGGAGCACCTGCGTCCGCCCTTCGAGGCCGTGCTCGCGGATGACGCCCCGCGTCCACTCGTAGTCGGCGCGGCCCCCGAGCACGAACTTCACCTCGTCCCGGGGGCCCAGGAGAGCGAGGTTCGACCACAGGTTGCGATGCGCCATCCCCGAGTCCGGCGTCTTGACGTCCACGATCCGGTGCACGCGCGGATCCACGGGCGAGATGTCGAGGCTGCCGCCGGTCTCGAGCAGCACCGTATGCCCCAGGTCGCAGAGCTCGCGCAGGAGGGTGAGACACCCCGTCTGCCAGAGCGGCTCGCCCCCCGTCACCTCGACGAGGGGGACGCCCAGCTCGCCGACCCGACGCACGACGTCCGGCACCGCGAGGGACTCGCCGCCGTAGAACGCGAACTCGGAATCGCAGTACGTGCACCGGAGGTTGCATCCCGTGAGCCGCACGAAGGCGCAGGGCAGCCCCGCGAACGAGGACTCCCCCTGGATCGAGCGGTAGATCTCGGTCACACGAACTCGACCCGGGTCTTCACGCTCGCCGCGCGAGGGTGCGGTCACACGAACTCGATCCGGGTCTTCACGCTCGCAATGCGAGGGTGCGGTCACGCTCGACGGCCGGCGGCTCATCTCATCCTCCCAGAAGGAGGGCGATGGCCGCCAGGACGAGGGCCGCCATGATCGCCACCGTCAGGATGAATCCGCGCCGCGGGCCGGGACCGGCGAGAGTGCCCTCCATGTAGGCGGGGTCTCCCGCGGGCCCGATCGGCCCCAGCCCCGGAGCGGGCTTCGGCACGAGCTTCTCGCCCGCCGGCCGGTCCTCGTCGGCACGCTCGACGTCGGCCGGGACGTCGAGCCTGGTGGTTTCCGGAGGCCATCCGTTGGGACGCTCTCCGGGCTGAGAGTCTAACCTGAACATAGTGGGGATAGCCTGTTGATCCAGAAGATTATAGGTCGTTCGATCTCCAGAACTGATCGAGGTCTCGCACCACCCGCTTTCGATGGGTCAGGAAGGCGAAGTGGTCGGCGCCCTCGATCAGAATCGCACGCGAGGTCGGAATTCCGCGCGCGAGCTCGAGGGCGGCGGCCGGCTCGAAGACGAGGTCCCGCTCCCCATGGACGATCAACGTGGGCCGCCCTAGCTGGTCGAGCCGGTCGCGCGCATCGAAGTGAGCCACGGCCCGCAACAGGTCCCCCATCTTCCGCCGGCCCATGGGATCGGACCAGACGCGAGCCGCCTCGGAGGGCGACCCGCAGAGCTCGGTGCCGATCAGCCGGGGTCCCCACGCTCGGTAGAACCGATGGAACGTCTCGGGAGGCAGCGCTCCCGCCACGGCGCGCGCGAGCGGGAGCCGCCAGCGGCCCGCCACCCGCTCACCCGCGGCGGCGGTGGAAACGAGCGCCACGCTCGAGATCAGCTCGGGGCGCTCCAGCGCGAGTGCCAGGGCGACCATGCCGCCCACGGAAAAGCCCAGCAGCCGCGCTTCGCGCACGCCGAGCGCCTCCAGCGCCGCGCCGTAGAGACGGGCCAGATCCTCCATGGAATCGAGGGGGCGGCGGGGCCAGCGGCGCGGGTAGTCCAGCGCGACCAGCGGCACTCCCTCGCCGATCGTGCCCGAGCGCACCGCGCCGCTGGCCCGCCACCCCAGCCCGCCGAACACAACGACCGGCGCGCCCCGCCCGGCCACTGCACACAGGGGAATCTCCACTCCCGACACGTCGAGCGTGGCGAGGGTCGCCGCCGGCCCCGCGTTGCGGCTCCCGCCGGAGGCGCTGTATGCTCTGGCCCCGGCACCAGGTCGCGCCTTCGATTCGAGCAGCTCGGGGTCCATGTCCACGATCGAGTCCTTCCGCGTGCGCGGGCCCGCCGGGGCGCTCGAGGCGCTCCTCAAGCGGCCGGCGGGCGGCGATCCCGCCTTCGCCGCGCTCGTCTGCCATCCGCACCCGCTCCACGGCGGGACGATGCACAACAAGGTCGTCTTCAGCATCGCCAAGGCGCTGGGCGAGCTGGGCGCGCCGGTGCTGCGCTTCAACTTCCGCGGCGTGGGGGCCAGCGCGGGCGTCTACGCCAAAGGCGTGGGCGAGCGCGAGGACGCGCGCGCGGCCCTCGATCACCTGGCCGGTCTCTTCCCCGGCCTGCCGCTCTGCCTGGGCGGCTTCTCCTTCGGCGCCTGGGTCGGGTCGGCGGTGGGGTGCGAGGACGACCGCGTCACCCAGCTCGTGGCCGCGGGCACGCCGACTCGGATGTTCGAAAGCCCCGCCCTCTTCGCCTGCCGCAAACGGAAGCTCTTCGTGCAAGGGGAGCATGACGAGCACGGGCCACCGGACGAGCTCCGGGCCTTCGTAGCGCGTGTCCCCGACCCCAAGCGCCTCGCGATCGTGGCGGGCGCCGACCACTTCTTCACGGGGCGGCAGGCGGAGCTGCGCGCGGCGATCGTCGACTACTTCGCGGCGGAGGGATTGCCGCCCGCGCTGACCCACAGCTTGCGCGACCGCGGCCCGTCGAACTCGCAGAGGTAGACGGACTGCCAGCGCCCGAGGCGCAGGGCTCCGTCCTCCACCGGAACGTGCACGGACGAGCCGACGAGGCTGGCCTTCACGTGCGCCGGGGAGTTCCCTTCGTCGTGCTCGTACGGCAGATCGGCCGGCACGATCCGGGCGAGAGCCGCCAGCAGGTCGCGGCGAACCGCCGGGTCGGCGCCCTCGTTGATCGTGACGCCGGCCGTCGTGTGCGGCACGTAGATCAGGGCCACCCCGTCCGTCAGATCCAGCTCGGCCAGCGCCTTCTGGACCCGCTCCGTCACGTCCACCAGCTCCTCCGCGCCGCGGGTGGCGACGATGAGCTCGACGCGCGTCACCCTCTTCGGCGACGCGTCCGCGCCGCCCACCCCGCGAGTCCGCGCGGCGCCGCTCAACGCCCCGTCGCGGCCGGGCCGGCCGCGGCACCGGGCCTGGGTCCGAACGCGCTCCGGAAGATGCGCTTCAGCCCGCGCCACAAGAAGACCGCGAAGGCCGCCGCCAGGGCCAGGAAGAGGGCCACGACGGCGAGCGCCACCGCCGGGTGGATCGCGGCCACGATCGTCGAGACGACCACGAAGGCGTCCTCCAGAAGGCTCAACGCCCAGTTCGTGAAGGGCTCGGGGCTGGTGTTCACGCCGGCTCGCAGCGACAGCTTCGTGCCGTGGGCGGCGAAGGCCAGCGTCCCGCCCAGGAGCCCGAGCGCCACCTGCTGACCCGGCGGCAGATGGGCCGCGGCACTCCAGGCCAGGGCCGCGCCGGCCGGAACGCGCACGAACGTGTGGACCGCGTCCCACAGCGAGTCCACCCAGGGGATCTTGTCGGCGACGAACTCGATGAGGAACAGGGCCCCCGCCACTCCCAGCACCCAGGGGTCCGCCAGGACCGGGAGGTTTCCGGGGAGGGTCACCACGTCCAGGCGCTGAAGCGCGCCCAGGACCAGCACCGTGGCGTAGAGGTTGAGCCCGGCCGTCAGCGCCGCCGAGAGCGCGAGCCCGAGAAGGGCGAGCTCCATCCTGTGTGGCCTCCGTCAGGGAAGGTCGCGAGCCACGCCGCCGCAGGGTACGCGCGGGCGCGCGGCTCGCGCCGGGACGAAATGTAATACACGTGGGCGGGCGCCGCCGAGGGCGAGACGCGGCGGCTCTGTTATATTGCGGCGTCCCGCCCCGGCTGGTTCCGAACGCGCGTGCGCCGAGCCCCACATGCCGATCCTCTCCTTCGATGCCCTGGGCATCGACCTGACCGTCCCGGGCCCCAAGACGATCCTCGAGGCCGCGCTCGAGGAGCTGGTCGAGATCCGCCACACCTGCGGGGGGCTGGGGATGTGCACGACGTGCCGGGTGCAGGTCGTGAAAGGCGGCGTGGCGCTCGATCCGCCGAACGGCACCGAGCTCGAGCGCCTCGGCGCGCACCGCGTGGAGCGGGGCTGGCGCCTGGCCTGCCAGACCGTGGTGCGCGACGACCTCACGATCCGGCTCCCCCGCTACGCCTGAGGCCGCGTGGCCCGCGACCTGGACATCGAGGCCTACCTGCGCTCGCTGGGCTTCGCGTCCGGCCCGGCGCTGGCCGAAGCGCGCGCCGCGCTGGAGCGGGGCGGCCTCACGCGCTCCGGCAAGCGACGGATCGCCGAGACCAAGCTCGCGAGCGCCCGCGCGATCCTGCAGGCGGCCCTGCTGCCCTCGTGCGGGCATCCCGAGTGCGTTCGCCTGGCGGCCGCGGCGGACGCCGGTCGCAGGCCGGTCACGGTGGAGGCCTCGGGCTGCGAGATCTGCGGCGGGTCGAACGTGCGACGGGCCACGCGCTCTCTGGCGAGCTGCCTTGCAGCCCGCGGGGTCCGGCGGCTCCTGATCGTGGGCGGGAAGGGCGCCCAGCACGCCGAGATCGAGGACGCGCTGGCGGCAGCCGGGCTCGAGGCGCGGTTCGTGGACGGCAGCCGCGGCTCGCACTCGCGACGCGACGCGGTTCCCGACCTGGACTGGGCGCAGGTTCTCGTGGTCTGGGGCGGCACCCAGCTCCCTCACAAGGTCTCGAAGCTCTACACGGACGGCCTGCCCGCGCACCTGCGCGGGCGCACCGTGAAGCTCGCCCGCCGGGGGGTGGAGGCTGTCTGCCGCGAAGTCATGACCCACTTCAGCTGCGCGGGCGCTCCGTGACGCGAGCCGCCGGCCCATCGCATGCCAACCCCCGATCAGGAGTCCCGCATGATCCTTCCGACGCGCGAGGAATCCCTGGCCCTGCTGCGGGAGCACACGCAGGCCGACCACCTCTTGAAGCACATGCTGGCCGTCGAAGCCGCGATGGTCGGGCAGGCGCGGCGGTTGGGCGGCGATCCGGAGCTCTGGGGGCGAACGGGACTCCTGCACGACATGGACTACGAGCGCCACCCCACGCCGGCCGAGCACCCCTACGTCGGCGTCGAGATCCTGCGCGGCCGCGGCTATCCCGAGGAGATGCTGCGCGCGATCCTGTCGCACGCCGATTACTCGGGCGTGGCCCGCGGCACGCCGATGGAGCACGCGCTCTACGCCGTGGACGAGCTCTCGGGCTTCGTCGTCGCCTGCGCGCTCGTCCGGCCCTCCCGGAGCCTCGACGACCTGACGCCGCGCTCGGTCCAGAAGAAGTTCAAATCGAAGGCCTTCGCCGCCGGGGTGAAGCGCGAGGACTGCCTGAGGGGCGCCGGGGAGCTGGGGCTCGACTTCGATACGCACGTCGCGAACCTGATCGAGGACCTGCGGCCGGCCCAGGAATCGCTGGGGCTCGAGCGCGCGGGCGGGACCGGTTGACGATGCGCGGCCTGGTCGATTCCCGGTTCGGCGCGGCGACGCGGAGCACTCAGGCTCCGCCGTTGAAGAGGTCCGGGGGCGGCGGCTCGACCGGAGGGCGTCGAGGGGGGGAAGGGGCCGCCGTGCCGGGACCCGGTGGTGACGGCTCGCGCACCGCCCGCGCCCCGGCCGACCGGGAGCGGCGGCCTCCCTGGTAGAGCGCGCGGCCCAACGTGCGCACGTATTCCGTCCACCCCTCCTCTTCTCCCTCCCCCGCAGCCAGAGCCTTCCGGAACACGTCCACCTTCGAGTCCAGATTGTCGAGGAAGTGGAGGGCGAGGGCCTCGAGCGTCTTGGGGCGCTTGGGGGAGCCCCACTCGTACTCGCCCTGATGGGAGAGGATCAGGTGCCCGAGCTCGGTGCGCAGCTCGGGCGGGAAACCGGCGATGCCGTCGGCCGCTCGCATCGCGATCTCGTAGCCCAGGACGATGTGACCGATGAGCCGGCCCTCGTCGGTGTAGGGGAAGCCGGGTGCGGAGCGTAGCTCGCGGATCTTGCCCACGTCGTGGAGCAAGGCACCGGTCACGAGCAGGTCGCGATCGAGGTCGGGGTAGACCCGCGCGACGGCGTCGCAGAGCGCCGCCAGCGACAGCGTGTGCTCGAGCAAGCCGCCCGCGACGTCGTGGTGTACGGCCGTCGCGGCCGGCGCGGCGGCGAACGCGTCTCTGAAGGCAGGGTCCGCGAGCAGCCGGTCCAGCAGGGTCCGCAGGTGCGGGTTCGCGATCCCGCGCACCCGGGTCGCGAGCTCGGGGAGCATCTCGCCGACCGGCCGCCGCGAGCGGGGCAGGAAATCGTCGGGCGAGAGCTCCTCCCAGCGGGTGACCTCGCACTCCAGCACCCGCACCTGGAGCCGGTCCCGGTAGCGGTCCACGACCCCGCGCACGCGCAGGAAGTCGCGTTCCGCGAAGACCACGCGGAAGGCGGCCGCGTCGTCCCAGATGACACCGTCCACGGCACCCGTCCGATCGTAGAGCACGAGGGCCAGGAACGGCCGGCCTTCGCGGGTGCGACGCGCGGACTTCCTCCGCACGAGAAAGACGCCGTCGACCTCGAGGCCATCGGCGAGGTCACGAACGAAGCTTCCCTTGGCCGTCAGCAGCTCCTCGTCGACGCTCACGTTGCGGTCCTGCCCCCGCGCGCCGGGGCGCGCACGCGCGAGCGGCCCCGACCGCCCGATGCGCCCGCCTGCGCGCCCGCGGCCCGCGGGACGCTGCGCCGCTCAGGCGCGGGAACGCCGGCGCCGGAGGACCAGGCCAGCCGGCCCTCCACGATCGTAGCCCAGGGCCGGCCCGTGAGGTGACGGCCCCCGAAGGGCGTATTGCGCGACCGGCTCAGGAAGGATTCGGGATCCACGGTCCAGCGCTCCTCGAGGTCCAGCACGGCGACGTCGGCGACCGTTCCCGGAGCCAGCGTCCCGCCCGGCAAATGGAAGATCCGGGCCGGCGCGGCGCTCATGCGCTCGACCAGTGTGACGAGCGGCAGGCCCTCACCCAGCACCAGCTCGGTGTGGAGCAGGCCGAAGGCCGTCTCGAGGCCCAGGATTCCGAAGGGCGCGTAGTCGAACTCGCGCTCCTTCTCGTCATAGTGATGGGGCGCGTGGTCGGTGGCCACCACGTCTACCGTACCGCTCGCGAGCGCCGCCCGCAGGGCGCGCACGTCGCCTGCGGAGCGGAGCGGCGGGTTCATCTTGGCCTGCGTGTCGTACCCCTGCACGCTCTCGTGGGTGAGGAGCAGGTGGTGCGGGGTCACCTCGGCGGTGACCCGCGCGCCGCGCCGCTTGGCCTCGGCCACCATCTCGGCCCCGCGGGCCGTCGAAAGATGCGCCACGTGGTAGCGAGCACCGGTGAGCTCGGCCAGGATCAGGTCGCGAGCGAGCATGACCTCCTCGGCCGCCGCCGGGATGCCCTTGAGCCCCAGCCGGCTCGAGACCGCCCCCTCGTGCATCACGCCATCCGTCGCGAGGGACGGCTCCTCGCAGTGCTGCACGACGGGGATGTCGAAGATCTTCGAGTACTCGAGGACGCGCCGCATGAGGCCGGCCTCGGCGATGGGCTTGCCGTCGTCGCTCACCGCGACCGCTCCCGCCGCGACCAGGTCGCCGATCTCGCTCATTTCCTTTCCCAGCGAGCCGCGCGTGGCGGCGGCGATCGGATAGACCCGCGCGTGCCGGGCGCGGGCCGCTTGCGCGAGGATGAAGCCCACCGCCGCCTGGCTGTCGGTCACGGGATCGGTGTTGGGCATGGCCAGGACGGCCGTGAAGCCGCCGGCGAGCGCCGCCAGCGTGCCGCTCGCGATCGTCTCTTCGTCCTCGCGTCCGGGCTCGCGCAGGTGCACGTGGGCGTCGATCAGGCCGGGCGCCACCACCTTGCCCGCGCAGTCCAGCACGCGCTCGTCGGGGGCGGGGACCAGGCCCTGGCCGATCTCGGCCACGCGTCCGCCGGCCAGCCGCACGTCGAGCCGCGCGTCGATCCCCTGCACGGGATCCACCACCCTCCCGCCCGCGAGGAGCAGGGCCGGCGCCGCGCCGCGCGAGGTCGCAGCCCCGCTCACGAGCGCACCGCTTCGAGACCGGTCGGGGCCGGCGCCCGCCGCTGGCGACCCCGCACCGGAGGACGCTCCGGCCCGCGCGCCTCCTCGCGCTCGGGCTCCAGCTCGACGCCCTCTTTGGCCTCCCGGGCGCGCCGCGGATCGAAGCCCGCCAGCAGGTAGAGCACCGCCATCCGCACGGCCACGCCGTTCGTCACCTGGTCCAGGATCACGGCGTGCTCGCCGTCGGCCACGTCGGAGTCGATCTCCACGCCGCGGTTCATGGGACCCGGATGCAGGATCACGATGTCGCGCGGCGCGCGGGCGAGGCGCGCGCTCGAGATGCCGAACAGCCGGTTGTACTCGCGCAGGCTGGGGAACAGGTTCGCCTTCTGCCTCTCGAGCTGGATGCGCAGCACGTTCAGGACGTCGGCCTCGGCGACGGCGTCCTCCACGTGCGGGTAGACGCGCACGCCCAGGTCCTCGATCCCCGGCGGAATCAACGTGGGCGGTCCGCAGACGCCCACCTCGGCGCCGAGCTTGAGCAGCCCCCAGATGTTCGAGCGCGCGACCCGGCTGTGCAGGATGTCGCCGACCAGGATCACCTTCACGCCCTTCACGCGCCCCAGCCGGTCGCGAATGGTCAGGATGTCCAGCAGCCCTTGCGTGGGGTGCTCGTGCGAGCCGTCGCCGGCGTTGATGACGTTCGAGGGGATGCGCTCGGCCAGGAAGCGCGGCGCGCCCGAGGCGCCGTGGCGGATGACGACCATGTCGATGCGCATCGCCTCCAGGTTGCGCGCGGTGTCGACGAGCGTTTCCCCCTTCACGATGCTGGACATCGCGGTCGAGATGTTGACCGTGTCGGCCGAGAGCCGCTTCTCGGCGAACTCGAACGAGATCCGCGTGCGCGTGGAGGGCTCGTAGAACAGGTTCACGATCGTCTTGCCGCGCAGCACCGGGACCTTCTTGATGCGGCGCTCGGAGATCTCCTTGAACGGCTCCGCCGTGTCGAGCAGCGCCGTGATCTCCTCTCCGGTCAGCTCCTCCAGCCCCAGCAGGTCCTTGTGCGCGAATCGCATGCGCTCTCCCCTCAGCCTTTCCGCTCGAGCAGGTCCACCGCGAGCTCGCCGTCGAGCTCGGGCACCTTGACCTTGATCTGCTGCGTGCTCGACGTGGGGACGTTCTTCCCGACGAAGTCGGCGCGGATCGGGATCTCGCGGTGCCCGCGATCCACCAGCACGGCGAGCAAGATGCGGCGCGGCCGCCCGAAATCGGTGAGCTCGTCCAGCGCCGCGCGGATCGTGCGCCCCGTGTAGAGCACGTCATCCACGATCACGATGACGCGGCCGGTCACGTCGAAGGGCAGGTGCGTCTCCTCGACGATGGGTTGCTCCGCGACCTGCTCGAGGTCGTCGCGGTAGAGGGTGATGTCCATGGCCCCGAGCGGCACCTCGACGCCCTCGAACTTCGCGATCTCGTCGCGGATCGTCTCGGCGAGCTGGACCCCGCGCCGCTGGATCCCGATCAGGGCCAGGCCCTCGGTGCCGCCCATCTCCTCCACGATCTCGTGGGCGATCCGGACCAGCGCCCGGTTGATCGCGCGCTCGTCCATGATGCGGTTGCCTTCGGGCACGTCAGCCTCTCCGGAAAACGAAACGACCTTCCGCACCCGTGGGGTGCGGAAGGTCGGCGAGGATCGGGGTCGAGCGCTCGGGCATCCGTCCCTTTCTAGCCTCCCGGGCTAGTTTAAAAGGACCTGCCTAGGATAGGCGGAGCCTGCTCGGGGGTCAAGCGGCCGGGCCGGTCGGTGAGGTCGGCGTGAACCGGGTTGCCAGCGGCGACTCAGATCAGCTGCTCCGCCTTCATCTCCTTGGCCACCGCGTCGACCACGTCCTTCACGAGCGTCTGGACCGAGCCGGGGTTCATGGTCTGGCTGCGTGCCGCCCAGACGAGCTTGTCCTGCTCGAGCGAGTACACGAGCGTCTCGACGGTCACGATCTGGTCGGTCTGCAGGTAGCCCGGGTCGTAGACCGCGCCCCAGCCCATGTCGTAGTAGCCCCAGAACGATCCGTAGGATGGTCCCGTATACCAGACCGTGCCCGGGACGTAGGTGGTTTGCTGTTCCGCGCTGACCACCCGAAACACCGCCGCGCCGTCGAAGCCCGCGGCCTTGACCTTCGCCTTGGCGGCAGGCACGTCACGAAGCTCCTCGTCGGACAGCACCGAATAGGAAGGGACGGCACGCGGGATCTGACGAACGAGCTCGTCCTCGATCGCGCGTCGCAAGGTGGCGTCCTTCGTGACCGCGACCGCCAGGACCTTCTGGAACCGGATGTTCGTGACGGTGGGGTCCTTCCACTTGGCGACGAGGCCCGTGGACGACGCGCAGGAGACCAGAACGAGCGCGGCGCTCGCCGACGTCAGAAAGCGGTTGACCGATCTCATCGAAGCACCTCTGGAAGCAGGTTCGACCGGAAGCAGGTTCGACACGCAGCCGGCGGCGGGGTCGGTCGCGGACCCCCCCGGCGGTTCCGGCTGTGAAGAACGAACGTTCAGCGTGGAGCACGAACGTCTAGGAAGAGGGCTTGTGAAATCTGCGCTGATCGTCCGGTGTTTGTGAAGGGACCCGATCCAGGACCTCGGGGTGGGCGCGCAGAGCCGCCGCCGACCAGACGACGACGGCGCCGCCGCGGTAGGCCTCCTCGAACTCCGCCCGCGGAGGGTGGTGGAGCGTCCCGGCGGCGGCGGACCCTGCCGCCCCGCGCGCCCCGGCTTCCCGCCCGCTCGCCGATCGGACAGGCTGTCGGGCAGCTCCCGCGGCGGCGGCGAGATCGGCTCGCCAATCACGGTAGTACACGATCACCCTTCCGCTCGGGTGCGACGCCAGCCAGCCCGCGATCCGGCGCGGCGCCACGACGGCGAGCGGCCGCTGCAGCCGCCCGGTGAGCTGATACTGACCGTCGTATCTGCCGAGGTGAGCCACGGGGACGCCGCCGCGCTCGAGCGCGGCAAGGTGGCCGGCGAGCGGCGCGACCTCATAGCTCGGAGAGGCCTTCGACGCGAAGCCCAGGTGAACGAGGACCACGAGGGTCACCCCGGCGAAGGCAATCCGCGCCACCTGGCTCACGGCGTCCCGGCGGCTCGAGACGGCCAATGCGCACACGCCGGCGAGCACGGCCAGGCCCCAGGCGGGTGAGACGCGGGGCAGCCAGAAGGCCGATCCCAGAAGGTCGGTCCGCGCGCCGAAGCGCGGCAGTGCTGCCAGGATCAGCCCGAGGATGCCGAACGTGGCGAGCGGCGCGAGCGCGTCCCGTCGCCGCGCGGCTCCGCCGAGCGCCGTCGCCGCGCGAGCGGTGAGCAGCGCGCCGCCCGGCAGGAGCGGAAGGAGGTAGTGCGGCTGCTTGCCGCTCACCGCCGACAGAAGGACGAGGCCGCCCGCGACCCAGGCCACGCAGAAGCGCGTCCCGGCGTCCAGCCCACGCGCTCCTCGCAGCGCGCGCCAGACCGGCGCCCAGAAGATCCAGGGAATGAGCGCGATCGGGACCACCTGCAGGTACCACCACCAGGGCCGGGCGTGCGCGATCGCGTGCACGACGCGTCCCGCCGTCTGCCCCCAGAGGATCGCGTTGCCGTATGCGGTTCCGCCGGCCGCCGCGGCCGGCAGCGCCCAGGCCATCCCGATCACGCCGCCCAGCAGGACTGCCCCGGCGAGCCCGCCGTACCAGCGCTTCCAGCGGCCGCGAAGCGGCACTCGGGTCCCCGGAGACGCGGAGCCCCACCACGGGGCGAGGAGCCCGGCGGGCAGGGTGTGCAGCAGGACCACCGGCCCCTTGGCGAGGGCCCCCGCGCCGACGCCGGCCGCGAAGAGGATCCACCCGCGGGCCGCGCGGCGCGCATCGCCGCCCGTGGCATCGGCGCGGGTCGCCCGCAGCAAGCCGACCAGGGCCAGCAGCACGGCGCACACGAGCGGCATGTCATGGAGCAGGAACGTTCCGTAGAGCGCCCAGAACGGCGTGCCGAGCAGGATCAGCGGGGCCATGCGGCGGGTCTCCGGCCGGTCCGGCCAGAGGGCGGCCGCGAGCCGTGCCGTGAGGTAGGCCGCCAGGAGGGCGGCGAGCATCGGGACGAGGCGTGGCCACCACTCGTTCACTCCCGTGGCTCCCCAGCCCAGCTGCACGAGCCAGAAGAGGAGCGGCGGCTTGTCGCTGTAAGGCGCGCCGTTGAGGCGCGGCACGAGCCAATCGTGCCGCAGCCACATCTCCCAGGCGATCGACGCGTAGCGGGTCTCGTCGATCACCCAGAGGCCGCGCGAGACCAGGGCCGCCGCCGCGACCGCGAGCCAGAGTCCTAGGGCGAGCGCAGCTTCGAGCGCGCGGTCCCGCGAGACGCGACTCGGCAGGCGGGTCACGCGCTCGTCAGGCTCGCCGCGTGGCGTCGCTCGCGCCGGATGAAGTACAGATTTCTCGAGTAGACGACCAGGCCTGCGGCCTGGCCGGCGATGAAAACCGGATCCATGCGGTGCACCGCGTAGACCAGGAGGATCATGCCTCCCGCCAGACTGAAGTACCAGAACGCCACGGGCATCACGCTCCGCCGCTCGCGCTCGCTCAGGATCCACTGCGCGAGGAAGCGGAACGTGAAGAGCGCTTGGCCCGTGAACCCCAGGGCTAGCCAGGCCATTTGTCCGTCACCTCCCGGAAGGTGGTCAGAAGCGTCCGCCGCCCGAGCCAGAGAACACCGAACGTGTCGAGGATCCCCACCCAGAGCCGGTCCCGAATCCCGTACTTGGAGCGCCCGTGCCGCCGGGGCCGGTGGCGGACCTCGACGAAGAGGACCGACCCACCGTCACGCCGCACCAGGGCGGGGAGGAAGCGATGCATGTGATCGAAGGCCGGCAGCGCAAGGAAGACGTCGCGTGGGAAGAGCTTGAGACCGCAGCCGGTGTCCGGCGTTTGATCGCGCAGGATGGCTGCCCGGAAGGTGTTCGCCACCCCCGAGGAGACTCGGCGCACCGGACCGTCCCGGCGCCGGCGCCGCCAACCGCAGATCAGGCGCAGGTCGGGCCGCCGTCCCGGTGCGTCGCGGGCGGCCAGGAGCCGCAGGATGTCGGCCGGGTCGTTTTGCCCGTCCCCGTCCAGGGTGACGACCCAGCTCGCGCGCGCGGCGCGCACCCCGGCCGCGAGCGCGGCGCTCTGGCCGCGGTGCCGGTCGTGGCGCAGGACGCGCAGCCGAGGGTGAGCGGCGCGGGCGCGCGCGAGATCGCGGCCGGTGTCATCGGCGCTGCCATCGTCCACCACGATGACCTCGTAGGCCAGACGTTCCCCGAGGACGCGGCCGATCTCGACCAGGAGCGGCTCGAGGTTCCCGGCTTCGTCCCGGGCGGGAATGACGACGGAGAGGTCCACGGGGTCGGCCGTCGCGCGCGCCGCCTCAGTTCGCGAATCCGGCCTGGACGAGCGGCAGCACGTCGTCCTTGATCAGCCCGACCCCTGCGGCGTAGAACTTGAACTCGACGGCGCCCGGCTCCAGCGGAGTCGTCTCCCGGATCTTGAGGACGTTCCGGAAGGTCCGCAACGGGGTCGCGACCGTTGCGTCCTGGGCCACGATCTCGGCCCGATCGAGCGCCACGCCCGGCGCCACCTCCTGGAAGTAACGGCCGCCCAGCAGGATCGTGCCCGACATGTTCAGCCCCGGCTTGGCCCCGCTGACTCCGGCGCGCCACGACCCGTTGTGATTCTCGATCTTGCCGTTCTCGTAGTTGTCGACGTCCTCGCCGAAGTAGAAGACGCTGTTCGTCTGCTTGCAGATGGCGAAGTAGTTCCGCGAGACCTCGGCCAGCTCGCCGTCATGCGTCTCGCGCTCCACGACGATCCGGGTCTCGACGTTCCCGACCCGCAGCGTCCGGTCGGACACCGTGATGATCAGGAGCACGTGCTCGCCGTCTTCCTGACCCTCGTACACCAGCCTGTACCCCGGCTGCAGGATGAAGTAGGGGTTCTCGCCGCGAGACGAGAAGTCGCACGCCTCGAGCCCGAAGTCCTTCGTGAAGCCGGCATTGGTCGGCTCCAGGTCTGGAGCGGCCTGCGCTCGAACGGCGGCGGGACTCAGCGCCGCCGCGAGCGCGACGACGAGCCCGAGTTTCGTCCGGTCGTTCCGATTTCTGGTCATGGATTGGCCTCGCCATCTGAGGAAAAGGGTACGACGTATCGTCCACGGCTGTCGCGCGACACCTCGGTCGCGATCGTGTTCCCCGCCTTTTCGAAGACGATGCGCTCCCCCACCCGAACGCGCGCGCGTGCCAGCCTGGCGGGAATCGCGATCTCGTAGCTTCCGTCGGTGCTCCGATTGTCGATGGTCACCCGAGCCGCATCGAGCGCGTACGCCGCGGCGGCTCCCGTGCTCGTGACCCGGACCTCCGGCGCCGCTCCCAACGAGATGCCGATCGCGCCCTTCGATTGAGGGCGCAGGAACACGACCTCGACCTCCGATTCCGGAACGAAGGCGACGCCGCTCGAGCGCGGCACGTCCGGCCGCGCGGAGGCGGACGGCGCGGGCTGCGAGGTCGCCGCCGGCGCCTGCCGCCAGCCGGCCAGCACCCGCTCCAGATAGCGGTTGACTGCGGTCCCGGGGATCACGGCGGCGGTGGCGGCCGCCGCGAACAGGGCCGAGAGCGCCGCGGCCATCAGGCCCCGTCGCAGGTCTCTCCGGCCGCTCCGGGCGCGGGCGATGATCGCCCCGGTCTCCAGCTCGGGGGACGGATGATCCAGAAGGCGCAGCGACTCCGCGATCTGCCGCTCCTCCCCCGTGAGGCATCGCAGCCGCCGGGCGCAGTCTCCGCAGCGCTCCACGTGCAGGCGCAAGCTCCGGCGGCGGAGCTCGGGGAGCTCCTCGTCGGCGAGCGCCTGGAGCTCGACGTCAGTCAGGTGACCCATGCATCTCCCGGAAAGCGGTCTGGAACGCCTGCCTGGCTCTCGCCAGGAAGGTCCCCACGCTCGGCTCGGCGAGGCCGAGTGCCGTCGCGATCTCGCGGTAGCTGTAGCCTTCGTGCCGCAGGAGCAGCACCTGCCGATCGCGCTCCGGCAAGCCGTCCAGAACCCGGCGCACCATTCGGCGGCGCTCCTTCAGCTCGGCGTCCTCGTCCGGGGCCAGCGCCACGTCCCCGACAACGGCGTCGGACGGGACCACCGTCAGGAGCCTGCGCCGCCGCGACGAGCCGCGACGCTCGTCGCGGAACAGGTTGCTGGCGACGGACACCAGCCAGGCGCGCGTGTCGTTCGGCATCGAGCCGCGGCGGTAGAGTCTCGTGAAGGCCTCCTGCGCGAGATCGGACGCCAGCGCAGGGTCGCCTGCGAGACGGTCCAGATAGCGAAAAAGTGAATCGAACTGCTCCTCGAACAGGCGCCCAAACGCGGCATCGAAGGCTTCACCTGACGTCATCGCGTTCTCGACCTGGCCCCCGGGTGGGCGAAAGAGCCGCACGCGGATGGGGCCCCGGCCGGCCCCGCCTCACCCGAGCGGCCCGGGTCTGCACCGAGCCGGGCCCTGCCGGCCTCAGACCGCGGGCCCGCCGGTCCGGACGCGTCCGATATCGTTGGAGCGCTCGAGGCGGGCTGTTTGTGACTGCGGACGAAGAACGGAAACCAGGCGGCGGGGGCTGGAAGATCAGTAACGCCACTCGAGACCGAACATGACGGAGCGGGGAAACATGGAGACGTTCCGGCGCGCGCTCGTCGGGGATTCGAGGACGTACCCGAGCGCGTTGTCCCGGTCCAGGACGTTGGCGACGTCGACGCAGACCGCTAGGAGCGACCCCGCCCGCGACCAGGGAGCCGCCCACTCCTGGCGCAGCGCCAGGTCCCAGCGGACGTACGACGGCAGATGCTCACCGTTGAGCGGACCGAGGGTGTGCTGGGGGGTGCCTTCGATCTCGCCGTTCTCGCCGAAGGCGTTCAACGACTCCCAGGCGAACGGACCCGCGACCGGGCTCGTGGGGCTTCCCGAAGCGGCCTGGAGTCCCATCCCGAGTCGCGTCCGCGGCGCGAGGCGGTAATCCACTGCCAGCGAGACGGACTGCCCCCGCTCGAACGACGTGTGATAGGCGACGTCCCCCGCCCGCCGCGTGGACGTCGCGAGCGCGAACGCCATCTGGGCGGACAGGCGCGGGCCGGGACGCTCGATCACGAGCGTTCCCCCCGCGGCGCGACCGCTTCCGATCTCGAAGCCCTGCAGCGCGAACGGCTGGGCCGTGACGGGGGCCACGAGGACGAGGTCGTCCAGCCAGCGGGCGTAGCCCTCGAGCGACAGACGCGTCCCGCCCAGCCACGCCTCCGCCCCGGCCGTAAGCTGGTCCGCGCGCGCGGAAGGCACGAGGCGTCCGTCGGCGGCGACGGGGAGGTCGATCCCGACCACGGCATCGAGAATCGATTCCTCGTTGCGCAGCGACTGGACGTCCTGAACGGTGCGCGCATAGCCGGCGGAGAGCACGACGCGAGAGGCCGGAGTCAGGACCAGGGAGAAACGAGGCTCGAGAGCAGGTCCGAGTCCCGCTGCGGCCCGACCTCGCAGTCCGGCGCGGAGAACGGCGCGCTCGCCGAGCGCCCAGGCGTCCTCGGCGTAGACCGTCAGGATCGTGGGCGCCGATTCCAGCGCCAGCAGGGAATCCGTCGGGGCGAGGTCGGCCGGTGCCCCGAGGCTTCTGACCCGGTACCGGACCCGGGTCCGCTCGAGTCTCAGCCCTGCGGTCGCCTGGCCCGCCGCGAAGCGCCCGGCGATCGTCCCGTCGAGACCGACGTCGGTCCGGGCGCTGGAGAGGTTCAGGAAGCCGTCTTCGGCCGCCCAGTCGATCGCGGCGTCGAACCCGCTCCGCCACGCGCGCAGATGGCTCTGGAGCCCGGGCGTCCACGCCCGCCTCCAGACGAGCCCCAGCGCCTGGCTGTCCCAGTCGAAGCGGTTGCGCGTTTCCTGCAGCGTGACGTCCGGGTTCCCGGCCGCATCTCCCGCGGACGCCGAGCTTCCCTCCGCTCCGCCCGC
This sequence comes from Gemmatimonadota bacterium, assembly GCA_036556205.1. Taxonomy (GTDB): domain Bacteria; phylum Gemmatimonadota; class Gemmatimonadetes; order JACCXV01; family JACCXV01; genus DATBJW01. Next base: position 31,575 of record DATBJW010000073.1, read on the forward strand.
ACCCTGCGCCACAATGCCGTCACCGACGAGCGCCGGTTCGCTGAAGGCGTCGAACGCCATCCGATCACGGCTCTGAAAGGAGAGGACCTCCACGGCGCCACCCGGCACGTTCACGGTCGCCTTGGCCAGCAGATCGCCGAAGGAGCTGCCCGCGCTGCCGTCCGTGTCCCAGAGCCCGGAATGGTAGCTGCGCCGGCCGCTGACGAGCAGAGCTCCCACGTCTCCGGGCAGGTTGTGCGCCACAGTCCCTCGCGCGCCTCGCGGCGTCACCGCGATGCGACCCGCGACTCCGTCACGAGGCAAGCCGATGGTCTGCATCTCGATCGCGCTCGACAGCCCGCCCCCCAGGCGGGCCGGAAGGATTCCCGCATGCAGCCGGACGTCGGCGACGGCATCGGGGTTGACCGCGCCGAGGACACCGCCGGCATGGTAGGCGTTGAAGACGGGTATGCCGTCGAGAAAGAAGACGTTCTCGGCCGACGCGCCGCCGCGCACGTGGAGCGCCGTCGGCGCGTCCTCGCGAATGGCGACGTCGGGAGAGGCGGCCAGCACGCCGAGCGCGTCCGGCGCCCCGAAGGCTCCGCCCAGGCGCCAGTCACCGGGGACGTAGCTGCGGGATCCGACCTCGGGCATCGCGGCCGGCTGCGGGGTCGGGCCGCTGGGTGGGTCGGCGCCCAGCGCCAGGACGCGAACGCCGCTCAACGCGATGGGACGTGGAGTGAGGTTTACGGCCAGGCTCAGGACGGCTTCGCCCGAAGCGACGACCTCCGCCTCGAGCGTATCGTACCCCAGTCGTGAGAAGCGAACGCGGTGAGGGCCAAGCGAGCGGAGAGGCAGCTCGTAGACGCCCAGGGAGTCCGACCAGGCCTGACCGGGCTCCTCCAGCACCTCGACGAGCACGTTCTCGATCGGCTCACCGGTGTCCCGGTCGCGAACGATCCCCCGCAGGGCAAGGTCCGGCCGGCCACCGGCAAACAGGATCGACAGAAGCAGGACTTCGAGGGACATTCGAGACGTCCCGGAAGGCGCCCGATGGGTAAAGGCCACGGGGCTCGCAGAGCACGGGGCGCTGGACGAGGCCCGGCCCGCACGTCTCTAAAGTAACGTCTGCCCGCCTTCGGTGGGTAGTTCGATCGACTTACCTTTCGTCCGCCAGGTAGTCTACGGCGTCGTTCGTCCGAAACACCAGGGCGCGGGCCCGCCGCGCGGGGTCTCCGCCGGGCGGGCTCCCCACCATGACCCCGATCTTGCCCGAGTCCGGGTACTCGACGATCTCGGGCTCCTCCATGGTGGAGAGCGCCAGATACTCGAGCGGCGCGTCCCCCGTGTTCTGGATCGCGTGCGCGCCCTCGGGCCCGGGCAAGCAGGCGAAAGCATCCCCGGGCTTGAGCGCCTGAGCCCCCTCGCTCGTCCGCAGCTGGCCGTAGCCGGATCGCACGTAGAAGAACTCCTCGTTCACGTGGTGCAGGTGGAAGGGCCAGGGGCGCTGGCCGAACTGCAGGCGGTAGAGGCTGAAGCCCAGGAGGCGCGCTCCGGCGCGCTTGGCCAGCCGCTTCCGCTCGCCGCCGAAGGGCCCCATGGCGAAGCGCTCCCACGGAACGTCGGCCAGGCTCACGATGCGGGGATCGCGCGCGGCCGGGGGGGCAGGGTCGCTCGCGAACAGGTCGAAAGGGGGCTCGCCGTCGAAATAGTCCACCTCACGCCCGTCGCGCAGGAGTGCCCGGGCCCTGGACTCCGGGCGCGGCCCGCCATCCGATCCCTCGGAGCCCTCGGCGGGATCCACGGCGAGACCCTGCACGGCAATCAGCCGTTTGCCGGAGTCCGGATAGTCCACGACCTCGCGCGGAGTCATGGTGGAGGCGGCAAGCACGTGGGCCGGCCGGTCACTCCGGTTCAAGAGCTGGTGCACGCCACGCGACCCCGGTGGCACGGCCAACAGATCGCCGGCCGCGAGCCGATGCTCGATCCCGTCCAGGCGCACGCTCGGCTCGCCGCCCAGCACGACGAACAGCTCTTCGTTCACGAGGTGCGCGTGATAGGGGCAGAACGCGGTTCGCGGAGGCAGGATCTCGGCGTGGTAGCCCAGCTTGCGCGCGCCCAGAGGGAGGGCGAGCTCGGCGTAGCTGGTGTGATAGAGCGCCGGGCCTTCCGTGAAGTCCTTCCACTCGAGCTCGAACCAGTTCAGCACCTTCACGCCGGCACCGCCCCGGCCTCGGCCGCGCTCGGCACCTCCACGAGAAACGCGGCCAGACGCTCCTCGACATCGGCCAGCCGCTCGAGGGTCATCAACTCGCCGCGCAGCTGCGCGGCTCCGGGAGCGGCCTTGAGGTAACCCTTGTAGAACTTGCGGAACTCGAGGATCGCATTCCGCTCGTCGCCTTTGTACGACACCGCGAAGCGCAGGTGCTCGAGGCAAGCCGCGATCCGCTCCTCGATCGCGCGCTCGCCAAGCGGCGCGCCGGCCGTACGCCAGTGCTTCGCCTCGGCGAAGATCCAGGGGTCGGCGATGGCGCCACGGCCCAGCATGACGGCGTCGCAGCCCGTCACGCGGAACATCTTTGCGGCCAACTCCGCCGTCATCGCGTCCCCGTTCCCGCCGATCGGGATCGAGGCGATCTCCTTGGCGCGGGCGATCCACTTCCAATCGGCCTCGCCTTTGTACATCTGACAGCGGGTGCGGGCGTGGATCGTCACGGCCCGGGCGCCGCAGGCCTCGAACATGCGGACGTTCTCCAGGATGCGGATCGAATCGTCGTCCCAGCCCAGGCGCGTCTTCACCGTCACGGGGAGCTTCACGCGGCGCACGACCTCGCGCACCATCGCCTCCATCGTCCGGGGCTCCTTGAGGAGCCCCGCCCCCGCGCCCTTGAGCGCCACGTTCTTGACCGGGCAGCCGAGGTTGATGTCGATCAGGTCGGGTCCCGCGGCTTCCGCGATCTCCGCCGCCGCCGCCACGACCTCGACGGTAGCCCCGAAGATCTGGATCCCGACCGGCCGCTCCTCCTCGCAGATGCGCAGCTTCCGGAGGGCACCCGGCACGTCGCGCACGAGCGCCTCGGAGCTGATGAACTCCGTGTAGACGAGGTCCGCGCCGAGTCGGCGGCAGATCACGCGAAAGGGCAGGTCCGACACGTCCTCCATCGGGGCCAGGAGGAGGGGATGGTCGAGCCCGATCGGTCCGACGTTCCAGGTCACGGGAGCGTGTCCTCCGGAGCGGCCTCCGCCGGCGCGCGGGCGACCACCGAGGTGTGATCGTGCACGACCTTCCACCCGTCGTCGAAGCGCCGGAACACGAGCGAGAACACTCCGCCGACCGAGTCCGCCGGAAACGCCAGCTCCCAGCGCCCCAACGCCCAGGCCGCGTCGGGGGCCAGCGCGTGGATCTCCACATCGGCGAACGAGAGCTTCCCCGGATCGCCCCCGGACCAGTAGCCCTGACGGTAGCGCTGGCGCAGGGTCGCCCGCCCGCGCAGGACCTGGCCCCCCGAGGTGAAGACCAGCTCGGGAGAATCCCAGAAGCCGGTCAGGAAACCGTCCAGATCGCCCGCGTTCCAGGCCGTCGCCTGCTCGTCGAGGACCTTGCGGATGTCCGCCGCGACCAGGGCCTCCCCCACCCCCGCCACACCCGGCGCTCCACCGCCCGAAGCCGGATCCCCCGCCCCGTCGCGGCAGGCCGCGACCAGGATCAGGACGGCCGCGGCCCCTGACGCGAGCCTGGCGCCGGCCGCGCCCGAGCGGCGGCCATGAGATGCGATGGGTGTCTGCATGGCTCTTCGCCTGTCTTGGTTGGTTGCTCGCCCACTTCAAGTTGCGACCTTCGCGGCCGCGGCGCCAAGCGCCGGCCCGGTAGCCCCTTGGACCGCGGTCTCTCTCCCGGCGCGGGCCGGCCTCAGAGCCTGCGGAAGCCGTCCCCGACGAGCGCGTACACGTCCTCGTGGCGCACACCGAAGCGGCCCGGCAGGTAGACACCCGGCTCGATCGTGAAGACGTCCCCGGCCTCGAGCGTGACGGCACTCTCCCCCACCAGGTAGGGAGGCTCGTGGATCTCGAGACCGATGCCGTGTCCCAACCGGTGCGTGAACCAGCGGGCCAGGTCGCCTGCGGCGAGGTGCTCGCGTGCTGCGCGGTCCAGGTCGCCAGCGCGCGCACCCGGCCGGGCCAGCGCCGCGGCCCGCGCGTGGGCCTCCTCGACGGCCCGCTGCGCCTCCAGATAGGCGGCCGCGGCCCGCTCCCCGTGCCACCACGAGCGCGTGAGGTCGCCGTGATAGCCCTCGACGATCGCTCCCAGGTCCACGAGCACGGCGGACTCCCGCTCGAGGAGACGGGAGCCGGCGGCGCCGTGCGGAAGCGCGGATCCTTCCCCGAACTGGACCAGCGCCCACCCGCCCGCGCCGGCCGCCGTGAGCCAACGCACGATCTCCGCCGCGAGCTCGCGCTCGCAGACTCCGGTCTCGAGGCTGCGCCGCGCGTGATCGAGCGCCTGGCGGGTGAGGGCCTGCGCCCTGGCGAGGCCGTCGATCTCTTCGGCGTCCTTGCGCCGGCGCAGGGCGCCCAGGAGATCCTCGCCCGAGAGCAGGCGCGCGCCGCGCTCCTGCAGCCGGGCGGCCACGCCGAACGGAGTCTCGGGTCCGATCAGCCACGCTCCCGAGGAGATCCGGCCCGCCGCGCGCGCGAAGGGGTCCTGACCCTCGTCCCAGAGGTCGAGCTCGAGCTCGACCCGAGCCTCCCCTGCCAGCCGCTCGCCCTCGAAGGCGGGAGCGATCAGGATGCGCGGGCCTTGCGCGGGTGCGAGGAGCAGAAGCAGGCGCTCGCTCGGTCCCGCGGCCACCCCGGTCAGGTAGCGCAGGTTCGGTCCCGGGGTGAGAGCCAGCCCCGCGGCTCCACGGCGGGCCAGCGCCTCCCGCGCCCGCTCGATTCGGCCGGCGTAGTCGAACGAGGTGGTCGGTGAGGCTGAAGTCATGGACCGCGCTTCGAGGGCCGGCGTGTGCGTCGCCGGCCGAGACGATGGGTGCCTTTTCGTCGAGGCGGCGAGCCCACCGGCGGCCCGACGAGATCGTGGGGCGCTCAGAAACGCCGCTCCGCCTCGGGGATCCACCAGCGGGCCACGCTCACCAGGTAGCCGCGGGCGTCCAGCACCGTCCCCTTCACGCGCTCGTTCAGGCCCACCCGCTCGCGGTCGTTGAACAGGAACGTGTAGGGCGCCTCGTCGCGCACGATGCGCTGGAAGCGAAACCAGAGCGGCTTCGCCACAACGCGGTCCGGCGTAGCGAGTGCGGCATCGATCAGGCTGTCCACCGCGGGGTTGGCGTAGGACGCCCGGTTGTACTTGGCGTCGATCGCGCGGGAATGGAAGACATCCGACGGGTCGAGCTGGAAGCTGTCGTAGACCCAGCTCGAGAGGTAGGCCTGGAACTGCTTGTGGTTGATCCGGTTCAGGAACACGGCCCACTCCACGAGCTGCGGCTCGAGGTCCACGCCCACCTTTTTCAGGTCCGACTGGATGACGACGGCCGCGTCCGCGCGCAGGTCGTCCCCCTTGTTGGTCTGGAGCGTGAAGCGGAAGGGTCGCCCGTCCCTGTCCAGCACGCCGTCCCCGTCGGTGTCCTTCCAACCGGCGCCGGCGAGAAGAGCGCGCGCGCTGTCGGGCGCGTAGGGGAGCGGGCCCAGGTCGGGGTCCATGGCCCATGGCGCCACCTCGGGCAGCACGTAGCTCACGCCCGTCGTGCCGTAGCCGTAGAGCAGCGCCTTCACGAGCTGCTCACGGTCGATCGCCAGCGAGAGCGCCTGACGCACCCGGGGGTCGGAGAAGAGCGGGTCGCGGATGTTCCAGGCCACGTACCCGAACGAGCGGTCCGCGTAGGTCACGAGCCTCAGGTTCGGATCGGCGTCGATGGCCGCGCCCTCCTGCGGCGGAAGCCCGCGCATCACGTCGACGGTGCCCGCGCGGAGCTCGGTGAGGAGGGTGGTCTCCTCCGGCAGGATGCGAAACACGACCCGGTCGAGGTAGGGTCGCCCGCCCAGCTCGGCCGGGAAATCGGGATTGGCCACGAACGAGATGGACTGGCTCGGCTTCCAGGACTCGAACTTGAAGGGACCGCAGCCCATGGGGGCGCGGTTGAACGGCGTCGAGGCGAGCTGGGCGGGCGCGACCCCGCCCAGCAGGTGCTCGGGCATCACCGACCACTGGGTGAAGGGGTCGAGGGGCTCCGCGTGGGGGGCGACGAAGTCGAAGCGCACGGTGAGCGAGTCCAGAGCCTCGGCTCCACGCACCGTACGGAAGTAGGCCCGCTGCGGATAGGCGACCGCGTCGAGCAGCGCCGTCCGATAGGTGAAGAGCACGTCCGCGGCGCGCACCGGAACGCCGTCGTGCCAGCGCACGTCGGCCCGCAGGTGGAAGGTGACGCTCGAGCCGTCGGGTGCGAGCTCCCACGACCGGGCCAGGTAGGGCGCGTAGGAGAGCTCGTCGTCGTAGCGCACGAGCGACATGAAGAGCATGAAGTCGTCGATCTGGTCGGCCAGCTGCGAGGTCTTCACGAACTCGTTGAAGCTGTCCACGTCGCTGTTGACCCCGAAGACGAGCGTGCCTCCGATCTGGGGCTCGCCCGCCGCGGCCTGCTCGCGCGGCGGTCCGGCCTGCCCGCCGCAGGCGGACGCGACCCCTAGAGCCGCCATCGCGAGCCACCCCCGGAATCGCGCGCCCATCACTCCCCCTCCCCTACGGGACCGCGAGCTCGGCCGCCAGGGCTGCGGCGGCGACCTCGGCGGCGGCCTCCGCGGCCGCTTCGCGGGCGTCGGCCTCCTCGGCCAGCGCTCCGTAGAGCGCCGCGTAGCGCCGCGCCGCCCGCTCCCATGAGAAGTCCTGCGCCATGGCTCGTCGCTGGAGAGCTTCCCCATGTGGTGAGTCGTAGATCGCGAGCGCGCGCAGGACGGCGTCGATCAGCGCTTCGGCCGTGTAGGGTCCGAACACGAAACCCGTTCCGTCCAGCGGATCCGACGCGTCGATCACCGTGTCGGCCAGCCCGCCGGTGGCGCGCACCACGGGAAGCGTCCCGTAGCGGAGGCTGTACATCTGGTTCAAGCCGCAGGGCTCGTAGCGCGAAGGCATCAGGAAGAGATCCGCACCGGCCTCGATCTGGTGAGCGAGCGCGCGGTCGAACCCGATGCGCGCTGCCACGCGTCCGGGGTAGCGCGCGACCAGCTCGCGCAGGCCCTCCTCGAAGCGCGCCTCTCCCGAGCCGAGAGCGGCGACCTGCAGTCCCCGCTCGACGAGCGGCGGCAAGGCCTCGAGCAGGATGTCCCACCCCTTCTGCCCTACGAGCCGCGAGACGATGCCCGCCAGCGGCCTGCGCGGCTCGCGCGCCAGTCCGAAGGCTTCCTGCAGGGCCGTCTTGCAGGCGGCTTTGCCGGTCAGGTCGCGGGCGGAATAGGGTCGGGCGATGAAGCGGTCGCGGGCCGGATCCCACTCGGTGTAGTCGACACCGTTCAAGATCCCCGTGAGCCGCTCACGGCGGCCGCGCAGCACGCCGTCCAGGCCGTGCCCCTGCTCGGGCGCCAGGATCTCGCGGGCGTACGTGGGGCTCACCGTGGTGAGGGCGTCCGCGAAGAGGATCCCGCCCTTGAGATAGCTCACCCCGCCGTTCAGCTCGAGACCTTCGGGCGTGAACCAGCCGTCGGGAAGCCCCAGGGCAGGCCAGACCGCGGCCGGGGAATTTCCCTGGTAGGCCATGTTGTGAATGGTGAGCACCGTGCGGAACGGATAGCGCAGCCCCGCCTGGACGCCCGCCGCCCGATACACGGGCACGAGGGCGGCCTGCCAGTCGTGGCAGTGGACCAGCTCGGCACCTTCCTCGGCGGCCACCAGCAGCGCCGCGCGGGCGAAGGCCGCGAAGCGGAGCCAGTTGTCTTCCCAGGCGTTGCCGTCCGCGTCCGAGTAGATGCCGCCCCGCTCGAAGAACTCCGGGTTCTCGAGGAGCAGAACGCGCACCGCGCCGACCCGGGCCTCGAGGACGTCGAAGCGGTGCTCGGCGAAGTCCGCGGGCCCGAGCCAGACCGAGAGGGAACGCCCCGTGGGGCGCGCTGCGGGCGCCCCGGCCGTGAACGGACGGTGCGCGGGCAGGACCACCGTCACCTCGTGCCCGAGGGCGGCCTGCGCCGCGGGAAGCGCGCCGACCACGTCGCCCAGACCTCCCGTCTTGCTGAAGGGGAGCCCCTCCGAGGCCACGTGCAGGACGCGGCGCGGGAGGCGTCCGCCGTCGCCCGGGATCGAGGCCGCAACACGCTCGGCCATCCAGCCGAAGCTGCTCGCGAACGCGGTCCGCGGCCCCTCCGGCTGCCGCATCGCGCGCGGCAGCCGGCGCACGCGGCGCACCGTACGCTCGGCGCGGCGCAGCGCAGCGGCCGGCCCACCGCGCCACCAGGCCAGGTCCAGATCCGGAAAGACGAGATCCTGCGCCTCGACTTCCGCCAGCCGCTCCTCGTCCGCGGGACTCCACTCGCCGGAGCGAAGCCGTGCCGCGAGCCAGCGGAAGCGCTCGACGTGCAGCCCCATGCGTTCGCGCGCGTAGTCCCGCGCGGCCTCGCCCGTGACCAGGAACGGCCAGTCGGAGCTCTCGGCCAGCACCAGCTCCTGAGCCAGGAGCGCGAGCAGGCGCGGCCGACGCTCCGCGGGCGACTCCGGCGGCGCGCCGGTGCCGCCCTCTGGCGTCGTCTCGGCGTCCTTGCGCCGCCGCTCGGCCGCCAGGATCTCGACGAACGCGGTCTCGCAACTGTAGAGCTCGCCCCAGAGATCCCGCGTGGCGGCGTTGTACCAGACCCAGTGGAAGCCGCCCTCTCCCCACGAGCCCTCGGGCAGCGGAATCGCCTGCGGGGCGGTGGCGGCCCGCACGGCCTCGGAACCCGTGAGCGTGCCGCCGGCGTCGGCACCGAGCCCGCGCACCACGTGCTCGAGCCAGACCGCGCCCTCGCGCCACCAGTGGCCGAAGAGCTCCGTGTCGTAGGCCGCGACCACCAGCGGGAGCCACTCCCGCAGACGCTGGACCTCGCGGGCGAAGTCGCGCCCGTCCCGTCGCGCGCGGGCCGCCGCGGCGGCGGGGTCGTAGAGCTCCTTGGACTCGATCGGGACGTGCCGATCCGTGACGCGCCAGTAGCGGAGGCCTCCGCGGTGTTGTTTGGAGAAGTCCAGATACTCGGGGTTGCCCGGATACCCGGCGTCGCGGTTCCACACGCGCGTCCCCGTCGAGGGGTGCCGCACGAGCACCGCCACCCGCGAGGCCCCGTCGCCGAGGGTCTGGACGCGGTAGGCGAAGCCGGGACTGTGAGGGTGCTCAGGCTCGGGGAAGATCTCCAGGAACGCGCGATGGAGGCGCCAGAGTTCGGCGTCTCCGCGCAGGTCCACGTGGACGCGGCTCGGCGGCTCGAGCAGGTGCGAGTCGGCCACGAAGTACTCGAGGCCCGCCGCCTCTAGAATCTCCTCGAGACCGGCCCGCTCGCGCGGCGGGCCGCCGAGCGGCGGGCGCCACGCGTAGCGCGGGCGATAGGCGCATTCAGGGAGCCAGATCCCGCGCGGCGCCCGACCGAAGAGCCGCTCGTAGACCGCCACACCCCCCCGCACCTGCCCCCAGACGCAGACGTCGTTCAGGACCAGCGGCAGGTAGGCGTGGGTGAGCGCGCTGGTGAGGATCTCGACCGCGCCGGCATCCTGCATCTGCCGCCAGGCCCCGATCAGGTCGGCGTCGAGCTCTTCGAAGAACACGCGCCGCGCGCGTTCGAAGTCCGCTGCCCAGGTGAGCGCCAGCTCGCGGCGGCGCTCCTCGCCGCGCGTCTTGCCGAAGAGCGCGGCATCCTTGAGGGCCTGGCGCCGGCGCTCGACGAGGTAGGCGCCGAAGGCGTCGGGGAAGCGTGGGTCGGCGAGCTGTGCCGCGAGCACCGGCGTGAAGCCGATCGTGAGGAAGTCGCGGAAGCCCCCCGCGTGCAGGCGCTGGCAGGTCTCGAGCAGCGGCAGGTAGCATTCGACCGCCGACTCCATGAGCCAGTGCTCCCCGTGCGGCCAGGTCCCGTGACCCAGCACGTAGGGCAGGTGCGAGTGCAGCACCAGGACCGCGCCGCCTTTCATGGGCGTCGCCATGCGAGCTCCACGAAGAAGCGCTGCTCGTCGGGACCCGCGAGCCGCCACAAGAGCGTCAAGCACGTCCCCTGATAGGCGGTCACGTAGCCCTTCTCGCCGCGCGAGACGCTGTGCAGGGGGAAGGCCCACAGACGGAAAGGATCCGGGCTTCGGAGCGTCGCCGAAAGACCCATCGGGCGGTCGTCGAGCGCGATCTCGCGCACGCCCTCCCGCTCGAGGGTGGCGCCCAACTGGGGACCCGTCTCCCCGTCCACCACGTAGCGGCGGCCGGGATCCTCGTCCCAGAAGAAGAAGAGGTTCCACTCGGCGGCGAACCAGGCCTCGGGGGCGGCGCCGCGCACGCGCCAGCTGGCCGAGAGCGCCTCCCGGCCGGGCTCGAGCAGGAGCTCCTTCTCCACGGCCGGCGTCCCCTCGCGCTCGAGGAGCAGCCGCACGCCGGCGCTTCCCGTTTCCGCCCGGCGCAGACAATGGCGCGCGAGCGGCGCGCCCGTGTCCGCCTCGGCGGTCCCGCGAAAGCCCGCCAGATCGGCCTCCGGCGACAGAAAGTGCTCCAGCGCCGACAGCCGCGGATGCGGGTCGTAGACGAGCGAGCGCGCCAGCTCCGGCGACACGGCAAGCGCAGCGTGGATGGTGGCGGCCTTCTCCCGCGCTTCCCCGGCAGCGGCGCCGACCTGCGAGCGGGAGGGCGCCTCGGACGCGCGGGCCGCCGGCGCGCCCGCGGCGGCGCGCGCCGCGGCGCGGATCTCCTCGTGGTAGGCCTCCGGCCGGCGGGTCAGGACGTTCGTCAGATTCATGCGCGCCGCACGGAGCTCGAGGAGTGCCACGCCGCCTCCCTGCTCGGGCGCCACCAGCAGGTTCACCTCGGGTGTGCGGATCCACGCCTCCTCGAACCCATCCCGGTCGAAGTCGAGCCGCTCGACAGTCGCCTCCGCCACCGGGGCGACCAGCGATTCGGCTTCGAGCAGATCCCGGAAGACAGCGTGGCGCAGGTGCCCCAGGTAGAGTCCCCCGAAGACGCCGTGCCAGTAGACGCAGTTGGACTGCGCGCGGTAGAGGAGGTCACGCGCGCGCTCTTGCCCCACCGCATCCAGGGAGGCCTCCGCGAGCCGGGAGGCCAGCGCGTCGCTCACCCAGAGCATCTTCTTGTGCATCAAGTTGGCCTCGGGATACTTGGCCAGGAACGCGGGCCAGGCGCCCCCCGCCAGGAACGGGGCGGCGAGTCCGTCCAGGCCGGACTCCACCAGCCGGGCGCGCACGAGCTCGAGCCGCGCGCGCGCGGCAGTGGGGAGCGCCCATTCCGTCATCTCCGCATAGCTCGCGTCGGGCAGGTAGACGCGGCCCGCCGGCGGGAAGCGTTCCAGCGCCTCGGCGAAGGGCGCCGTCGCGAGCCATGCCGACTGTCCCTCCAGTGCCTCCAGGAAGCGGTCGAGCCAGCCCTCCTCGTACACCCATCCATGGGTTCCGGGCCAGAGTCCGAACTTCTCCCCGTCGTCGGCGTACGTGACGCACGGCAGCGCGCTCGCGGAAGCGTGGAGCTCGCGCAGCCGTGCCAGGATCTCCTCCACCCGGTCGAAGGGGATTGCGTAGCGCAGGCTCTTCAGGATCGGGAAGAGGCGCAGCGCCCGCCCTTCACGCTCGGTCACGAAGAAGCCGCGCAGATCCTCCGGCGCGAGCCCGGCCCGCAGGAAGTGGTGGTCGTCGAGCACGGTGTAGCGAAAGCCGGCCCGCTCCAGGAGCGCGGGGAGGCGTCCCTCCCACACGCGCTCCGCCAGCCAGGCGCCGAGCGGGCGCCTGCCGAAGCGCCGCTCGAGGTGGTCCGAGAGGCGCTCGAGTTGCCCCAGCGCGTCGCGCTCGGGCACGGCGGGCAGGATCGGCTCGTAGAATCCTCCGCCCATGAGCTCGACCTGGCCGCGCTCGGCCATCTCGCCGATCCGATCCACGGCCCGCGGACGGTGCTGCTCGAGCCAGAGCAGCAGGCTTCCCGAGACGTGGAGCGAGAAGCGGAAGCTCGGATGGCGCTGGACCGCCTCGAGGAACGGCAGGTAGGCGCGGTCGGCGGCTTGCTCGAAGACCGTGTCGAAGTTGGCAGCCGGCTGGTGGTCGTGAACGCCGAAGCAGAGCGTGAGCGGCGCGCCGGCTGGCGCGGGCTCCGCCGCGGCCGGCCGGGGTGAGCGTCCCACGGCCGCTCCGGCCGCGCGACGGGTCGCGCGCTTCGGGCTCACGCGCCCCACACTCCGGCCAGAACGATCGGATGCGGCACGGAGATGGTCAGCGTCGTGAGGAAGGGCAGGGTCAGGAGCGCGCGTCCGTTTCGCGCGATCTCCAGATCGAGCGTGCCCTCGCCGGCCGCCGGCACTTCGAGATCCTCGCGACGCAGGGCGATCTCGCAGATCTCGCCCTGAGCGACGCGGCCCGCCGGCCGGCCCGATCCCTCCCGTCCGCGCCGCACGAGCGGGGCGCCTTCCGCGCCGCGGAAGGGGTGGGCCACGAAAAACTCCTCGCCGAACGAGACGCGCCAGACGACGTCCAGCCCCGACCCCTCGGTCACGAGGTCGCTGGCGTAGTCGTAGCGCAGATAGAGCGTCTCCTCGTCGAAGGCGTAGCGGAAGCCGGCCAGCGGCGGAACCCGAGCGCGAAGCAAGGGGTCCAGCGCGGGGGCGGCGTAGTACGAGGAACCCTCCCACTCAAAGGCGCGCGAGATCCGGCCGTCCACCTCGGGCTCCACGCGCATCCGCTGGCGCTCGTGCCAGGCGCCTCGCTCGAGGGGACCCAGCAGGCTGGCCTGCAGGTGCTCGGGCCGAGCGTCGCCCGCGAGTGACAGGGCGTTGGCCTGATGGCGGCGGAAGAGCCAGTCGAAGATGTCCTTGTGCGCCGAAACAAAGTCGTCGTCGTACCACCAGAACCAGTCGCTGCCCTCGGCCGCCGCCAGGCTCCGCAGCCCCTTCCCGAGGGCATCGTCCGCCTCGAGGTCGGCGCCGTCGGGGAGCGACACTTGAGCACGGGTGCGTCCGAGAAGGCCCCAGGCCGCGTTCTTCTGGGGTTTGCCCGACCAGATCTCGAAAGTGCCGCGGATCCATGAGCCCGCGCCCAGGCTGGCGAGCGGCGCCGGCTCGCCCGCCGCGGCGACCGCCTCCGACATCGTCAAGGCGCGCGCTCCGCCGTCGACCGCGCCCAGTCGATCGGCCAGGCCTTCCAGGAAGCCCCGTCCCCCGTCCGGGTAGCTCTCCCACGGGTTCTCGCCGTCGCACACCACGGTCACGAGGGGTCGCGCGCGCGCTTCCGCACCGATCCGACGCAGGCGGCCGGCGAAGTCATCGGCGGCGTCGCGCGGATCCCAGTGCTGGTACTGGAAGCCGATGGAGTCCGAGAGCGTACGGTCCCGGAACACGATCGAGAGGCCTTCGGCGCGGTAGGGACGATAGAGCGCCGCGCGCGGATGGCGCGCGGGCGGCAGCGACTTGAGGAGCACGTCCTCGTCGCTGGCGAGCCAGCGGAATCCCGCCCGCTCGATCGCGGGGAGGATCTCCGGCGAGACCGACCCCTCGCTCGGCCAGAGACCCACCGGGCGCACGCCCAGCGCGCGCTCGACGAGGCCGGTCGAGCGTTCGAGCTGGAAGTCCACGTCCTCGGGGTGCGCGAAGCGCGGCGGCGGGGGCCGGTCCGGGCTCACGCGTCGCGCTACGTCCGTGTCGTGAAGGAGCGGCAGGATCGGGTGGAACAGAGGGCTCGTCGAGATCTCCACCTGGCCCGAGGCGGCGAGGATCCGGATTTTCTCCAGCGCTCGCGCGGCCAGCGTCCGCTGCAGGTCGAGGAGGCTCTCGCGCTCTCCCTGCGTGTAGCCTGCCCCTCGCTCGAGCAACTCGCGCACGAGCGGCTCGTCGGCGCGCGCGCCGAAGCCCATCCAGGCCAGGTTGAAGAGCGCCTGCAGGTCGCCCAGGTCGGCTTCGCTGAAGATCTCCGCGGCTCGCTCGGGCGCTTCCTGGTAGGGCGCGCGCTTCTCGTAAAGCTCCCGGTAGCGGGGCAGCTCGCGCACGCGCGCCGGCTGTATGCTGAAAAAGTTCCGCACCAGGAACGCCCGCTCGGGGCCGCTCAGGTCCGCGGGCGGGATCCGCGCCACCTGCTCCCACACGTCCGGCACCCCCAAACCGCCTGCGTAGCGCTGGAGCTGCAGCAGGAGCACGGGTGTGAGGTTGAGGGTCAGCCGCAGCTCGGGCCGCCGCTCGAGCACCCAGGGGACGTCGTAGTAGCCTTTGACGGCATGCAGGCGCACCCAGGGCAGGAGCACCCGACCCGATCCCTCGTCCACGTAATGCGGCTGATGGAAGTGGAAGACGATGGCCAGCTGCGCGGAGGCCGCGCTCACGCCTCGATGACCGCGCCCTTCGGGATCACGACGAGGCCCGAGTCCGTGACCGTGAAGCGGCGCCGGTCCTCCTCGAGGTCGTAGCCGATGCGGGTGGCGGCCGGGATGCGCACGCCCTTGTCGATGATCGCCCGCCGGATCATGGCGTGGCGCCCGACGTCCACGCCCGTCATCAGCACGGACTCTTCGACGTAGGAGAAGCTGTTGATGCGCACGCGGGGGTGAAGGACCGTGCGGTGGATGTGCCCTCCCGAGAGGATGCAGCCTTCGGCCACGAGCGAGTCGGTGGCGATGCCGAGCCTCTCGCCGGCCTTGTCGGCGAACACGAACTTGGCGGCCGGCAGGTGCGGGTAGAGCGTGCGCAGCGGCCACTGCTCGTTGTAGAGGTTGAAGACGGGATCCACCTCCACCAGGTCCATGCTGGCCTCCCAGTAGGCGTCGGGCGACCCCACATCCCGCCAGTAGCCCCGCGCGCGCTCGGTGGTTCCGGGAACGTCGTTCAGCAGGAAGTCGTAGGCGTGCAGCAAGCCGCTCTCGCACAGGCGCGGCAGGATGTGCTTGCCGAAGTCGGTGGCGGCGGCGTCCACCTGGATCTGCTCCAGGGTCTCCGTCAGAACGCCGCGATTGAAGATGTAGTTGCCCATCGAGGCCAGCGCGAAGCCCTCGCGGCCGGGCATCGGACGCGGATCGGACGGCTTCTCGTGGAAGGCCAGCACCTTGCCGCTCGCGTCCACGTCCAGGATCCCGAACTCACGAGCGGCGGCCAGCGGCACCGGCACCGCCGACACCGTGACCGGGGCGTTCACGTCACGGTGGTAGGCCAGCATCTGCAGCACGTCCATGCGGTAGATGTGGTCCCCGCCGAACACGCAGACGTACTCGGGCTCCTCGTCGAAGAGGAGGCTGATGTTCTGGTACACGGCGTCGGCCGTGCCGCGGTACCAGAACGCGCCCAGCCGCTGCTGCGCGGGCACGGCCTCGATGAACCCGCCGAGGTTGAAGTTGAAGTGCCAGGCCCGCGAGATGTGCTCGTTCAAGGAGTTCGACTTGTACTGGGTGAGGACCTTGATCCGGGCGATCGAGGAGTTGACCAGGTTCGAGAGGACGAAGTCGATGAGCCGGTAGCGGCCGCCGAAGGGCACGGCGGGCTTGGCCCGGTCGCGGGTGAGCGGCATGAGCCGCTCCCCGCGGCCTCCCGCGAGCACCATGGCCATCACGCGGCTGGAGACCGGCATGCGCGGTCGGCCCCGGGCGGGCGTTCAGGGGTTTCGGAAAGGATGGCTCAGGGGACGGGCGGGCCGGACGCGCAGCGGCGCGAGATCCCGAGGCGTCACTCCGCGGAACGCTCCCGCAGGATCCGCCGGCCGATCCCGCGGCGGTACGTTTCCAGACACTCGTCGCACACGGAGTCGGGCGGCAGATCGCGGGGAACGTCGCGCTGGAGGGCGGCCCCGGCCGCCGGATCGATCCGGCGGTTCTCGACCACGTGCTGCTCGCCCTCGGGCCCCTCCAGCGCGCGCCCGCAGATCTCGCACTTCCGGAAGTTGACCATCTCCTAAAATGGCCGCGTCGATTCGGAGCGCAACCGAGGGCCGGACGCCAGCATCCTGTCCTCGCATTTCGCTTACGCGGGTCGCGGGATGCCGCAGGTGCGCTACCCAACTCCGCTTCCCCCCTCACATGCTCGACCAGTCGGGGAGATCGGACGGATTCGCCGAACGCGTTCCTCGCACTTATCCAATATCAAGTTGGGCAACAGGTTGGTGGAATACCACCGATGCGATTAGACCTAGGGACCCACCATCTCTGGAGCGGCATGCTCCCTGCACCTGGCCGGAACTGGGACATGCGGCTCCACCCCACTCACCAAGTATGGGAAATCGATCGATGACCGCTTGGCAGTTCGTCGATGTGCACCCCCCGGGTGCAGCGCGCGGGGTCCGTGCGCAGCGCCTGGCCCCGATCTGCCTGGCGCTCCTTCTGGCGGCGTGCGGCGAGGACGAATCCCTGGCGCCGCCTCCGCCCCGGCTCGACACGACCCAGCTGGTCGCCTTTCTGAAGGATCCCTTCGTGGTCCAGCTCCCCGCGCTGCTGGCCGACCCCGCGGCCGCCGAGGGAGTGAAGCGGTCCTTGGATGATCTCACGTCGGTCGCGGCAGACGGCTACGTCACGCCTCTTCGGAAGTCCTTTCTCGCAATGCACCGCTCCGTGGAGCGCTACCGCTCCGATGCGAAACCCGACGCCACCGACCCGGTGATCCTGGACACCCTCGATCTCGTGCTGTTTCAGGCCGAAGGCCTGGTCGGAATGGAAGGCCCCGGCGAAGGGGCCTCCGCAATCGAGCTCCGATGAGCATCCCCCAGCGCCCACACGGGGGGACGTCGGAGATCCGAGGCGGACGCGCGGCGGCGCTCCTGGCGACGGCACTTCTGCTGACTCTCGCAACGGCCGGAAGCGCTCAGCAGGAAGAAGAGTCCCCGCCGAAGCTGCACGCCTGCTACGTGAAGTCGGGCGGCATCCTGTATCTGATCAAGGAGCCGGGACTCGCATCCGGCTGCCTGGCGCCTTCGCACGTGGAGATCACCTGGACTGAATGGGGAGGAGAAACCGGAGGGACCGACTCGATCGGGGCCCAGGGACCCCCCGGACCGCCGGGTCCACAGGGGCCGCCGGGACCCGAAGGGCCGCATGGCGCGGCGGGACCCGCCGGTCCTCCCGGGGCCGCCGGGACGCCGGGACCGGCTGGACCCCCCGGAGGTCCAGGGGCGGCCGGGCCTCCCGGACCGCCGGGCGCCGATGGTGCTCCAGGGGCGGCCGGGCCTCCCGGACCGCCAGGAGCTGATGGACTGCAGGGACCCCCCGGACTACCGGGATCTCCGGGTGCCGATGGTGCTCCAGGGGCGGCCGGGCCTCCCGGACCGCCAGGAGCTGATGGCGCGACCGGGCCGGCCGGGCCACAGGGGCCGGCGGGCGCCGACGGCGCAGACGGCGCACAGGGGCCGACGGGAGCCGA
>DATBJW010000074.1:0-7268 GCA_036556205.1 Gemmatimonadota bacterium
CGCGGTGGGCGCGGGCGTGGCAAGCGCGGATGCGCGGGAGTTCCCGGCGGTCACCTCGACCAACGGAGACGCCCCATGATCCGGCTCCAGGAACACGTCACGCTGGACGACTTCGAGGCCGGCGAGCTCGCCGTCGAGTTCGAGGACCGCTCGCCCCAGGAGGCGATCGCCTGGTCGCTCGAGCGTTTCGGGCGGCGCGTGGCCCTCTGCACGAGCTTCCAGGCCGAGGGGATGGCGCTCCTGGACATGGCCTGGCGGATCGATCCCGGGATCCGGGTCTTCACCGTGGACACGGGCCGGCTGCCCCAGGAGACCCACGCGCTGATCGACCGGGTGCGCGAGCGCTACGGCATCCAGGTCGAGGTGGTCGTCCCGGAGGCTCGCGAGGTGGAAGCGCTCACGCGGCGGCACGGAGCGGACCCCTTCTTCAAGAGCGTCGAGCTGCGCCTCACGTGCTGTGCCATCCGCAAGATCCACCCGTTGCTGCGGGTGCTGGACGGGCTCGACGCCTGGATCACGGGTCTGCGCCGCGAGCAGTGGGCCAGCCGCGCCAACATCCGCAAGATCGAGCTCGACCACGACCACGGCGGGATCGTCAAGGTGAACCCGCTGGCCGACTGGTTCGCCGAGGACGTGTGGGACTACGTCCGCGCGAACGACGTCCCGTACCACGAGCTCTACGACCAGGGCTACACGAGCATCGGCTGCGCGCCCTGCACGCGGCCGACCGCCCCGGGCGAGGACCCGCGGGCGGGTCGCTGGTGGTGGGAGACGAACGCGCCCAAGGAGTGCGGCATGCACTGCCCGATCGAGACGGGTGGTTTCGAGCACGAGCTCGAGGTGCTCGTGACGGAGCCGATCACGGTGCTCGACAGGCGGGAGGGGAACGGTGAGTAGCCGCATGCCTCCGGTGTCGGACATCCCGAATGGGCCGGCGGCGGCCGATCTCGAGCCCTTGCAGCGCGAGCTGCTGATCGAGGAGGCGCGGGCGCTCGCGGAGGCCCTGGCGGACCCGGAGCGGCGCGCGCGTTACGCGGAGCTGGCCGAGGCGGTCGAAGCCGGCCACGCGCCCGAGCACCTGGTCGACGCCGTGCACGACCTCCTCGAGCTCGGCCTCGAGACGGGTCGCTTCCGCCGGCGGTACACGGCCGAAGGTGAGCAGGCGCTGCTGGCGCTCTACCGCCGGACGCCGCGCGGCGCGGCGGGGCAGGCGACGGCAACCGCCGCGAACGAGGCGCTGGGCGCCCTGCGCGGCCGTCGGGTGCAAAGTGTCGCGTTCACCTCGAAGGGGCCCGGTGCCTGGGCGCTCGCCCTCGCCACCGACGCCGGACGGGTGAGCCTGCGAATCGCGCGCGACGGCGTGTGGGTCGAGAGCGTGGAGGTCGACTCGTGAGGTACTACCCGGTCTACCTGAGCCTGGAGGGCCGGCCCTGCGTGGTGGTGGGCGGCGGCCCGGTGGCCGAGGGCAAGGTCGAGGGCCTGCTCGAGGCCGGAGCCCGGGTGACGGTCGTCTCGCCCGCGCTGAGCGCGCGGCTCGCGGAGCTGCGGGAGTCGGGGCGCATCGCGCACAGCGCGCGGCCCTATCGCCGCGGCGACCTGGCGGGCGCCTTCCTGGCCATCGGCGGCACGGACGACCGCTCGGTCAACCGCGAGATCTGGGAAGAGGCCGTCGAAGCCGGCGTCCTATTGAACCTGGTGGACGATCCGCCGCGCTGTGGCTTCATCGCGCCCTCGATCGTGCGGCGGGGCGACCTGGCAATCGCCATCTCGACGGGGGGCAAAGCACCCGTCCTGGCGGTGCGGCTGCGCGAGCGGATCGAGCGGTTGGTGGGGGAGGAGCACGCGCGGTTCCTGGAGCTGGCGGGGCGCTTCAGGGCGCCTCTCGCCGAGCGCTGCCCGTCCTTCGACGAGCGGAAGGAGCGCTGGTACCGCCTCGTGGACTCGGACGTGCTGGACCTCCTGCGCCGGGGCGAGGGGAGCGCCGCCCTATCGCGTATGCGAGAGATCCTCGGTGTGGCGCCCGAAGCGGCGGGAGATGCCTCATGATCCGCTTTCGCGAGCCGGGCGTGGTCTACCTCGTGGGCGCCGGCCCCGGCGACCCCGAGCTCATCACGCTGCGCGGCCTCCGCTTGCTGCGCGCGGCGGACGTGGTCGTCTACGACCGGCTGGTCGCGGAGTCGCTGCTGGACGAGGCTCCCGCCGGGGCGGAGCGAATCTTCGCGGGCAAGGCCTCGGGCTGCCACCCGATGTCGCAGGAGGAGATCAACGCGATCCTGGTGGCGCGTGCCCGCGAGGGGAAGACCGTCGTGAGGCTCAAGGGCGGGGATCCCTTCGTCTTCGGCCGCGGCGGCGAGGAAGCCGAGGCCTGCGCGGTGGCGGGCCTGCGCTGGGAGTTGGTACCGGGGGTGAGCAGCGCGATCGGGGTTCCGGGGCTCGCGGGCATCCCCGTCACGCACCGCGGGACCGCGGCCTCTTTCGCCGTCGTGACCGGGCATCGCGCCGCCGGCGAGGGCCGCGAGCCGGACTGGGAGGCGTTGGGGGCGATCGACACGCTGGTCGTCCTCATGGGAGTCGAGGGCCTCCCTCGCATCGCCGGGCGCCTGATCGGCGCCGGGCGCGCCTTCGACACGCCGGTCGCGGTGATCCAGGAGGGGAGCCTGCCGGGCGAGCGCGTCGTGACGGGCACCCTTGGGACGATCGCGGAGCGCGCGCGGGCGGCCGGTGTAGAACCGCCGGCGACGATCGTGATCGGCGAGGTGGTACGCCTGCGAGACGCTGCCGCACCAGGTTCGCGCGCCGTGCCCCGGGTCGCGGAGCGCGGGCTGGCAGCGGTTGCGGCGCCCGGTTAACTTTGGACCTGAACGGACGACAAGGAGTCGCGGAATGACTTACGTCATCGTCGAAGCCTGCATCGGCATCAAGGATGCCTCCTGCGTGGACGTCTGCCCGGTGGATTGCATCCATCCGGGCGAGGACCAGCTCTTCATCGATCCGGACGAGTGCATCGAGTGCGCGGCGTGCGAGCCGGAGTGCCCGGTGAACGCGATCTTCGCCGAGGAGGATCTCCCCGAGGCCATGAAGAAGTACACGGAGATCAACGCGCAGTTCTTTCTGAACCGGTGAGGGTCTCGCAGACCGGCAGGCCGGGCGCGGGGCCCTCGGGCGCCGCGCCCTTCGTGTTTGAGAGCGCGATCGTGGGGAGCCGAACCGTGAGAGCGGGAGTGCGCTGACCATGCGCAAGGGTTGGAAGTCGCTGCTCGCGGGTGCCGCGGCCTTTGCCGTGCCGGCGGCGATGAACGCCCGCATCACAGCGTCGACGCGGCGGCTCGAGTCCGTGCTCGAGGGGGAGAAGAAGTACTACCCCTGGGACCAGGGCTACATCTTCTACACGGTCCGCGGAGAGGGGCCCCCGCTCGTGCTCGTGCATGGCGTCTACCCCGGGGCCTCCTCGTTCGAATGGCGGCGCAACTTCGTCCCCCTGACCGAATCACGGCGAGTCTACGCGCTCGACATGCTGGGCTTCGGCCTCTCCGACCGGCCGCGCATCCCCTACGATCCGGCGCTCTTCGAGGCCCTGCTGGGCGATTTCCTGCAGGACGTGGTGGGAGAGCCCGCGGCAATCGCCGCCACGTCACTCTCCGCGGCCTTCGCCGTCCACACGGCCTTCCAGCGTCCATCCACCGTCGCCCAGCTCGTCCTGATCGGCCCGACGGGACTCTACGACTGGGCCGACGCCCCGGGTGCCGGGAACTTCCTGCTCCACCGTGCGCTGCGATTCCCGGTCCTGGGGCTCTCCGGCTACTACGGGCTCACCTCGCGCGCCGGGCTCGAGCGCTATCTGACGAATCGCCTCTACTACCACCCCGTCTCGGTGACCCAGGAGGTGCTCGATGCGCACCACACCGCCGCGCACCAGGCGGGAGCGGCCTACGCGCAGGCCGCTTTCCTGTCCGGCCTCTTGAGCGAGCCCGTGGATGGAGTCTTCGGCGACGTCCGGGCGCCGATCCTGCTGGTCTGGGGCCGCCACTCGAAGCTCGCCGCGGTGGACAACGCCGGCGGTTTCGCGAGCCTGAATCCGCGCGCCGACCTGGAGATCTTCGAGGCCAGCGGGGCCCTGCCCCACGTCGAAGAGGCCGAGCGCTTCAACGCTCTGGTCGCGGGCTGGCTCGCGGGCTCCGTCCAACCCTCCTCCACGGCAGAGTAGATCCCGAGCCGGCGCCGCCGATCCTGGCCGGCGCCCGGGCGAGCCGGTAGCTTCTCACCCCATGTCCCCGCGCTCCACCCAGATCACGGTGACGCCCTCTCCCGTGGCCACGACGGGCATCGCCCCTCCTCACGCCCGTTTCTACCACCATCCGGGTGTCTTCGAGCTCGAGGGCGGCGGACGGCTCGTCGAGCCGGTTGCCGCGTATGAGACCTGGGGCGAGCTGGCCGCCGACCGCTCGAACGCGGTGCTGGTCTGCACGGGGCTCTCGCCCAGCTCGCACGCGGCCTCGCATGCCCCGCACGACGAGCCGGGCTGGTGGGAGCGGATGATGGGGCCCGGCCGGCCCCTCGACACGAACCGCTGGTTCGTGATCTGCTCCAACGTGCTCGGAGGCTGCCACGGCACGACCGGGCCGTCGTCGATGAATCCCGACACCGGCGAGCCGTACGGGATGCGCTTCCCCTTCCTCACGCTGCGCGACATCGCTGCCTTTCAGCGTCATCTCGTGCGCTCGCTGGGCATCGAGCGGCTCCACAGCGCGACCGGCGGGTCGCTGGGCGGAATGATCGCGCTCGAGTACGCGGCCTGCTTCCCCGACGAGGTGGCCCGGGTCTGCGCCATGAACGCGTCGGGCAAGACGTATCCCTTCGCGATCGTCATCCACCGGCTGCAGCGGAAGGCCGTCTTCAACGACCCCGCCTGGCGGCAGGGCGACTACTACGCGGTCGGGCAGCCCGCCGCGGGGCTCTCGCTCGCGCGCGAGATCGGCACGGTCTCCTACCGCTCGGCGGCCGAGTTCGAGCGCCGCTTCGGGCGGGCCTGGAAGGAGGGCGACCCGTTCTCGCCGGGAGGGATGTTCGAGGTGGAGTCCTACGTGGCCCACCAGGGCGCCAAGTACCCGCTCACCTACGACGCCAACACGTACCTCTATCTCTCGTGGGCCATGGACACCCACGACCTGGGGCGTGGTCGGGGCTCGTTCGGCGAAGGCGTGGCCCGCATCCAGGCCGAGGTCGTGCTGGTGGGGACGCACTCGGACCTCTTGACGCCGACCTGGGAACAGGCCGAGCTCCTGGCCGCTCTCCAGGCCGCGGGTCGTGAGGCGAGCCTCGTCGTCATCGACACGGACACCGGCCACGACTCCTTCCTCATCGCCGTGAACGAGTTCGGCGGCCCTCTCCGCCAACTGCTCGAAGGCTGAGCACAGGGCGCTGGACAACCTCTGCCACAGCCTGACCGGATGGGCGCTGGCGCGCGCCGGGCTCGACCGCGGCGAGCTGGCCGCGACCCTGCTGCTCGTCGTCGCTTCCAACTTTCCCGACGTGGACCTGGTCCTGGGGTTCCTGGGGCCCGAGGTCTACATCCTGTGGCACCGCGGCCTGACGCACGCGCTGGCGGGGCTTCTCATCTTCCCGCCGGCACTCGCCTACCTGGCTCACGCGCTGGCGCCTTCGCTCTCCTTCCGCCGCGCGCTGCTCCTCGCCGAGGTGGGGATCGCCTTCCACATCCTGCTCGACATCCCGACCGCCTGGGGCACGCTCGCGCTCTATCCCTGGAGCCACGCGCGGCTCGCGCTCGACTGGGTGTTCATCATCGATCCGGTGCTCTGGGCGCTGCCGCTGGGCGGGGTCCTGTTGAGCCTGCGTCGGAAGTCGGGCGGCCGGCGCGTGGCGGGCGCGAGCCTGGTGCTGTGTGCGCTCTATGTCCTGCTCGCGGGGGCGATCCACGGGTGGGCTCGCGAACGGGCGCGGGAGCACCTGACGTCCGGTCCCGCCGCGGGCCGGGGGCAGCCCGCCGCGATCGGCGACATCGAAGTCTACCCGCAGCCGCTGGCGCCCTGGCGCTGGCTGGCCGTGGCCTGGAGGGGTGACAGCCTCGAGGTCATGTCGCTTAAGGGCCTGCCGCCCCGTGTGACCGGCTCGCGCTCCGAGCCCCACGGGCTCGGCGACCCTCGGGTCAGGGCCGCTCTGATGACGGAGCCGGGCCAGGCTTTCCTGTGGTGGGCCGGAGCGCCCGCCTGCCGCCTCGTCTCGCGCGCGGGCGAAGGCACCGTCGTGCACCTTTCCGATCTCCGTTTCGTCTTGCGCCAGGTGGATCCCTTCGAGATGGAGATCGTGCTGGACGAACGAGGAGACTACGTGGAGGCCGCCTGGGAGGGAGAACAGGTGTTCCGGCGCTGAGCGAGACAAGTTGCGGGCCGCGGTCTCCCGCGGCCCGCAGAGACGGGGCGTCAGACAGCCTTCTTCTTGAAGAAGCTGACGATGAGCGGCAGCAGCAGTCCCAGGATCGCCGACGAGCCGACGTTGCCCAGCAGTCCGGTTCCCTGGAGCGCGGGGAGCAGATTGGGAAGGAGTTGCCCTCCCGCCGCTCCGCCGACCGCGCCCAGGATCGTGTTGAGGGTCGCGCCGAGATTTCGGTCCTTCGTCAGCGCGCCCGCGATGTTGCCGCCTACCGCGCCGCTGATGAGACTGATCAGCAGAGGGAGCAGGCTTTCCATTGGTCGATGCCTCCGAATGGATTGTGAGCGAGAATCCCTCTTCGGTGCACGAGGACGATGGTGCCGTCGCGCCTTTCCCTTCTTCCTCCTCCCCGGCCAATGGTGGGACCACGCAAGCGGGGCAGACGACCACGTCTCACGCCGGAAGCGGCGCAGGACGCAGGCAGAGTTGGAGATGGCGGATAGTCAGTTGTAAGGAGCCTGGATAGGTCCGTCAAGGACATCTTCAGGCCGGTTCCGCTCGCAGACGGTGCGAGGACCGGCGCGAAGCTTCAGGCTTGGCATCTTGCGATCTCCACTGACGTTAGGACGAGGTGACCCGCGGACGCACGGGTCCGCTCCCGAGTCCTACACCGGCCTCGCAGGGGGTTCCGCCGAGGGGAGCGAGCGCAACACGGCCGTAACGAGCTCGCGCACGTGCTCCTCGCGCGTGAAGTAGCTGTTGATGTTCACGCGCAGGTAGCGCTGACCGCGGACGACGGTCGTCGAGATCCAGTGCCGCCCCGCGAGCTCGATCTCGCGCTGGACGCGGAGTGCGGTGGCGTCGGCCTCGGCGTCGCTCGT
>DATBJW010000075.1:0-11949 GCA_036556205.1 Gemmatimonadota bacterium
CCGGACGAATGGGGAGACGAGGTCGGCTACGCCGATTCCCTGGCGTGGGCGGCGGATCACGGCGCGGACGTGATCAGCTGCAGCTGGGGCCCGCCCGACGGCTACTGGAGCGACGATCCCCTCCCGCTGGCCATGTCGGCGGCGCTCGATCGCGCCACCGGCACCGGACGGGGCGGCAGGGGGACGGTGATCCTGTGGGCCGCCGGGAACGGGAACGAGCCCGTGGACCTGGACGGGTTCGCGAGCGACGAGCGCGTGATCGCCGTCGGCGCCACCGACGACCGCGACCGCAAGTCGAGCTACAGCGACTTCGGGTCGGCCCTTTCGGTCTGCGCGCCGGGCGGCGACACGCTCTCCGACCGGGCCGGGATCGTGACCACGGACCTGAGCGGGTCGGTGGGCTACACCCACAACAACTACACGCCGGACTTCGGGGGCACCTCGGCGGCCGCTCCGATCGCGGCCGGGGTCGCCGCCCTCGTGCTCTCGGCGAACCCCGACCTGAAGTGGTCGCAGGTCAAGGACCTCCTGGAGCAGACGGCCGATCGGATCGACGCAACCAGCAGCTTCACCGACGCCCGCGGCAGGAGCCACCCCGCCCGCTACGAGGGCGGCCGCAGCCTCTGCTACGGACACGGGCGGCTGAACGCGGGAGCCGCCGTGCGGCGCGCCGACGAGCTGCGCGAGGAATCGCGCCGCCAGCGGCCGGCACGCGGAGGGTCGCGCCGCCCGTCCGGCCGGTCGGCACGAGGTGAAGGACGCGACCGGTCACAGGCGGGCCGGGCCGCACGGGAGTCGAAGAGGCCCGGCCTGGAAGCGTTTTTCTACCGCGGCGGGAAGAAGGTGCCGCTTCGCCGCGTCCCTTCACGGTCGGCGCGCTCTGCGCGAGTGCCGGTCGCCGCCGGTGGCGAAGCCTATGTTCCGGTGGGCGGTGATCCCGCTTGCGCGCTCGTCCCCACGGGCCAGATCGTGGTCCAGTTCGCTCGCGGAATCGACCGCCGCCGTATCGAGCGCGAGCTCGCGTCGCGCGGCGCCGGGATCGTGCGCGCGCTCGACTACCTCCCCAACGGGTTCCTCGTGCGAGCCCGTCCGGGAGAGGGCGAGGCCCTGCGCCTGGCCAACGAGCTGCACGAGCTGCCCACCGTGATCGCCGCCGAGCCCAACTGGCTCCGCAGGACGTCCCGCCGTTAGGAGAGCGAGAGGAGAGCGAGTCCCGAATGGAGAACATCTCCACCGTCCTCATGCTCTTCGTCCTCATGCTCGTCCTCGTGACGTTCGCGCGGAAATCTCATCTGCCCTACCCGATCGTCCTGGTCCTCGGGGGCCTGCTCCTCGGCTTCGTGCCGGGGCTGCCGCACCTGGCGCTCGATCCCGATATCGTTTTCCTGCTGTTCCTGCCGCCGATCCTCTACTACACGGCCGTGTTCACGTCCTTCAAGGACTTCCGCGCGAACCTGCGCCCCATCTTCCTGCACGCGGTGGGCCTCGTGCTGACCACGATGGCGGCGGTGGCGGCCGCCGCCCATGCGGTCGTACCCGGGCTGACCTGGCCGGCGGCCTTCGTGCTGGGGGCCATCGTCTCGCCTCCCGACGCCGTTTCCGCGACAGCGATCCTGCGCCGCCTGGGGGTGCCGCAGCGCGTGGCCACGATCCTCGAGGGCGAGAGCCTGGTCAACGACGCCACGGCACTGGTGGCCTACCGGATGGCGCTGGCAGCCCTCATCACGGGCACGTTCTCACTGCCGCGGGCCACATTTCAGTTCGTGGTCGTTGCGGCCGGCGGGATCGCCATCGGGCTCGCGATCGGCTGGCTCTCGGGCCGGGTGCGGCGCAGGGTGGACGACCCGTCCACCCAGATCACACTCTCGCTGCTGACGCCGTTCGCGGCCTACCTGCCCGCCGAGACGCTGGGGGTCTCGGGCGTGCTGGCGGTCGTGACCACGGGCCTCTACATCGGCGGCGTCCGGCTTCTGCTCTCGCCGGCCACCCGCCTCCAGGCGCGGACCGTCTGGGATGTGATCGTCTTCCTCCTGAACGGGCTCATCTTCCTCTTGATCGGGCTGCAGCTTCCGGCGGTCATGCGGGGGCTCGCGGACGTTCCCATGACGCGCCTCCTGAGCTACGCGGCGATCGTGAGCCTGACGGCGATCGTGGTACGGATCGTGTGGGTCTTCACGGCCACCTACGTCCCGCGCTTCCTGAGCGCCCGGTTGCGCGAGCGCGACCCCTACCCCGGCTGGCGCAACGTGACTGTCATCGCCTGGTCCGGCATGCGCGGGATCGTCTCGCTCGCGGCCGCGTTCGCTCTGCCGTTCCGGTTGCCCGACGGAACGCCGTTCCCGGGTCGCGACATGATCCTGTTCCTCACGTTCAGCCTGATCATCGCCACCCTGGTGGGGCAGGGCCTGACCTTGCCGCCCCTCTTGCGGTGGCTGGGCCTGACCGATCCCGCCCGGGCCGAGCGGGAGGAGCGCAAGGCCCGGCTCGAGGCCGCGCGGGCCGCGATCCATCGGCTCGAGGAGCTCGCCAGGGAGAACCATCTGAACACCGAATACCTGGACCGCCTGCGCTGGCGCTACGAGCAGCGCGCCAAGCGGCTGGGAATCGAGGATCCGAAGGAGACGGAGCACGAGATCTGCCGCAGGTTCACGGGCGACTACGAGCGCCTGCGTCGAGAGCTGATCCAGGCCGAGCGGCGCGTCCTGCGCCAGCTGCGCGACGAGGGGCTGATCGGCGACGAGGTGATGCTCTCGATCGAGCACGACCTGGACGTGGAGGAATCGCACGTCGAGACATGAGCCTCTTGCTCTCGTGAGCCCGGATCGCCAGGCTCGACGAGCTGAGCGGATCGACAACAGAGGAGCCAGCCATGCCCGCTTGCGCACATCTCGCTCAGGTTCACGACGTCACACCGCGCACGCCCGAGGGCTGCGAGGAATGCCTCCTCACGGGCGGGCGCTGGGTCCACCTGCGGCTCTGCCTCACCTGCGGGCACGTGGGCTGCTGCGACAGCTCGCCCGGCAAGCACGCCACCAAGCACTTCCACGCGATCGGGCATCCCATCATCCAGTCCTTCGAGCCGGGCGAGGGCTGGCGCTGGTGCTACGTGGACCAGTCGGTGGTCTGACCCACGAACGGAGGATCCCGCATACGCACGCTGCCCATCCTACCCGACGACCTGCGCCCCGGCCGAGCTCGATGATGCCCGCCAGACTCCTTCCAGTTCTCGCACTTTCGCTGGTGCCGCTCGCACTCGCCGGCCGCCGTCCAGGAGCCGACGAGGTTGCGCTCCGGCATGCTGAGGCGCAAGCCGCCGAAGCCACGCTGCGCCACGCCGATGCGCGCGCCCAGTTCGCGACGGCCCCCGACACGCTCGCCCCGCTCGCCCCACCGGGCGCTCCGCCGGACTCCTTTCCCGCTCCCGACCGGCCGGTCGCGAAGATCACGACCGACACCTGGTCCAACGAGAAGGCGCGGGACGAGGCGAAGGAGGCCGAGCGCGTCCTGAAGCTGCTGGGCGTGACCGCCGGGATGAGCGTGGCCGACGTCGGCGCGGGAAGCGGCTACTACACGGTCCGCCTGTCGCGGGCGGTGGGACCGACGGGAAAGGTCTACGCCGAGGACATCATCCCCCGCTACCTCGACAAGCTGGGCGAGCGCGTGCGGCTCGAAGGGCTCTCGAACGTGGCGCTGGCGCTCGGCGAGCCGCACGACCCGCGACTCCCGGCGGCCTCGCTGGACCTGGCCCTGATGGTCCACATGTACCACGAGGTAGAGCAGCCCTACGGCCTGCTCTACAACCTCGCGCGCTCCCTGCGCCCCGGAGCGCGCGTGGCGGTCATCGACCTGGACAAGCCCACGTCCTCGCACGGCACGCCGCCCGCGCTGCTGCGCTGCGAGCTGGCCGCGGTAGGCTACCGGCAGATCGCCCTTCACGAGCTCGGGGCCGGAAGCGGCTATCTGGCCGTCTTCGAGCCGCCGGCCTACGCCGCCGCCCTGCCCCGGCCGCACGACATGCGGGCCTGCGCCGCGTGACCCGGACTCGCGCCCGGCCCCCGGCACCCGAGCCCGGCCTCTCTCTCCGGTCCACGGTCACGCTCAGCAACGGCGTGGCGATGCCGCGCCTGGGGTTGGGCGTCTACCAGACCGGCCGCGGACGCGAGACGCGGTCCGCCGTCCTGGCCGCGCTCGAGGTTGGCTACCGGCTCGTGGACACGGCGGCGGTCTACGGCAACGAGCGCGACGTGGGTGCCGCGCTGCGCGAGAGCGGCGTTCCCCGCGGGCAGGTCTTTGTCACCACCAAGCTCTGGAACTCCGACCACGGCTACGACCGGACGCTGCGCGCCTTCGACGCGAGCCTGCGCGCGCTGGGCCTCGACGTCCTCGACCTCTACCTGCTCCACTGGCCCGTTCCGAACGTCCGCCTCCAGTCCTGGCTGGCCCTCGAGCGCCTCCTCCTGGAAGGCCGCGCGCGGGCCATCGGCGTGAGCAACTTCACGCTCCCTCATCTGCGCGAGCTGCTGGAAGCCAGCGACGTGGCGCCGGCCGTGAACCAGGTCGAGCTGCACCCCTTCCTGCCCCAGATCGAGCTCGTCGCCTTCTGCCATGGCCGCGGCGTCCAGGTCGAGGCCTACAGCCCGCTGGCGCGGGCGGAGCGGATGGACCACCCCGTGCTGCAGCGGATCGCCCGCGTGCACGGAAAGTCACCGGCCCAGGTGCTGATTCGCTGGAGCCTGCAGCGGGGGTTCGTGACGATCCCCAAGTCGGCGCGCCGCGAGCGCATCGCCGAGAACGCCGACGTCTTCGACTTCACCCTCGAGCCGGCCGAGATGAAGGACCTGGACGGCCTGAACGAGGAGCTCCACACGGACTGGGACCCGACCGGGGTCCGGTAGCGCCAGGTGACGCCCAAGCCGCCCTGCGACGAAGGCGTTCTGCGCGCCGGCCGATGCGCGGCGGTCTCGACCCCCGGCGTCGAGACCCGGGTGCTCGCCGCGGCCATCCTGGGCTCGAGCCTGGCGTTCATCGACGGAACGGCCGTCAACGTCGCGCTACCCGTGCTCCAGGCGCAGCTCGGAGCCACGGTCGGCGAGGCCCAGTGGGTCGTGGAGATCTACACGCTCTTCCTGGCCTCGCTGGTGCTCGTGGGCGGGACGCTGGGGGATCGCCTGGGAAGGCGACGGGTCTTCGCCTGGGGGATCGCGGTCTTCGCGGCGGCCTCGGCCGCCTGCGCGGTCGCTTCGAGCCCGGCGGCCCTGATCGCGGCGCGCGGCGTCCAGGGCCTTGGCGCCGCCATGCTCGTGCCCGGCAGCCTGGCGTTGATCAGCGCCTCGGTGCCGCGGGAAAGACGCGGACGGGCGATCGGCACCTGGTCCGGCTTCACGGCCATCGCGGGCGCTCTGGGGCCGGTTCTCGGCGGCTGGCTCGCCCAGAACGCCAGCTGGCGGTGGGTGTTCCTCCTGAACCTGCCCGTGGCCGCGGCCACGCTGCTCGTTCTGCGGCGCGTGCCCGAGAGCCGGGACGAGCGGCCGGCAGCGCTCGATCTGGCGGGTGCCGCGCTGATCACGCTGGGCCTGGGTGCGGTGGTCTTCGGGTTGATCGAATCGCAGGCCCGCGGCTGGAGCGATCCCCTCGTGCGAAGCGCTCTCGTCCTCGGCGCGGCCGCGCTCGCGGGCTTCGCGGTCGTGGAGGCGCGCAGTCCTTCTCCCATGCTCCCGCCGGCCGTCTTCCGCTCGCGCACGTTCTCCGGCGCCAACCTGCTCACGCTGCTGCTGTACGCCGCGCTCTCCGGAGCGCTCTTCTTCCTGCCCTTCAACCTGATCCAGGTGCAGGGCTACTCCCCTACCGCGGCGGGAGCCTCTTTCGTCCCCCTCACGGTCATCCTTTTCGCTCTCTCGAGATGGTCGGGTCGGCTGGTCGACCGTTTCGGCGGGCGGCGTCCGCTCATCGTAGGGCCGCTGCTGGCCGCGGCGGGCTTCGCGCTGCTCGCCCGGGCGGGCGCCGACTACTGGACGACCGTCTTCCCCGGGACCGTCGTCCTCGGCCTGGGGATGGCGCTCACGGTGGCCCCGCTCACGACGGTCGTGATGAGCGCGGTTCCTTCGAATCACGCGGGGCTCGCCTCGGGCATCAACAACGCCGTAGCGCGCACGGCGGGACTGCTCGCGATCGCGGCACTCGGGATCGCGCTCGTCTCCGAGTTCGACCGGGCTCTCGACCGGCGCCTTGCGGGCCTCGAGCTCCCCGCCGAGGCCCGCGCGACCCTCGAGCGGCAGCGCGACCGCCTGGCCGCGGCCGAGGTGCCCGCCAGCCTCACCCCGGCCACGCGCTTGTCGGTGCGGGATTCGATCCGGGCCTCGTTCCTGGACGGCTTCCGGCTCGTCCTGGGGATCTGCGCCGTGCTCGCCGGCGCGGCGGCGGCCTGCGCCTGGCTGCTCGTGGAGGACGCGCCGTCGCCGATGGCAGCCGTCGCCGATTCCCGCTAGCTTGAGAACCCCATGTGCGCGCTACGCCGTCGTCTCTTCTTCGAGCCCGCCCTCTCCATGGTCGGCGACTGCGTCTGGCGGCCGGCGGTGGACGTGCGCCGCACGCCGACCGGCTGGCTGATCAAGGCCGAGCTGCCGGGCGTGCCGGCGGAGCAGGTGCACGTCACCATGCGGGGGAACAGCGTCGTGCTCTCGGGTGTCCGAAGGGATGTCCACGAGGAGGGTGAGAGCTGCTACGCCATGGAGATCGCATATTCCCCGTTCGAGCGCCGGATCGAGCTCCCGGGGAGGGTCGAGGACGCCGACGTCGCGATCTCCTCGCGCGACGGGCTCCTGATCCTGCGGATCGCCCGCAGGGCGACGGGCGCGCGGACCACCGAGAAACCATGACCGACACGACGTCGACAGACACTCCGGCCGGCAACACCGCTTCCACCAGCGAGGGCGCCACGCGCCTGCTGCCCGTGCTGCCTCTGCGCGGCACGGCCCTCTTCCCGGGCCTGCTCCTTCCCCTGTCCGTGGGGCGCGAGTCCTCGCTGGCCGCTCTCAAGGCCGCGATCGAGTCCGACGACAAGCTCATCCTCGCCGTCGCGCAGAAGGACTCCTCCGTCGAGGACCCGCAGAACGATCAGCTCTACCGGGTGGGCACCCAGGCCATGATCAAGCGGGCCTTCTCGCCGGGCGAAGGACCCATCCAGGTGGTGCTACAGGGCATGAGCCGCGCCGAGGTGCGGGCCTTCGACCGCTCGGGCGAGTTCCTGCGCGCGCGGGTGCGCGAGCTTCCCTGGCCCGACGAAGACGCGACCGAGGTCGAGGCCCAGCGGCGCGAGGTCGTGGACCAGGTGCGGCAGGCGCTGGAGCTGCTGGACGCCGAGCCCTCGTCCCAGCTGGCGCAGGCCATCGCCATGACCACCGACGCCGTCCAGCTCGTCTTCCTGGTGGGGTCGATCCTGAACCTGACCGTGGAGCAGGAGCAGGCGCTGCTCGAGTCCCAAACCCGGGTCGAGGCCCTGCGGCGGCTGCGCGAGTACCTGAGCCAGGAGATCCAGATCCTCGAGGTGCGGAAGAAGATCGCCAGCGAGGTCCAGACCGAGCTCAGCAAGCAGCAGCGCGAGTTCATGCTGCGCCAGCAGATGAAGGCGATCCAGGAAGAGCTGGGCGAGCAGGATCCGCAGGCCGCGGAGGTGAACGAGCTCGAGGAACGGATCGAGAAGGCGGGCCTTCCGGAGGAGGTGGAGAAGGAGGCGCGCCGCTCGCTCGAGCGGCTGCGGAAGCTCCCCACCGCCGCGCCCGACTACCAGGTCACGCGCGCCCACCTGGAGCTGATCCTGGAGCTCCCCTGGTCGCGCTCCACCCAGGACCAGCTCGATCTGAAGCGCGTGCGCGAGATTTTGGACCGCGACCACCACGACCTCGACGACGTGAAGCGCCGCATCGTCGAGCACCTGGCGGTGCTCAAGCTGAACCCCAAGGCCAAGGCGCCGATCCTCTGCTTCGTGGGACCGCCGGGCGTGGGCAAGACCTCCCTGGGGCAGTCCATCGCCAACGCGCTGGGGCGCAAGTTCGAGCGCTCGAGCCTGGGCGGCATGCACGACGAGGCGGAGCTGCGCGGGCACCGGCGCACCTACGTGGGGGCGATGCCCGGCCGGATCATCCAGGCCATCCGCCGCGCCGACGTGAACAACCCGCTGCTCATGCTCGACGAGGTGGACAAGCTGGGACGCGATTTCCGCGGCGACCCGGCGGCGGCGCTGCTCGAGGTGCTGGACCCCGAGCAGAACGCGACCTTCCGCGACAACTACCTGGATCTGCCCTTCGACCTGTCGCGGGTGTTCTTCGTCTGCACCGCGAACACGACGGACACCATCCCGCCGCCGCTGCTGGACCGCATGGAGATGCTGCGGCTCGCCGGCTACACCGAAGAGGAGAAGCTCGCGATCGCCGAGAAGTACCTGGTGCCGCGCCAGCTGGCCCAGGCCGGCCTCACGACCGAGAACGTGTCCATCCCGCGCGAGACGCTGCGCGAGATCGTCGTGAACTACACGCGCGAGGCGGGGGTGCGGCAGCTCGAGCGCGCGATCGGGCGCATCGTGCGCCGCGTGGCGCTCCGCATCGCGGAGGGCGAGACGGGCAAGGTGGACGTGCGACCCGAAGACCTGGGCGAGATCCTCGGCACCCAGCGCTTCATCCCCTCCAGGGCGCGCGAGGAGCTGCCGCCGGGGGTCGCGGCCGGCCTGGCCTGGACCGAGACCGGGGGCGAGGTCCTTTACGTCGAGGCCACGCTGCTCCCCGGAGGCAAGGGGCTCACGCTGACGGGCCAGCTCGGCGAGGTCATGCAGGAATCCGCCCGCGCGGCCCGGAGCTTCCTGTGGTCGCACGCGGAGCAGCTGGGGCTGGAACCCGAGCGCTTCAAGGACAGGGGCGTGCACGTGCACGTTCCGGCCGGCGCCGTCCCCAAGGACGGGCCCTCGGCCGGCGTGGCGATGGCGCTCGCGATGGCCTCGGCCTACGTCGACAAACCCCTGCGCAACGACACCGCGATGACGGGCGAGATCTCGCTCGCGGGGCTGGTTTTGCCGGTGGGTGGGATCAAGGAGAAGGTGCTGGCCGCGCGGCGGGCGGGCATCCGGCGCGTGATCCTGCCGCGCGACAACGAGCTGAACACGACCGACCTGCCGCCCGAGGTGCGGGCCGACACCCAGTTCCTGTACGTGGACCGCATCGAGGAGGCGCTGGCCGACGCGCTGTTCCGGACATCTGGCGCGGCGGCCCAGGAGGGGCACGAGCACGCGGGGGATGGTCCCAGGCTGGAGCCGCGCTCCAGGCGCAGCGCCGTGCGCGCGCACGGCGTCGAGCAGCGGCCTCGCTCGAAGCGCGCCTAGCCGGTCAGCGAGAGAGGAAAACCATGCCGATCTACGAATACACCTGCACGGCCTGTGGCGCGGCCTTCGAGCAGCTCGTGCGCGCCTCGGACGTTCCCGCCTGCCCCTACTGCGAGAGCGATCGCCTGCAGCGCAAGATGTCCGCCGCCGCGGTCGGCACGACCGGCGGCAAGGCCTCGGCCTCGAGCGTGCCGATGGCCAAGGGCTCGGGCGGCTGCTGCGGCGGCTCCTGCGGCTGCCACTGAGCGGCTTACCAATCCCCGCCTAGAGCTTCTTCACTTCCTTCAGTCGCGCGATCGACTGCCTCGCGTCGTCGAGCAACGGCCGCAGCTCGGGGTCGCAGTCCTGCCAATCGCGCACGAACAGCTCGTACTGCCGCCGGGCTTCGGCCAGGTTGCCCAGCTCCTCGTACGTCTTTCCCAGGTAGAGTGCGGTCGGGAGAAAGAAATACGACGCGCGGTCGTCCAGGCTCTTGAAGTACGGCTCGGCCCGCGCCGCGTCGCCGTTCTCCAGGAGCCACCTGCCCAGCTGGAAGCGAAGGAGCGCGTGGACGGCACAGCCGTCGCCGGGACAGCCTCCCCCGATCCCCGCAAGCGCGGCCTCGAGCCGGCGGATCGCGCCGGATCTGTCTCCCTTCCCGTCCTCCACGTAGGCTCTCAGCGCTTCGGCTGCGGCACGGGGGTCCACCCACTCGCCCGTCTCGAACCGCTTGAGCCCCAGCGGAGCCAGCGAGTCGAGCGCGCCCAGCTGACGCCCGACCTCGGCCTGGTTCCCGGCGGCGAGCGCATGAGCGCCGAGGAGGAGACGCCGCAGCGGCGACGGCTCCGACGCCAGGGTGGTCACGGCGGACTCCGCGGACGAACGGTCCACCATGCCGACCAGGCTCCACGTGAGGATATCTCGTGAAGCTCGGACCAGGTCCACCGCCGGTGCGGTCAGCAGGGCTTTCCTCGCTTCCTTCATCCTACCCCTCGCGGTCAGCACGCTGGCGGCATTGAGGGCACCGCGCTGACGCAGATCGAGCGGCAAGCGTTCGGCTTGCATGGCTCGCGACACCGTGAGGATTTCTTGCCAGAAGTCCCCCGCGCTGAGGAGGTCGAGCCACACCCGGCTGAGCTCGGCTCGCCCCGCGGTGTCCAGCGCGGCGACGGCTTCCTTCCTGGTTTCGGCGTCACCCCAGGTCAGCGCCAAGCTCAGCTCGGAACCGAGCGTCTCGGGGCTCGTGGGCTCGATTTTCGCATAGCGCGCGATCAGGCCACGCGCCTCGGCACTGTCGGCCCGCTGGAACGCATCGCCGATCAAGTGGATGTAGGCCGAGCCGAAGCTCGGATCCAGCTCGATCGCCTTGTGGAAGGCCTGCCGATATCTCTCATCCGGAAAAAGGAATTGTCTGCCCCTGTGAACGTAGGCCTCACCCAGCTCGTACCACCCGTCGGCATCGTCCGGATAGCGCGTCGTGAGCGAATCCAGGATCGCGAAGGCTTCCCGGCCCGAGGCGGCGCCTCCCCGCAGCAGGAGGGCTCCGCGCTCGGGCAGCCGGTCGGCGAAGCGCAGCGCCCGTTTTCCGTACTCTTCGATCTGGGGGCTAGTGGGGTCCAGCCAGCCGTAGGTCAGGGACAGGCGGTAGAGGGCGAGAGCGAACGTCGAATCCGCATCGACCGCTCGCGTGAAATCGACCTTGGCATCCTCCCAGCGCGAACCCCGGAACGCCTGCTCGCCCGAGAGGTACGCCTTGAGCGCGGGCAAGGACGACGTCGAGACGCTGCGCAGGTCCACCCCGCCCAGCGCGCCCGACTCGTGTGGCAACGCCGCACGCATGACTTCCAGGCTCAGCCGGTCCACGAGCGCGGGAATGCTGTCGGGCGCGCCCTTGACCTGCGTCTCGGCCTGGAGCTTGCCACTCCTCAGGTCGAAAACCTGGGCCGAGAGCCGCACCTCGCCACCGAGCGCCACCATACCTCCCAGGAGCGCGTACCGCGCGCCAACGTCGCGCGCGACGCGAAGCGCCTGGGAGTCCGCGGGCTCGGCGGTCTCCCCAAGCTCTTCGTGCCAGCGGCTGAGCACCGTGCGCGGCGCGACCGCGCGCATTCCGGCCGCGCCGTCCAGGTTCGTCGAGAGCAGATCCACCATGCCCTCGCGCCAGAGCTCCATCTCGGGGCCCACGACCCGGAAGGGCAGGACTGCCAGGGCCGTCCCGGGCGCGGCCTGGACGGTCTCGGGCCCCAGGCTCCGCCCGCGGTCGTGGAGCAGCACGTAGAGCCCGGCCACGCCGAAGAGAAGTGAGAACGCCACCGCGCCCCCCAGGATCGACCGCCCCCAGGTGAGGTGCGGCAGCCGGCCCTGCGTTACCGACTGGCGGATGTCCCCCAGGTCGATCTCCCATGACCCCGGCACCTCCTCCCGGGCCGCGCGAGCCGCCTCGCCGGGATGCGCCTGCACCCACGCGGTGGCCGAGATGACGACGAGGCCGATCAGCAGCAGAAGGACCGCGGCGGGCAGGAACCACTTCGGCAGGTCGAAGGCCTGGATGAAGAGCGAGGTGACCTGCAGGATCAGCCAGGAAACCCCGAGGTAGACGGCCA
>DATBJW010000076.1:0-9355 GCA_036556205.1 Gemmatimonadota bacterium
CCGGATCTCGACCTTGACGCCGTTGCCGTCCGGCATGAGCAGGGCCGGCGCGTAGCCCACCTTCTCCTGCACCAGCCACTGGCCGCGCTCCCCTTCGGGAATCGCCCGCAGGTCGGCGTGGTCGAAGTCGATGCGCACGCCACGCCCCGCATAGGAGAAAAGCGGCTTCAGGATGTAGCGCGAAGGGTCCCCCGGCAGCTCGCCGCCGTCGGCCAGCACGTCGGCCAGCACGCGCGTCCAGGGCAGGGCGGGGTGCTGGATCAAGGGCAACGTGTACTTGGACCAGATCCAGTACCAGTTCGGATGCGCCACCCACTCGACATCGAGGTCCTCGCGGTAGTCGAACGGCAGCTTGAACCCCAGCGCCTTGAGCTCGTCGAACACGACCCGGTGGTAGACCCGGTGGATGGGGACGAGCCTTCCGTCGCGCGGGACGAGGAGCCGGTTCCCCTGCCGGACGAGCTCCGCAGCACTCGCGGTCTGCACGCCCAGGAACTGGCGGGTGGCGTTGAAGTCGGGTCGCGTCTTCTGCTGCTCCGGATGGAGGTCCAGGAGCACCACATTCTCGGGATCGTGCGGCCCCACGATGGCGCTGCGCAGCAGCTCGAGGTACGAAGCGCGATCCAGGCCGGAGAAGAACGACGACCAGTTCGCGCGGAGCCCGGGTGCCTCGGCCATCACGTCCCGCCATACGTCGGTTATGACGACCTGCATGGCGTAGAGTGAGGCGAACCCCTGCAGCTCGATCACGCGCGGCGCGAGCGCGCCCTCGGAATCGCGCACGATCGCCAGGTCCACCGCCACGAAGTTCGGCAGCCGGTCCATGCGCGGCACCAGGAACTCCTCGGGCACCGCGCGCTCGCAGGCGCGGATCAGCTGCGGATCGCGCAGGATCTGCACGATCTCCTCGGCGCACCGCGCGCAGCGCCGGCGGAGGTCGTCGGGAAGGAAGACGGGTGACTCGGCGATCCGGAAGTCGTAGGTCGAGTGGAGGCGGTCTTCCATCTCGCGGATGACACGGCGGTGGAAGGCGTCCGTATCGTGAGCGTTGAAGCGGTTACGGTAGAGGGGGTCCATGGTGGGGCGATGTACCAGGTGCGCCGGCTAGGCCTGAACCACGTACGCGACATCACCGAGGGCGTGGAGCTCACACGCGCCAACCAGGCTCCGGAGTCGGTTTTCCGAGAAGTGCTCGGAGCTGAAGCCGCCTTCGGTGACGATGCGCTCGTCCGTAACCCCCGTCACTTCGTAGCCCATGTTCGCATACCATTCACATCGTGCTTCAACCGAGGCCGGAGCATAGACCGTGAGGATTCGCCTGCCGCGCTTCGGCGCCAGCCGACGCATCTCACCGAGCACCCCCAGCTTGTCGCTCATCGTTCCCCAGGTATTCGTGAGGCAGAGCGCGACGTCGAACTCCATGTTCAGCGGAACGGCGGTCGCATCGGCGACAAGGAAGTGCAGCGACCCACCAGGTCGGCGCCTCATGGCCTCGGCGATGTAGGTCCTCTCGTAGTCGATGCCCACACCGAGGGCCAGGGTGTCCCGCAGCCCGATGAGATGACGTCCGGTGCCACAGCCAAAATCGATGACACGCGCCCCACGGGGAACCAGGTCGCCCACAAGTCGTTCCTCGGCACGCAGGAAATCGCGGATCGGCTCGGGCTGACTCGAGGGATCGAGAGCCTTGTTGAGAATACCGGCCGCGTAAGCCTCGTCATTGGTCATCAGACAAGACCCCTCCGAGCACGCCAGTCGTGAAGCGTCTTCCCGACCCACAGCTGATACGAGGAACCCACCGCGAAGGCGAGGATCGCAACCGGGACGGAAGTCTGCCGGGAAGTCACGAACTTCACATACCCGTACACGCACAGGGGCAGATAGAGCAGCAGCCCCGTGAGCACGCCCGGTGAATAGCTTCGGGTCCGGACCGAGCCGACCACGTGCCACACCGCGTTGGAGAACTGCAGCGCCGTCACAACCAGCCAGAGCGGAACACCCCAGGGGCTACGACGAAGCGCTCCCACGTCATAACACACGATCAGGAACAGAACGTTGATGATGACGTGAAACCGCGGCGTGATGCTCTTCTTGATGCCGGGCCGATAGCGCCGATCCCACGCGGCGAAGCCGCCGGGATAGACGAACTCCTCGACGATGTGGAGGATCGCCGCGCCGAGAGGAGCCCAGAACAACACACGGACTCGGGATTGAAGACGCGCTAGAGTTTGACCAGGGTCGTGAAACCGCCGAAGAACATGCGCTTGGGATCGAAGGGCATGGCCTTCGGATCCATCATGCTCTTCAACCGCCGGTCGGACATCACCTTGGCGTTGACGGCATCGCGCTGCGCGCGCGACTTGTACACGATCCAGGAGAAGACCACCGTCTCACCGGGCTTGAGCTTCACGCTGCGCGGGAAAGACGTGAGCTTCCCGACCTTGACGTCGTCGGCCACGCATTCCCGATACTCGAGCGCTCCGTGCTCCCGCCAGATCCTGCCCGCCTTCCGGGCCATGCGGCGATAGGCCTGCAGTTTCCTCTTGGGCACGGGCACGACAAATCCATCGACGTATTGCATGCGCGCTCTCCTCTCGGTGGGGCGAGCACGTCGCTCGCGACTAATTGGCCATCGCTGGCCCGCTCTTCAGCTCCACCAGGATCAGCTCGAAGGGCTTGTCACCCAGGTTTTCGGGCAGGTGCTTGCCACCGGCGTTCCATTGGACCGTCCCGGCCTTCGAGGAGACATCCTGGCTCTTTCCGTCGGGCAGCGTGAATCTCACGCTGGCGTCGGTCAAGAACACGGCCACGCTCGCCGGGTGCTCGTGCATGACCGACTTCTCGCCAGGTCCGTAGGTGATGCGCAGCGCGCGCACCCGATCGTTCTCGAACTCGACCTTGTAGTGCTTCGGGTCGACCTTCACAGCGTCTTGCGCTTGGGTGGGAACCGCCCACGCGAGCAGCGCGGTGGCCGCCAAGAGTACCTGTCGCATGACTGCCTCCTCCCCCTGATTGGGATTGAACCGACTAGATCCCTTCGCCTCGACCGGGCCGTTCAGCAAGGCTACCGCTCGTCCAGCTCCTCCGGATCCACCAGGTAGCGCCCGCGCTCGATGATCGGCTTGCCGTCCACCCACACGCTGCAGTCGCACGCCACGGCGTCGATGTGCGTGCTCGAGGTCCAGTCCGCCCCGGTGTGCTGGCCGTAGGGATGGCCGAAGGCGATGTGCACGCCGGGCATCTTCTCGTCCTGCAGGATGTGGCCGATCACGTTCGTCACGGCCAGGTTCGTTCCCAGCGCGAACTCGCCGACCCGGTTCGAGTTGAGGTCGTGAGAGGTGTAGGCCTGGAAGTCGCGCCGCAGGTCGTCGCGCGCGCAGGCGATCTCGGCGATGCGGGACTCCTCGATCCGGATACCGATCGGGTTCTCCCTCAGCTCGCCGTACTTGGTCGCCAGCCAGTCGCCGAGCACGCCGTCCGCCACGTACATCCCCTCGACCGAGGCCGGGCTCGTGAAGATCTCGCCGCCCGGAAGGTTCCCCCAGGCGTCGCGGCTGATGAGCCCCGAGGTCTTGACCCACTTGAGCGCCGGCGAGAAGGTCGCCAGCATGTCGGTGCCGGCGGGGCTCGTGACGCGGATCTCGCGTGCCCCGCTCACCCGTTCCATGGCCCAGCGTGAGAGCGCGTCGACTTTGCGGAAGTCGGCGCGCATCCCTTCCACCATGATGCGCGGCGTGATCTCGACCATGTGGGCGTGCCGGATGCGGCGCCGGTCCACGATGGCCGTCATCTCCATCCGGGCCCGCAGCTCGCCCCTGCGCGCGGAGGCGGCGTAGCACGTGACGTCCGCCTCCTCCATGGCCTCCGCGATCGCCCGCGGGAAGGCCTCGAGGGGCCGGCGCGCGACATTCTCGAGCACGAAGGCCTCGAACTCGTCCGTGGCGCGCGAGAACTGCTCGGCCAGGGCGGCGCCGATCGGCAGGCATGCCTGATCGGTGATCAGGACGCAGCGCTCGCCCGGCCGCACGGCCAGACAGGTGAAGACCGCGTTCATCGCCCCCGGCACGAACTCGGGATCGTAGGCCACGCCCTCCAGGCCGCCGTTGCCCGCGGGGATCGCCGTC
The DNA here is from genome assembly GCA_036556205.1 of Gemmatimonadota bacterium. GTDB lineage: Bacteria > Gemmatimonadota > Gemmatimonadetes > JACCXV01 > JACCXV01 > DATBJW01. Next base: position 4,125 of record DATBJW010000076.1, read on the forward strand.
ATGCGCCGGCCACCGGCGGGCGGGCCACCGGTGAGTGCGCCGCCGGGCCGTCGGCGGGCGGCGCGGCCGGTGCGGCCCCGACTCCCGCGGCGGCCGGGAAGCCAGCCCCGGCCAGCGCCGCGACCGCGCGCAGGGTCGCCGGCGAGAGTCCCTCGGCGGTCGATTCGCAGCCGATCTCGGTCTCGTTGCAGATGTAGTCCACCACGGCCTTCAGGTCGCCGGTCTCGCGGAAGACGCGCAGCTGCCGGTCGGCGCCCGTGCCGTTCTCCATGATGCGGCGCACGTAGTCGATGTCCCGGCGGCAGCCGAGCTCGTCCACGACCTCGTCCACGAACTCGAGCAGCTCTTCGGTGAGCTCGCGAGTGGGGACTTCCTGCTGCTTGCCGAAGTCGATCAGCTTGCCCTCGATCCCGTAGCGCGCCGCGCGCTGCTTGTTCTCCAGGATCAGCGCCCGCCGGTAGAGCCGGAAGCCCAGGTTCTGGCTGTAGAGCTTCCACAGCTTGGCGGTCACGGCCTGGATCAGCGCCGTCAGGGCCAGGGTCTCGTCGACCCGCATGGGGATGTCGCAGATGCGGAACTCCAGCGTGGGGAAGTCCGGATGCGGCCGGATGTCCCACCACACCTGCTTCCCGTCCAGGATGCAGTTCGTGCGCACGAGCAGCTTGATGAAGCTCTCGTAGTCGCCCCAGGAGCCGTAGTAGTCGGGGATCCCCGTGCGCGGGAAGCGGTCGAAGACCTTCGAGCGGTAGCTCTTCCAGCCCGTCTCGAGGCCCAGCCAGAAGGGCGAGTTCACCGAGAGCGCGAAGATGTGCGGCAGGAAGTAGCGCGCGGCGTTCATGATGTGGATCGCCGTCTCGCGGTCTTCGATCCCGATGTGCACGTGGAGGCCGAAGATCAGGTTGGCGCGCGCCACCATCTGCAGATCGTGGACGAGCTTGTCGTAGCGCTCGTTGCCGGCCGTGATCCCGACCTCGGCCCAGTGCGTGAAGGGGTGCGTGCCCGCCGCCCCGAGCCGCAGGCCGTACTGGCGCGCGAGCCGGCACAGGAGCGTGCGCGTGCGCACGACCTCGAGCCGCGCCTCGGCCGTGTCCCGGCAGATTCCGGTCTCGAGCTCGATGACCGGCTGGTGGAGCTCGGGGTTGATCTGCTCGCGCAGGAGCAGCCGGCCCTCGTCGAAGACTTCGCTGATATGCGAGCGAAGCGCCCGGGTGTCGGGATCGATGACCTGGAGCTCCTCCTCGATCCCGATCGTGAACGACGGCTTCGGCTTCACGGTTCCCTTTCCCCGGACCCCGGGGCGCGTGGAGCGGCGCGGCTCAGCTCGGGCGCTGCGGAGGGGTCCGGGCTGGAGGAGCCGGACCCGGCCCCGGTCGCCGCCGCGGCGGTCTCGGGCTTCCGCCGCTTGGGCGCGCGCTTGGCGGGCCGCCGCCGCTTGGCAGCCCCGGCCAGCTCGCCCCCCGCCTTGAGGACGGCCTTCCCGAGCGCCGCCGCGGGCTTGCCGAGACTGGCCGCCTTGTCGCGCACGCCATGCCGCTGGCCGCGCCGGACACGAGAAGGCCAGTCCCCTGTGAGCTCGAGGCTCGCGGGCTGCGTCACCCGGTCGATCAGGAACGCCGCCGAGGTCGCCACCACCCACTCGAAGTTCTCGTCCCCCACCGAGAAGCGGTCGCAGTCGGGTGCCGGGTTCATGAAGTCGATCGCGTACGGGACCCCGTCGCGGACGGCAAGCTCGACGGTGTTGAAGTCGTACCCGAGCGCGCGGCAGATGGCCAGGCAGTCGTGCTCGAGACGCTCGGCGAGTGCGGTGGGTGTGGGCGAGCCGCCCCGCACGTAGCGGCGCTCGAACGAGGCGCCGGGATCGTAGGGCATGGCGCGCACGCGCTCGCGTCCCAGCACGTAGCAGCGGAAGTACTCGCTGTAGAGGATCCCCTCCTGCGCGATCATGCACAGATCGCGCGTGCGGTCGTAGGCGGCGAAGAACTCCGAGGGGTCCTCGGCGCGGTAGACGTCGCGCCACCCGCCGCCGTAGGCGGGCTTCAAGAAGATCGGGAATCCGAGATACTCGAACATGGCGTCCCAGTCGAGCGGGAACTCCAGGTTCGTGAACGACTCTGCGCGTGTGTTGGGCGGGAAATGTTTGTGCGGGACCAGCACCGTCCGGGGGACCGCCACGCCGGCTTCCTGCGCGATCACGTTCCCCAGGAACTTGTCGTCCGTGCTCCACCAGAAGGGGTTGTTCAGCACGCGGCAGCCGCGCGTCGCGGCGACCTTCAGGTACGTGCGGTAGAAGGGGACCTCGTGGCTGATGCGGTCCAGGATCAGGTCGTAGCGCGGGAGGTCCTCCTGGCGCACGATCCCGACCCGCAGCGCCTCGGCCACGACCTCGCCGCCGCCCACGGCGTTGATGCGATCCACCAGGGCGGGAGGGAACTGGCGCTCCATCCCGAACAACACGCCGATCCGGCGTGGGCTCACGGACGGCGGGGCCGCCGCGCGGCCGGGGCGAGGAAGTTCGGCATGGCGCTCCGTTCAGGGGCGAGAAGTTCCGGCGTGCCGGCCGGCGCGGCCGTCTCGGGGTTCCGCGTCGCGGAAATTGTGGATTCCCGGAGGGCGACTATTATATCCGCACCCCGCCGCGCAGTAAAGGCGCACCCCCTCTCCATCAGGAGTCGAAGTCGTTGCAGCGCGAATACTTGCATTGGGTGAGCCCGAGTCTCTCGCGCAAGATGGAGCTGCTCTGGTTCGGCCACTCGGGTCGCCCGGTGATCGGCTTCCCCACCTCCGCCGGGCGCTTCTACCAGCTCGAGGATTTCGGCCTGATCGGCTCCCTGCAGGGCAAGATCGAGGAGGGACGGCTGCAGGTCTGCTGCGTGGACAGCGTGGACGCCGAGTCCTGGTACAACAAGTCCGTCCACCCCCGCGACCGGGGGCGCCGGCACGACCAGTACGACCGCTACCTGCACGAGGAGATCCTGCCCTTCGTCACGGCGCGCGCGGGTCGCGACGACGTGGCGCTCTTCGGCGCCTCTTTCGGCGCCTACCACGCCGTGAACCTGGGCTGCCGCTACCCCGAGTCCGTCGCCAGCGTGATCGCCTTCTCGGGGCTCTTCGACATCCACCGCTATCTGGACGGGTACTGGGACGAGCTCTGCTACTACCACTGCCCCACGGCCTACGTGCCGAACATGGACGCGGGCTGGGTCGCCCGGCTCTCGCGGCTCCAGATCGTGGTGGCGACCGGGGAGTACGATCACCTGGCCGAGCCCAACCGCGAGATGATCGGCATCTTCCAGCGCAAGGGGATCCCGGTCACGGGCGAGATCTGGAGCGGCACGTTCGGCCACGACTGGCCCTTCTGGTCCGAGCACATCCACCGGTTCCTGCCTTGAAGGGGAGTCGGCAGTCCCCGTTCGCCGACGAAGCCTTCGCGCGAAAGCTCGATCTGCTGGGTGACGACGTCTGGATCGCCGGCACCTCGTCGCCTTTCAAGGACCGGCTCCACGAGGCGCTGGGAGCGGAGGTTCCCATCCATCGCGGCCCGCCCGAGAGAGGAGCCGGCACGCTGCTCCTCGAGCTGCGGGCCGGAGACCTCTATCGCCCCGGCTACTTCGCCGACTTGCAGAGGCTGATCCAGCCGGACGGGAAGCTCTGGATCGTGCTGCCCAAGAAGGCCCACGCCGAGGAGACCGAGTTCCCGCACACGTGGGACGAGGTCCAGCGGGCGGCGCTCCGGACCGACCTCGTGGACAACAAGATCGCGGCCTTCAGCGACGAGCTGACCGCGGTCCGGTTCGTGATCCGGCGTTCACGGCGGCCGGGAGCCGCGGCGCGCGGTGCGGCCCGAAACGCCTGAGACCGCCTCTCTCGGAGTGAGCCCGCTCGAGGTCAGCGCCGACGAGCTCGAGCTCCTCGCGCGCCGTTCGGGCGAGCTGATCGAGCGCTGGTTCGAGGAACTGCCCGAGCGGCCCGTCTGCCCCACCCACGATCCCGCCGAGCTCGCCGCCCTGCTGGACGAGCCGCTCCCCGAGCACGGAACTCCGGCCGAAGGCGTCCTGGCCGAGCTGGCGCGACTCCTGCCTTACGCCACCGCCATCCCCAGCCCCCGCTACCACGGGCTCCTGAACCCGGCCCCCACCCCGATCGCGGTCTTCGCGGAATCGGTCGTGGGCGCTCTCAACCAGAACGTCGGCGCCTGGCGGCACGGGACGATCGGGGTCTCGATCGAGGAGCGGGCGATCCGCTGGCTGGCCGACCTCTACGGTCTGCCGCCCGAGGCCAACGGCACGCTCACGAGCGGCGGCACGGAAGCCAACCTGACCGCGATCGCCTGCGCGCGGCACCGCGCCGATCCCTCCGTGCGGGCGGACGGTGTCGGCGGACCGGCACTCGTGGGCTACGTCTCGCAGGAAGGGCACTTCTCGCTCGACCGGTCGTTCGACCTGCTGGGCCTCGGGAGCAAGAACCTGCGCATGGTCGAGTCCGACGCGCGCTCTCGGATCAAGCCGGACGAGCTTCGCAAGCGGATCGCCGTCGACCGAGCGGCGGGGCTCCGGCCTTTCCTGCTCGTGGGCGTCCTGGGAACCACCAGCTCGGGTGCGATCGACCCGCTGGCGAAGCTGGCAGAGGTGGCGCGAGAGGAGGGGCTCTGGTTCCACGTCGACGCCGCTTACGGCGGGGGGGCCGCGCTCTCACCCGAGCTGCGACCGCTGTGCGCGGGGATCGAGCTCGCGGATTCGGTCACGGTGGATCCCCACAAGTGGTTCTTCGTCCCGTTCTCGGCCGGCGCGATCCTGGTGCGCGACGGCTCGGTCCTGCCCGCGACCTTCGCGCTGGACCCGGTCTACATCCGGGACCTCCAGAGCGAGGGGAGGAAGTTCTTCCGCGAGGGGATCCTGGGATCCCGGCGCTTCAACGGCCTCAAGCTCTGGCTCTCGCTCAAGCGCTACGGACGGGCGGCCTACGCGGCGGAGATCGAGCGCGAGGTGGCGCTCACGCGACTGCTCCACGAGCTGCTCGCGCGCGACGGTCGCTTCGTCTTTCCCCACGAGCCGGTGCTGGCCATCGCCTGCTTCCGCTATCAGCCGTCCGGCACGAGCGACGCCGAGGCCGACGCCACCGCACTCCGCGTCCAGCGCGAGATCGAGCTCGCGGGGCGGCACTGGATCTCGACGACCGTCGTCCGCGGTCAGCGCTACCTGCGCGTGAACATCAACAGCTACTTCACGCGCGAG
>DATBJW010000077.1:0-9831 GCA_036556205.1 Gemmatimonadota bacterium
CTGGGCGAGCGCGGTCCCGACGGGCCACGCCACGGGAACCGATCGTGGGCCAGCCTACGCGTGCGTGAGGAGACTGTCAACGGCAGAGGCGGTGAATCGGGCCTTGTCGGGTGGGCGTCTCGCGCATACAGTGCACGCCCGTCGGGGCGACGCAGGTGTCCGAAAAGACGACACGTGTCAGCCGATGGATCGAGCCGGTCTCGGGCCGGCGGCCGATTTCCTCGTTCCTTGCGTGGAGGCACTTTGCGCGCGCCGGCGTGTACCCGATCGCGCCCGATCGTCGTTCCACGCGAACAAGCCCCTTTCATGAACGGTTGACGACGCCATGACCGCGACGAAGTCCCCACCCACGACGGTCGCCGAGGAAGCGACCCCCGAGGCACGGGCGCACGGTGGCCCGCTCGTTCAACGCTGGGCGAGCGCGGATGAGTTCGCGCGCGCCCTCGAAGGCTGGGAACGCCGGACGCGGGTTCGGCTCGCGCCGCACCAGCTCTCGGATGCGGTCCTGATCGCCTCCGGGGCGTTCAGCCCGCTGGCGGGCTTTCTCGGCTCGGACGACTACGAGGCGGTCGTGACCGAGATGCGCCTCGCCTCGGGCACGCTGTGGCCGATCCCCGTCACGCTCACGGTGTCGGCGGATCACGAAGCCGCCACCACGCGGGCCGAGCGGCTCCTGCTCGAGAGCCCCGAGGGGGAGACGGTGGGCTGGATGGAGCTCCACGAGCGGTTCGGCTTCGATCCGCTCAAGGAGGTGCGGCACGTCTACGGGACGGAAGAGGAGAAGCATCCCGGCGTGGCGCGGGTGCGGAGCGCCGGCACGGTGAACCTGGCCGGACCCCTCCGAATCCTGCGCGATGCGGTTCAGCCACCGTATCCGGGGTATCTGAGCGAGCCGCTGGAGGCTCGGGCGGAGTTCCGCCGCCGCGGCTGGCGCACGGTGGTGGCCTTCCAGACGCGCAATCCCATCCACCGTGCCCACGAGTACATCCAGAAGTGCGCCCTGGAAATCGTGGACGGGCTGTTCCTGCACCCGCTGGTCGGAGAGACGCGCTCGGAGGACGTTCCCGCCGAAGTGCGCATGCGCTGCTACGAAGCCTTGCTCGAAAACTACTATCCCGCGCGCCGGACGCTCATGGGCGTCTATCCCGCGGCGATGCGGTACGCGGGGCCCCGCGAGGCCGTCTTCCATGCGCTTGCGCGCAAGAACTACGGCTGCACGCATTTTATCGTGGGTCGGGACCACGCCGGGGTCGGCGGCTACTACGGGACCTACGCGGCTCAGGACTTGCTGCGCGGAATCCCGGCGGCGGACCTGGGGATCACTCCGCTCTTCTTCGACAACACGTTCTGGTGCCGCAGCTGCGGTCACATGGCGTCGGAGAAGACCTGTCCGCATCCGGCCGAGCAGCACGTGCTGCTCTCGGGCACCCAGGTGCGGGCCATGCTCACGGCCGGAGAGGAGCTGCCGAGCGAGTTCACGCGGCGCGAGATCGCCGACATCCTCGGCCGCCATTACCGTTCGGCGCGCGCGCAGGCGTAGGGCCTGTTTTCGCAACCTCCACCCCCCAACACGGACGCTTTCGATGACTCGGACCCACCTCCACGACGCGCGCGGCGGCTTCGCGCTCTGGTTCACCGGCCTCTCGGGGGCCGGCAAGACGACGATCGCGCGCATCCTCACCGGACAGATGCGCAATCGAGGCGTGCCGCTCGAAGTCCTGGACGGTGACGTCGTACGCGCCAACCTGTCGCCGGATCTGGGATTCACGAAGCAGGACCGCGACCTGAACATCCGGCGCATCGCGTTCGTGTCGCAGCTGCTGGTGCGCAACGGCGTGGGCGTCATCGTGGCCGCGATCTCGCCCTATCGCGAGGAACGCGAGATTGCGCGCTCGATCGTGGGTCCCGATCGCTTCATCGAGGTCTTCGTGGACGCGCCGCTCGAGATCTGCATCCAACGCGACGTGAAGGGTCTCTACGCCCGCGCGCTGGCGGGCGAGATCCAGCACTTCACGGGGATCAGCGACCCCTACGAAGCGCCGATGGCGCCGCACCTCGTGCTTCCGACCAACCTGGAGATGCCCGAGGAAACCGCGGCGCGCGTGCTGTCCTACCTGGAGCAGGAAGGGTGGCTGCCGGCAGCGCGCGGGTCGCGCGCGGAAGGCGAGCCGGCCCCCCGGGTTAGCGCCCGCGCCGGCTGAGGCCGGGGCCTGGGCTCCGCCCGCGGCTTGCGGTGGCGCCCCGCCGCACGCACTATAGACTCGATCGCGCCGCTCGGCGCGGTCGACGCCGGAGCCCGAGATGCCCGACCTCGTGCAGCTCATCCTGGAGCTCTGCGCCCAGAGCTCGAGCGCTGTTTCCTTCGAGCGCCTGGGGCAGATGTTCTCGATCGACCGCGTCACCCTCCTGCGGCAGCTCGTCGCGCTCCAGGGGCTCGGCATGCTCGAGCTGCTGCGCTCGCGCAGCGGCACCGCGATCGAGCCTGCCGCGCGGATCACGCCCCGTGGTCTCCGCTACTACCTCGACGGCAAGCGACGCTTCCGCCGTGACGAGCGCGAGATCGACCGCTGGGAGCGCTGCTTTGGCGACATGCTGCCCTTCAGCCACCTCGGGCGTTTCGGCAAGGAAGCGGGCCCCGGCACGCGCTGAGCGCACGGAGGCCGAGTGCTGAAGCGTGGGGTCCTCTCGATCCTGCGTGCCGAGCGCCTGCTCACGTCTTCTCTGCGCGCGTTGCCCGATTTCGTAGTGATCGGCGGCCAGCGCTGCGGAACCACCTTCTTCTACAATCAGATCACCCGGCACCCGGCCGTGAAGCGGGCCTTCAGCAAGGAGGTCCACTTCTTCGACAAGGCCTATAGGCGGGGCGCGGGTTGGTACCGCTCGAACTTCCCGCTGCGGCTCGAGCGCAGGGCGGTGGCGCGCCTGCGGGGCGGCCCGGCGCTGACAGGGGAGGCCAGCCCCTACTACATCTTCCACCCGCACGCCGCACGCCGCGCGGCGGGGCTCGTGCCCCGCGCCGCGATCATCGCCCTGCTGCGCGATCCCGTCCACCGCGCCTACTCGCACTATCATCACGAGGTTCGGCTCGGCGCCGAGACGCTGTCTTTTCCGCGGGCGCTCGAGGCCGAAGAGGGGCGGCTTGCGGGGGAGGAGGAGCGGATGCTGGGCGATGAGACCTACGTGAGCTTCAACCATCAACATTTCTCGTACGTCGCCCGCGGGCGCTACGCGGAGCAGCTCGAGCGCTGGTTCGCTTTCTTCCGGCGTGAGCGCGTGCTCGTGCTGAGCAGCGAGGACTTCTACGCGGATCCTCCCGGCGTGATGGCCACGGCGCTCGAGTTCCTGGGTCTACCCGGCGAGCGCCCCGAGCCGCGCCGACGGGACAACGAGGGCCGCTACGCTGGCCTGGACCCGGGCCTGCGGCGGGAGCTGGCGCAGCGCTTCGACGCCGACAACCGCAAGCTCTACGCGCTGCTCGGGAGGGATCTGGGCTGGGAGTCGGGCTGAGCGGTGGGCGCAAACGAAAAAGCCCCGTCCGCAGACGGGGCTCCTTCGACGAATGGGATCAGGTCGCTTCGCTTAGCGGATCAGCTCTCGCACACGCGGCTGAAGCGGGCGCCGGACGGCATCCTTCACCCTGGCCAGAACCTCGGGATCGTTGGGCATCACGTACCCCGTGCCGACCTCCCAGTGTACAGGCAGGTCGCCGGGGATCTTCTCGATCTCTTCCCAGGTCAGGTCGAGGACGATCCGGTCTCCCTCTACGGTGTACTTCATGCATTCCTTCAGAAGGAGGGTGGGCTTACTCAATTCAAAGTCGCCAGAGCGGCCGCCGGCGATCCAAGCCGTCGGTCGTCCTTCTACTACGAGCGGAAGCAGAGGTTCCATTTCCACAACGCTTTTCCAAAGCCCCGGCCGGCCCTCGCTCGATCGCTCGCCGGCAACCCACCCAAATAGGCACCGAAAACTTCCGTGCTGATAAGGTAAGGGCGACGTTTCCCCTTGTAAAGGAAAAAGTTAGACGTTACCTTCCCGCGCCCGCGGCCGACTTCCTTCCCGCTTCCAGCCACCGTAGCTCAATGGTAGAGCAGCTGATTCGTAATCAGCAGGTTAGCGGTTCAAGTCCGCTCGGTGGCTCCACTTACAAGCTCGTACTGGCTGCGGACGCCGGGACGGTGGCCGGGGGTAGCCTCGCCGACCGTCCGGGATGGCCGGGCTCAGCCTCGATTCGCCGCCCGTGAAGGCCAGGATGGTCCCCGGAGACCTGGTCATGAGCGTCTCCGGGGTTCGCGGACGGGTGGGCGGGGGCCTGGTTCCCGAGCTCATGGTCCGGCTCGCGGCCGCGCACGGCGCCCGGTTGCAGGCGCGGAGCTCGACGCGAGGCGCCCGAGAGCGGGTGGTCGTCGTGGGCCGGGACTCCCGCACCTCGGGACCCATGCTGCGGGACGCCGCCGTGGCCGGGCTCCTCTCGGTGGGGTGCGACGTTCTGGACCTGGGCCTTTGCCCCACGCCCACGGCCCTCCTCGCGGTCAGGACCCTGGGTGCGGCGGGCGGGCTGATCGTCACCGCCAGCCACAACCCCGTCGAGTGGAATGGAGCCAAGCTCGTCTCGGGGCGAGGCCTCTTCCTGACGCCTGCGGAGAGCCGCGAGACGCTGGACCTCTTCCTGGCGGGCGGAGCCACCCAGGCCGGCTGGGACGGCCTCGGCCGAGCGCGGGAGGAGAGGGGTGCTCTCGCCGCTCACGTGCGGCGCATCCTGGCGGCGCCGGAGGTGGATGTCGCGAGGGTGCGCGAACGCGGATTCCGCGTGGTCCTCGACGCCTGCCACGGCGTGGGGGCGCTCTTGCTCGAGCCGCTGCTCCAGGAGCTCGGCTGCGGCGTCGAGACCCTCTACGGCGAGCCCACGGGCCGCTTTCCACGAGCTCCCGAGCCCGTTCCGCAAGCTCTGGGCGAGCTGGCCGGGCGCGTGCGTGCGACCGGCGCCGATCTGGGCCTCGCCGTGGATCCGGACGGGGACCGCCTGGCCCTCGTCGCCGAGGACGGGGTGGCCCTGGCCGAGGACCTGACGCTGGCGCTGGCCGTCGCTCGGGTGCTGCCGCTCCACGCGGGACCCGTGGTCACGAACCTCTCCACGAGCCGCGCCGTCGATGACGCGGCCGCTCGCGCGGCCAGCGGGCCCGTCGTGCGCGTGCCGGTCGGCGAGATCCACGTCGCCGAGCGCATGCTGTCTCTGGGGAGCCCGATCGGGGGGGAGGGCAACGGCGGGGTCATCTACCCCGCGGTACATCCCACCCGCGACGCCGGGTCGGCCGCGGCGCTGGTGCTCTCGCACCTGGCCGCCACGGGCAGCACGCTTTCCGAGGCGGCCGCAGCGCTCCCGCGCTACGCGATCGTCAAGGAGTCGGTCCCGCTGTCGGCCGCCGGCGTGGGCTTCGAGGCCGCGCGGGTGGCGTCGCTCTTCCCGGGCGCCCCTCTGCCAGATCTGGAAGACGGCGTTAGATTGGAGTGGCCGGAGGAGCGCGCCTGGGTGCACGTGCGTCCCTCGGCCACCGAGCCGATCGTGCGCATCATCGCCGAGGCGCCGACGGCGGAAGCGGCCCGGCGGCTCGTGGATCGCGCGCGGGCCGCGTTCGATCCGCCCCGGACATCGCCGGAGGCGCGCGCGGCGCGCGGACCTGCGTGAGGAGCGTTCGCTGACATGTGCGGAATCGTCGGATACGTCGGCCCCGAGGAGGCGACCCCGATCCTCATGGAGGGGTTGCGCAAGCTCGAGTACCGGGGCTACGACTCGGCCGGCCTCGCCGTCGTGAACGGAAGCGGCGTCGAGGTCGCCAAGGAGGCCGGGTTGCTGTCCGAGCTCGAGCGCTCCGTGCGGGAAGCCCCGCCCCGCGGCGGGCTCGGGATCGCCCACACGCGCTGGGCCACCCACGGCGCCCCCACGCGCATCAACGCCCATCCCCACGTCTCCTGCGACGGCCGCATCGCGCTGGTTCACAACGGGATCATCGAGAACGCATCGGTCTTGAAGCTGAGCCTCCTCGAGCGCGGGCACCGCTTCCAGACCGGCACGGACACCGAAGTGCTGGCGCACCTCATCGAGGAGCACTACGCCGGCGACCTCGAGTCCGCGGTGCGCACGGCCTTGACCAAGGTCGAGGGCACGTACGGCCTGGCGGTCGTTCACGGCGACGAGCCCGACCGCATCGTGGCCGCGCGCATGGGAAGCCCGCTTCTGATCGGGCTCGGAGCCGACGCCCAGTACCTGGCCTCCGACGCCGCCGCCATCGTGGGTCGCACGCGCAAGGTCATCTACCTCGAGGACGGCGAGATGGCCGTCATCACGCGGGTCGGCTACAAGACCACCGACCTGCGCAACACGCACGTCGACAAGGCGATCTCCGAGATCTCCTGGGACATGAAGGAGATCCAGAAGGGCGGCTACGCCCACTTCATGCTCAAGGAGATCCACGAGCAGCCCGAGTCGCTGCGCAACGCCATCCGCGGTCGGCTCGTTCCCGGCGACGGCACCGCGCGGCTGGGCGGGCTGCAGCAGGGGCTCAGCGAGGAGGACCTGAAGCGTCTCGACCGCATCGTGATCACCGGCTGCGGGACCTCGTGGCACGCGGCCCTGGTGGGCGAGTACATGCTCGAAGAGGCGACCGGGCTCCCGGTCGAGGTCGAGTACGCCTCGGAGTTCCGCTACCGCAATCCGATCGTGAACGACCGCACGCTGGTCATCACGATCAGCCAGTCGGGCGAGACCGCCGACACGCAGATGGCGATGCGCGAGGCGCGGCGGCGCGGGGCCAAAGCGCTGGGCATCATCAACGTCGTGGGCTCCACGATCGCGCGCGAGGCGGACTGCGGCATCTACCTCCACGCCGGGCCCGAGATCGGGGTCGCCTCGACGAAGGCCTTCACCTCGCAGATCATGGTGCTGGGTCTGCTCACGCTGTTCCTGGGGCGCCGCACACGCATCTCGGCCGAGCGCGGCCGCGAGCTGGTGATGGCCATGGAGCGACTGCCCGATCAGGTGCAGGAGATCCTCGCCAAGGAAGAGGAGATCCGCGAGCTGGCGCGACTCTACCACCAGGCCACGAACGCCCTGTACCTGGGCCGCGGCTACAACTTCCCGGTGGCGCTGGAAGGCGCGCTGAAGCTCAAGGAGATCTCCTACATTCACGCCGAGGGCTATCCGGCCGCCGAGATGAAGCACGGGCCCATCGCGTTGATCGACGAGAACATGCCGGTCGTCGTGCTGGCGATCCGGGACGCCGTCTACAACAAGGTCCTGTCGAACATCCAGGAGGTGAAGGCGCGCCGCGGAAGGATCGTCGCCATCGCCAACGACGCGGACGGAGAGCTGGCTTCGCTGGCGGATCACATCTTCACGGTGCCGCGCACGCTGGACCTCTTCACGCCGATCCTCACGGCCATCCCGCTGCAACTCCTGGCCTACCACATCGCGGTGCTGCGCGGCTGCGACGTGGACCGCCCGCGCAACCTCGCCAAGAGCGTCACGATCGAGTGATTCCGCCGGGGCGACGAGGGCGTGGCGGAGGACGCGAGCTTCCCTCGGCCGCCCGGTCGCAAGCAGCGCATGGAGCGCGCGCCTGATCGTGCGCGTCGTGCTGCAGCGGGTGCTCCAGGCCTCCGTCATCGTGATCGCCGAGGACGGACGGGAGCAAGAGGTGGCGCGCATCGGCCCCGGGCTCGTGGCGCTGGTGGGTTTCGCGGGCGGCGAGACGCCGGACGACCTCGACTGGATGGCGGGCAAGATCGCCGGCCTGCGGGTGTTCGGCCCGCGCGGGGAGTTCGACCTGCCGGTGGACGAGGTGGCCGGGGAGGTCCTGGTCGTGAGTCAGTTCACCCTGCTGGCCGACCTGCGCAAGGGGCGGCGACCCGATCTGGCCGGAGCCGCGCCCGCCGACGCCGCCCGCGCCCTCTACGACGATTTCGTGCGACGCCTCGCCGCGCGCTGCCGCCGGGTGCGCCAGGGCGCTTTCGGCGCGCGGATGCGCGTAACGCTCGAGAACGACGGTCCGGTCACCTTCCTGCTCGAGCGTGGAGGCGCCGCGTGACGGCCGTGCGCGTGCTTCTGGTCTCCGCCTCGCCGCGGCGCCGCGCCATCCTGGGCATGCTGGGCCTGGAGCCGCGCGTCGTCGAGCCGGGCGCCGTCGAGCGCCGGCACCTCCTCCCCGAGCCCCCGGCCGCGTTCGTGGTGGCCCAGGCCGAGGCCAAGCTGCGCACGGCCGGCGCGCTTTCGCCGGGCTGGATGGCGCTGGCCGCGGACACGGTGGTCGTGCTGGATGGCCGCGTGATGGGGAAGCCCGAGGACCCGGCGGAGGCGCGCGAGATGCTGCGCGCGCTGTCGGGGCGCACCCACGAGGTCGTGACGGGCGTGGCCGTCTCCCACGCGGACGCGGTCGCCGCCGGCTGGGAGGTCACGCGCGTGGCCTTCCGGACCCTCGCCGAAGAGGACGTGAGGCGCTACGTCGCGGGCGGCGAGCCCCTGGACAAGGCCGGGGCCTACGGGATCCAGGGAGCGGGAGCGGCCCTGGTCCGCGGCGTCGAGGGCTGCTATTTCAACGTGGTCGGGCTTCCGGTGGTCAAGCTCCTCGAGCTGCTCGGAGAGGTCGGCCTGCGCTACGACTTGCGAGGAGCGATCCTGGGGAGTGAGATCACCGGGTAGAAGGACCGTCTCGAAGCGACCCGGTCGTGCCGGTCGCCGCCGCGGCGGCGGACCTCTGCCTTACTCGTCCGCGTCCCTGTCGATTTCAACGTTGAGTGGCTGGAGGTGGGGCATGGGGAAAGGCGTCGCCAGATTGCCGTGGAGGAGATGCAACACCATCGCGCTTCTGGCTGCGGCCTTCGGCTGGATCGCCTGGCTGGGCTGCGGCGACGACGATGCGCTCATCGACCCCGTGACGGCACGGCCCGAGGTGGTGTCGAGCAGCCTGGCGGCTAACCCCAACAATGCGATCAGCGCGATCGTCACGACCAGCACGATCTCGGCGGCCCGCGTCCGCGTCGTCATCGAGGCCGACGGCGCGCAGGTGGATCAGACGCCCAACTTCGCGGTCACCTCGAAGACGACGCAGGTCCCCGTCTTAGGGCTTCAGCCGGAAACGGATTACACGTTATGGGTCGCCGCCTTCTCGGTGAGTGGCCGCATCGCGGCCGGCGACCGGATGCCCTTTCGGACCGGCGCACTTCCCACTTCGATCACCTCCTTCGAGGTCGTCACGAGCGGCGGGTCCGAGCCGGGATTCACGCTGCTGGCGCCTATCTTCGACATCGGCCATCCCGCCGTCATCGTGGACTCGAAAGGCCGGGTCGTCTGGTACCGAGAGACGCCGACCGGCGTTGTCGATTTTCAGCTGCAGCCCAACGGTCACTACACGGGGGCGGTACCGGTTCCGGCCTCGGAGCCCTTCTTCCCGGCCGTCTACGAGGAGTGGGACGAGCTCGGCAACTTGATCCGGACGTGGACGACCCCCGGATTCGAGCTGACGGATTCCCACGACATCCGCCTGACCGCCGATGGGACCGAAGCCCTGCTCTTGGCCTACGAGGCCCGAACGAGCGACCTGACCTCGGTGGGCGGGCCGTCCTCGGCCACCGTCATCGGCAACGTGCTGCAGCGTGTGACGACCGGCGGCGGGGTGAGCTTCGAGTGGGATGCGTTCGACCACTACGAGCTCGAGGACGCGGACGACTTCGTCTGGACCTCGCCCGCGGCCGGAGGCTTCGATTTCACGCACGCCAACGCCATCGAGGTCGAGGCCGACGGCGACTACCTGCTCAGCACGCGACACCTGAGCGAGATCA
>DATBJW010000078.1:0-89550 GCA_036556205.1 Gemmatimonadota bacterium
GCGCTGCGCTACAAGCCGTGACCGATGGGCCGCGGCTCACCGTTCGTTCGTTGTCTGAACCCTCACAACGGAGGTAGACGATGGCTGCACGCCAACCGCTGGCAGCTCTTCGGCGCGCGCGCCTGCTCTGGCCGATCACGGCGCTTACCGCGGCATTCCTGCCGGCGGCTCTGAGCTGCGGCGACGACGAGACCGCGCCGGTGGGCCCCGGGCCGGTGACACGGCTCGAGATCCTGGTCGACGAGGAGCCGGCGACCGAGCTGAACGTGGTCGCCGGAACGCACGCCGAGGTCGAAGTCGGCGGCCTGGACAGTCAGGGACGCGACAACGAGGACGCCGAGTTCACGGCCTCGAGCTCCGATGAGGCCGTGGCCACCGTGGCGGGCGGCCAGCACGAAGCCTCGCGCGTGCGCCTCGCGCACACCGGATTCGAGGTCGAGGGCGTCGCCCCGGGCACGGCCACGATCACCTTCCGGGAGGAGAACTCGGGCACGACCGCCGACCTCGAGGTCACCGTGACGGCCGCGCCGTGAGCATCTCTCGTTCGGCGCCGCGAGCCGCGCGCGCGAGCGAGCGGCTCGTCCTCACGGCATAGGGAGGATCGGCCGGCCCGAGCTCGCGCACCGGCGCGGGTAGCCGCGAAACGGCTTCGCGCGCCCGCTCGCCGGCGGCCGCCAGCGTCTCCCTACCCGCCGCGAGCCGACGGCCGTCGCGCATCACGGGGACGAGCAGGGCCCGCGCCTCGAGGCCCTCGCCTACCTCCCCTCCAACCGCCCCCGGATCCTCGCTCGCGAGCCCCAGCACGTCGCCGACGTCCTCGGCGCCACTCGAGAGGCGGAAGACCTGCTTGCGACGCGGAAGCGTCGCCTTCCCGGGCGAGAGCTTGACGCGCCCGCGGCCGGCGTACTCGACGAGCTTGTAGGCCAGGTCCAGGTACGGGGCGTCGGCCGAGACGGCCATCCGCGACCCCACGCCGAACCCGTCGATCGGCGCGCCGGCCGCGAGCAGCCGGGCGATCTCGTCCTCGTCGAGACCACCGCTCGCGACGATCTGCACCCGCTCGAGGCCGGCCTCGTCGAGCAGCCGTCGCACGGCCTTGGCCAGGACGAGCAGATCGCCTGAGTCCAGTCGCACGGCCCGCACCCGGAAGGCCTCGCCGAGCTCCCGCGCCAGCCGGATCACCTGACGCACCCCCCCGAGCGTGTCGTACGTGTCCACCAGAAGCACGGTGTCGGGCTGGCTTGCGACGAAGGCGCGGAAGGCCTCGTACTCGCTCGCGTGCGCCTGCACGTAGCTGTGGGCCATGGTGC
The DNA here is from genome assembly GCA_036556205.1 of Gemmatimonadota bacterium. Taxonomy (GTDB): domain Bacteria; phylum Gemmatimonadota; class Gemmatimonadetes; order JACCXV01; family JACCXV01; genus DATBJW01. Next base: position 1,311 of record DATBJW010000078.1, read on the forward strand.
CGCCCACCGGGATTCCGTAGACGCTTCCGGCCAGGACGTTCGACGTGGCCTCCACGCCCGCGATGCGGAACGCGCGCCCTCCCTTCATGGCGGCGTCGGCGCCCTGCATCCGGCGCAGGCCGAAGTCCGTGACGAGCCGCCCGCCGGCGGCGGTCACGACTCGGGCCGCCTTGGAGGCGGCCAGGGTCTGGACGTGGACCTGGCTCATGAGGAAGGACTCGACGAGCTGCGCCTCGGGCAGGGGTGCCGCGATCTCCAGGATGGGCTCGCACGCGAAGACCGGGGTTCCCTCGGGCAGGGCGCGCACGTCGCCGGTGAACCGCAGCGTCGCCAGGTGGTCGAGCGTCCGCGGGGTGAAGAGCCTCAGGGAGTCGAGGTAGGTGAGACCTTCGGGCGGAAAGACGAAGCGCTCGAGGTAGCGCAGGACGTCCTCCAGCCCGCAAGCGAGGAGGTAGTTGCGTCGCTCCGGCAGCGGCGGACGAAGAGCTCGAAAACGGCCGTCTCGACGAGGCCTTCGGCCACGTAGGCCTGGAGCATCGAGAGCTCGTAGAGGTCCGTCAGGAGAGGCGCGGTCGCATCGTCCACCCAGCCCGCGGCGCCCGGCCGGGCGCCGCGCTCCCGGGCGGCGGCACGGCCTTGCCACCGCACCCCGGGCCCGTCGTATCTTTGTCGCGCTTTTGTCACATCTTGTTAGCTCCCGGATTTCCTCCAGCCGTCCTGCCACCGGAGGCGCGCGTGGTCTCGTTTCTCCCCAGGGAGGAGAAGTTCTTCTCGCTGTTCCAGCGCATCTGCGCCGTCATCGTCGAGGGTGCGAGGACACTGGAGCAGCTGGTGCGGGACCCCGACTCCGCCGACTCCCACCTGCACCGGCTGCGCGAGCTCGAGCACGAGGCCGACACGATCACCCACGACACGCTGGACCGGCTCAACCGGACCTTTCTCACGCCTTTCGACCGCGAGGATATCGACGCCATCGCGCGCATCCTGGACGAGGTCATGGACTACCTCGAGGAGGCCGGCCAGCGGATCGGGATGTACGCCATCCGCCAGCCGCGCGAGGACGGGATCCAGCTCTGCGCCATCGCCATCCGCTCGGCCGAGGAGCTGGAGAAGGTCTTCGGCGCGCTTCAGAATCACAAGCGGAACAAGGCCAAGATCCGCACGCACCTGATCGAGATCAACCGCATCGAGAACGAGAGCGATGCCATGTTCCGCCACGCGCTCTCGCGCCTGTTCGAGGAGCCGGGGCTGTCACCGATCGAGGTCCTCAAGTGGAAGGATATCTACGAGATGATCGAGACGGCCGTCGACATGTGCGAGCGCATCGCCCACGTCGTGGACGGGATCCTGGTGAAGCATGCCTGACCCGGGGAGCATCATCTTCCTGGTCGTCGCCGCGGCCCTGATCTTCGACTTCTCGAACGGGTGGCACGACTCGGCCAACGCGATCGCCACGGTCGTCTCGACGAAGGTGCTCTCGCCGCTCCAGGGCGTGATGATGGCCGCGGTCCTGAACTTCGCGGGGGCCTTCCACGGCACGGCCGTCGCCAAGACGATCGGCACGGACATCGCCGATCCCACGCACGTGAGCCAGCTCGTGATCCTCGTGGCTCTGTTCGCGGCCACGTCGTGGAATCTTCTGACGCAGTACCTGGGCCTGCCGAGCAGCTCCTCGCACGCGCTGATCGGCGGATTGGTGGGAGCCGTCGTGGCCTCGCACGGGTCGGGCGTCCTCAAGGCCGAGGGGCTCGTGAAGGTGCTCTCGGCCCTCTTGCTCTCGCCGATGGCGGGCTTCGCGGCGGGCTTCGCGCTGATGTTTCTGATCTACATGGTCTTCGCGCGCACGTCGCCGGCCATGGTCAACAGGATCTTCGGCAAGGCGCAGATCGCCTCGGCCGCGCTCATGGCCTATTCCCATGGCACGAACGACGCCCAGAAGGCGATGGGCATCATCACCATGGCCCTCGTCGCGGGCGGCCACCTGAGCAGCTTCGCCGTTCCGATCTGGGTGATCCTGTGCGCGGCGAGCGCCATGGCGCTGGGGACGGCGCTGGGGGGCTGGAAGATCATCAAGACGCTGGGCGTGGGGATGTACCATATGAAGCCCGTGAACGGCTTCGCCGCCGAGACCGCCGCCTCGTTCGTTCTGCTCTCGGCCGCCCATGTCGGGGCGCCCGTCTCCACCACCCACACGATCACGAGCTCGATCATGGGTGTCGGCGCCGCCCGCAGGTTCTCGGCCGTGCGCTGGGGGATCGCCGGCAAGATCCTGACCGCGTGGATCTTCACGCTGCCCTGCACGGCGCTCCTCGCCGCACTCCTGTCGCTCGGCTTGGTGGCGCTGGGCTTCAAGCTCTGAGCGCCTGGCGCGATCCCGGATGCAAAGACGCCCGCCGCGACCCCGGGGCAAGGACACTCGGAGCGATCACCGGAAACGAAAACGCCCGGCGCCAGGACCGGGCGATCGGACGAGCGGGACGCCGGGAGCGCTGCGGCTCCGGCTCGCTACTCGTAGGCCGCGTAGGGGAAGAGCAGCGTGGCCACGCCCTGCCCGATCCCGCCCAGCGCCAGGAACGTGAGCAGAAGGCTGTGCGTGGCGAAGGCCACGATCAGGAGCGCCAGCCCGCCGAAGATTCCCAGGCAGCCGAGCAGCACTCGCACGCGGAAGGGGATGTGCGGGATGCGGATCGCGGGCAGTTTCGGCATCGGAGCCTCATCGAAGAACCCCCGCCTCGCTCGAGACGGGGGTTCCCGTTTCCCTCTGGCGCCGGGTCCGCCGTCCGGCGCTTCGCAACGACCGCGGCCGGCGCGAACGCCGACCGAAGCGCTAGACCTTGGTGACGTTGATCGCCTGCGGGCCCTTGGGGCCGTCGGCGATCTCGAACTCGACCTCCTGGTTCTCAGACAGCGTCTTGAAGCCGTCCCCCTGAATCGAGGAGAAGTGCACGAAAACGTCCTTGCCCCCCTCGTGCGCGATGAACCCATACCCCTTCTGATCGTTGAACCACTTCACTTTCCCCTTGATGCGCATTCCTCGCTCTCCTCGAAAAAAAGAAGGACGACCCCCCCTGTTCGCAGGCCGAGTCGGCGGACGACACGAGCGCGAACCCGAAAACCCCTGAAGGCGGAGCAGGATATTCCGGCTCCGCGCGGCTTGTCAAGACTTCTGCCCGCCGGGCGAGGTCCTCGTGAAAATGGGGCGCTGTTCCGGTTGAGATCCCGGGTGTCGCGGCGTACGTTCCGGTAGCCTCGAGCCCGTCTAGAAACCGGAGCCAACGTGGAACGAGATTCGCAGACCGTCCCGCAGCCGCCTGCCGACGCACTCGGGGGTGCTCCCGGTCCGACGTCGGCGCCGACAGAGCCGGAGGGGGCGCCCACGGGGCCCGCCCTCGCCACGCCCACCGCGCCGGCCGCACCGGCCGCGCCACCTCCCGCCGCGAGTGCCGGGCCGGGTGTGGTGCGGGTGCTCGTCGAGACGCCGAACCTCACGTGGCTGGACCTGGACGATCCCGGCTCGCCGGCGCTGGACGAGCTCGCCGAGCGCTACGGCTTCCACGAGCTGGCCGTGGAGGACTGCCGCAACGACGCTCAGCTCGCGAAGCTCGATCCCTTCCCCGAGCACCTCTTCCTGATCGCCAACTCCATCCGCTACGACCAGGAGACGGGCGACCTCCACGTGAAGGAGCTGGACGTCTTCATGGGCGAGCGCTTCATCGTGACGGTGCATGACGGGCCCAGTCTCTCGGTGGAGAGCGTGGCCGCCCATCTAGCGAAGACCACGCGGTTCAAGAAGCCCGCCCACATCCTCCACGCCCTGCTGGACGCCATCCAGGACCGGTTCCTGCCGACGCTCGACGAGATGGGCGCCGAGATCGACCGCCTCGAGGAAGAGGTGCTGGAATCACCCACGGCGCTCAGCCTCTCGCGCCTCTTCCAGCTGCGCCGCAACCTGGTGAACTTCCGCCGGGCGGCCTCGGCGCAGCGCGAGCTGCTGAACGCGCTCTCCCGCCGGGACGCCCGCGTCGTGCCGCCCGACACGGTCATCTATTTCCGGGACATCTACGATCACGTGGTGGCGTCGATGGAGATGATCGAATCCTACCGCGACCTGGTCTCGGGCGTCCTCGACATCTACCTGACGCGGACGGCCAACCGCACGAACGACGTCGTGAAGGCGCTCACGCTCATCGCGACGATCATCCTGCCGCTGACTCTGATCACGGGCTGGTACGGGATGAACGTGGTGAACCTCCCCCTCGCGAACGATCCCAACGGCGTCTGGTACGTGACCGGAGGGATGGCCGCGCTCACGCTCGGGCTTCTCATCTACTTCAGGACGAGGGGCTGGATCTGAAGGGGCGGATGTTGAGCTCTCGCGAAGGCGGGCCGAGATAGGACCATCTCCTCCACGCACGCCGTCCCAAGCGTCTCCTGTACCTGCCAACTCACATTCACTACATATACACTCAATAGATCAACTACTCTGACTTCATAATATCAGTAAATATGATAGCAAGCTATCAACTTCTATTCGGCTGGCAGGTGGCTGACTTCTATCTCAAATCGTCGTATATTGATGCGCCAGTCAGAGTAAGCTTACAATGCCATACTAAAGTCCATGCCGAACTCCAGCCCACCTCCTCCCTACTGGACCGAGCTGCCCGGGACGGTTCCCGACCCCGGCGTGGGCGTCTCCCGCCCATCGCATGACGGAGACCGAGCCGCCGGGTCCGAGGAGAACGACGCTCCCTGCTACGTGATCTCCGTAGCGGCCGGCATGGTGGGATTGCACCCGCAGACGCTCCGTTACTACGAGCGGGCCGGTCTCGTCTCGCCGGGTCGGACGAAGGGCAACATCCGCCTCTACCGGCGCTCCGACATCGACCGCCTGCGGCTCGTCCAGCGGCTGATCGCCGACCACGGAGTCAACCTGGCGGGGGTCCAGGTCATCCTGCGGATGGAAGCCGAGCTGCGCTCCCTGCAGGAGCGCGTGGACCATCTCGCGGGAGAGGCCCGGCGCTCATGATCCACCAGATCCGCAACGTCGCGATCATCGCCCACGTGGACCACGGGAAGACCACGCTGGTGGACCAGCTCCTCCAGCAGGGGCACCTCTTCCGCGAGAACCAGGTGGTGGCCGAGCGCTTCCTGGACTCGAACCCGCTCGAGCGCGAGCGGGGCATCACGATCCTCTCGAAGAACATCTCCATTCCCTATCGAGGCGTGAAGATCAACCTGATCGACACGCCGGGGCACGCCGACTTCGGCGGCGAGGTCGAGCGCGTGCTCAAGATGGCGGACGGCGTCCTGCTCCTGGTGGACGCCTTCGAGGGGCCGATGCCGCAGACCCGCTTCGTGCTGCAGAAAGCACTCGCGCTGCACCTGAAGCCGGTGGTCGTGATCAACAAGGTGGACCGCCCCGACGCGCGCTCCCTCGAGGTGCTGGAGGAGGTCTTCGACCTCTTCGTCGAGCTCGAGGCCGACGACCGGCAGCTCGACTTCCCGGCCGTCTATGCCTCGGGCCGGCAGGGCTGGGCCAGCCTCGACCCCCTCACGCGCGCCGACGATCTGACGCCCCTGCTGGAGACGATCCTGGATCACGTCCCGCCTCCCGACCACCCGGAAGGGCCGGTGCAGATGCTGGTCACGACCCTCGACTACTCGGACTACGTCGGACGCATCGGCATCGGCCGCGTCTTCCGCGGGACGCTCGTGCCGGGCCCGGTGGCGCTCCTCAAGCGGGACGGCTCGCGCGTGAACGCGGTCGTGCGCGAGCTGCTCACGTTCGAAGGGCTGGAGCGCGAAGCCGCCGAGCGGGTCGAGGCGGGAGACCTGTGCGCGGTCGTGGGGGTGGAGGACGTCCACATCGGGGACACGATCGCCGACGCCGAGTCGCCCGAGCCGCTGCCGCTCCTGGCGGTGGACGAGCCGACCGTGATGATGACCTTCACGGTCAACGACTCGCCGTTCTACGGCCGCGAGGGGAAGCTCGTCACCAGCCGGCACCTGGCCGAGCGGCTCGCCAAGGAGCTCGAGCGCGACGTGGCGCTGCGCGTGGATCCCACGCATTCGCCCGACACCTTCCGCGTGTCGGGGCGTGGGATCCTGCACCTCTCGATCCTGATCGAGAAGATGCGTCGCGAGGGGTACGAGCTGCAGGTGGGCCAGCCCAAGGTGATCTTCAAGGAGATCGGCGGGAGGAAGTGCGAGCCGATCGAGGTCCTCTCGGTGGACGTGCCCGAGGCCTTCGCCGGACGGGTGATCGAGATGGTGTCCCAGCGACGCGGAGAGCTCACGCAACTGGAGCCGCGGGGGGCCCAGAGCCACCTCGAGTTCCGCATCCCTTCGCGCGGGCTGATCGGGCTGCGCAGCCGCATGCTGCTCGCGACCTCGGGCGAGGCCGCGATGCACCACCGCTTCTTCGAGTACGAGCACTTCAAGGGCTCGGTCCCGGAGCGGCAGACCGGCGGCCTGATCTCGATGGCCACGGGAGACGTCGTGGCCTACGCGCTCGACGGCCTGCAGGACCGCGGGCGCTTCTTCGTGGATCCGGGGGAGCCCGTCTACACGGGCCAGATCGTGGGCGAGACGCCCAAGGACGCGGACATCGTCGTGAACGTCCAGAAGAGCAAACGCCTGACGAACATGCGGGCGGCGGGGGCCGACAAGGCGCTCAAGGTCACGCCGGCCGTCAAGCTCAGCCTCGAGGAAGCGCTGGAGTACATCAACCACGACGAGCTGGTGGAAGTGACTCCGCGCTCGATCCGCTTGCGGAAGATCCTGCTCGACGAGAACGCGAGGAAGCGCGCGCGGCAGGCCGCGCGCATCGAGGCGCGCGAGGCCGTCGAGGCCTGACCCGGCCCGGGTCCGCGCCGTCAGCCCTCCCCGTCGTCCCCCTCGTCGCCGTCCTCCGCACCGTCGTCACGGCCGTCGCCGTTCGTGATCTTGGCACCGTCCGCCACCTGAACGTCCACGCCGCAGACCTCGAGCTCGGCCTCACCAGGCTCGGCGGTCAGAAAGCCCATGATCCGCTCGTCGTCCCGACCATTGCTCGATTCGCGAACGTGCATCCGCGTTGCCGTGAGTTCACCCGTCAGGCTGTCGTAGGTGGCCTGGATGTCCACTCGCACGCCCGCCAGCAGACCGGAGCCACCGTCGCGTACGCCCGTGACGTGCGCGTCCTTGACGTCCACCGTCACAAGAAAAACTTGAACCGACTCGAGATTTCCCTCGGCGTCGATCGTCACCCCGGCGAGGTCGCCTGCCAACCGGCAGGACTTGCCCGTGTTTCCCGAACTGCCGTGCACCTCATCGGCCTCGAAGCCGCCCGCGATGCTCCGACCCTTCACGAACACCTTTTGGCCCAGCTCGAGGTCGCCGAGTTTGGCGGGCTCGTCGTCTTCGACGTCTTCTTCCTCGTCGTCCAGGTCGGAGTCCGGGTCTTCACCCTCGACCACTTCGCCGGAATCGGGGTCGCCGGCCTCGCGACCTCGGATCTCGATGGTGAAACCCGTGTCGCTCACGCCGTCGCCGTCGTCGTCGATGAAGAGCTCGGCGTTGATGACCGGGGTGTCGCCGGTGGTGTCGATGCTGCCCTGGACGAACAGCGTCCGTCCGGCCTCGAGTTCGAGGCCCAGCGTGAACTTGCTGCCGTCGGCGAGCGAGATCTCCAGCCGGTAGGAGCCGGCCGGCGCCTCGATCTCGAACTCGCCTTCCGCGTCGGTGGTGCGGTCAAGCAAGACTTCGCCCGAGCCGGTCACGAGCCTGATCGACACGCCCGCGAGAGGGGCCGAGCCACTACTACCGCCCGCTAGCCCGACTCGAGCTGCGAGCGCGTCACCGGTGACGACACCCGAGATGCGCGCCGTCTCTCCGCCGCTCGTCGGCCCAGAGCCGTCCGAGCATGCCGAGAGGGCCAGCGAGAGAAGCATTGCGCTCAAGAAGCGTGGTGCAGTGCGGGCTTTGAGTGTCATCGAACGTTCTCTCTTCCACGGGGGTTCGCACCAGCGGGCCACGGAGGGATTCAAGGGCTGAAGCCTTTCCGGTCAGCCGGGGACGCCAGCGAAAGGGTGGCGCTTCCGGCGCCCGACGAGAACCGCAAGCACCGTACCCGCAGTCGGGACGCACGGAAACGCAAAGAGCAGGTAAGTCTTAGGAGGAGACGGCGGCAACGACTGCAGGTCCGGCGTTCGTCAAATCGCGAGACGCGCGGAGTTTGGCGACTCGACCGCTCAGGTCAATCCGGATCGTCCGCGGCTACGCGGATGCCGAGTTCCTGAAAAAAGAGTTCGACCAGCTGTGCGTCCGACGGGTGGTAGCCCTGCGCCACGAAGATGAGGATGGGGTCGGCGACGTAGAAGTCCATGTGGGTCCGTAAAGCAAGTAGCATGCCGCTTTGGAAAGCCCCCCTGCCGGCTTTCGCCGGACTGGTTTCCCACGCCGCTGCAAGTTGCCTACACTTGCGCTGGTTTTCTCACTCCCGATAGCGTCCGAATCCGACGGCAACGCGCCCTCTCAAGGGTCCAAGACGAAAAAGGATGAGGGTCTAGAGTCGGAGGGACTTCCACCCATTGTAGGATACGGATACGACACGACTTATATAGAATTCGAGCGGCGGAAACAGCTGGCCCCTTCTGCCCGGTGCGTGAAGCCATCCGGGAAGACGGGTTCGTGTAGGTGTCGAGATCCCGGACGCAGACTTTCTGCGGCCGTCGAAAAACCAGCCGCTCTCGCCTCAACCGTGGACAACGAGGACCGCGCTCGAACGACGTGAGCGCGGCCTTTTCGACAGATCCCGTGGCGTTCGATCCGTCAAGGCGGAGCCGCGCGGACGTTTCCGACCCGGTCGATCCGCTGGTTCAGCCGCGACTCGAGAAGGAAGAGAGGTCGACGTGCAGGCACCACGAGGGCGTGCGCAACTGACGAGGACGAAGATCCCGGCCACCGCGCTGGGCCGAGTCCGCGGTCGCCGCGGGACGACGCTGGTCGAGATGGCGATCGTCTTCCCGCTGCTGATGCTCTTGCTGTGCGGGATCCTCGACTTCAGCCAGATGTTCTACTCGCGCCTGACGATCCAGCACGCCGTGCGCGAGGCCGTGCGCTTCGCCATCACCGGCAACACGCTGAACGACCCCGTGTCGGGCACGCCCATGGCGCGCGTGGCCGCGATCAAGAGCAAGATCATCGCGAACGCCGTCGCGCTCGACGTGGACGTGAACAACATCACGGTCACGCCGGCCAACGGCGGCGGCCCCAGCGAGGTGGTCACGGTCGCGGCCTCGTTCTCCTACGAGTTCGCGACGCCGCTCATCAAACCCTTCTTCCCGGGCGGACGGTACACCTTCACGATCCGCTCCTCGATGAAGAATGAGCCCTTCGTCGTTACCTGACGTGGCGGGGCGCACCCGCGCTCCCCGTGGTCGCACCACCCCGCTTCGGGGCGGGCGACCCGTGCTGCGGAGCACGCGCGGGCTCGCGCTCGCCGAGTTCGCGATCGTGCTGCCGCTGCTGCTCATGCTCGTGCTCGGCGTGATCGAGTACGGCAACGTGCTGAGCAGGATGCACACCCTGAGCAGCCTGAGCCGCGAGGGGGCCAACCTGGCCTCACGCGGTTCGACGCTGCCCGAGGTGCTGACCAACGTGCTTACGAACGGAGCGGACATCGCTCTCGCGTCTCGAGGCGGGGTCGTGGCCAGCCGCCTTCAAGTGCAAGGCGGCGCGGCGAGGGTCCTGGAGCAGTCCGCCTCGGCGGGATTCGGAGGCAGGAGCCTCATCGGCGGCGCAGGCGGACCGGCCGCTGGCACGGGAACCTGGGGACTCGCGGAAGGACAGGTGGTCTATGTCGTTGAGATCTTCTACAACTACAGCCGGATCACCCCGCTCCAGGACGTTCTGGGGATCCGGCCGCCGGCCACGCTCTATGAGCGCGCGACCTTCTAGCCCGGCGCGCCGCTCGCTCTGGAGCAGGACGCTGCGCGATCAGCGCGGCGCCGTGCTGGTGTTCATCGCCCTCGGCGCGGTCGTGCTGATCGGCATCGTGGGCCTCACGTTCGACGGCGGACGCGACATGCTCGAGCGCTCCTACCTGGGCCGCGCCGCGGACGCCGGGGCGCTGGCCGGAGCCAGGGCGCTGCGTCAGGGCCAGGCCGCCGCGCGCCAGGCCGCCCTCGCGCTGGCCGCCGCGAACGGGGAGAGCGCCGCGTTGGGAGCCACGATCAACGTGGCCTTCTCGAAGAACAACTTCGGCGAGGACGTGGTCACGGTCACCGCCAGCCGGAACCTGCCCACCACCTTCATGCGGGTGCTGGACATCAACACGATGGGAGCCGTGGCCACGGCCTCGGCGACGGTTCCGCCGCTCGACATGGCGCTGGTGCTCGACCAGTCTGGGTCGCTCGGCGCCGCGAACGCGTTCGACGACCTGCAGGCTGCGGCCAAGACCTTCGTGGGCATGTTCAGCGAGCAGATCGACCAGCTGGCCCTGTCGTCCTTCCAGGTCCGCGCGGGTGAACAGTTCGCGCTCAACCAGCCGTTCAAGGCGCCGATCAACGCGCGTATCAACCAGATGGTCTCGGCGGGTGACACGAACTCGGGCGAGGCCCTGCGCATCGGCTACGAGCAGCTGAAGGTCCCGGCCGTGCGCCCGCGTTCGGTGCGCGTGCTGGTCTTCTTCACGGACGGGCGACCCACGGCGTTCCGCGGCATCCTGGGCGGTCAGGACCGCGCCATGGCGGTCTCGACGACCATCACCGGCAGGGTGCGCGGCTACTTCGACAATCCCGACGCGCTGCCCCTGAACGTGATCGCGACGCCGTCGGGCTGCGCGGGGGTGGCGACCTGCTTCGGGTTCAACGAGGCCGCCGTGCGGACCAAGGCGCGGACCAACGCCGAGGACCAGGCCAACATCATCCGCAACGACAAGATCTTCATCTACTCGATCGGTCTGGGAGATCCCAAGCTGAGCAATCCCATCCTTCAGCCCGACATGGATTTCCTGCGCCGGATCGCGAACGAGAACGGGATCGTCTCGGCCTCCCAGCCGCAGGGGAAGGCCTACCTCGCCCCCTCGGCGGCCCAGCTCGACGACGTCTTCCGGGCCGTGGCCCAGGACATCGTCGTCCGCCTGACGCAGTAGACGACCACCAGCCCGTCGCCGGGACCCGGGAGCGCAAGCCCCGCGGTCCCGGCGCTCGGAGCCGGCCGGCAGCCACCCGAAGCTCAGCCCCCCGTCAGCTTTCTCCAGAGTCTCTTGAAAGGATCGTAGGCGCGGTCCGCCACCCGCTCCTTGAGCGGGATGATGGCGTTGTCCGTGATGCGGATGCTCTCCGGACAGACCTCGGTGCAGCAGAAGGTGATGTTGCAGAAGCCGACCCCGTGCTCCGTCCGGACGGCCTCGAGCCGGTCGGCGCCGTCCATGGGGTGCATCTCGAGTCCCGCCAGGCGGACCATGAAGCGCGGGCCGGCGAAGGCGTCCTTGCGGTCGTGGGCGCGCAGCACGTGGCAGACGTCCTGGCACAGGAAGCACTCGATGCACTTCCGGAACTCCTGGACCCGCTCGATGTCCTTCTGCTGGAAGATCCAGTCCGCGTCCTCGCGGGGCGTGAACGGCTGGATGCGCCGGTTGACCTCGTAGTTCCAGGAGACGTCCGTCACCAGGTCGCGGATCAAGGGGAAGGTCCGCATCGGCTCGACCGTGACCGGCCGGTCGAGCGGCAGGTCGTCCATGCGCACCTTGCACATCAGGCGCGGCTTTCCGTTCACCTCGGCGCTGCACGAGCCGCACTTGGCCGCCTTGCAGTTCCAGCGTACCGCCAGGTCGGGCTGGACGTGGCCCTGGATCCAGTGGATCGCGTCCAGCACCACCATCCCGGTCTCGACCGGGACCCTGTACTCGACCAGCTCGCCGCCCTCGGCCGTGCCGCGGTAGACGTGAAGCGTGGCCTCCCGCGCCGCCGGCGCGCGCGTCGTGGCGGCGCCGGGGCCGGAGGCCGGCGTCGGGGCGGGACTCGTGTTCATTGCGACCCGCCCTGGTCGGAGGACGCGGCGGGCGCTCGAGCCCCGGCCGCGCCCGCTGCCGAGGCCGCCTGCCCGCCGCGGTGAGCCGCCCACTGGCGCGAGCGGTCCTTCCCCGCCTGCACGAGCTCGATCCGCAGCCCCCAGCCCGGCGCCCCCTGCAGCACCTCGACGCGGCCCGCGGGCAAGTCCATGGGCACGTAGGGCACGTTGTGGTCGGTGAGCCAGTCGATGGTCTCGTTCAGGTCCGCGACGCCGATCCCGATCGAGAGGATGCTGCCCTCGAAGTAGCGGCTGCCTACGGGCGGCGCCTTGGAGCGGCGCTCCTCGAGGAAGTCGTCGATGCCCCCGTTGCTGGTCGGGCTCGTCAGGTAGAGCGTGCCCCTGGGGAGCGGCACCTCGACGGTCTGGGCGCCGCGCTGGTCCTGGACCGGCGGCCTGGGGTCGAGGCCCCAGCTCCTGAGGACCTTCACGATGTCCCCCAGGTGGCTCACGACCACCGTCACGTACGCCAGCTCGGCGGCCCCGTTCGGGTGGTCGGTCGGATCGCCGACCCCGCTGCGCCGCACGATCTCGTCGAAGAGCTGGCGCAGCTTGGGCTGGTCGTACTCCACGAAGTAGACCGCCGTGCCCGAGATGGGCTGCTCGCTCGGCTCGGAGAGGGTGAACGTGGGGCCCGGGGGCGCCGCCGCCGACTTGCCGGCCGAGTCGGGCGCGAGCGCGAAGGTGGCCCCCACGGGTGCGGTGGTCTCGCCCCCCTTGCCGCGCAGGAACGCCGCCACGTCCTTCGAGGAGCCGATCTCCCAACCCTGCCCGATCGCTCCTTCGAACGTGTAGGGCTGGGGCTTCCCGAGCGAGTCCACGCCGGGAGCCACGAACTCGAGGAAGCCGCTTCCCAGGTCGATGATGCCGCCCGGCCCGCCGGCCCCCGGACTGTCCAACGGGATGACGGTGAACCCCAGGCGACGGTAGGCCGCCAGCGCCCCCGCGATGTCGTTGACGCCGATCGCCACGTGGTCTAGCCCGGCCAGGCCGGGTATGGCGCCCGTCTTCTGCTGGGCGCTCGCTGCGTGGGGCGCGGCAAAGGCTGGGAGGGCGGCGACGAGGCAGGCAACGGCGGCGGCGGACGCTCTCCGCGCGCCCCGGCGCGGCAGCAAGCTGAAAGCGAGACGAGCGATCATCGAGATGGTCATGCCTCCTGAGGTTTCAGACGCTCCTGGCGGCGACCGGCGCGGGCGCCGCGCCCGGCTTCTTGTCCAGCAGGGCGCGCAGCTCTTCGGGCATCGCGGGGAGCGGCGACTGGCGGATGGCGACGCCGTCTCCCTCGCGCACGGCGACCATGTTGAGTTTCCCCAGCCGCTCGTCGAGCCCCGGGAAATCCAGCCGCGCGTGGGCGCCGCGACTCTCCTCGCGCAGCAGGGCGCTCCTGGCGACGGCCTCGGCCACGCGGATCATGGCCCGCAGGTCCCGCGCCAGGTGCCAGCCCGGGTTGAAGTGGCGCGAGCCCTCCACGTGCACGCTGGCGGCGCGCCGCCTCAAGCGCTCGAGCTCGTCGATCCCGTGCCTCAGCTCTTCCGCCGTGCGGAAGATGCCGACGTCGCGCTGCATCGTGGCCTGCAGGTCCCTGTGCACCGCGTAGGGGTTCTCGCCCTCGTTCTCGAAGAAGCCGAGGAGCTCGACCCCGGCCTCCCTGGCCTGCTCGGGATCCGCGGCCGGCGCCCTGCCCGAGGCGCGCGCGAACTCCGCCGCCCCCGCGCCCGCCCGGCGTCCGAAGACGAGGAGGTCCGAGAGCGAGTTCCCACCCAGGCGGTTGGCTCCGTGCATGCCGCCCGCGACCTCGCCGGCCGCGAAGAGACCCGGCAGCGTGGATGCGCCCGTGTCCGCGTCCACCCGCACGCCGCCCATCATGTAGTGGGCGGTCGGCCCGACTTCCATCGGCGTCTTGGTGATGTCCACGTCGGCCAGGTCCATGAACTGGTGGTACATGCTGGGCAGCTTGGCCTTCACGTAGTCGGCGGGCTTGTGCGAGATGTCCAGGAACACGCCTCCGTGCGGGCTTCCGCGGCCTTCCTGGACCTCGATGTGGATGGCCCGCGCCACCTGGTCGCGCGTCGAGAGCTCCATGCGCTCGGGGTCGATGCGCTGCATGAAGCGCTCGCCCGCGGCGTTGGTGAGGAGCCCGCCCTCTCCGCGCACCGCCTCGGTGACCAGGATCCCCATCACCCCCGGCGGCCATACCATGCCGGTCGGGTGGAACTGGACGAACTCCATGTCGATGAGCTCGGCCCCGGCCTCGAGCGCCATGGCCTGGCCGTCCCCCGTGTACTCCCAGGAGTTCGAGGTGATGCGGTAGGCCTTCCCGATGCCGCCGGTCGCGAGCACGATCGCCTTGGCCTTGAGGACCACGAAGCGACCGCTCTCGCGCCAGTAGGCGAAGGCGCCGGCCACCCGGTCGCCGTCCTTGAGGAGACGCGTGACCGTGCACTCCATGAAGACGTCGACACCCATCCCCACCGCGCGGTCCTGCAGGGTGCGGATCATCTCCAGGCCCGTGCGGTCGCCCACGTGCGCCAGGCGCTTGTGCGTGTGGCCGCCGAAGGCGCGCTGCAGGATCCGCCCGTCGGGAGTGCGGTCGAAGACCGCGCCCCAGCGCTCGAGCTCGCGGACGCGGTCGGGCGCCTCCTGCGCGTGGAGCTGGGCCATGCGCCAGTTGTTGAGGAGCTTCCCGCCCAGCATGGTGTCGCGGAAGTGGGTCTTCCAGTCGTCGGCGGGATCCACGTTGGCGAGGGCCGCCGCGACCCCGCCCTCGGCCATCACCGTGTGCGCCTTGCCGAGCAGCGACTTGCAGACCAGGCCCACCGAGACGCCCAGGCTCTTGGCCTCGATGGCCGCGCGCAGGCCCGCGCCCCCGGCGCCGATCACCAGGACGTCCCGCTCGTGAGTCTCGAGGTTGTCGAGCATGCGCTCGCTAGAGGAGCCGCGGGTCGGTCCAGGCGCCCGAGGCCACCATGCGGATGTAGAAGTCCGTGAAGCCCACGCCGACCAGGCTAATCCAGGCCCAGAGCATGTGCCTCTGGTTGAGAGCGCTGAGGCCGCGCCAGAGGTCGTAGCGAACCCCGCCCAGCGCCCCGCACGAGAAGCAATCCAGGTTCCCTCCCACCACGTGGCGCAGGGAGTGGCAGCCGAAGGTGTAGCCCGCGAGCAACACGACGTTGGCCAGCAGGATGAGCGACCCGAGTCCGATCCCGAAGCCGAGGCTGCCGTCCGCGCGCGGCCAACGGGTGAAGGAGAGGAACGCGTCGTAGGCCAGGATCCCGATCAAGACGACCGCCAGGTACATGAAGTAACGGTGCGCGTTTTGAAGGATGAAGGGGAACGCCGTCTCGCCCCGGTACGAGTGCCCTCGCGCCTCACCCACGGCGCAAGCCGCCGGGTCCAGGAAGTAAGCCCGGTAGTAGGCCTTGCGGTAGTAGTAGCACGTGGCCCGGAAGCCGAGCGGCGCCCAGAGGATCAGCAAGGCCGGCGAGAGCGGCCACCAGCTCGGTTTGAAGAGCGGAGAGTAGAAGGGTGAGAGATAGACCGGCAGCGATCCGCCGGGCGGCGTCCACTCGTAGTTGGCGTTCACGAAGGCCGCCCAGGTCGAGTAGACGCCGTAGAGCCCCAGGCCCAGGGCCACGAGCAGGGGCTGGAGCCACCAGGCGTCCCGGCGCGAGGTGGCGCCGAGCCGGGGTGAGACCGCGGCGGGCGTGCGCGGCCGTGAAGGCGCCGGTCCTGCCGTCCGGACGGAATCGGTCATGGGAAGCGGGCTTCCATAGGGCGGACTCCGGGTCCGGATGTGCGGATGGGGGGCGGCGCCTGGCCGGGTGCGGGGCCGAGCTAATCTAGCGGAGCGACGGGAGGGCGAAAGTCCACCATGGGAGGCAGTGTGGCGGCAGGTGTAAGTGGCGTTTCGGGAGCCCGCGCCACCCGGCGAGGCGCTAGGAGACCGCGCGCGGGAGCGCGTCCGGACGGCGCCGAAGCTCGCGCAGCAGCCGCTCCAGGACGATGCGGGAGCGCATGAGCGTGCGCTCCTCGACCTCGAGCGAGGACTGCGCATTCCCGAGCGTTCGCTCCCGCTCCTCGACGTCCTGCCGTCGTCGGCCGGCTCGCACGCCCGAGTTGGCCCGTGGCGAGGCGTCTCCGAGGGCCTCGTCGAGGGAGCCGTGCATGTCCCCCAACCGGCGCAGCTCGTCGTTCATGCGGGAGCGCTCGGCGCGCAGCTCGAGAAGGCGATCGCGAACGGCCTGGAGCTCGCGCTCGATCCGATCGGCGGTGGTGGGGGTGACCCGAAGGGTGGTCGACGCGGGCGGGGCTTCAGGCAAGGGCACGGATTCGACGCGGGGCTCCGCGCTCTGCTCCCAGGGCGGACGCACGGGCCCGTTCCACTCCTCGGGAGATCGAGCGTCCACGTCCTGGGCCGCCAGACCGGCGGCGGGAACCGCGACCGCCAGGGCCGCGAGGAACCCGCCCGGCCGGGGCCTGAACCGGACGGCGCGCGCGAGCCGATTCATCGCCATGCCGCCAGCAAGAGAAGCGCCCCACATCATGATATCGCGGGGGCAGCCCGGAAGGAATGATCTCGTGTCGGCCCCGGGACCGGCCCAGTTCGGCCCCCTACTCGACGCGGCCGGTCCCCCGGGGAGGCACCTCTATGTGCCGGATGGCGAGGAGGTTGAGCTTGTCGTAGAGGGATGCGTCGAGGCAGAGGCGCTCGGAGAGGTCCAGCTTCAAGGAGCCCCGGCGGTCGAAAGCGCCCTGCTCCGCGGGGGTCGGCGTGTAGGCGACGGAAGTCGCCTCCAAACTGTCGGAGGCGAGCGTGAACGATCCCAACCGGTCGCCCTTGAAGACCTCGTCGTAGACGAATTTCGCGCGGCGCGTGAGGACCAGGTTCAGCGTCTTGCCTGTTCCCTCCCTGATATGACCGGTCACCTGCAGGTGCTCGCCTTTCCAGGCGACCGTCAGCGCCAGCCGGTCGGGGTCGATCCGCTCCACCGCGCAGACGCCGACCACGTCGTGGGACACGGCTGCGTCGGGAGCAGCCTGCGGGCTCGAGGCGACCGCCGGCGTGTCGCTGCTGGTCGCGGCCGCCGCAGGCGAGGGTTCGGCCTGTTCCTGGGGCCGAGCGACGGCCGAATCGGCCGGGGCAGGCGAATCCGCTTCGCCTTTCTTCCCCTGTCCGCAGCCCGAGCAGAGCGCGACCAGCGCTGCAGCGATCCAGCAGCTTCCCGAGGGCGCGCGTAGCCGGCTCATCGCTCCCCCTTGATCGCCCGTCTGGCACGGACCAGCCACAGCATCGAGACGGTGAAGACGATGAAGGCGTTGGGCACATGCAGGGCCGCGGCCACGTACACGTTTCGCCCCAGCGTCCCCAGCACGAACTGACCCGCCATGAGCACGAGCTGCACGGCCGCCAGCGGCACGAGCCCGTGGCGGCGCTCGAACCCGGTCAGGACCGAGAGCACGAATACCGCGAGTGCCACCACGATGAGCAGCGACCCCAGGTGCTTGTGGAGGTGGATCAGGGTGGGCTGCGTATAGAGGAAGAAGCCGGCCAACGCGGCTTGCGCGAAAGTGCCCAGCACGAGCACATGCTGGACGCCGAAGCTGGCTCGAGCCAGTCCGTTCTTCATGGCGGAGCAATTCTGGCGCCGCCGCTCGCGCCGTCAAGCGCGGGCCGGTGCTCCAATGCGCACGCTCCGTTTGCGGCCCGTCGGCCCGGCGTCTACGTTGACCGTTCCCGTTCGGAAGGAAGGAGTCGCCGCATGCAGCAGGTGGAGCTCGGCCGCACCGGGCGCGACGTGTCGCGCATCGGCCTCGGCGCCATGCCGCTCTCGATCCAGGGCCGGCCCGAGAACCGGTCGGACGCCAAGCGCGTCGTGCAGCGCGCCGCCGAGCTCGGCGTCACGCTGATCGACACCTCCGACGTGTATTGCCTGGACCAGAACGACATCGGCCACAACGAGCGGCTGATTCGCGAGGCCCTGGACGAGGTCGGCGTCACGCTGGGGCTGGACGGCGACGTCGTGGTCGCCACCAAAGGAGGCCTCGTGCGCCCGCACGGCGGCTGGGAGCGCGACGCCAGTCCGGCGCAGCTGCGCGCGGCCTGCGAGCGCAGCCTCAAGGCTCTCAATGTCGAGCGCATCGACCTCTATCAGCTGCACGCGCCCGACCCCGAGGTCCCCTTCGAAGAGAGCGTGGGCGAGCTGGCACGGCTGAAGGACGCGGGAAAGATCCGGGCCGTGGGCCTCTCGAACGTGGACCTGGACGAGATCCGGGCCGCGCAGGCGATCGTCGAGATCGCCTCGGTCCAGAACCGCTACAACCCGTGGGATCGCTCGGCCGAAGAGGAGGGCATCCTCGCGCACTGCGACCAGGAGGGGATCACGTTCCTGCCCTACGGTCCCGTGGGCGGTCGGCGGCGCGTGGAGGCGCTGCGCCGGAGCGCGGAGCTGCGCCGGATCGGCGCGCGCGTCGGGTCCACGCCCGAGGAGCTGGTCCTGGCCTGGATCCTGGCCCGGAACGACACGCTGGTCCCGATCCCGGGGGCGAGCCGCCTGACGAGCATCGAGAGCAGCGCGCGCGCGGAAGGACTCGAGCTCGATGCCGGGACGCTCGCGGAAGTGGAGCGGGCGTTCGGGTCGCTGAAGGGCTGATCTCCACCGCCATTCCGTTCCGGGGCCGTGGGTCGCCTCGCTTGCTCGCCATGAACACCAATGGCTCGCGGAGCGAGGCGACCAGCGACCCCTCCCACCTCGCTTTTAGGCCAGCCCGCCCGGCTTGACCGCGCGCTCCACGAGCCCCAGGACGGCGTCCACGACGAGAGCCAGGAGTGCCGCGGGGATGGCCCCCGAGAGGATCATGCGCGTGTCGGCCAGCGCCAGGCCGGCCACGATCGGGTCGCCCAGGCCTCCGGCGCCGATGAAAGCAGCCAGCGTGGCCGTGCCGACGTTGATCACGGCCGCCGTGCGGATGCCGGCCAGGATCACGGGTGCCGCGAGCGGTAGCCGCACGAGGCGCAGCACCTGGAGGGGCGTCATGCCGAGCGCGCGCGCCGCCGCCACCGCGTCGGGGCTCGCGTCGCGCACGCCCGTGAAGGTGTTCCGCAGGATCGGGTAGAGCGAGTAGAGGTAGAGCGCGGCCAGGGCCGGGGCGACGCCGATCCCGAGGAGCGGAAGCATGAAGGCGAGGAGGGCGATCCCGGGGATCGTCTGCAGGAGTCCGATCACGCGGATCACGGTCTCGGCGCCGCCTCGCGCCCGCTCGAGGAGGAGCCCCAGCGGGACCGCCGTCGTCACGGCAGCCGCCAGCGAGAGTGCCACCAGCAGCAGGTGCCTCAGCGTGAGGCGCAGGATCTCGGCGCGGCGATTCCACAGGTAGGCGATCAGCGAGCCCTCGTTCGACTCGCTCTCACCAACCCTGGCCGAGCCCCCCCGGGCATCCGCTCCGGCCGCGCCTGCCGACGCCGCTCCCGCCTCGGCTCCACGTCCAGCCCCCACCAGGCCCAACTCGGAGAGCGCGTCCGTGGCCACGCGGGGGACTTCCTCGCCGGCCACCTCCACGCGCTCGTTGAGCCGACGCATGCGCTCCTCGTCGAGCCGTCCCGAGAGCTCGGTCAGGACGAGGACGGCGCCGGGCGCCTCGCGCTGGAGCCGAGCGCCGACCAGCGCCGCCGCCTCGTAGGGCGGGAAGAAGCGGCGGTCGTCGTCCAGCACCGTGAGGGAGTAACGCGCGATCTGGCCGTCGGTCGAGTAGCCGTCGATGACGTCCACCTCGCCCTCGGCCAGCGCCTGGTATTTGACGGGCTGGAGCAACGAGCGGACGCCTCCGAACTCGAGGCCATAGGCCCGCTTGAGACCGGGGAGTCCGTCCTCCCGACCGATGAAGTCGGGGGTGAACCCGGCCTGGAGCCGGGGCGCCACGCGCGCCAGGTCCGAGAGCGTGCGCAGGCCCAGCTCGCGCGCTCGGTCCTGGCGCATCGCGATCGCGTAGGTGTTCTGGAAGCCGAGCGGGGGCAGCCAGCGCACGCCCCAGCGGTACTCGAACTCGCGCTGGACGCGGTCGAAGACATCCCGCGGGTCGGAGACGGGGCGCTCGTTCAGGATCGCGAGCAGGCCGGTGCCCGTGTACTCCGGGTAGACGTCGATCGCGTCCTCGCGCAGCGCGCCGAAGGCGATCTCGGTCGCCCCGAGTCCCAGCCGCCGCTCGACCACGAAGCCGCGGGCCTCGAGGAGCTGCGCGAACATCTCGCCCAGCAGGTAGGACTCGGCGAAGGGCTTGGAGGCGACCACGATCGGACGGCTCTGCCCGGCGCCGGCGCCGATCGCCGCGATCGCGGCCAGCGTCGCGAGCAGGATGCGGCGGCGAGCCTTCACGGAGCCCCGAGACCCGCGGTCCGGACGAGCCGGCGCACGTAGTCGGTCGCGGGCGAGGCGGCCAGCGCCCGCGCCTCGGCGACCTGCTCCAGGCGTCCCGCGCGCATCACCGCGACCCGATCGGCCAGGCGCACGGCTTCGTGCAGGTCGTGCGTCACGAGCAGAGCGGTTACGCCAAGCTCACGCCGGAGGCCGTCGAACGCCTCCTGGAGCTCGGCCCGGGTGATCGCGTCCAGCGCGCCGAAGGGCTCGTCCAGCAGGACGACGGACGGGCGCGCGGCCAGGGCGCGCGCGATCGCCACGCGCTGGCGCTGCCCGCCCGAGAGCTCACGGGGCCAGCGTCCGGCGAAGCGGTCCGCCTCGAGCCCCACCAGGCTGAGCGCCGCTTCGGCCAGGCCGGCGGGATTCTCCAGTCCGAGCAGGCGAGGAACGAGCTCCACGTTCCGGCGGACCCGCCAGTGGGGGAGCAGCCCGCCATCCTGCGGCACGTACCCGACGTGGCGGCGCAACGAGATCGGATCGCGGCCGCGCACGTGCTCGCCGTTCACCTCGACCTCACCCGAGTCGGGCTCGACCAGCCGGTTGAAGCAGCGCAGCAGCGTGGTTTTCCCCGACCCGCTCTCGCCGACCAGGGCGAGACAGCGTCCGGCCTCGACTTCGAGCGAGACGCCGTCGAGCGCGGTCGCGGCAGCGTAGCGCTTGGTCACGTCGCGCGCGACGAGCGGTGCTCGGGCATCCGCGTCGTTCCGCGTCCGATTTCCCCTTCCGCCATTCTCGGGAAGCCCGGGTCTCACTCGATCCCCATCGCTACCGAGTCCGTCAGGCGCGGATCATCGAAGTGCGCGACGCCGCCCGTCGCCACTCCTGGAACGGGAAGCAGGCGGGCGGACAGCGGTTTGCCCCACTTGACCGCGAGGGCCGCCACATCGCCGATCACGGCCGAGAGTCCCTCGACGGACGTGTCTCCAGGCAGCGGAACCACGTCCAGGCCCGTGCCGCAGACGCTGGAGTAGAGCAGCAGCTCCGGCACTCCGAACGTGCCCTCCGCGGCGCGCCGCGCCAGCGTCGGGTCCTCGAGGACCGGCAGCATGAGGCCGGAGTAGCCGCACGTCTTGACCGCGAGGCTGCGTACCACGTCGGTGATCAGGGCGCAAGCCGATAGCGTCGAGGGGCTGCCGAACGGCCGCCCGGTCAGTGCTTCGATGGCCTCGCCGATGCTGCGGTCCAGGCCGGGAGCCGGTGACGCGTCGATGCCGAGATAGCGCCGGCGCTCACGCGCCGCGAGCTCCAGCGCCAGGCGCTCGACACGCGTCAATTCGGAGTCGAGCGTGAGCCGCAACCGCTCCCGGGCAGCGGCGGGATTCGCTGCACTCCGGAACGCCTCGCCCACAAGCCCCGCGGACTCCAGCCCGAGGCTGAAAGCCGGGGCTCCCTCGTGATAGGCCACGGGGAAAAAGGGCGTGCCCGCGGGAACGTTCGCCGCCGCAGCGAACCTGAAGTTGCCCAGTCCGGCGGGGGTCGTCCTCGACAGTTCCTGGATGGAGGCAGCCGCAGCCATCTCCGCGCTCCGGTTCTCACCTCCACCCGGCCGGGCGACTGCGACGCTGCAGCTCAAATTCCGCGTCGAGCCGATGAGCTCGGCCACCCACGCGCCGAGATCCTCCGTCCTGGTGTCGTCCAGGCCCACGGGGCCGATGCTGACCAGCGCGCCGTGCGAGCCCACAAGCTCGTCCAGGGCTCGGAGTTGGGGCAGGCTCTCCCGACGCGCCTCGGACGTGGCGACGAGCGGCAGGGGCGCCGTCGCGATGCGCACCGTTTGGACCTCATAGCCGGCTTCCTGGAAGAACCGCCGAGAGCGCTCGAGGAAGGCCAGCGCGGCTTCGACCGCCGGGTCGGGTAGCGCCGCGACCGTGATGCCGGCGGTGACGGTGCGGATCCGGAGCCGCTGCGGGCCGGCAGCAAGATGCTCCGGTCTGGTCAGCAACCCCGGCAACAGCGGCAAGCTCGTCAGAGCCCCCAGAAAATCGCGTCTGGAAGGATCGGACATCGTCACTCCTGAGCGGCGAGGTGAGGCTCGGGCGGTCTCAAGCTTGACCCGTCGGCGACCGAGTCGCTAGCCTCCCGCCTCCTCTCGCCCACCATCGCGAGACAAGCATCGCGGCGGACGGTATACTGAGCGCGGGGGCGCCCTCGATCCAGGAGCGAGACGATGACCGGCACCCACTGGATGCTCGCAGGCGTTTTGGCTCTGGGTTGTTGTGGTGGATTGGGCGTCGGACGCGCGATCGCTGGTCCATTGCAGGATCCGCGCGGAGGCTCTGCGGTAAAGGCCGGGGCCGAACCGGCCGTTTTCGCGCCGGGTGTGATCGTCTCGCGCCTCGAGCCGGGCGGTTGGACGACGCCCGAGGTGGCGCCCTTCTCGGGTCGCTACGACGATGCCGACGTCTCGTTCACGCCCGACGGCAGGACGCTGTACTTCATCTCGACGCGACCGATGGCGGGCTCGGATCGTCCGCAGTCGAACACCGACATCTGGAGGATGCACGCGACGGATGACGGGTGGAGCGAGCCCGAGCGCGTGACGGAGCTGGCGAGCGACGGCAACGAGTGGTTCCCGACCCCGAGCGCCGACGGCACGCTTTATTTCGGATCGGAGCGGCGGGAGGGGAACCTGGGGCCCGAGGGCACGGGGACCTGTGGCGCGCCAGGCGGATCGGCGGCCACTTCGGCGAGCCCGAGAACCTGGGCGCGACCGTCAACACGCCGGGGAACGACATCGAGGCCTACGTCGCGCCCGACGAGAGCCTCCTCATCTTTGCCTCGAACGGCCGTCCCGACACGGTCGGCGCGTACGATCTCTACTTGACGTACAACTGCGACGGTGCCTGGACCGAGCCCCGCCACCTGGACGTGAACTCAGCGGCCTGGGACTTCTCGCCGCGCGTCTCCCCCGACGGGCGGCGGCTCCTCTTCACGAGCAACCGCGGTTTCAGCAACGCTCCCCTGGACCGGCCCCTCGACTATTCCCAGCTCACGGACCGGCTGCACGCCCCTGGGAATGGCCTGCGCGACATCTATCAAGTGGACGTAGCCGAATTGGGGATTCACCGCCCTTGCGAAGACGCGAAGCACTGAGCCGGGGCCGGGAGGCGAGATCAGGGCGGCGGAGTGGAAGGCCTGTCGTGGGGTTCGCGCCGCGAAGTGTCGGATGCCATTGCGCATCATCGCATTTCCATCGGCTTCTCGTAGCCCGTCATCTCCAGGTAGCCTTCCCCCGCAATCGCGGCGTTCCCCCACATGCCGCGGTAGTCCACCAGCCCTTCCCAGTAGTCGACCGCCGTCCCCCCGGCCCGCACCTCTTGCCCCGGCAGCGGCGTCCGAACGGTGAGATCCAGCTTCTCGGCGGGCAGGCGCACCCGCCAGCCGACGGGATAGGCCGTGCCGCTCGCCGGACTGGTCCAGCTCGCAAGCGGCTCGAAGAGGGCATCGCGCGTGTCGGCGGGCCGCCAGGACGATCCGTCAGCCGCCACGACCGTGCCGGCCAGGTAGTCCGTGGAGCCGTCCTTCCGCCGCAGTCGGTACAGCATGAGGTCACGACCGTCGTCCAGGCGCGCGGAGAACCAGTCCCAGCCGACCTGCGCTTCCGAGAGACCGCCCGTGAAGAACTCGTGGTCCATCCAGGTCGTGCCCGATACTTCGAAGACCTCGCCTTCCACCGAGAGCGTTCCTTTGGTCTCGAGCCGGGGCAGGCTCAGGTACCAGCTGGCGTGGGGCTCGGCGCGCGCGTCCTTGGGCGAGAGGCCGCCATCGCCGTGAAGGACGGGCGGGCGCAGCGTCAGCAGACGCAAGTCCAGCCCGAACCGTCCGCTGGTCGAGGCCTCGGGGACCCTCACCGTGAAGTCGGCCCCGGAGCCAGGCTGCGACACTGACGAAGTCGCGAGCGACTGCGTCGAGTCGGGATTTCTTGCCTGCGTCATGCGCCAGTCATCCACCCACACGTCCAGCCGCGTGCTGTCCGCACCCGCCCACCCCTGGGCGGCCCGGCTCGCGCGGTAGTCCACCAGAAAGCGCCTGGTTTCCGGATCGGTCAGCGTCGCGTGCGCCAGGATCAGGTCCGTCGCCCGCCAGGGGGAGAGCCGGCCGGCCGTGACGGCGGCCAGGCGGACCGCCGATCCCCCCGGGACGAGCCCCAGGCGGAAGAACGTGAGCTCGTACCCGAACCGGCGCCCCTCCGCGGTCCGCAGGATGCCCGTCGTGTACCACCACTCCGTGGCGTACTCGGGGTGCACGCCATGGTCGCGCGGGAAGCTCCACGCGCGTGAGCCGCGAGCGACGGCGAAGCCCGATGCGTCCGGCCCCGGCCCCTGCGCGGACTCCTGAACGCGCCGCCCGTCGACGGCGGCTCGAGATGCGGAAGCGGTTGCCCGATCACCCCGCGCTCCATCGGATGGAGCGGAGCAGGCCGCGAGCTCGCCCAGGATCAGCGCCGCAAGGAGAACGGCCTCGCTGAACCGGCTCGCCGATTTCAACCGAGAGCCGGGCCGCGGCCCATCCGCCGGACCCGGCCGGCGCCGGAGCGCGAGCCGCGCGGCGCTACTCATCGCGCAGCAGCGGGACGAGGTCCATGCGCCCCAGCCGGCGCAGCGGCCAGAGCGTCGCCGCCCAGCCGGCCGCGAGGCTCGCCGCCAGCGAGCCCGCCCACGTGGTCCACGGGATCCGGTAGTCCAGCGCCCACCCGAAGCTCCGCACGTTGATCACCGAGAGGAGGATCCAGGCGAGAAGGCCGCCCGTGACCAAAGCGAAGAGCCAGGCGAAGGTCGCGAGCAGGGTGGATTCGCCCAGGAAGAGCGCCGCCAGCTGCCGGCGCGTGAGCCCCAGCGCCCGCAGCGTCGCCAGCTCGCGCGTGCGCTCGAGCAGCATCGCGAGCAGGGCCCCCAGGATGCCGATCGCCGCCACGGCGAGCCCGATCATCTGGAGCACGCGCGTGATCGCGAAGGTGCGCTCGAAGATCGCGAGCGCGCGGCTCCGTAGCTCCTGGTTCGTGCGCACGATCAGGCCCAGCTCGCTCCCCCCGGTGCGCCGCACCGAGGCCACGACGGTCGCGGGATCGACTCCCGGCCGCAGGTAGAGCGCGACCGACCGCGGCGGCCCGAGGTCCACGCCGTGCCGGGCGAGGGCGCGGCGATCCACGAGCACGACCCCACTCTCGGTGCTGTAGTCGCGGTAGACCCCGGCCACCGTCAGGCTGAGGGCTGCGGCCCCGAGCGAGACCTCGATCCGGTCGCCGGGTCCCACGCCGGTCTTCCGGTGGAGCGCCTCGCTCACGCCGGCTTCCCCGCGCTCCAGCGCGTCGAAGAATTCGTCCGGCGACGCCTGCGGCGATGCTCCGCGCGATCCAACCGACGACGGCCCCGACAGAAGCGACCAGTTCGACCGCCGGCGGGCCACCTCCGTGTCGATCGCCGCCAGGAACGTGTCACGGCCGCGGACGACCGCGGGCCGCTCGCGGTAGGTGGCCACCTCGGCCACGCCCGGGAGCGCCCGCAGCCGCTCCGGCAGGTCGGGCGCCAGCGTGGCGCCCTGACGGTCGGCCTCGAGCCCCAGCGGCGAGACGTAGACGTCGCCTCGCACGCTGACCTCGATCCAGCGCTCGAGCTCGGCGCGGAAGCTCCCCACCAGCGTCCCCATCGCCACCGCCATGGAGAGCGCGATCGTGAGCGCGGCCAGGGCCACGCCGGTGCGGCTCATGTTGGCGCGGATGTTGGCCGCGGCCATCCGCAGCAGGCTCCAGCCTTTCCCGAAGCGCGCCGACAGGAACGCCGCGAGCAGGAGATCCACAGCCGCGGGAACCAGGAGCGCCGCCGCCAGCGCCAGGCAGACGGCGGCGACGTAGCCGGGAACCGCTCCCGAAGCCGGCCAGCCGAGGGCGAGACCGCAAGCGCCGAGTAACGGCAACGCGAGCATGGGCCCCCAACGCCGACGGGCGCGCGCGCGCGCCTCCACGCTGCTCCGGGATGAGGTGTGGGCAGGGGGCGTCGCCGCCGCCTCCAGCGCGGGGAGCAGCGCCGAGAGGAGCGTGAAGGAGAGTCCCAGGACAGCGGCCTTGAGAAGCGTGCCGGGGACGATCGAGAGCGTCGCGGCCCCTGTCGCTCCGTACAGGTCGGACGCCGTGCGTGAAACCTCCCGCAACGCAGGTCGAGCAAAGAGAAGACCGAGTCCGATCCCGAGCGCCACGCCGACGGCCCCGGTGACGAGCGCTTCCCCGAGCCAGCCCCGCAGCACCTGCGCGCGCGTGGCGCCCACGCAACGCGCTACGCCGATCAGCTGACGCCGGCTGAGCACCGAGAGCAGCAGGCTGTTGTAGATCAGGAAGAAGGAGACGAAGAGGGCCAGGTAGCTGAGCGCGCGCACGTTCGCGCGAAAGGCGGAGAGCGTGCGCTGGAACCGCGCGGCCTCGGCGCCCGGGCGCTCGAGGCGCGTGCCGGTGGGGAGCAAGGCCCGCACGGAGGCCAGGGCCGCCTCGCGCTCGGGGGCGGCGAGGACCAGATCGACCCGGTCCACGCCGTCGAAGGCCCCGGCGAGCTCCTGAACCGTCGCGACGTCTCCCACGGCCAGGTCCTCGGGCACCCGCGCGCCACCCACCTCTTCGGGCAGACGCGAGAGCACGAACGCCGACCGGCGGTAGGCTCCCACGACCAGCTCCAGCGAATCGCCGACCTCGAGGCCGTGACGGTCGAGGAACGCCCCGCTCACGGCGAGCGCGCCGGGCCGTCCCATGAAGTCGCGCAAGAGCCGGGTGTCGTCGGGCTCCACACCCAGCGAGCGGACCTCGCGCTCGGCCAGCGGATCGATCCCCAGGAGTCGCAGCGGATCGCCGTCGCGCTCGCCCCCTGGCACGCCGTCGCCCTCAGCGTCGGGCCCGGACCAGGCGCCGGGCGGGAGAACGAGCGCCATGCGCTCGACCACGGGTGCCGCGGCCTCGACGCCGGGAATCTCGGCCAACCGGCGCGCCAGGCCGTCCGGCACGCGCGTCCCCGTCACGCGATCGGTCGTTCTGCCGTCCAGGCGGCGCAGGGTGTCGCCGAAGCTCTCGACGGCGCTCGCGCCGGCCAGGTCCACGGCCACGATCGCCGCCACACCGAGCGCCACGCCGAGCGCCGGCAGGAGCACTCCGAGCGGCGAGCGCTTCCAGAATGGCCAGTGAAGCAGACGCACGATCGAGGTCACGGGAAGCGGGCGCCGTGCGGAGACCGTCCGGTACCGGGCGGATGCGCGGGCGAGGGGATCAAGCCCGTGAAGGCACGGCCAGACGCTCCCCGGGGAGCTCCTCGCGGACCTTCCCCTCGGCGAGGGTGACGATGCGCGTGGAGCGGCGTGCGGCCGCCGGATCGTGCGTGGCCATCAAGATGGTTTGCCCGTCCTGATCGACCAGCGTCCGCAGCAGGTCGAGCGTGCGCTCGCCGCTCTCAGAGTCGAGGTTCCCCGTCGGCTCGTCGGCCAGGATCACCGCGGGATCGTTGATGAGCGCCCTGGCGGTGGCCACGCGCTGCTGCTCGCCGCCCGAGAGCTGGTCGGGGAAGGCGCGGGCGCGATCCGCCAACCCGACGCGGGCGAGAAGCTCCAGCGCGCGGGCCTCGACCTCGGTCCGCGGGCGCCCGGCGAGAAGTCCGGGCAAGGCCACGTTGTCGAGCGCCGGCAGTGCCGGGATCAGGTTGAAGAGCTGGAAGACGATCCCGATCGAATCCCGGCGAAACACCGTCCGCCGCCGGTCGTCCAGGGCGCCCAGATCCACCCCGTTCACCTCGACCTTCCCCGCGTCGGGCAGCTCGAGCCCCGCCACCAGGTTCAGCAGCGTGGACTTCCCCGAGCCGCTGCGCCCCACCAACGCGACGAACTCCCCGCGCCCGACCCGCAGGTCCAGGCCACGCAGAACGGGGACCGGACGGTCACCCTGAAGGAAGGATTTGCGCAGGTCGTGAACCCGGATCATGGCCTCCAACATAGCCCTGCGGCGCCCCTATGCGCTTCCCTGAGCGATTCACCAAGAGGCCCCCTCTAGACTGGTCGCGGTCGAAGAAATCCGATACTCGCGAACCCGCTCAGGAGGAGCACGATGTCCGTCGTCCACGTTCTCGAAATCGCCTCGTTGTTCACGCGCCGCGCGGCCCTGACGGGCCTCATCGCCGGCGCTTCGCTGGCCTCGGGCAGCACCCACCCCGCCCGTGGGCAGGAGCTCCAGTCGGTGTCACTCGGGGTCGAGTCGGCCCGGAACTCGTCCGAGGTCCACGCTCGGCTGATCGCGCTGGCCGAGGCGCAGAAGGTCTACGAGGACCAGGCCCGCGCGCTCGCGCGCGTCAAGGTCCGCCGCTCGACCGAGTCCGAAGACACCCGCAAGGTGGAGGAGGTCTGCCTGCAGCTGGAGCGAGCCGCGGCGGACGTCGAGGCCAAGGCTCGCGCGTTGCAGGAGACGGCTCCGGCGGCCCGTGCCTCGCTCGACCTCCTGGCCGGGCGCGCGAACCTCGCCTGGGGCACGGCCATGGCCATTCGCTCGGTCATGGCTCCGCCCACGCCGCTCGAGCGGAAGCAGGAAGTCGTGGCCGTCTCGCGCTGGCTGCGCGGGGTCGGCGACGAGATGGACCTGCTGATCGACGGGATCGGCAGCGAGCTCTAGCTCGGAACGTACGCGCGGCGAGTGGAGGCGGGCCATCCCGGCACGCCCCGCTCGCCGCCAGTCCAGAGGAGGAACGATGAAGACTCTCACGCTGATCGCTCTCGCCGCGACGCTGCTGCTCTCCGCCGGCTGCAGCGGCGCACTTCCCCTCGAGAACGCTGTCCGGAGCCGCCCGGACCTGGCTGCCGACGACTCCGACCAGCCGACTTCAGGGAGCGCCTCCGGCCACTGCGCCGGAAACATCACGCTGGCCTCCTGCAAGGCTGTGCCCGCTGTGCCGCCCACCATCTAGCCCCGCATCACCGCGGCGGAACCCGGCGCGCTCCTTTGCCGCGCGCCGGGCCGCCGCGGCCCGCCGTTCTCGGGAGCTGCGGGCGTATCGCTTAAGGATGGATGGCGGAAAAACGTTGGAAGGGAGGTGAAATCCCGTGAGCGCCGAGTCCAGTCTCTATGATTGTCCGGTCTGCCTGCGTGACCCCTGGAACTGCACCTGCCTCAGCAAAGAGCGCGTGCGCCGAATCGCCTATGTGATCGGGTATCCGAGGCCCGTCGAGGACGCCGCCGGGGGCGCGACCGAGCTCGTTCCCGAGTGGCGATCACCGGCGTGTTCGTGACCGTCGAGCCTCCCGCCGTGCCGCTCGGCACCCCGCGCACCCGCCCGCGTGCCATGCGGCTCAGATCGCCGCGCCTCTCCGCCGCCGAATGGCGACCACCGAGGGGCGCGGCGCCCCTTTTCCATCCGGCCAGCGACTCGAAGGCGCCTCGGGTGTCGAGTCCTCGCCCGGGTGCTGAACGGAGAGGAAGAGGGTGGTCTCGTCGGGCGTGAGCCAGGGGCCGGTGAGTTCGCAGGCTACCGGCCCCGAGGCGAACTGGAAGGCGATCCCCGCGTGCTCCCCGGACGTGGGCACCATGAAGAGACCGTTGTTCGCGAAGGGGGCGTAGGGCTCGGCCTCCTCCCCGGTGGCCGGAAAGTCCGAGGTGATCCACAGGTTCCCCGCCCGATCGAACTCCAGGTTGTCGGGGGCCGCGAAGCCCGCCTCGGGCCCGCCGGTCTTGAAGATCTCCCAGCTGAAGCTCGTGGCGGTCGGATCGCCCTTGGCCTCCACGAAGCGCGCCACCTTGCCGTAGCGGTCGGCGCCCTCGGGAGGCAGCACGCGGCCCGGCCCCGGATCCATGTTGTAGGAGAGCGCGGCGTAGACGCTCCCGTCGCCGGGATGCACCTCGATGTCCTCGGGGCGGTCCATGGGTGTGGCAGCCAGTCCCTTGTCGACGATGTAGGCGTGCGTGTCGCGCAGGCACTCCTCGGTCATGGGGAGCGGCGTCCAGGTCCCGGTCCCGTCGTCGGCGCAGTGCGCCACGTGGAGCGTGCCCCGGTCCAGCAGCTCCGCGTTGGCCAGGCCGCGCTCGGCGTCGTAGCGCCCCTCGGAGACGTATTTGTAGACGAAGTGGTTCGGAGCGTCGTCGCCCATGTAGGCCACGAGCCGGCCGTCGGTGGCGAGGCGCATCGTGACGGCCTCGTGACGGAAGCGCCCGAGTGCCGTGCGCTTGACCGGCTTCCACTCCGGGTCGTAGGGATCGACCTCGACGACCCAACCGTAGTGCTCGCGGGTGCTGTAGGGTTCCCCCCAGCCGTACCAACCCTCCCCGGCGGGCGTCCCGTAGGCCTCGGTATTCTCCTCGCACGAGAGCAGCGTCCCCCACGGCGTGACACCGCCCGAGCAGTTCCCCAGCGTGCCCACGACCGCGCCGTCGCGGCCGCCGAGACCCACCGCCGGCCCGGACAGCACGATCGGCGAGGTGGCCGTGTAGCGGCGCGCGTAGCGCGAGCGCAGCCGCACGCTCCAGCGCCCGTGCGCGTCGCGGGTCACGTGCACCACCGAGAGTCCCACGGCGTACTGCTGGTCCGCCGTCTGGGGGATGAAGCGCGGGTCCGGGTACTCGTGGTTCACGACGAGCAGGCCCTCGCGATCGGCGTCGCGGGAGGCCCCGGCGCCACGGCCCGAGCTCGCCGCCGGGCGCCCGTCCGGCGCGAGCGGAAAGAAAGCCGTGAAGTCGCAGTTGAAGCCGAACCGATCGCCGAGGTCGTTCAGCGGGTCCTTCCAGCTGATGAGCAGGCGGGACTCGAACTCGCGGGGCAGCACGAAAGCGTCCTCGCGGGTCGGCCGGATGGGCGTGAAGCGCTCGCGCGAAAGAAGCAGATGCCCTTCGGGACCGCTGCGAGGCGGTTGCCCCAGGAGACTCAGCGGGGTTCGCCAGGCGGATCCGAAGGCCGCGACCGCTGTCGCGCGGATCAACGTGCGTCGTGAAATGCGCCGCTCGAGCATCCGATCCCAGAAGGATCCGCTGTCCGCGGCGTTCCGAATCGGCTCAGACATGCTCATTACCTCCGGTCCTTCTATATCCATGTTCCGTCTAGCACGGGCCGGGAGGCAGCCAGCCGGCATGGCTCCACCGACGCCCTGACTACTTCCTGCGTCTGCCGACTACAAGGAACGGCCGATTTGGACGTGGTCCCAAGGTCCGACCCGCTTCTATCCAACGAAGGATCTCGACATCAAGGGCCGAGGCCATAAGATACAAGCCGAGATCCGCAGGTTCCGCACCGGTCGGCTCGACAAGAGAGCTCGATCGTCGGGGTCGTGTATCGCGACCCTCCCTCCCGGCTCATCGCATCGCACCCCGTGGCAGCGACGCAGAACCGGACCAGCACGCTGCACGGAAGGAGGAAGCGTTGCTCCAATCACCCGCCGGCCGAAGGTCATCCCCCGAGCGCGCGCGAGCTGGAGTCCACGAACGTCTCGTGCAACGCAGAGGGGTGGCGCTCGTCGAGTTCGCGATCGTTCTCCCGGTCCTGCTTCTGATCGTCATCGGAGCGATAGAATTCGCCCGTGCGATCAACATCAAACAGGTGGTTGTCAACTCGGCCCGCGAGGGCGCCCGCATCGTGGCCCTCCCGCCGGGAGTCAACTCGAACGAAGCGCTCGTGCGCAGCCGCGTCGATGACTACCTGACCTCCAACGCGCTCGACCTGTCGAAGCGGACGGTGACCATCGTCGGCATCGATGGCGCACCCGGCACGGTCGGTGAGGTCACGGTCACGTATCAATACACGTTCGACTTCTTCGGTGGGATCGCGTCCTTTTTCGGTGGCTCGGACCCGGGCACGATCACGCTCGGCAGCACGTCGAAGATGCGTAACGAGTGACCAAGACCGGGGTGGGGTCGCGCGTCCGCAACTCTGTGAGGACCGAGGTTGAAACACATGACGCGTGATTCGCGACGCACAAGGACGTGCAGGCCGCCGGTGCCCCGTGGCGATCGGGGGAGCGTAATGGTCCTGACCGCCGTCGGCATGGTGGTTTTTCTGGGGTTCGCCGCCCTGGCGGTGGACGTGGGTCTGCTCTACCAGGCCCAGACTCAAGCCCGCCGCGCGGCGGACTCCGGTGCCCTGGCCGGCGCCGGCTGGCTGCTGAGCGCGCCCACGGACCACTCCGGCGCCAAGGCCGAGGCCGAGCTCTATACTGAAAAGCACGGGATCCTGAACGAGCCCATCGACATCGACCAGGCCCAGGACATCGAGGTCGAGGGTGATACGCTCGTTCGAGTGTTCGTGCGTCGGACCCAAGCGCGCGCCAATCCACTCGCGCACTATTTCGCCCGGGTGCTGGGGCTCGAGAGCGCCGACATGACGGTCAAAGCGGCGGCGATCGTGACGAGCGGGGCGAGCGTCTCGGAGTGCCTCTGGCCCTTCATCCCGCCCGACGCCTGGAAGGAGAGCGACGGCACGCGGAGCAACAATGCCGTGTTCGGCGACTTCGACGACTCCCCCACCTTCGGGGACAACCCCGCCGATTTCTACAGGGCGCCACCCACGCTGGGGCTGGGCTTCCCGGCATACACCGGCTGGGGCGCCCTGGCCAGCGATCAGGGACGCTACCTGGTGGCCAAGTGGGGCGGGCACGGTGACCACTGGTCGCCAGGCTGGTGGTTTCCGATGAACACTCCTCCCAACACCAACGCCGGCGGGATGAACCAGTTGCGGGACGCCATCCGCGGCAATTGTCCGACGTCCTACACGCTGGCGCAGGGCGACGAGGCGCACGTCCAGACGGGCTTCGGCGGCAACGCGATCCACAAGGCGCTTGAGGACGTGCTCGCGTGGGGTCCTTCGACCCCGGCGGCAGCGCTCGCTTGCTATCGGACCCCATCTACTTGCGCCGACTCGCGCCGCATCCGCACGATGCCGCTGGCCGACCCGCGCGATGTGATCGGCCCCGGGGGCAGCAATCCGGCCGTCGTGGGGAACTTCGCGAAGATCTGGGCGGCAGGCTTCTGCGATTCGCCGCCTCAATCCGCGGACCCGAAATGCGCCGCGCTTTCGAGCAAGGACAAGAAAGACACCTTCGTCGTGATGTACCTCGGTCCTACGACCGGCATCGCTGCCAACTCGCCCGGAAGTGGATCGGCGGGCGTGCAGGCCGTACGGCTGGTCGAATAGCCGAACCAGCCTCTCGCGCCGCCGCTCCCTGGGCGGCACCGGACGGGCGAGCGCCAGCTCGCCCGTCCGCGTTCCGGCTCCCTATCACCATCCTTCACATCGAGCTCCCCGGCTCCCCGAAAGCACGGAGGACGGGTTGCGCGGTTTCGTCCTTGCGCCGAATTTCCTACGCGAAACTCCATCCAACGAGGTCGTGATGGCGGTCAGCAAGGGCGACCGGGCGCCGGGGTTCAAGCTGCCCTCCCGCAAGCCCGGAGAAGTGGTCGACGTGGGCGCGGACATCGGGAAGGACAAGGTCGTGCTGCTCTTCTTTCCGCTGGCCTTCAGCCCGACCTGCACGACAGAGATGTGCACGATACGGGACTCCTGGAAACAGTGGGAAGGGCTGGGGGCCAAGGTCTACGGCATCTCGGTTGACAGCCCCTTCGTGACCGAGAAGTTCCGCGCGCAGGAGAAGATCCCCTTCCCGATCCTCTCGGACTTCAACCGCGACGTGACCCGGAGCTACGGCGTCCTCTACGAAGATCTGCTCGGGATGAAGGGCGTCTCGAAGCGCGCGGCGTTCGTGATCGGTCGTGACGGCAAGGTGTCCTACGCCTGGGTCTCCGAGGATGCGGGCAAGGAGCCCGACTACGACGAAGTCCGCCAGGCGGTGCGGGAAGCCGCCTAGCACGGCCGTCGCTTTCGCTCCCCAGGTTCCGCCTTCCTCTCGATCTCGAGGACCGGCCGCCGCCCCGCTGGTCGGTCCTCGAGCCCTCTCTCTCGGATTTATCGTTAGACCGTCCCAAAGAGCGCGCCCACGCTCCGGTTCTTCCTATCTTCGTCGCATGACACCCGCCCGCTCGCCCCACGGGACCGACTGATGGAGCTCGCCCGGCTCGTCGAGGCGCTCTCGCGCCCCGAGGCCTACCCGCATCCGGTTTCCGATGTCGTCGTGCACCACACGCACATCTCGGTCGTGTTCCTGGCCGGGCCCTACGCCTACAAGATCAAGAAGCCGCTCGACCTGGGATTCCTGGACTTCACGACCCTCGAGAAGCGCCGGCTCTTCTGCCTCGAGGAGGTGCGCCTGAACGCCCGCCTGGCCCCGGGCGTCTACCTGGGGGTGGTGCCGGTCGTCGCGTGCGACGGCGAGGTGAGGATCGGCTCCGAGGGGCCCCCCCGAGGAGCCGCCCCGCCCGCCCCCGAAACCTCCCCTCAATCCGGGCGCGACCGCGTACTACGCGGCTCCGAGGGGTCCCCCCGAGGAGCCGCCCCGCCCACCTCGAAGTCCCCGCTTACGATCGAAGACTACGCCGTCTGGATGGAGCGGCTGCCCGACGAGGCGACCCTCGAGTTCCGCCTGGCTCGCGACGACGTGGACGAGCGGCTCATCTCGGGCCTCGCCGAGCGCATCGCGGCCTTCCACGCCGGGGCCGAGCGTGGCGAGCACATCGCGGCCTGCGGCGGTTGGGAGGTCGTGAGCGGCAACTGCCGCGAGAACTTCGAGCAGTCCGCGCCCCAGATCGGGACCACGCTGAGCGCCGCCGTTTACGCGCGCATCCGCGACCTCACGGGGCGCGCGCTCGAGCGCCTGCGTCCATCGATCGAGAGGCGCGCCGAGGCCGGCGTGCCGTGCGACACGCACGGCGACCTGCGGCTCGACCACGTCTACGTCTTCCCGGACCGCCCGCCGCCGCGGGACCTCGTGGTCGTGGACTGCATCGAGTTCAACGAGCGCTTCCGCTACGCCGATCCGGTGGCCGACATGGCGTTCCTGGCCATGGACCTCGCCTTCCAGGGCCGTCGCGACTTCGCGGTCCGCTTCGCCGAGGCGTACTTCAGCGCCTCGAGCGACGCCGAGGGGCGCGAGCTGCTGTCGTTCTACACGGCCTACCGGGCGGCGGTGCGGGGCAAGGTGGAGGGCTTCGAGGCGCTCTCGCGCGAGGTGCCCCACCACGAGCGTGAGGACGCGCTCCGCACGTCACGTGCGCACTGGCTGCTGGCGCTCGTCGAGCTCGAGGAGCCAGGCCGCAGACCGTGTCTGGTCCTCGTCGCGGGATTGCCGGGGACGGGCAAGTCCACGCTCGCGCGCGGGCTCGCCGCGGCGGCCGGCTTCGAGGTCGTGACCTCGGACGCCGTCCGCAAGGAGCTCGCGGGCTTCACGCCCACCGAACGGGCGGCGGCCGAGTTCGGCGAAGGGCTCTACACGACCGAGTGGAACGAGCGGACCTACGCTGAATGTCTGCGCCGGGTCACGCAACTCCTCTTCGAGGGCCGACGCGTGATCGTGGATGCGAGCTTTCGCGAGGAGGCCCGCCGTCGCGAGTTCCTGGATACGGCGCGAGCCTGGGGAGTGCCGGGCCTGTTGCTCCTCTGCACCGTCGACCCCGAGGTGGTCCGCGACCGTTTGCGGAAGCGCAAGGGCGACGTCTCCGACGCCGACTGGGAAATCTACCGGAGGGCGGCCGCGAGGTGGGAGGAGCCGGCTCCGATCACCGGGAAGGAGTCGGTCGAGATCCCGACGGGTCACGCCGAGGAAGCTGCGTTGCAAGCGGCTCTGAAGGCCCTGCAGCAACGGAGCCTCGTGGCGGCTCCCGACCCCCGAAGGTGACCCGCCGCCGCGAGGCGCGCGCTCACGTGCGCAGGTGCCGAGCGAGGTCGCGCAGCGACTCCAGGTTGTGCGCCGGCAGGAAGGCGTCCACGTGCGGCAGGGCCGCCGCCATGCCCTGGGTGAGCGGCTCGTAGTCGGGGTTTCCCAGCAGCGGGTTCAGCCAGACGATCTTCGGCGCCCGCCGCTTCATCTCGATCAAGGCCTCGACCAGGAGCGCCGGGTCGCCGGTGTCCCACCCATCCGAGAGGATGAGGACGACCGTGTCGCGGTCCAGCAACCGCCGCCAGCCGGCCAGGAACGCGGTCAGGCTCTCGCCGATCTTCGTCCCTCCCGACCAGCCCTTCAGGCGGCCCAGCTCGTCCAGCGCTTGACGATACGAGCGCCCCCCCAGCCGCTCGGTGATGCGCTCGAGCCTGGTCGAGAAGACGAACGTCTCGACCCGCCCGAGGTGGTTCTGCAGCGCGTGCAGGAATTGCAGCAAGAGCCGGCTGTAGAGGTCCATCGAGCCCGAGACGTCGCACAGGACGGCGAGCTTGGTCTTCTGGAGCTTCCGCTCGCGCCGCACGAGCTCCACGGGCTCGCCGCGCGTGAGGCTCCGCCGCAGCGTGCGCCGCAGGTCCACGCGGCCGCGCGGCCCGGGCGGACCGGCCCGGCGGCTCCGGCGGGTCGCGAGCTTCCGCGCCAGACGGGCCGCGAGACGCTCCACCTCGTCCAGCTCCGAAGGTGTGAAGGCCGAGAAGTCCTTGGTGCCGAGGCTCTCCACGTCCGAGAGGCCGGGGAGCCCCAGGGGCTCGCCCCCGCCCTCGCCGAGCTCCGTCCAGCCTGCGAACTCGGGGGTTTCCTGTGGGGGCTTCGGGAAGCGAGCCCCGACGAGCGGCGCTTCGGTCTCGTCGTCCGCCCCCCCGAGGCCACCCGCCGGCCCACCCCAGAACGCGTCGAACAGCGCGTCGAAGGCCGCGACCTCCCGCGGCGAGGAGGCCAGCACGGCGCGCAGCGCGAGGCGCATCTCGTCGCGGTCGGCCAGGTCCACCTGCTCGAGGGCTCGGAGGGCGTCGCGCGCTCCGCCGGAGGTCACCGGGATCCCGCGCGCGCGCAGGAGCCGGCAGAACCGAGCCGTGGCGGCGACGAGGTCGGCGCGCAAGGTTCCCGGCATGATCCGCACACTCCTCATCTGGGCCGGCGTCGCGGCGGCCGTCCTGGTGGCGCTGCGGCTGCTGGCGCTCCTGCTCGAGCCGCGGCTCGCCTTCTACCCGCAGCGCGGCGTCGGTGCCACGCCGCGCGACCTGGGGCTCGAGTTCCGCGAGCTCGAGATCCAGACCTCCGACCGCGAGACGCTGGCCGCCTGGTGGCTGCCGCATCCCGAGCCCCGCGCCGAGGTCCTCTTCTGGCACGGCAACGGCGGCAACCTCTCGCTCTGGCTCGACGTCCTGGCGGGGATCCGCGCGCGCGGCTTCTCCGTCTTCGCGCTCGACTACCGGGGCTACGGCGCCAGCACCGGCTCACCGACGGAGAAGGGGATCTACCTCGACACGGCCGCCTTCGTCCGTCGCTTCCGCGACGAGCTCCACCGGCCG
Organism: Gemmatimonadota bacterium; assembly: GCA_036556205.1. GTDB lineage: Bacteria > Gemmatimonadota > Gemmatimonadetes > JACCXV01 > JACCXV01 > DATBJW01. The sequence continues at coordinate 39,070 of DATBJW010000078.1, forward strand.
GGCGTGCCGGTCGTCTACTGGGGACGCTCCCTGGGGGCGGCAGCCGCGGCCTACGCCACGAACGTGGAGCCGCCCGACGCCCTGATCCTGGAATCGCCCTTCGCCGAGGGACGGTCCGTCGTGCGCGACGATCCCTTCTTCGCGGTACTCTCCGTCTTCGCCAGCTACCGCTTCCCGACCGCGAGCTTCCTGGAGAGCTGGCGGGGGCCGTCGCTCGTCATCCACGGCGACGCCGACCGCGTCGTGCCGATCCGGCACGGCCGCGAGCTGTTCGATCGTCTGGAGGGAGACAAGCGCTTCCTGCCGATCAGGGGCGCCGACCACGAGGACGTGCCACAGGCGGATCCCGCGACCTACTGGCGCGGCGTGGACGAGCTGCTCGAGCGCGTCATCCCTCCAGGAGCCCGGCCAGCCGGCCCGCCTGCAGGTCGGCCTCCAGCCGCTTCACGTCCTCCACCTCCTTGACCACGCAGCCCAGGGTCTCGCGCACGAGCTCGGGATCCAGGTGGTCGGCGTGGAGTGCGGCCAGGGCCGCGGCCCAGTCCAGGCTCTCCGCCACGCCCGGCGCCTTGGCGAGCCGCATCTGGCGCAGCCCCTGCATGACGCGCGCGATCTGCTCGGCCAGCCGGCGTTCGATGCCGGGCAGGCGCGCCCGCAGGATGCGCACCTCCTTCTCCAGGTCCGGGTAGTCGATCCACAGGTAGAGGCAGCGCCGGCGCAGCGCGTCGGAGAGGTCGCGGGAGCGGTTCGAGGTGAGGACCACGTGCGGGCGATGCCGGGCGCGCAGCGTGCCGATCTCCGGGATCGTCACCTGGAAGTCGGAGAGGATCTCGAGCAGGAAGCTCTCGAACTCGAGGTCGGCGCGATCCAGCTCGTCGACCAGCAGCACCGGCGCCTTGCCGTCCTGGGAGATCGCCTGCAGCAGGGGACGCCGCAGCAGGAAGGGCTCGGAGAAGATGTCGGCCTCCTTCGCCTCGAGCGGACGCCCCTCCCGCTCCTCGAGCTTGATGCGCAGGAGCTGCTTCGGGTAGTTCCACTCGTAGAGGGCGGACGCGGCGTCGAGCCCTTCGTAGCACTGGAGCCGGATCAGGTTCGTGTCCAGGACCTGCGCCAGGACCTTGGCGATCTCGGTCTTGCCCACCCCCGCGTGCCCCTCGACCAGCAGCGGTTTCCCGAGGGCCATGGCCAGGTGCACGGACGTGGCCACCGCGGCGTCGGTGATGTAAGCCGCCTGCTCCATCGCGGCCTGGACCCGGCGGATCTCCTCACGCATCGGTGGATTCGGAGCGCAGGGCCGCCGTCAGGCCGGCCTCGATGTACGGGATGTCCTTGCGGCCGAACCAGCGGCCGAGCAGGAGGAGAGCGACGCCATAGGCTCCAAGTCCCAGTGTCAACGCCACGAACAGAAGCTCGTCTCCCATGGACGGCCGGGCAACCATGCGGCCCACGCCGATCATCAGGAAGAGCGCCACGCACGAGAACCAGAAGATCATGATCCGCCGGATCAGAGGGTGAAGCGTGAAGGCGCCTTCCAGTCGGGCGGCGTCCGGCTCCTGGACGAAGCGACCCACGAACGCCGGCCCGAAGTCGTTGCGGAGCCACGGGCGGTAGCGGCGAACGACGACTCGCGACGCCGAGATGGGGCCCACCAGGGACTCCCGAAAGGGCGTGCGCCAGGCGGATCGCTTGACGACCGCCTGGAGTCGCCGCACGGCTTCGCCGACCGAGCCGCGCGCCCGGATGGCCAGAGGCCGGCTGGGATAGATGCGCTCCAGCAGCGACGTGGGCACCTGCCGCCTTCAGCGGACCTCGGGCCCGCCCCTCCGGTTGTCGGGGACGAACCTGTCGCGGGCCGGCATCCGCACCGCGGGCAGCGTCGTCGCGTCGATGACGGCGTCCTCGGGCACGATCTCGTTCCGATAGAGCAGGAACGCGACGACGCTGTAGACCTCGTCCGGCGCCAGCGAGCCGGGCGCGTCGAGCGGCATCGCCCGATGGATGAAATCGTAGAGCGTCGTCGCGTAGGGCCAGTAGTTGCCGATCGTGCGCGTGAGCGAGGTGTACTGGCCGAACAGGAATCCCTGGCGAGGCTCGCGCCCGACCAGCACGTCGTTGGGCCCCTCGGTTCCAGTCGGCCCATGACAGCGGGCGCACTTCGCCTGAAAGACCTGCGCTCCGCGGGCCACCGTGCCCTGCCCGGGCGGCAGGCCCCTTCCGTCGGGCCGCGCGTCGATGTCCAGGGCGGCGATCTGCTCCGGGCTCGCCGTCTTCCCGACGTCGAAGCGCGCGGGCAGCGACTCGGCTTCGAGCGCGGTCGCCCAGCCGGCGATTCCGGCCGGGGCCGAGTCGCGACCTGGGGCCGAGTCGTTCGCCGGAGCGTTCCCCGCCGCGCCAGCCCGCCGGCCGGCCTCCCGATCGGCCGCCTTCCGCGTGGCGTCGCGGCAGGCCGATGCGACGGCCACGCCCAGGGCGACGGCCGCGACGATCGTGAAGACCTGGGTCCGGCGGCACGCCGCGTCGCGCGTGCGTCCGCGCCGGCGCGCGGCCGAGGCCATGCTCACCCCTCCGGCTCGAGGAAGACGCGCCCGTCGGGCTGCACGCGCCAGACCCGGATCCCGTTGTTGTGATACTGGGTGCCCTGCCCCCGGGCGGCCACGAGCTGCTTCAGCGTGGGTTGCACGTAGCCCGTCTCGTCGGTCGCGCGGCTCGCGAGCAGCGCCGTGTCGCCGCGCCAGTTCCAGAGCCTGCGGAAGCGCGTGTGGCACCGGGGCAGGACCGGCTCCTGCAGCCGCGCGGGCGCCCAGCTGCGACCGCCGTCGGTCGTCACCTCGACGCCGGTGATCCGGCCGCGCCCGCTCCAGGCGAGGCCCTGGATCTCCCACCAGCCCTTGTCGGGCAGGATCGCCGGGTGCGCCGGGAAGGTGATCGTGGACTTGGCGTCCATCACGAAGCTGAACTGGCGGGCGCTGCCGTCCGCGAGCGGATCGGTGTAGCGCGAAGTCTCCTCACGCGTCATGAAGGGCCGATCGGCCACCTCGATGCGGCGGATCCACTTCACGTTCGCGTTGCCCTCCCAGCCGGGCAGGAAGAGCCGCGCGGGGTAGCCCTGCTCCGGACGGATCGCCTCGCCGTTCTGGCCGTAGGCGATCAGCGCGTCGTCATGCGCCTTCTCGAGCGGGATGCTGCGGGCCATGACGGCCGCGTCCATCCCCTCGGCCAGGAACCAGCTCGCGGCGGGGTCGACGCCCACCTCGCGGAACAGGAGCGCCAGCGGCACGCCGGTCCACTCGCTGGTGCTCGTCAGACCGTCGATCTGCTGGGGCGACCAGTCGGCCTGGAAGTCGTAGAACTTCCCGCCGTTGCCGGAGCACTCGAGAAACCAGAGGCGGGAGACGGACGGAAGGCGCTTCAAGTCCTCCAGCGTGAAGACGCGCGGCCGCTCCACCATGCCGTGGATCAGGAGCGACCAGCGCTCGGGATCCACCGCCGGAACGCCCGCGTGATGGCGCTCGAAGTGGAGGTCGGCCGGCGTGACGATGCCGCGCAGGTCCTGGAGCGGGGTGAGCGAGACGCCCTGCGCCCCGTCGCGCAGGACGCGGCGGGGACTCTCCGTCGGCGCGCGCATGCCGAGCTCGCTCACCGGGCGGCCCGGCACGCGGGTGGGATCGGCGGGCTCCTGGAGCCCCGCCACCGCGAGCCTCGCCTCGCGGAGGGCCGACATGCCCAGCGCGGCCAGGCTGCCGGCCAGCATCGTGCGCCGGCTGATCCCTCGCCGTTCGGCCTTCCTTCCGCTCCCTTCGGCGGCCTGCTCTCCCGGCCCGGGCGGGGGGCTTTCCCGCTCGTCGGGGGTCATCCCGCGCCTCCCTTCCGGGCGGCGATCCAGCCGTCGACGTGTCGCGCCAGCACGTCCAGCGGCAGGGCGCCCTCGTCCAGCAGAGCGGTGTGGAAGGAGCGCAGGTCGAACCTCTCGCCGAGCGCGGCCTCGGCTTCCCTGCGCAGGCGGCGGATCTCGAGCTCGCCGATCTTGTAGGCCAGCGCCTGTCCCGGCCAGACGATGTAGCGATCCACCTCGACCGCGATGTCGTTGGCGGTCTTGGCCGTGCTCTCCTCCAGGAAGTCGATCGCCCGCTGGCGGGTCCAGCTCAGGGCGTGCAACCCGGTGTCCACCACGAGCCGGCCGGCGCGCCACATCTCGTAGGTGAGCTGTCCGAAGCGGGCGTAGGGATCGGTGTAGAACCCCATCTCGTAGCCCAGCCATTCCGCGTAGAGCGCCCAGCCCTCGACGTAGGCGGTGGGGCCCGTGTTGCGGCGGAAGTCGGGCAGGTCGCCGAGCTCGGCCGCGCGCGCGATCTGCAGGTGGTGGCCGGGCACCGCCTCGTGGAGCGTCAACGCCTCCATCTCGTACTTGGGGCGCGTGTCGAGCTTGTAGGTGTTGGCCCAGAAAAACCCGGCCCGCGACCCGTCGGGCGCCCCGCGCTGGTAGTACGCGGCGGGCTGCGCGGGACCTTCGTGGGCGGGGATCTCGCGCACCCCGTAGGGCTGGCGGGGCAGGACCGCGAAGAGAGCCGGCAGCTCCGCGTCGGCGCGTTTGGCGACGTCGCGGTAGGCCGTGATCAAGTCCTCGCTGCGCGTGAAGTAGAAGCGCGGGTCGCTGCGCAGGAACGCCACGAACTCGGCGAAGGAACCCCCGAATCCGACCTGCTGGATGACGGCCTGCATCTCACCGCGGATCCGCGCCACCTCGGAGAGGCCGATCGCGTGCACCTCGGCGGGCGTGAGCCGCGTCGTCGTCTCGCGGCGCACGGCGTGGGCGTAGTAGGCCTCGCCGTCGGGAAGGGCCGAGGCCGCGATGCTCTCGCGGCAGGCCGGCAGATAGTCGCGCTCGACGAACTCGGCCAGCGCGCGGAGCGCCGGCGCCACGGACTCGCCGATCGCCGCCGCGCCCGCCGCGGCGAGCCGGTCGCGCTCGGCCGCGGGGATGCCGGCGGACAGCCGGCGGAACGGCGCGAAGAGGACGCTCCGCGTGGGGTCGTCCGCGAGCTGGCTCCGGATCTGCGCGGGCAGCCCCCGCAGCGGAACCGCGGGAGGCACCCACTTCGCCTCCATCCCCCGCCGCATGAGCGCCAGGGTCTGCTCGACGGCGCGCGGGAAAGCCCGCAGTCGCGCGACGTAGCTCTCGCAGTCGCGCGCGTTCCGGAACGGCATGATCGTCGAGAGGCGCGGAAGCGCGAGGTGGATGCCGGCCATCTGCGTGACCGGGATCAGCTCCTGGGGCCAGCGCAGTCCCTCGACCAGGAGCTCCTTGGCGCGGAGAAAGAGGTCGCAGGAGAGACGGTCCTCGCCCGCGAGGCCGCCGCGGTCGATCCGGCGGACCCGCTCCAGCATCCCGCGCTCGTGCGCCTTGCGGCGCTCGATGGCCTCGAACGAGTGGTCCGTGAGCCGGTCGTCCCAGCGGTGGTCGCCGAGCTGGGTCGCGAGCTCGGGGTACTCGCGCTTGCGCCACTCCCAGTCCTCGTCGAAGAGGGCTCGGAGCGTCACGCCTTCATCGCCCCCGCCGCCCTCTCCAGCGCCTTGCGGGCGCAGACGCACGTCAGGTGCTGCTTGTACTCGACTGAGCCCTGCAGGTCGGCGCTCATCTCGATGCCGTCGGCCGCTCGCGCCGCGGCCGCCGCGATGGCGTCCGCGACGGGCTTCTTTCCGTCGAGCGAATGCTCGACCGCCCCGGCGCGAGTGGCCTTGGGCCCCACCCCGGTCACGGCCACCCGCACGTCCTTGCAGGTCCCGCCCGAGCCCGGGACCAGCAGCGCCGCCACCCCGCAGACGGCGAAGCGCGACGCCGGGTGGACGTGCTTCGCGTAGGCCGCGCCCGAGCCCGCGGGCGGGATCGGAAAGCGCACCTCGGTCAGCATCTCGTCGGGGCGGAGGGCAGTGGTCAGCAGGTCCACGAAGAATTCGTCGGCCGCGATCGCGCGCTTCCCCGCGGGCCCGACCGCCGTGATGCGCGCGTCGAGGGCCAGCGCCAGAGCCGGCCAGTCGGCGGCCGGATCGGCATGCGCCAGGCTCCCGCCGATCGTGCCGCAGTTGCGCACCTGCTGGTCGCCGATCGAGCCGGCGGCCTCGGCCAGCACCGGAAGCGACTGCCGCGCGGCGGGGCTCGAGGCGACGTACTCGTGGGTGGTCAGCGCGCCGATCACGACCGCGCCTTTCTCGACCCGGATCCCGGACAGGCCCGGGATGCGGCCGATGTCCACCAGGTGCCCCGGCTGCGCGAGCCGCAGCTTCATCAACGGGATCAGGCTGTGCCCTCCGGCCAGGAGCTTGGCGTCGTCGCCGTGCTGCGCGAGCAGGCCCACGGCCTGCTTGACGGACGACGCGCGGTGGTATTCGAAGCTGGCTGGGTACATGGCTCGTCTCCTCAGTCCGCCGCGGTCGGCCGTCTGGCGGCCGCGTCCCGGATCGCGCGCCAGATCCGGTCCGGCGTGAGTGGAAGGTCCAGGTGCGCCACGCCCAGCGGGGCGAGCGCGTCCATCACGGCGTTCACGACGGCCGGCGTCGAGCCGATGGTCCCCATCTCACCCGCCCCCTTGACGCCGAGCGGATTGAGCGGTGTCGGCGTCTCGGTCCGGTCGGTCTCGAAGGACGGCAGGTCGTCGGCCTTGGGAACCGAGTAGTCCATGAAGCTGCCGGAGACGAGCTGGGCGTTCTCGTCGTAGGCGGCGTGCTCCCAGAGCGCCTGAGCGATTCCCTGCGCGATCCCGCCGTGCAGCTGGCCGTCTACGATCATCGGGTTCACGGCCCGGCCGACGTCGTCCACCGCGACGTAGCGCAGGACCTTCACGCGGCCGGTCTCGGCATCCACCTCGACCACACAGGCATGGGCGCCGTAGGGAAACACGAAGTTGGCGGGATCGAAGAACGCGGTCATTTCCAACCCGGGCTCCAGGCCGTCGGGGTAGTTGTGCGCCAGGTAGGCCATGAGCGCCACCTCGCCGAAGGTCTTGGCCCGGTCGGGCGACCCCTTCACCGCGAACTTTCCGCCGGCGTACTCGATGTCGGCCTCGGCGGCCTCCAGCAGGTGTGCCGCGATCTTCTTGCCCTTCTCCTTGATCTTCTGGACCGCGGTCCAGACGGCCGAACCGCCCACCGCCGCGGAGCGGCTGCCGTAGGTGCCCATCCCGAAGGGGATCGCCCCCGTGTCGCCGTGCACGATGTCCACGTCCTCGAGCGGCACGCCGAGCTCGCTCGAGACGATCTGGGCGAACGTGGTCTCGTGACCCTGGCCGTGGGTGTGCGAGCCGGTCATGACCGAGATCTTGCCGGTCGGGTGCACGCGCACGGTCGCGCTCTCCCACAGCCCGGCCTGCGCGCCCAGGGCGCCGGCGATGCGCGACGGCGCGGGCCCGGTGGCCTCGATGAAGGTCGCGAACCCCACGCCGAGCCAGCGGCCCTGCTTCGCCGCCGCCGTCTGCTCGGCCCGAAACTTCGCATAGTCCAGCATCTCGAGCGCCCGCTCGAACGCCGCCGCGTAGTTCCCCGAGTCGTACTGGAAGGCGACCGGTGTCTGGTAGGGGAACTTCGAGGGCGCGATGAAGTTCCGGCGGCGGATCTCGACCGGGTCCATCCCCAGCGCCCGCGCCCCCAGGTCGGTCATCCGCTCGCTGAGGTAGGCCGCCTCCGGCCGGCCGGCCCCGCGATAGGCGTCCACCGGGGTCGTGTTCGTGAACGTCCCCGTGACCTCGCACCAGATGTTCGGGATCTCATAGACGCCCGAGAGCATCGTGCCGTAGAGGTAAGTGGGGATGAGCGGCGCGAAGGTCGAGAGGAAGGCGCCCAGGTTGGCGACGGTCTTCACTCGCAGGGCCACCATCTTGCCGCCCGCGTCGAGCCCCAGCTCGGCTTCGGTGGCGTGGTCGCGGCCGTGCGCGTCGGTCAGGAACGACTCCCGCCGCTCGGCCACCCACTTGACGGGCCGGCCCAGCGCCCGTGAGGCGAACGAGACGGCGCACTCCTCGGGGTAGACGAAGATCTTGGAGCCGAAGGCGCCACCCACGTCGGGCGAGACGACCCGCATCTTGTGCTCGGGGATCCCCAGCACGAAGGCCGCCATCAGCAGGCGGTGCACGTGCGGGTTCTGCGAGGTGACGTAGAGGGTGAGCTCGCTCGTGAACGGGTTCCAGGACGCGGCCGAGGCGCGCGGCTCGATGGCGTTCGGGATCAGGCGCTGGTTCACGAGCCGCTGCCGGACCACCTTGGCGGCCCCCTTCAGCGCGGCGTCGGTCTCGGCCTGGTTTCCGAGCGCCCAGCGGAAAGCCACGTTGCCGGGCGCGTTGTCGTGGAGCTGCGGCGCCCCCGGCTCGAGGGCGCGCTCGGCGTTCGCCACGGCGGGCAGCACCTCGTAGTCCACCTCGACCAGGTCGGCGCCGTCGCGGGCCGCGTAGGCGGACTCCGCGACCACGAACGCCACGGGCTGGCCCACGAAGTGGACTCTTCCGGCGGCCAGCACGGGATAGCCCGGAATCTTGAGATCGGGCACGAGCCACCCGCAGGGGAGCGGGTTCACGCCGGCGGCGGCCAAATCCCGACCCGTGAAGGCGGCGACCACGCCCGGGACCTGCCGGGCGGCGGCCACGTCCACGCTCCGGATCGCCGCGTGTGCGTGCGGGCTCCTCACGAACGAGGCGTGCAGCGTCCCCGGGAGATGGATGTCGTCGGTGTAGCGGCCCGTGCCGGTGATGAAGCGCGGGTCTTCGCGACGCTTGACGGCCGCGCCGAAGATGTGCGCGGGGTCCGGAGCGGCGGAGGTTTGAAGGTCGGTGTCGGTGGCCATGGCTCCCCCTTACCTCGCCGCCGCGCGCGCGGGGCGCGCGGGTGCGGCGGCCATCTTCGCGGAGGCGAACTGCACCGCGCGCACGATGTTGTGGTAGCCCGTGCAGCGGCAGTAGTTGCCCTCCAGCGCGAAGCGGATCTCCTCCTCGGACGGACGCGGATTGCGCTCCAGGAGCTGCCAGGCGGCCATGATCATGCCCGGCGTGCAGAAGCCGCACTGGAGCCCGTGGCGCTCCCAGAACCCTTCCTGCAGCGGGTGCAGCTTCCCGTCCGAGGCGAGGCCCTCGATCGTCGTGATCTCGGCGCCGTCGGCCTGGGCGGCGAACATCGTGCAGGCTTTCACCGAGCGGCCGTCCACGAGCACCGTGCAGGCGCCGCACTGGCTCGTGTCGCAGCCCACGTGGGTGCCGGTCAGGTTCAGCACGTCGCGCAGGTAGTGGACGAGCAGGAGGCGGGGCTCGACCTCCGAGACGTGATCGGCGCCGTTCACCTTCATCTGGATCTTCACCGCTCCACCTCCTCCTCGAGTGAGGCGCTCGCGCCGTGCCCGACGGCGAGCGCCGGCCGACCTAGCCAGTCCTGGAGCCGTCCGGCGCGTCGCCGGGCGCGCGCGCGACCTCAGCGTCCAGCGCCGACAGAAACTGCGTCATCATCATGCGCGCCGCGGACTCGATCAGCCGCTGCCCCACGGCCGCGATCAGCCCGCCCACCTGCGCGTCTCCCTGGATCGTGGCCAGCGTTCCGCCGTCCGACTCGACCAGCATCACGTGGCCGACTCCCTTCACGAAGCCGCCGCGGCCGTTGCCCTCGACCTGCAGCGTGTACGACTCGGGCGGCCGCTTGTCCACGATGGCGAGCTTGCCCTGGTAGCTGCCCTTCACCGCGGCCACGCCCACGGAGAGCGCGGCCCGGTACTCGTCCGGACCGACCGCTTCGAGCGTCTGCAGCCCGGGTGTGACGCGCGCGAGCACGGCGGGGTCGTTGAAGGCGGCCCAGACGCGGTCGCGCGGGGCCTTGAAATGGTGGCTGCTCTCGAGCTTCATCGCTGGTCACGGTGACGTGGTGGGGGAGCCGTGCGGGCGGCTCGGCCGAACCGGGGAGGGGAGGGCTAGCCTACCGCCGCCGGCGGAAGACTGTCAAGCCGATCGGCAACCGCGAGAAAGCCGCGCCGACCTGGCGCGAGCTCACTCGACGCTGCCCCGATCAGCCCCCTTGCGATAGGGAGGGAAGCGGAAGCGCATCTGGCGGGTGAGGAGGCCGCCGTGGCCGTAGCCGGCGAGTGCGGGGGCGTCGAGCGTCTCCCCGGCCAGGATCCGCGGCAGGACCAGGTCGAAGAGCGTCCCCTGGGAGAACATCCCGCACGAGGTGACGCCGATCACAGGCGTGTCGCCGAGCCGCGCGAGCCAGAGCAGGCTGCCGGGGTCCGCGGGCGCGCCGCGCCGCAGGACGCGCGCCCCCAGGCGCTCCAGGGCGATGAAGAAGGGATCCAGCGGATCGAGGACGTTCGCACCCGCCACGACGAGCACGCGGGCGCCGCTTTCGAGGCACGTCGTGACCGCGTCGGACACCGTCTCGGGATCCTCCCAGCAGAACTCCAGGCGAGCGAGCGGCGTTCCGAACCAGGCAAGCTTCTCGGCCAGGGCGTCCCGGAAGCGGCCGCGCGCAGCCTCGTCCAGGTCCGCCGGCGCCACCGCGCCCACGGGCTGCGGCTGAAAGCTCCGCAGGGAGAGGACGCCCCCCGCGCAGCGTCTCTCGGCCTCGAGGACGACCGTCTCGCTGACGACGAGCGGCGTGACCTTGGCCCGGCCCACCACCTCGCCCGCGTCCACGACCTGCCCGTCGTAGAGGGTGAAGACCCCCACGCCGTCGATCCCGTTCAGGGCCTCGAGCCGCGCGGCGTCCACGCGCAGGAGGCCCCGCGACTCGGCCGTGAGCGCCCACTGCCCTCCGGCCGAAGGCCGGACGGCGAGTCCCGGACCGGCCGCCGCCCTGGCCAGCCGCCCACCGGCCACCTCCTCGTGAAGCTCGCCCGCCTCCATCTCCAGGAGATGAACCTCACCACTTCCGCCTTCGATCAGGCGCGTCGCCGAGCTCGCGTCCAGCAGGGTTCCCTTGGGCACGAGCAGCTTGCCGCCGGGGTCGCGCGCGTTCTGGCAGAGGACGCGTCCCGCCAGGGCGGCGACGCCGGCCTCGGCGGGGATGACGGCGTGCGCCTTCACCCGGCGGTCCTCACGGCTCTGACGTTCCCCGCATTGGGTCGTCTTTGGATGGAAGCACGCCGCCTCAGGTGCGGTGGCCATGAAGCACGCCGCCGGCTCAGGTACGCCGGCCATGAGGCACGCCTCGGGCGGGCTCGCCGGCCGAATCGGGGAATCTATCGGGTTTCGCGGCCGTGGGCGCGACGCAGAATCGCGCCGGCCAGCGCGGCTTCAGCCGTGGTTGGGCGGGAGGAAGTAGGGGTCGAACGGGGTCTGCGAGGAACGTTGGGTCTGGGTCTGCGTCTGGGCGCGGGCCTTCCGGCGGCGCTTGTCGCGGTACATGTCCCGGTCGGCGTTCTCGATCGCCAGATTCAGCTCCTCGGCGCCCGAGTAGGGTGCCACGCCGACGCTCACGCTCGGCCGCAGGAGCGGCGGCGCGTACGTGAACTCGGCGGCGGCGACGGCCAGCGCCTGCTCGACGCGCCGCCGGGCACCGTCGGTCGCCGCGCGCGGCAGCACCAGCAGGAACTCGTCGCCTCCCCAGCGGTAGAGCGCATCCGCCGCGCGCAGGCCGCCACGGAGCGCTTCGGCGAGCTCGCGCAGCAGGGTATCGCCCTCGGCGTGGCCGAAGCTGTCGTTCACCATCTTGAGGTTGTCCAGGTCCAGCAGTGCCACGGCGCCGCGCACCGCGCCCGCGGCCTCGAGGCCCACGCCTTCGGCGAACGCCCGCCGGTTCAGGGCGCCCGTGAGGACGTCCGTGTAGGTCGCCCGCCGCAGGCGGTCGTGCGTGAGCTGGAGCCGCGTGCGCGCGTCGTCGGCCTCGCGCTTCTCCTCCTCCAGGCGCATCACCACCATGGCGCAACCCAGCAGCACCTCGAGGAACAGGTAGATGATCAGGAGTCGCAAGGGGCTCGTGCCCTTCGCCGTCTCGGCGCCGACGATCACGTAGAGGACCGGAACGACCCCCATCACGCCGAAGAGGACGCCCACGGCGCGGGAGCCGACACCGCGGCGCGAGGGCGGGACGCTCAACAGCTTCCAGGAGCAGAAGGAGAACAGGAGCACCATCGTCGGGCTCAACCAGGCCAGGGTGTCGGCCAGGTTCGAGACGACCGAGCTTCCGGCGGCGGCACCGACCCCCGCGGCGGCCACGACCCCCGCCACGGCCGGCCGCATCGAGAGGCGCAGGTCGCCCTCGAAGAGCAGGGCTCCCAGAAGCAGCAGCCCGCCGAAGAGCAGCTTGGCCCACTGATAGGCGAAGAGGAGCGCGCGGTTGCTGGAGACCCCGGCCCAGTCCGCGTGAGTGAACGCGAGCAGATCGCGCAGGCCGAGCGCCGACACGGCCAGCGCCAGCGCGACCCAGGCCCAGCTCCAGACCGTGAAGTAGGTGCGCCGGCGGTTCTCGCGCTGCAGGACGAAGAAGAGCCCCACGAACAGCAGCGCGGCGCCGAGCTGCATGGCGATTCCGACGAAGGAAGTCAGGTTGTCCATGTCAGGCGGCGACCGGAGTGGACGGCTGCGCGTTCACGGCGACTGTCTCGATTTCGTACAAACCTCTGCACATTTCACGGCTCGACAAGCTAAAAGGCGACGACCTCGGCGCCTCCACACACCCGACACCGAGGGGGCAGGAATCGGGCCGCATGACCCGGACGGAGCCGCATGGGCTTCTGGCAGCTCTGGATCGACACCGGCGGGACCTTCACGGATTGCGTGGCGCGCCACCCTTCCGGCGGGCTCCGGCGCGCCAAGGTCTTGAGCACGAGCGCGCTACGTGGGACCATGGATCGAGTGACGGGGTCCGCTTCCTTCCGGACGCGGCTCGCCGCCGGCCTGACTCCGGGAGTTGTGAGCGGGCTCGATTTTACACCGCTCGAGGCGAGGGGTGACGGAGGCGCCCTCGTAGTCGAGCGGCACGAGGGGGACGTGCTCGTCCTCTCGGGATCCCTGCCGGACGGCCTGGGCGCCGGCTCCGCTTTCGAGCTGCGCTCCGCCGAGGAGGCCCCGATCCTGGCCGCCCGGCTGGTGACCGGCACACCGCTCGGCCGCCCTCTGCCACCCTGCGAGATGCGGCTTGCCACCACACTCGGCACGAACGCCCTGCTCGAGGGCCGCGGGGCCGCCGTGGCCGTCTTCCTCACGCGCGGCTTCGGCGATCTGCTCGCGATCGGCACGCAGCAGCGGCCCGAGCTCTTCGCCCTCGCCGTGCGGAAGCCCGCTCCTCTCCACGCGGCGAGCGTCGAGGTGCCCGAGAGAGTCGCCTCCGACGGCTCGATCGTGCAATCCCTGGATCCGGGGGTGCTCCAGGAAGAGCTCGAGCGGCTCATCCGGGCGGGGATCGACGAGGCGGCCGTGGCGCTGATCAACGCGCACGCCAACCCGCTCCACGAGCGGCGGCTCGCCGACCGGCTTCTCGAGCTCGGCTTCCGGCACGTCTCCCGCTCGAGCGAGATGTCGGCGTCGCTGGGCATCCTCGCGCGGGCCCGGACCGCCGTCGTGGACGCCCGTCTGAGTCCCGTGCTGGGCGATTACCTGACGCGCATCTCGGCCCCGCTCGCCGCCGGCGACGAGGAGCGTGGCCGCGTGATCGGGACGGACGGCGACGACCAGGACGGCGGCAAGACGGGCGCGGACGACGTCCACGACCAGGACGGCGGGCGGCGCCTGCTGGTGATGACCAGCGCGGGCGGGCTCGTGGACGCGGCTTCCTTCCGGCCCAAGGACGGCCTGCTCTCGGGACCGGCGGGCGGGGTCGTCGGCGCGGCCTTCGCGGCCCGCCGCTCGGGATACCGGCGCGTGATCTCCTTCGACATGGGGGGAACCAGCACCGACGTGGCTCGTTTCGACGGAGACTTCGAGTACGAGTTCGAGCACGCGGTCGCGGGGGTCGAGCTGGCCGCGCCCGCTCTGGCCGTCGAGTCCGTGGCGGCCGGCGGCGGATCCGTCTGCGAGATCGACGGTGACAGGCTGCGCGTCGGGCCGCGGAGCGCAGGCGCCATGCCCGGCCCCGCCTGCTACGGCACGGAGGGGCCGCTCACGCTGACGGACGTGAACCTGCTCCTCGGACGGCTGGATCCCGTCAGCTTCGGCGTACCCCTGGCGCCCGATCGCGCCGCGGCCCGAGCCGAAGAGGCGCGCGCCGCGCTCGCCGCGCGAACGGGAGGCCGCGTCACGACCGAGCAGCTGCTCGAGGGGTTCCTGGAGATCGCGAACGAGCGCATGGCGGACGCCATTCGCGCGGTCTCCGAGCGGCGCGGCTACGACCCTGCCGAGCACGCGCTCATCGCCTTCGGCGGGGCGGGCGGCCAGCACGCCTGCGGGGTCGCCCAGCGGCTCGGCATCCGCACCGTGCTCGTGCCCGCCGACGCGAGCCTGCTCTCGGCGCTGGGGCTCGGCCAGGCGGTCCTCGAGCGCTTCGCCGAGCGGCAGGTCCTCGCGCCGCTGGAGCGCGTCGAGCCCCGGCTGCCCGGGCTCGTGGCGGAGCTCGCCGCCGAGGCGGAGGCGCGCGTCCGCGCCGAGGCGGAACCCGATTCGCGGGTGGCCGTCCGGAGGCGGATCGTGGCGCTGCGCTTCGCCGGGCAGGAGTCGGTCCTGCAGGTCGAGCTCGACGCGCCGACCCCGCTCCGCGCGGCCTTCGCGGCGCGCTACGCCGCCGTCTTCGGCCACGCCCCGGAGGACCGACCGGTCGAGGTCGAGTCCGTGCGCGTCGTGGCGTCAGTCGACCGGGACGCGGGCGCCTCGGACACAATGCGGCCCGTCGAAGGGCCGGACGCGGGGGAGCCGGCCGAGCCCGCCAGCTTCACGGAAGCCTGGTCCGGCGGACGGCGTGCGCGCATCCCCGTCTTCGAGCGCGCCGGTTTGGCTCCCGGCGCCGCGTTCGCCGGCCCCGCGCTCGTGCGCGAGCCCACCACCGCGATCGTCGTCGAGGCGGGCTGGCGGGCGCGGGTGGATCGGGCCGGGGCGCTCGTCCTCACCCGCGCGAGCGGCGAGCGGCGCGCCCGACGTCCCGCCGCTGTCCGGCGCGAGTTGCTCGTCAACCGACTCTCCTCGATCGCGCGCGAGATGGGCGAGCGCCTGCGCCGCATGGCGCTCTCGACCAACGTCAAGGAGCGGCTCGACTTCTCCTGCGCGCTGCTGGACGCGGAAGGCGGGCTGGTCGTCAGCGCCCCGCACGTTCCCGTGCACCTGGGCGCGCTCGGCGTCTGCGTGCGGCGCGTTCGCGAGGCCCTGCCGCTGGGCCCCGGCGACGTGGCCGTGACGAACCACCCCGCCTTCGGCGGCTCGCACCTGCCCGACGTCACGGTCGTGACCCCGATCCACGCGGCCGACGGGCGGCTGCTGGGCTACGCGGCGAACCGCGCCCACCACGCCGAGATTGGGGGCACGCGACCCGGCTCCATGCCGCCCTTCGCGGCCTCGCTGGCCGAGGAAGGCGTGGCGATCCCACCGCTGCACCTCGCGCGCGGCGGACGCGCGGACTGGGAGGCGCTGCGCCGCCTTCTGTCGGAGGCGCCTCATCCCTCCCGCGCGGTCGAGGACAACCTCGCGGACCTGCGCTCCGCCGTGGCCGCCAACCATCACGGCGCCGGGGCCGTGGGCGCGCTCGCGGCGGAGGCCGGCCCGAACGAGGTGGCGAGCGCCATGGAGGCCCTGCAGGAACGGGCCGCGCGGCTCGTGCGCGAGCGGCTGGCGCGCATGCAGCCGGGACGTCGGGTCGCGCTCGAGCGGATGGACGACGGCTCCCCGCTCCGGGTCGCGATCGACATCCAGGGCGAAGGAATGACGATCGACTTCACGGGCTCGGCGGGCCGCCATCCCGGGAATCTCAACGCCACGCCGGCCATCGTGGGCAGCGTCGTCATGTACGTGATCCGGCTGCTGGTCGATCAGCCGCTCCCGCTGAACGACGGCCTCCTGCGGCCCATTCGTCTCGTTCTGCCGGCGGGAATCCTGAACCCCGACTTCCCCGACGACCCCGCGCTGGCTCCCGCCGTGGCGGGCGGCAACGTCGAGACCAGCCAGCGGCTGGCCGATCTGCTGCTCAAGGCGCTGGGGCTCGCGGGGTGCAGCCAGGGCACGATGAACAACGTCCTCTTCGGCACCGGCACCTTCGGCTACTACGAGACCGTGTGCGGAGGCTGCGGGGCGGGACCGGGCTTCGAGGGCGCGAGCGCGGTCCACAGCCACATGACGAACACGCGCGCCACCGACCCCGAGGTGCTCGAGCGGCGCTACCCGGTTCGGCTCGAGCGCTTCGAGGTGCGGCGCGGCTCGGGGGGTGCCGGGCGCTATCGCGGCGGCGACGGCGCCGTCCGTGAGATCACGTTCCTGGAGCCGATGTCGCTCTCGATCCTGAGCCAGCACCGGGTGGAGCGGCCCTACGGGCTGGAGGGCGGGGGGCCCGCGCTCCCCGGCGCCCAGCGCGTGGTGCGCGCCTCGGGCGCGGTCGTCGAGCTCGGGCCGGTGGACGGCTGCGAGGTGGAAGCCGGCGACAGGCTTGTCCTCGAGACGCCCGGAGGCGGAGGTTATGGTGCCGCGGAACCGACGGCTCAGAGTCTGTCGAGCATCCAGGCCGCGAGCAGATAGAGCCCGACCGCCAGGATCAGCACGCCGCGGAAGCCGAGCTCGAGCGCGACGAGCGGGGCCGCCGCCGCGCCGACCACGGAAAGAAATCCGTTCACTCCCCAGCACCAGGCAACCCACGCGCTCCGGCGATCCGAGACCCGCTGCAAGCCCAGCGGAAACGGCATCCCCATGAAGAAGGCGAGCGGCGCCAACAAGAGACCGGCGAGGAGCAGGCGCGCGGCCATCGGCGCGGCCGCCACGTGTCCCCAGAGCCAGCCCTGAGCTCCGAAGGCGAGCCCGGCCGTGAGCGCGATGGCGACGAAGGGGAACCGGGTCCCGGCGCGCGCCGCGATCCCCGGCGCGAGGACGCTCCCCAGCCCCGCGAAGAGGAGGAAGCTGGCCAGCACCACGGCGGTCGCGTAGACGGGTTGGCCGAGCAAGAGAATGAGACGCTGGATGAAGGAGATCTCGAGAAGCATGTACGCGAGGCCGAGCAGCGCGAAGTAGAGAAAGAGCGCCACCGGCGCCGGTGCGCCCTCTGCTGCCGACCCCCGATCGGCGCTCGCGGCTCGCGAGCCGGATCGCGGTCGCCCCGAAAGCGACGCGAGCGGCAGCAGGATCAGCACCGCGGCCAGCGGGATCGCCTGAGCGAGGGCCAGCGCCTGAGCGACCAGGCCCCACTCGAAGTACGGCAGGCTGAGCCGGCCCTCCGCCCGCCACAGCCTCACCAGCTCGGCGAAGGGCAGGAAGTGGTGGAAGAACGGCGCGTCGTCGGTGACCGGTGCGACGTCGAAGGGGTAGCTCGCGAGGAACCGCCGGGGATCGAGACCCAGCAGCGCCTCGGCGCCGGCGTGGAAGACGTCCGGGTCGAGGATGTTGTAGACGTTGGCCTCGGCCGCCCCCACACCGGGCGCCCAGGCCAGGTCGAACCAGCGCTCGCGGCACCAGTCGGAAAGGCCGGCGACCCGCGCGGCGTCCAGCGGGCGCCGGGTCACGAGCAACGTGGCCGTCCCCCAGCCGCGCACCAGCGCCACGTGGTCGGCGGCGCGCACTCCCTCGCCATCCAGCACCGTGCGCACGGTGGCCACGAGCCGCAGCACGTCGCGCGGCGGCTCCAGGACCCAGCGGGTCACGGCCAGAGCCCCGTCCCGGTCCAGGGCCCGCCAGAGGTCCCGCACGCCCTCGACCGTGAACAGGTAATCCTCGCCGGCCGAAGCCATGCCCGCCGAGACGCCGCCGATCGAGCCCAGGCCGCTCACCAGGATCCGCTCGTAGCGGTCGGCGGTCCCGTGCAGGTAGCCCCGCGCGTCGCGCGCGACCCGCGAAACGTCGGGCCCGAGCGTGCCGGGTGCCAGCAACGACTCGATCCGGCGGTCGGGGTCGACGGCCGTGATCCGGCGGGCTCCCCGGGCGCGGGCGAGCCAGACCTCCCCACCGCCGTCCAGACCGATCAAGAGCAGTGAGCCTTCGGCCGCAGACCGCTCCTTCGGCGGGATCGCGAAGAGCGCCGCCGTGGTCGTGAGGGCGTAGAGGGACGAGTCCGCCGCCACGGAGCGCGCGCCCAGAGGCTGTCCGTTCAGATAGAGCACCGGCCGCGGTGGAACCGGGGCGGTCAGCGTGAGGCTCGCGCCAGGCAGGTAGCGCAGGGCCGGGCCGGCCACGACGCGCAGCCGTCCGAGCGCGCCGTCGCGCTGGGCCAGCAGCCGGGCGCCGGCCTGGGCCAGGGCCACGCTCTCGTCCTTGTAGGCCGAGACGGGGAGCGGCGCGGGCCCCGAGACCACCGCCAGCGCGACAACCGCGCAGGCTCCGATGCCGGCCGCCGCGCGCAGGCGCGGGGAGACGCCCGCCCGTGCGGCGAGCGCCGCCGGCGCCAGGGCGGCGGCGAGCCCGACCGCCGGCGTGAGCCATTCGGCCGGGAGTCGCTCGAGGAGGACGAGTGCGGCAGCCGCGCCGGCCCCGGAGCCCGCCAGGTTCGCCGCGTAGACCCGCGCCACGCGCCCGGGCTCGATCGCGAAGGCCACGGCGATCGCGGCGGCCCCCAGGAAGAAGGGGATGCCGAGCGCCAGATACGTGAGCGGCAGGTAGACGAGCTGTCGCGGGACCGCCAGCAGCTCGAAGGCATCGAAGGGGATCGCGGCCGAGAGCCGATAGGCAGGATCGAAGGAGAGCGCTGCGGCGATCAGCGCGGCCGTGAACAGGCTCCGCTCGCGGCCGGCCACGCGCCGGCGCGCGAGGGCCAGGGCGCTCCCGCTCGCACCGAAGCCCAGGAGCGCCAGGCTGATCACGAGCGCCGCGAAGTGAGTCCAGTGACGGATCGAGAGCAGGTGGACGAGGACGACCTGGTAGGCCAGCAGGGCCAGCGAGAGGAGAAACACCGCGGCGAGCATGCTCGCCCGCCGTCAGTGACCCACGAGGGGAACGAAGCGCACGGGCAGCAGGTTTCGGGTCGTGACCCGGCCGTCGTCGCTCTTCTCGACCAGCACCAGATGCTGGACCTGGAAGACGCCTCCCACCGGGATCACCATGCGCCCGCCGGGCTCGAGCTGCTGCACGAGCGGGGGCGGGATCTGCCCGGCCGCCGCCGTGACCACGATGGCATCGAAGGGCGCGTGCTCGGCCCATCCGAAGTAGCCGTCGGCCTGGCGCGCGACCACGTTCGCGTAACCCAGCCGGCGAAGCCGATCGGCCGCGCTCGCGGCCAGCCCGGGGATGATCTCGACCGTGAACACGGAATCCGCGAGGTGGCTGGCGATCGCCGCCTGATAGGCCGAGCCGGTCCCGATCTCGAGGACCCGATCTCCCGGCTCGAGGTTCAGGAGCTCGGTCATGTAGGCCACGATGTAGGGCTGGCTGATCGTTTGCCCCTCGCCGATCGGCAGCGGCTGATCGGCATAGGCCAGCCGCTGGTAGGCCTCGGGAACGAAGAGATGGCGGGGGACGTCGCGGAAGGCCTGGAGGACGCGGGGCTCCTTGACGCCCCGCGCGGCGATCTGCTCCTCGACCATGCGGGCGCGATCGGCGGCCCGGTCGTCGGCGCGAGCGGCCTGGTCCATACCGGCCGCGCGATCGGTCGCCGCGCCCTCTTGCGCCGCCGCCTGACCGGCACCGAGGCTCAGGGCGACAGCCAGGCCTCCCAGAGCGGCCACGCGCAACCAGGGTGATTCCGGGTCTCTCCGGGCGGCGCCGCGCCGCAAGGGCGACGCCGGGCCGGTGGATGCGGGATGTCGAAGCATGATCGATCGGCTCCCCCATCGTTAACATAGGCGCTTGTGCGCGCACCTCCAGCGAAAGATGCTGGAGCGCGGAACAGGCCCGCCGCGAACCACGTTGAAAGAGTCGAGACGCATGACGACGCCGCGCTTGATCACGCCCCAGGAGCTCTTCCAGGCGGGTGAGCCGCCGGTGGCCGAAGGCCTCGGCCCGGACGTGATCGTGAGCCCCGACGCGCTTCGCGCCGACCGCCTCCCGCCGCGACAGGTACGCACGCGCAAGTGGCCCGTCCTGGACGCGGGCGAGCCTCCGGTGCGGCCGCTCGCCGAATGGACCTTCGAGGTCTCGGGATTGATCCAGCAGCCCCAGCGCTGGAGCTGGGAGGAGTTCCAGGCGCTGCCGCGCGTCAGGGTCTTCGCCGACATGCACTGCGTGACGCGCTGGTCACGGCTGGGGAACCTGTGGGAGGGTGTCTCGACCCGCGCGATCCTGGAGCGCGCCGGCGTCGATCCCGAGGCGCGCTACGTGCTCGTCAAGGCCGAGGAGGGCTGGACCACGAACCTGCCGCTCGCGCATTTCGCGGCCGAGGACGCGCTCTTCGCCGACCGCCACGACGGGCGGCCCCTGCCGCACGAGCACGGCGGCCCGCTGCGCCTGGTCGTCCCGCGTCTCTATTCCTGGAAGAGCGCCAAGTGGGCGCGCGGGATCGAGCTCCTGGCCCGCGACCGGGCGGGCTTCTGGGAGCAGGGCGGCTACCACATGCGGGGGGATCCCTGGCTCGAGGAGCGCTTCCGGTGAAGCTGCTCGCGACCCTGGGCGCAGCCCTCGTGGTGGCGACGATCGCCGCCTCCTTCGTAGGCCAGATGCTGCTCGGATATTGCCCGGTGCCCTAGTTCCGCGGCCTCACGTCCCATTCAGGGCAACTCTCCGCCAACCAGGCTCTTACGCCCTGCGATTTTCCATGCCCGGGGGTGGGAGGAGCTGTCTGGGCGATAGTATTTTCACTATCAAAATGATAGCATTGATGCTATGAGCGCCGCGCGCCTCCTTCGCCATGCAAGAGCCAGGGCGGGTCTGACCCAGCGTACCCTCGCCGAAAGAGCGGGGGTGCCCCAGCCCACGATCGCGCGCATCGAGGTCGGACGCGTTCGGCCACGCGTGGACACGCTCGAGGCGTTGCTCGAGGCCTGCGGTTGGCGTCTCGAATCCGAACCGCGGGTGGGCATCGGCGTCGATCGCACCGCGATCCGGGAGTTGCTGCGCCTTACCCCCGCCGAGCGCGCCCGGCAGGCGGTCGCGGAGGCGCGCAACCTCGCCCGCGTTCCGTCGCGGCGCCGACCATGAGCAGGGGCGCCTTCGATCCCCTCCTGGGGCTCGCCACGTTGCTCCGGCACCGCGTTCGGTTCGTCGTCATTGGCGGTTTCGCGGGCCGTCTCTGGGGATCCCCCACCCTGACGAACGATCTCGACGTCTGCTACGCGCGTGAGGACGCCAACCTAGAGGCTCTGGCGACGGCGCTGCGGGAGCTGGGCGCCCGCCTGCGCGGAGCGCCGGGAGACCTGCGCTTTCCGCTGAGCGCGGCGAGCCTTCGAGCGGGAGATCACTTCACGTTCGTGACCCGCGCAGGGAACCTCGACTGCCTGGGGCTGCCCGCGGGAGCGGAAGACTTCGACGCCCTCGAGCGCGCAGCCACCGTGATGGATCTGGACGGCCTGCACGTCCGTGTGGCGGCGCTCGAGGACCTGATCCGAATGAAGCGGGCCGCCGGGCGTCCGAAGGACCGCATCGAGGTCGAGGTGCTGGGCGCGCTGAGGGAGGAGATCGAAAGAGACAACGAAATCAGACCCCGGGTGTCCCCTCGCCGCCCCCGCTTGCGGTAGGGAAGGAACGAGCGCCCATGTCCGACCTGCTCGCGGCCCGTTCCCAGATGGGCATGTCGCTGGCCTTCCACATCGTCTTCGCGGCGATCGGGATGGGCATGCCGTTGCTCATGGCCGTGGCCGAGTGGCGCTGGCAGCGCACGCGCGACCCCGTCTACCATACCCTCGCGCGGCAGTGGGCGCGCGGCACCGCGATCTTCTTCGCCGTGGGCGCCGTGTCGGGGACCGTGCTTTCCTTCGAGCTCGGGCTCCTGTGGCCCAGGTTCATGGAGCACGCGGGTGCGATCATCGGCATGCCCTTCTCGCTGGAAGGATTCGCCTTCTTCGCCGAGGCCATCTTCCTGGGGATCTACCTCTACGGGTGGGACCGCGTGCCCGAGCGCGCGCACCTGGCGGCAGGGGTGATGGTAGCGCTCGCGGGTTTGGCGTCCGCGCTCTTCGTGATGACCGCCAACGCCTGGATGAACGCCCCCGCGGGGTTCGACATCGTCGAGGGAGCCTTCACGAACATCGACCCCGTGGCGGCCATGCTCAACCCGGCTTCGCTGCCCATGACCGTGCACATGATCCTGGCCGCCTACCTCGCCACGGGCTTCGGCGTGGCGGGCGTTCACGCCTGGCTCCTGCGCCGCGATCGGAAGAGCCGGTTCCACCGCCTGGCGATCGCCCTCGCGCTGGCGCTGGCCGCTCCTCTGGCCGTCCTCCAGCCCCTCTCGGGCGACGTGCTGGCGCGCTTCACGGCCGATCACCAGCCGATCAAGCTCGCCGCCATGGAGGCGCTCTTCGAGACGCGTGCCGGCGCTCCGATCCTGATCGGCGGGATCCCCGATGCCGAGTCGGGCCGCAACCTGGGGCCCTCCATCGAGGTGCCCAGGCTCCTGAGCCTCCTCGTGCGCCACGATCCGGACGCCGAGGTGCGGGGGTTGAACGAGTTCCCGCGCGACGAATGGCCGCCGCTCGTGCCCGTGCGCCTCGCCTGGCAGGCGATGGTCGGTCTCGGCACGCTGCTGGCGCTGGTCGGGCTGCTGGCCGGCTGGCGCTGGTGGCGGCGTCCCGACCCGCTGGACGGACGCTGGTTCCTGCCGCTCCTGGCCACCTGCGCGCCGCTGGGCTTCCTGGCCATCGAGGCGGGCTGGATCGCCACCGAGGTGGGCCGGCAGCCGTGGATCATCTACGGCGTCATGCGCACGAAAGACGCCGTCACGCCGATGCCCGGCCTGATCGTCCCCTTCCTCACCTTCAGCCTGCTCTACCTGTTCCTCTCGGCGATCATCGTGTTCCTGATGAAGCGCATGGTGCTGACCGCGCCGGACGAGCGCGCCCCGGCGCCCCACGGGTGAGGCGGCGCTGATGGAGCTGGCCACGGCGGTCGCCCTGGCGATGGCCATCGGGCTCAACCTCTACGTGATCCTGGGCGGCGCCGACTTCGGCGGCGGCGTGTGGGACCTCTTTGCGACCGGCCCGCGCAAGGAAGCCCAGCAGGCGCTCGTCGCGCATGCGATCGGGCCCGTATGGGAGGCGAACCACGTCTGGCTGATCCTGGTGGTCGTGCTGCTCTTCGCCTGCTTTCCGCCGGCCTTCGCGGCCTACATGATCGCGCTCCACGTGCCGATCACGCTCGGCTTGATCGGCATCGTCCTGCGCGGCTCGGCCTTCGCGTTTCGCGCCTATGGCGCGATCGAGAGCCGCGAGCAGCGTCGGTGGGGACGCGTGTTCGCGGCTGCGAGCATCTTCACGCCGTTCATGCTGGGGGTGTGCATCGGCGCGGTGGCGAGCGGCCGCGCGAGCGTGGAGAACGGCTTGCCGGTGAACGGGTTCGTGGGCTCCTGGCTGGGCCCCTTCCCGCTGGCCGTGGGCGGCTTCACGCTGGCGGTCTTCAGCCTGCTCGCGGCCGTGTTCCTGACCCTCGAGACCGACGACCCGGCCCTGCGCGAGGACTTCCGACGCCGCGCGCTGGCGGCGGCCGTCGCCGCGGGTGCGGCGGCGGCCATGGCGCTGGCGACCGCCCGCCTGGACGCGCCTCCCGTCTGGCGCGACCTGACGAGCGGGACCCGCGCCGCTCTCTTCCACCTCGTGACGGGCGCGTTCGCGGTCGGCGCGATCGCGGCCCTCCTCGCCCGCCGCTACCACCTGGCCCGGGTGCTGGTCCCGGTCCAGGTCTCGCTGATCCTCTGGGGCTGGCTCGCGAACCAGTATCCGTACCTGGTCGTGCCGACGCTCACGATCGAGGAGGCGGCGGCTCCCACGCGCACGCTGCGCCTCGTCCTCGTGGCGCTCGCGGCCGGAGCAGTGGTCCTCTTCCCCTCGTTCGCCTACCTCTACGCGACGTTCGAGAAGTTCCGCGGGCGGACGTAGAGGCTGCGGAGCCATGGCCTACGACGAAGCCCTGCTTCAGCGTTGCCTCGACCGGCTCGACGAGCTCGGCCCGCGCCTCTTCCGCCACAAGAACGTGTTCGGGATGCGCGGTCTGCTCAGCGGGAACAGGATGTTCGCCGCCGTCCGAGAGGCGTCGATCATCGTGCGGCTTCCGCGGGCTGAGGTGGCGGCGGCGCTGCGCAGGCGCGGCGTGCGCACGTTCACGCCGGAGGGGGAGAAGCTGGGAACCTGGGTTGAAGTGGCGGACGTCGCGATCGCCGACGACCCCGAGCTGCGGTTCTGGCTCGAGGCGGGGCTGCGCTCGCTTGCGTCGAGGGGTCAGCCCAGGGAGGGCTGAGCCGCCAGCTGCACGATGGCGCTCGCGAGCGCGGCCGGGTCCACCGGCTTCGTCACGTAGGCCTGAAAGCCCGCCTCCACGGCGCGCCGCCGGTCGTGGTCCTGGGCGTAGGCCGTGAGCGCGACGACGGGGATCCGCAGGCCGCGGCGCGCGGCGAGGTGGTTGATGCGCCGGACCAGCTCGTAACCGTCCACGCCCGGCAGCCCCAGATCGCTCACGACGACGTGCGCCGGATGCTGCGCCAGCGCTTGCAGGGCCTGGTCGGCGGACGCCACGGCTTGAACCTGCGCGCCGGAGCGGGTCAGGAGCACGCGCACGAGCTCGCGCGCGTCGCGCTCGTCCTCGACCACGAGGACTCGCAATCCCGCGAGCGAGGGGACCTCCTCTCCCCCGCTTTGCACGCCGGCCTGCCCGAGCCCCGTCCGCGCCACCCCTTCCAGTCGGCTGACCGGCAGCTCGATCACGAAGGTAGAGCCGCGCCTCTCGCCCGCACTCTCCGCCCAGACGGTGCCGCCGTGGAGCTCCACGATGTGGCGCACGATCGCGAGCCCCAGCCCGAGGCCGCCGTGCCGCCGGGCGTGCGTGCTGTCGCCCTGCCGGAAGCGCTCGAAGAGGTGCGGCAGCAGCTCCGGCGAGATGCCCTTCCCGGTGTCCGTCACGCTGATGCGCGCGAGCAAGCCCGTGCGGCTCACCTCGACCCGCACGCTGCCCTCGCGGGGGGTAAACTTGACCGCGTTGGAGAGCACGTTCCAGATCGCCTGCTGGAGCCGGCTCGGGTCCCCCAGCACCGGTCCGACGTCCCGCCCGACCGTCGCCTCGAGCCGGATCTGCCGCGCCTCGGCCGCCGGGCGCACGACGTCCAGGGCGGCGTTCACCACCGGTCCCAGCTCCAGCCCGCGCAGCTCCAGGCGCAGCTTCCCGGTCACGATGCGCGAGAGATCCAGGAGATCGTCCACCAGCCGGGCCTGCATGCGGGTGTTGCGCTCGATCACCTGCAGCGCCTGCTCGGCCTGCTCGGGACCCAGCGTGCCCTGGCGCAACAGGTAGGTCCAGCCCGCGATCGCGTTCAGCGGCGTGCGCAGCTCGTGGGAGAGCGTGGCCAGGAACTCGTCCTTGGCGCGGTTGGCTTCCTGCGCCTCGCCGTAGAGGCGCGCGTTATCCACCGCCAGCGCGCAGCGCTGCGCCAGGCGCTCGGCGAAGGCCAGGTCCACGGGCCCGAACGAGCGACCCGATTCGGCGGCGCCGAAGGACATGGCCCCCAGCGTGCGGCCGCGCGCCACCAGCGGCACCCACATGGCCGACCGGATCCCCCAGCCGCGCAGAACCTCCAGATGCTCCGGGCTGCGCGCGGCGGCCTGCAGGTGCGCGTCCGTCATCTCGGGATAGAGCTCGGCGGCGCCCGTCCTGAGGACTCTCGCCGCCCCCTGCGGCTCATCGATCTGGATGGGATGGCTCCGCTGCTCGGCCCAGGCCTGCTCGACCTTTGCCGGGTCGTCGTGCACGATCGCGATGCGCCGGATCGAGCCATCGGCCTCGAGGACGTCGATCACGCACCAATCGGCGATCTCCGGCACGGAGAGCCGTGCTACGCTGTTCAGAGTCGTCTCATAGTCCAGCGACGAGGCCAGCCGGACGGCTGCGTCCGAGAGGAACTGGGCGCGCTGCTCGGCTTTCTCCGCATCCTGCCGCGCCTGCTGCTCCAGCGCGAGGAGCCGGGCTCGCTCGCGCTCGGCCGCCTTCCGGGCGGTGACATCGAGACCGACTCCGAGGAGCCGCGCGGCGAAGCCGCGCTCGTCGAGCAGGACGCGGCCCTTGCCCAGAATCCAGGCCTCGGATCCGTCCGGGCGCCGGATGCGGAACTCGGCCTCGTAGGCCGAGGCCTCGTTCAGCGCCTTCTCGACCGCACCCGCCACCCGGTCGCGGTCGTCCGGATGCACGAGCGCCAGGTACGCCTCGTAGGTGCCCGGGAAGCTTCCCGGTTCCAGGCCGTGAACGGCTTCCATGTTCTCCGACCACTCCACCCGATCGGTGAGCACGTCGTAGCTCCAGGTGCCCATCTGGGCGGCTTCGACAGCCAGCTGCAGGCGCTCACGATCATGGTGCAGCTCGTCGGCCACATCGCGCGCCGCTTCCACGGCTCGGCGGCGGGTGACATGAAGCGCGCTGACGAGAACGGCGACCAGCAGGAAGACCGCCAGGCTCACGACGCCTTCGACGCCGGCGGCGAGGGAGTACCCGGGCAGCAGGATGGCCACGGCGCACGCCAGGCCCAGCACGGTCGCGACCAGGGCGGGTCCCAGACCGCCGTACCAGGCGCTCACCGCCACCGCCGCCAGCGGCAGGACGAGCACCGAGAGCGTGAGGTACTCGCGGAGGGCGAGGTTCACGGCGAGGGCCGCCGCGACGGACAGCGCGGCCACGGCGTAGCGCCTCCACGGCGGTGCCGCGGAGCGCCGGGGCAGGTCGAAGAAGGAAGCGACGTCCCGGCGCCGCGGGCTCATCCGCCCCGGGTGTGCATCTCGCGATGGGGGTCTCGCCGAAGGTCCTCGATCTGGAACAGAACGCCCCGCTCCGGCAGAGCCAGGCGCTCCTCGGCTCCGCGGTCGGCGCGCCTGCGCCAGGCCTGCGAGATCGCCGCCGCGATCTCGGAGCGCGAGGCTCCGCCGCGCAGCAGCCCCTTCAAGTCCACCCCGTCGCGCGCGTAGAGACACAGGAACCAGATCCCGTCGGTCGTGAGCCGGGCCCGGTCGCAGTCGCGGCAGAAGGGCTCGGTGGTGGAGGAGATGACGCCGAACGTCGTGCCATCGGGGAGCGTGAAGCGGTCGGCCGGCGCGGCACCCTCCTTCAGGAGCGGCGTCACGGGTCCCAGCTCGCGCGCGAGGCGCTCGAGGATCTCGCGGCGCGAGACGACCTCCGTGGACGACCAGCGCGTGGCGCCGCCCACGTCCATGTACTCGATGAAGCGCGCTTCGGCCTGGTGCGCGGTCGCGAAGCGGACGAGGTCGGCCAGCTCGTCGTCGTTGAAGCCGCGCATCACGACCGTGTTCAGCTTGAGCCGCTCGAAGCCGGCCGCGCGGGCGGCGGCGATGCCCTCGAGGACCCGCGCGTGGTCGTCGCGCCGCGTGAGAGCCCGGAAGCGCTCGGGCCGCAGGCTGTCCAGGCTCACGGTGACGCGGCGCAGGCCGGCCTCGCGCAACGTGCGCGCGGCGCGCGCCAGCAGGACCCCGTTCGTCGTCATGGCCAGATCCCGCACGTGCGACTTCTCGGCCAGCATCCCGACGAGGACGTGCAGGTCGCGGCGCAGGAGCGGCTCGCCTCCCGTCAGGCGGATGCGCTCGACCCCCAGACCGGTGAAGACCTCGGTCAGCTCGGCGATCTCCTCGAAGGAGAGGATCTCGTCCTTGCCGAGCCAGACGTACTCGTCCTCGGGCATGCAGTAGCGGCAGCGCAGGTTGCACTTGTCCGTGACCGAGATCCGGAGGCTCTTCAGCGGCCGGCCGAAGAGGTCGCGGATGTCGCCGTCCACGGGGGGGTCCGATCGTTCGGGAAAGCGGATCATGGAGGGAAGTCTACCATATGGGCTGGGGCGGGGAAACTCGTACCTCCCCCAAGGGCGGTCCGGGCCGCGCGGACCCAGCCGCGCACCCGCCGCTCCGGGATCTCCGGCCCGCCGTCCGCGGCGAGGCGGCGGGCGAGGTTCGCGGGATCGCAGGCCGCCAGAGCGGCCACGGACGCGATCCCCAGCGACCGAAGCCGCCCCACGTTCCCGGTTCCGATTCCTTCGAACACGGCCAGCCGCGCCGTCTCGATCCAGCCCTCGACCTCGGGCGCTTCCGGACGCCCGAGGCCAGCGGCCACCTTCGCCGGCTCGGCGCGGGCGAGCGAGAACACGTCGTAACCCGCCCGCTGGAGGACGCCCGCCGGGACGCCCGGCAGCTCCGCCAGCTCGGGCGCCACGGACGAAACCGTGACGCGCTCCATCCCCGCCAGGGCCGCCGTCGAGAGGACTCCCGCGGCGGCGACCGCGAGCGCGCGCGTGATGGCCGGCGCCCGCAGGGGAGCGCCGGCGCGGGGGACGGCCAGGCCGGCCAGGACCAGTGCCTGCCAGACCGCGAAGCATTCGAGAGCGAAGAGCGGGAAGCCGAGGAAGCCGGCGAGCGGCATCTCGAAGAGCTTCCAGCCCTCGAACCCCGGCACCGTGTAGATCCATTTCCCGCGGGCGCGCGCGTTGTAGAGCTCCCACAGAAGTCCCACGCACGCTCCGGCGGCCAGGAGCCGCAGCAGCCGACCGGGTTGCCCGCGCTCGAGGTCGCCGAGCAGCGAGCGCTCCGGAGCGCGGCGCCGGTTGGCGGGGTCGAGCAAGAGGGCCAGCGACACCCACACGAGCGGGAAGAAGAGATCCGGGAGCAGCAGCGGCAGGACCAGGGCCGCGACACCTGCGGCGCGCAGGCCGCCAAGCAAGCGCCGCGTCACGCGCAGGGGACGGCAACGCAGGCCGCGGGCGAAACCGAGTCGATCCAGCAACGCCTCGGCGCCGAAGATGGCGGGAAAGACGGTCGCGAAGGCGAGCAGGACGCCGGCCCGGCGCGGAAGCGCATCCGCCGGGACGAACACGTAGTACCAGTTTCGGAGCCGGAGGTTCAGCAGCTCGAAGAAGAGCCACGTGACCGCCGACCAGGCGAGCAGCGTGGCCAGGTGGGCGGGCCGCCGGAGCAGGCCCGGGCGCTCTCCGCCGAACGTAGCCGCTCCGTCCAAAGCGAGGAGTGTGGCGTACCAGGCGAAGAGATAAAACCAGGTGGCGAAGGGCTCGAGGCCGGCGAGCATCGCCGCCGACGAGCCACCCAGCACGGCCAGGCCGAGAAGGATCTCGGCGAGAGGCAGACCCCCTGATCGGTTCCTTGCTTGCAGCCCTGCCACCGCTCTCCCTACCGGTTTCTCTGCCCCGCCGGAACAGGGTTAGCAGAACCGATGACCTTCACGAGCACGCGCTTCGTCCGCTTCCCGTCGAACTCGCCGTAGAAGATCTGCTCCCAGGGGCCGAAGTCGAGCCGGCCGTCCGTGATCGCGACCACGACCTCGCGGCCCATGATCTGGCGCTTGTGATGGGCGTCGGCGTTGTCCTCGCCGGTTCGGTTGTGGTGGTAGCGCTCGGGGCTCGCGTCGAAGGGCGCCAGCTCCTCGAGCCAGCGACGGTAGTCCTCGAGCAGGCCTGGCTCGTCGTCGTTGATGAAGACGCTGGCGGTGATGTGCATCGCGTTCACGAGGCAGAGCCCCTCGCGCACGCCGCTGGCCGCGACCTCGGCCTCGACCTGGCGGGTGATGTTCACGAAGCCCATGCGCTGGGGCAGCTTGAACTCGAGATACCGCGTGTGGGACTTCACGCCTACGACTCCAGCAGCTCCTTGGCCCGCTGCGTGGCCTTCACGACCGCCTTGATCAGCGTCACGCGCAGGCCGCCCTCCTCGAGCTCGAGGAGCCCGTCGATCGTGCATCCCGCCGGCGTCGTCACCGTGTCCTTGAGCTTGGCCGGATGCTCCCCCGTCTCGAGCACCATCGCCCCGGCGCCGACCACCGTCTGCGCGGCGAGCTGGGTCGCCACCTCGCGCGGAAGGCCGACCTTGACCCCCGCCTCGGCCAGCGACTCGATGATCACGTAGATGTAGGCCGGGCCGCTCGCGGAGAGGCCGGTGACGGCGTCCATGTGCTTCTCGTCCACCACGACGGTGCGGCCGACGGAGCCGAAGACGAAGGTCGCGAGCTGCAGGTGATCGGGCGTGGCGTGCGTGCCGGCCGCGATGCCGGTCATCCCCCGCTTCAGGAGAACGGGGGTGTTCGGCATCGCGCGTACGACCGGCACGGGCTCGCGCAGGCGCTTCTCGATGAAGGCCGTGCTCACGGACGCGGCCACCGAGATCAACAGCTGGTCGCTGCGCAGCACGCTGCCGATGTCGTCGAGCACCGCCGGCACCGTCTGGGGCTTGACGGAGAGAATCACCACCTCGGCCATCTCGGCCGCCATCGCGTTCGAAAGCGTTCCCGTCACGCCGAAGCGCTCCCGCAGCTCGTCCAGCCGCTGGGGGTGCCCCGCGGTCACCGTGACGTTCCCGGCCTCCACGACGCCGGCTTCGAGAAGTCCCGAGAGCAGGGTCTCCCCGATCTTGCCGGCTCCGAGGATGGCGAGCTTGCGGTCCTTCAGCATGTGCGATTCCGCCGCTCCCAGGGTCGGGCGCGCGCCGCGGCGCGGCCGCGCCGGCGTGCGCTCACGATGCACGTTCATGCCGCTCGATCCTTTCGACCAGGGTCCTGCGGATCTCCTCCAGGCGCTCCGGGTCCGTCACCTGGCGGCCCTCGCGGTCCGTGACGTAGAACACATCCAGCGCCTGGTCCAGGCGCGTGGCGACCTTCGAGGCATGGACCGACAGGCCCAGGTCCCAGAGACCGCGGGCGATCACGTAGAGCAGCCCCTGGCGGTCCTGGGCGAAGACGTCCACGACCGTGAAGGCGTCGGAGGACTCGTTGTCGATCTCGACCTTGGTGGGATCGAGCGGCGTGACCCGCGAGACGGCGGGCTGGAAGCGGCGGTGCCGGGCGAAGAGATCCTCCACCGTGACGCGGCCGAGCAGCGCGTCCCGTATGGCTCCCGCCACCTCCTGCTGCCGCTCGGCGGGCGGCGGACCGGCGTGGAACGTGTCCACGACGTCGAAGGCGTCCACGACCGTTCCGTTCTTCCGCGTGTCGACCAGGGCGCTCAGGATCTGCAGCCCCTTGGCGGCCAGGACACCCGCGATCTTGGAGAAGAGTCCGGGGGTGATCCCGTCCTGCGTGAGGACCGTGTAGCGGGCCGTTCCCGTCTCGGCGTCGTTCTCGACCTTGACCAGCACATCGCCCTCGCGGAGCTCGGAGATCCACTCGAGGTGCCGCACGATCGTACCGGGCGGCGTGGCCAGCGCGTACCGCTCGTTGACGACCTCCCACTGCCCATCCAGCCAGGCGTCCGGCAACCTCCCGCGCAACTTGCCCAGCACCTCGGAGCGGATCGCCGCCAGCCGCTCGGCGGGAGCGGCGACCTCGTGACCGCCCGCGAGCTCGTCCATGGCCCTGACGTAGAGAACGGTCAGGAGCTCCTCCTTCCACTGGGTCCAGTTGCCGGGTCCCACCCCCGCGATGTCGGCGTAGGTGAGCACGTAGAGCATGCGCAGGGTCTCGGGGTTGGCGACCGTGCGCGCGAAGCGCAGCAGGACCTTGTCGTCGGAGAGATCCCGGCGCAGCGCCACCTGCTCCATCATGAGGTGCTCGCGGACGAGGAACACGAGCAACCGCGCGTCGTGCTCGCCCAGGCCCAGCCGGCGCGCCACCGCGGCCGCGATCGTGGCCCCGGCACCCGCGTGGTCTCCGCCGCGTCCCTTTCCCACGTCGTGGAGCAAGAGGGCCAGGTGGAGCAGGTCCTTGCGGCGGATCTGCGCGTACGCGCGCCGCAGGTGGCTCGCCTCGCCCGGCGGCGCGGAGACACCCCCGCCGGTCGCCTCGACCCCCGCCATCGCGAGGTCCGCCTCCGTACCGGCCGGGACGCCGGTCGCCGGGCGCGCGCTCCCGCGGCGGCCGGCCGCCAGGGCCTCCGCCTGGCGGATGACCGCGAAGGTGTGCTCGTCCACGGTGTACTTGTGGAAGCGGTTGAACTGGACGAGCCGATTCACCGCCGCGAACTCGGGCACGATCTTCGCGAGGGCCCCCAGCCGGTGCATGAGCGAGAGCGTATCGGCCAGGCGCCCGGGCCGTGACAGGATCTCGAGGAAGCGGGCGGCCACCGCGGGGTCCCGATAGGCGGTCTCGTCCTGGACCAGCAGCGCCTGCCGGACCGCGTCCAGCAGACCGGGCTCGATGGCGCGGCCCTGCGCCTGCGCGACCCCGAAGAGCGAGAGCAGGGCCAGCGGATCGGACAGCACGCGCTCGCGGCCG
This sequence comes from Gemmatimonadota bacterium, assembly GCA_036556205.1. GTDB lineage: Bacteria > Gemmatimonadota > Gemmatimonadetes > JACCXV01 > JACCXV01 > DATBJW01. Next base: position 71,418 of record DATBJW010000078.1, read on the forward strand.
CCGGGCGTGACGCCGACGTGCGTGGACCCGACCAGGAAGATGCCGTCCACCTTGCGGGCCAGCGCCCGGTCCAGCAGCCGCAGCGCGAGCGGCCGCCGGGACGTGCGCGCGATGAAGCGCTCGACGATCTCGTGGACCTCGGTGGCGTGGATATAGTACTGCTGCATGAAGCGCTCGACGCCCAGGCGCTTCCCGTCGTCGCGGTAGCCGAAGAGCCGCGCCAGCCGCACCTGATCGTCGAAGGCCAGCGTGTCCGCCGCATGGCCGGCGGCGAAGTGCAGGTCGTTGCGGACCCGCCAGTAGAACTCCTGCGCCTCGCGCAGGGCGCGCCCCTCGGCGGCCGTGAGCAGGCCGCGCGCGTGCAGCACGCCCAGGTCCGCGGTGCCGTAGCGCGCGAGCGCCATCCAGCGCAGGAAATGGATGGACCGCAGCCCCCCGCCGCTCTTCTTCACGTTGGGCTCGAGCATGTAGAGGCTCGAGCCGTGCTTGGCGTGGCCGCGGCGCATCTCGTCCACGAGGCGGCCCACGAAGCCCTCCGCGCCGCGCACGACCTCGGAGCCGAGGCGCCGCTCCAGCCCCCCGACGAGCGCCGTCGCGCCGAAGAGGGGCCGCGCCTCGAGCAGCGAGGTCGCGGTCGCCACGTCCCGGCGGGCCACGTCGACGCAGTCCGCGATCGTGCGCACGGAGTGGCCCAGATGGAGACGCAGGTCCCAGAGGGTCTTGAAGAGAGGGGGAGCGAGCGCTTCGACCGGCTCGCGCGCGGTCGGCTCGTGCAGGACCATGAGGTCCACGTCCGAGTGCGGGCAGAGCTCGCGCCGGCCGTAGCCTCCGAGTGCCACGAGCGCCCAGCCGGCGGGTTCCGCCGGCGCTCCGGCCCGCCGCGCCACGTCCACGATCAAGCGGTCCATCAGATCCGAAAGCGCCCGCACGACCGTGGCGCCCGAGGCTCCCGCGCGATGGGAGCCCTCGATCGCAGCGCGCTCCCGCGCCAGCAGGCCCGCGAGCTCCTCGAGCCCCGCCGGCGGGCGCGCCTCCGCGCCGGCCGCCGCGGCCGGGGCCGGAGCCCGGGCCGGGCGGCCCTCGCGTCGAATGTGGACCGGCGGCTCGGCCGTCACACGTGTGGCCTCCATCGCCGAGCGGGCGGCATCCAGTCTCCGGAGCCTCACACGGCGTGGTCGCCGCGCTCTCCCGTGCGGATGCGGATCGCCTCCTCGACGTCAGTCACGAAGATCTTGCCGTCGCCGATGTTGCCGGTGCGGGCGGTCTTCAGGATCAGCGCCAGCACCCGGTCCACGTCGCGCTCGGAGACCACGACCTCGACCTTCACCATCGGCACGAAGTCCACCGCGTACTCGGCCCCGCGATAGATCTCGGTGTGGCCCTTCTGACGGCCCCAGCCCTTGGCCTCCGTCACCGTCATGCCCTGGATGCCGATCTCCTCGAGCGCGGCCTTGATCTCCTCCAGCTTGAACGGGCGTATGATCGTCTCGATCTTCTTCATCGCTGGTGTCCCCGTTGTGGTTCGGCCCCGGCCGATCGAGAGCGCCGGTCAGCCGTCAGATCCGAATTCTCGGCTCCGCCGCCCGCGCGCGGCAAGACTTCCGCGCGGCGCGAGGCCGATCGCGAAGCCTCAAAGCACATACGCCCTCTCGCTGTGCTGCGTGAGGTCGAGCCCTTCCTGCTCCTGCTCGGGCGCCACGCGCAGACCCACGAGCTTGTCCAGCACCTTCAGGATCAGGAACGTGACGGCGAACGCGTACACCCAGGAGACGGCCACGGCCTTGACCTGCGCCCACAACAGCGCCGCGTTGCTGTAGAGCAAGCCATCCGCGCCCGCGGAGTTGATCGCGACGGTGGCGAAGAGGCCGGTCGCGAGGGCTCCCCATGTGCCGCCGATCCCGTGGATGCCGAAGGCGTCGAGGGAGTCGTCGTACCCCAGCCCGTTCTTGGCCATCACCGCCAGCTGACAGACGCCGCCGGCGAGCGCTCCCACGGCCAGCGCTCCGGTCACGGTGACGAACCCGCAGGCCGGCGTGATCGCCACGAGGCCGGCCACCGCACCACTGGCCGCGCCCAGCACCGTGGGCTTGCCGCGGTTCACCCATTCGAGGAGCACCCAGACCAGGGTCGCCGTGGCCGTCGCCACGTGGGTCGTCACGAAGGCGTTCGTGGCGAGCGCCCCGGCCCCGAGGGCGCTCCCGGCGTTGAAGCCGAACCAGCCGAACCAGAGGAGCCCCGCGCCGAGCACGGTGAGCGGCAGGTTGTGCGGCGGCATGGGATCGCGCCGGTACCCCTGCCGCCGCCCGATCACGAGTGCCGCGGCGAGGGCCGAGACGCCGGAGCTGATGTGCACCACCGTGCCCCCCGCGAAGTCGAGCGCCCCCATCGAGCGCAGGAACCCGCCCAGGCCCCACACCATGTGCGCCAGGGGGTCGTAGACGAACGTCGCCCACAGCACGATGAACAGCACGAAGGCCGAGAACTTCATGCGCTCGGCGAAGGCGCCGGCGATGAGCGCCGGCGTGATGACCGCGAACATGGCCTGGAACACCATGAACGCCTGATGCGGGATGGTGGCCGCGTAGTCGGGGTAGGGGTCGAGCCCCACGCCGCGCAGCGCCACCCAGTCGAAGGAGCCGATGAAAGCGTTGCCCGGCGAGAAGGCCAGGCTGTACCCCCACAGCACCCACTGCAGCGAGATCACCGCCAGCGCGAAGAAGCTCTGCATGAGGGTGCCCAGCACGTTCTTGCTGCGCACGAGCCCGCCGTAGAAGAGTGCGAGCCCCGGTGCGGTCATGAGCAGCACCAGCGCCGAGGAGGTCAGCACCCACGCCGTGTCGCCGCTGTCGATCGGCGAGGCGGGGGCCGGGGTCTGCGTGGCGGTCTCGGCCGGAGCCGCTTCGAGCGTGCCGGTCGATGCCTGCTCGACCCCGAGCGCGGGCGCGCCGGCCAGCCGCCCGTTCGCGTCCAGCATGGCCAGGCCGCCGGCCGCGAGTCCGCAGGCGAGCATCACGAGCCAGGTTCGTTTCATCACGTCGCGTCCCTCCCTCTTGTCGTGGATCGACGACCGAGCTGCGAGAGGATTCGTGACGGGGAGTCCGGCCCGGCGGGACCAACAAAAAACCGGACGGGCAGGCCCCCGTGAGGAACCTGCCCATCCGGCTTTTTATGCCATGGTGTAGCCCGCCCGTCGCCGCGGTTGGCCCGCGGCCGGCGCGACCTGCAACGCTCGGAGACCCTTTTTGCGTCCGCGGGACCCCTAGTTGCACTTCCTCGGCGGGAGAGGTTACGCGCGCCCGCCCCGGACGGCAAGGGTCTAGTTTCAGCGGCCGAAAGGCCTAGTCCTCCTACCCTAGACTACCACAGCATCGGTAATACCGTTGCATGTCGGCCGGGTGACGCATACCCTTGCCGCTCCCCCCTCCCCCCGTTTTCGCAAGTCCAAAATACCCTCAAAGGAGGTTGGAATGCGTCGTCTTCATCTCGTTCTGCTGCTCGGTACCCTCGCAGGCTCGCTCGCGTGCTCCGGCTCGGGGCGCCTCACCGGCCCGTCGGACATGTCCTCTCAGGCGGCGCTGGGAGGCCAGGAGCCCGGGAGCCGGAACGGCCGGATCGTGCTGCTCCTGGGGCAGGAACCGGGCAGCCGGAACGCCGCGCCCTCGGCCATGACATCGTCGTCCGGGAGCGGTCAGGAGCCCGGCAGTCGCAATTGAGCGATTGAAGAGCTGAACGCCTGAGGACTGAAGGCAGGACTCGGACGCGGCGCCCGGAACGCGTCGGGCGCCGCGATCGCGAGGACTCAGCCGGCTTGATAGGCCGGCTGAGAGGCAGCCTCCCTGCGGCCCCAGAAGCCGGCGGCCTGGTCGAACTCGGCCGTCAGGCCCTGGTCGCGGGAGTAGCGCATGCACTCCAGCACGTGCGCCGCCGCGGCGGCTTCGTCTCCTCCGGCCGCGGCGATCCGCGCCTGCAGCAGCTTGCGCAGGGCGAGGTTGCGGGGATTGCCGAACTCTTCGGCCGCCGTCAGGGACGAGCCCAGCAGCTCGCGGGCCTCGTCGAGCCGGCCCAGGTCGACCAACACCTCGGACAGATTGAGCGAGCCCAGCGAGAAGGAGTCGAGGTCGTGCTCGACTTGAGCGCGGGGCAAGAGCTTGCGCAGGACACCCTCGGCTTCCTCGAGACGGCCCTGCTCTCGCAGCAGGAGCGCGTCGGCCAGCTCGAACTGGTTCACCAGCCGGCGGTCGTCCGCGCGCTGCGCGAACGTGCGCCCCGCGGCCACGAACTCGGCGGCCTTCTTGAAATCCTTCTCCCGATAGGAGAGGCAAGCCAGGTCGAGGTAGACCTCGGCGCGCATCGACGGGTCCTGGCTCTCGAGCGCCCAGCGCAGAGCCGCGAGGTAGCGCGTGCGCGCGACCCCGATGTCGCCCTGCTCGCGGGCCACGTGCCCGTATCCCAGCAGCACGCGCGCGCGCGCCTCCGGCGGCACCACCTGTCGCGACCGGTCGCCCGCGCGTGCCCCGTCCGTCTCGCGCGCGGCGGCCGACTCCGCCGCGGCGCGCGCCATCACCGACTCGTCGGCGGAGGCTTCGCCGTCGGCCTCGAACGTCGCGAGCGCCGTCCGGTACCAGGCCTCGGCGTCCTGCCAGCGGCCTTCCAGTCGATAGCTGCGGGCGATCCGTCGCGCGCCCTCCAACTGATCTGCCGACCAGCCCTGCAGGCGCGCCAGACCGTGCGCCGCGAAGAAGAGCCGCCGGGCCGCCGCGACGGCTTTCCGCCGGTCCGTGTTCAGGCGCCTGTCGCCGGCCCGCAGCAGCGCATCCACGAGCCCCGCGCGGTCGTCGCGCGCGAGAGCGTCGCAGCACGCGCCCAATACGTCGCGCTCGTCGAGCGCCGTATCCTGCCAGCGGACGCGGGCGGCTTCGACGAGCTTCTGGAGGTCCGCCATCAAGCGCGCTTTCACGTCCGCGGGCTCGGTGGCCAGGTACAGGAAGTAGAAATCGAGCAGCAGGCCCAGCGTGTCGGTCTCCGCGAAGGCGATCTGTTCCAGGAACGCGCGCGGCCAGCTGGCGGGGCGGTTGTCGGCGAGCCCGGCGAGGGCGGATCCGGCGCGGATGTCGCGCGTGCCCATCCCCTCGAGCAGCCAGTGCAGGTTGACGCCCCACTCGCGGCTCAAGCGCCGCAGGAACTCCCAGGAGTCCGGCAGGTTGCCCTGCTCGTAGTTGCTGATGGCCTGCTGGCTCACGTCGAGCCGGCTCGCGAAGCCGCGCTGATTCATCTCCCCGCGAATCGCTCGCAGGCGCTTGCCGATTTCAGGAGCGACCCGTTCTTTCGTCATCTGCGATCCCCGCAACGAGAGTGGTAAAAACGCGGCTTGCTCCGACGGGGGCACCCCAGGGGTGGTTTCCGGCGGCGCTATACACGTCGGTAGTATGGAACCCGGATCTTAGGTCGGTCCTCCGCTCGGGCGCAATGATTTTGAGACACTTCGGTCTTTCGGCCTCAACCTCGGGCCTGAGTGTCCGAATCACCGGGCCTCCTCCGGCGGCCGCACGCGCCTGAGCGACACCCACAGCAGCCCGTCGTAGACGATCTTGAGGCCCGCGCCGATGAAGAGCGGTGTGGCGAGCGAGAGGTTCTGCATGAGAACGCCCGCGAAGAAAGGCGCCACAGCCCAAGCCCCGATCCGCACCAGGTTCGTCACGCCGGCCACGAACGTGCGCTCGCCCGGCTGCACGACCGCCATCGTGTAGGACTGGCGAGTGGGCACGTCCATCTCGACCAGTCCCTCGCGCAAGATGAACAGCGCCGCGGCGATGCCGAAGCTCGGCACGAAGGGAACGGTCGCGAGCAGCAGGCTGGAGGGGATGTGCGTGAACACCATGGTGTTCACGAGCCCGATGCGGCGCGCCAGCCACGCCGCGCCGAGATGGGAACCCGCGTTCGCGAGACGCGCTCCGAAGAAGAGCATCCCCACGACCTGCTCGCCCACCCCGAAGCGCTGGTAGAAGAAGAACGACAGGAGTGCGGTGGTGAGAAACCCGCCTCCCAGGCTGTCCAGCGCGAAGAGCGGGCAGATCCGCCACAGGACGCGCCGCGTCTCACGCGAGACCCGTGACGTTCCCCTCGATCCCGCTGCCGCGTCCGCGCCCCGATCGCCCCCGCTCCTCGCGCTGGAAGGTCCGCGCCCGACGGCTGCCACTGCGCCGCCTCCCGCCGCGAGTGCCGGGCCGGGTGCGGTGCGGGTGGCGGGGGAGAGCCGCAGATAGACGAGCGCCGGAATCAGGGTGAGGAGAGCGCAGAGCCCGACCGCGGGCCGGAAGGAGGCCACGCCGGAGAGCCCGACCGCCTCCCGAAGCAGGGCCGGCACCGCCGCCAGCAGGCTCCCCAGGGCGCCGCCCGCGTCCTGGAGCACGTTGTACCAGGCGAAGGCTCGCGTGCGGTCGCGATCGGAGACGGTGGCGGGAAGGAGCGATTGCTCGAGGATGAGCGAGGCCCCGCGGTCCCGTCCCATCCCGTTCACCATGCCGATGAACGCGGCGACCCCGATCACGACGGGTTGCGACCCGACGGCGACGACCGCCGCCCCCACCGCGCCCAGCAGCGCCAGTCCCGCGAGCCAGCTGCGGCGATCGACCCGGTCTCCGACCAGCGTGACGACCAGCGCCGCCAGGGTGGCCCCCGCCAGTCCCGCGGCGATGACGTAGCCGATCTCGGCCGGTCGGAACGAGAGCTCGGCCAGATAGATGCCGAGCAGGACCCCGACCATCCCGAGCGCCGTGGCGCGCAGGAAGGCGGCGGCGTAGAGAAGCCGCCGGTCGGCGAAGCCCCGGTCGGCGAGTCGCCCGGCGCTCTCGACGGGTGTCGGCGTTTCTACGCCAGCCCCTCCGCTTCGTACTCGCGCAGGAAGCCCTCGAACAGGCGCAGGTGGCCCTGCTCGTCGCGCAGGATGTCGATCACCATGTCCTGCGTGACCAGGTCCACGTCGTCGCAGAACTCGATGATCCGCGTGTAATGCTCGATGGCGCCCTTCTCGGCCTCGATCACGCCGCGGATCACGTGCACGATGTCGGTCTGCTGCTCGGGCGGCTGCAGGTAGGTCTGCTCGGCCTCGAACTCGAGCGAGCCGGGCACCACGCCGTAGAGCTCCTTGATGCGCTTGGCGTAGAGCTTGGCGTGTCCGAGCTCTTCCTCGATGTCCTCCTCGAGGCTCTCGATGATCTCCTGGGCTCGCACGCCGTCGGGATTCGTCGAGTTGGCGATGTAGCTCATCACCGTCTCGATCTCCATCCAGTAGGCCTTGCTGAGCAGCTCGAGCAGCTCTTCTCGCTTGGCCTTGTTCTTCTCGGAAAGAATGCCCTTCCGGATCGCCACCATGGTCATCGGGATCATCCTCCTCCCGTCGAGGTCGCTCCCGCGCGCCGTTCGCGCGGGACGCCTTCAATTCAACGCGCGGAAGGCGCGGATGCAACGGCTTGTTGGGAGCCGGCGGCGCTTCGGTGAGGACCGGGCGACGAACGGGCTCAGGAACCGGCGACGACGTCCAGGGCGGGCGACGAACGGGCTTCAGGACCGGGCGCCGACGTCCAGGAAGAGGTCCACCATCCGAGAATCGAAGTGGGAGCCGGTCTCGGAGCGGAGGTAGTGGAGGGCTCGCTCGGCCGGCCAGGCCGGGCGGTAGGGGCGGTCCGAGCGCAGGGCGTCCCAGACGTCCACGACCGCGAAGACCCGCGCGGCCACGGGGATCTCCTCGCCCTTCAGTCCGCGCGGGTAGCCGGTGCCGTCCCAGCGCTCGTGGTGGGCGTGCGGGATGTCGAGCGCCGGCCTCAGGAACGGGATCGGGGAGAGCAGCTCGAACGCGTAGACGGGATGGAGCCGCATGACCCGCCACTCCTCCTCGTCCAGGGGGCCGGGCTTGTGCAGGATGCTGTCGGGGATCCCCATCTTGCCGATGTCGTGGAGCAAGGCCCCGCGGCGCGCGTGCTGCACGTCCTCCTCGCTCATCCCGATCTCGCGCGTGAGGCGCTCGGTCATCTCGGCCACGCGTTGGGTGTGCCCCTCCGTCTCCTTGTCGCGCAGGTCGAGGGCCCGGGACCAGCCCTCGAGCGTGATGTCGTAGGCCAGCCGCAGCTCGTCGTTTCCGCGCCGGATCTGGTCGAACAAGGTCGCGTGATCGATGGCCACGCTGGCCTGCGAGGCCAGCGTGCGCACGAAGCCCATCCAGTCGGCGTTCGGCGTCCGCGCCTCGCGGTCGAAGAGCTCGAGCACGCCCTTCACGCAGCTCCGTGAGACGAGGGGAACCGCGTAGTAGGAAACGAACTCTTCCTCGTCCACCAGCCATTTGCGCAGAAGGTCGTTGCGTACGGCCCCCAGGTCCGGGATGTGCCGGGTCCGCCGCTCGAGCGCTGCCTGGCCCGCCTGGCACTGGCCCAGCCGCAGGTTGGGGTGTGCTGTGATCCGCGAGCGGAAACCGCGGCCCACGGCGTACTCGAGACGGCGCGTGTCCGGATCCAGCAGCAGGACGGCCGCCGCATCCACCTCGAGGACCGTCGTGAGCTGCTCGATCAACAGGTCCAGAGTGAGGGTCAGGTCCAGGCTGGCGCTCATCGCCGCCTGAGCGGCTTGCAATGCGGTGATCTGACGCAGGCGGCGGGCGGTCTCCTCGTGGAGTCCCGCGCGGCGCATGGCGTTGGCGGTCATCTCGCCGATGGCGGAGAGCAGGCGCAAGTCTTCACGGTTGATGGTGGCGCGGCGCCCGACCCAGAGCGCGCCGACGATGTCCCGATCGATGAGCGGGACGGAGGCGACCGCCGTGAGCCCGTTCATCGCGGGATGGGCCGCGAGCTCGGGATCTCCCGCTACGTCGTTCGAGAGGTACGGCCCGTTCACCTCGATGACCCGCTGGGTCAAGCTCGCATCCTCGGGGACGCGGACGCCCGTGAACGACGTCCAGACGCCGCGGCCGAGCTCGACCCGCACCTCGTCGCTCGGACGGTCCCGCAGCAGGAGCGCCGCGCCGTCGGCCTGCAGCAGGCTCGCGACCTGATCCAGCACGATGGGGACCATCTCCAATCGCGATCCGGCGGCGCGCAACGCGCGGGCCATGGCCAGCAGGGCTTCCTGCTCGCGCTCGCGCTCCTTGCGGTCGGTGATGTCGAGGCTGGATCCGATGTAGCCTTCGAACTCGCCGGCGGCGTCGTAGCGCGGCACGCCCGTGTCGAGGACCCAGCGGTGCTCGCCGTCAGCGCGCCGCAGGCGGTACTCCATCGAGAAGGGCCGGCGCGCGTTGAAGCTCGAGCGGAAGGTCTCCAGGCAGTCGTCGCGGTCATCGGCGTGGACGGCCTCGACCCAGGCGCCCCCCAGAGCCTGCTCGAGCGTGTGGCCGGTGAAGGCCAGGCACGAGGCGTTGTAGAACGCCGGCCGGCCCTCGCCGTCGCACATCCAGAGCATCGCCGGCGCCCGGTCCGCGATCCGGTGGAAGCGCTCGCGGCCGGCCTCGGCCGCGCGCTCGGCCGCGAGGGCCGCCAGCTTCTGCTCGTTCTCCTTGCGCAGACTGATGTCGCGCAGGATGCCGGTGTAGAAGCGGCCTTCCCGCGTGGTCCAGGTGGAGAGGGAGAGCTCGATCGGGAACGCGCTGCCGTCCTTGCGCAGTCCGCGGATTTCGATCGCGCGGCCGATCACGCGCGGCGCGTCCGCTTCGCGCCGGCGGCGCAGTCCCTCGACATGGGCCCGCTTGTGGAACTCGGGCATGAGGAGCGTGAGCGGCCGGCCCAACACCTCGTCCTCGGCGTAGCCGAAGATCCGCTCGGCGCTGCCGTTCCAGAAGACGATGTCCCCAGAGGCGTCGGCCGAGACGATGGCGTCGCTCGCCGACTCCGCGACCGCGCGGAATTTCCGCTCCGACTCCTCGAGGGCGGCGCGCTTGGTGGCGCGCGACGCGCGCGTGGCCGCGGTGCTGGTAGAGCGCTTTGTGGTGGAGGGCCTTGTGGACGGGGCTTCGGTCGGCAGCGGGGCCAGCTTGCCGTTGCCGTCGAGATCGGCGGTGCCAGCGCTCTCCATCGCGGGGGCGGACGCCTTGCGCCCACTGCGGCCGCTTCGGCCATTTCGCGATGCTCGGGAGGCGCGTGAGCCGTTCCTGCTCGACAAGCGATTGGGTCCCGAGGTAGGGCGCCTGGCTGCGAGATCGGGCGGCAGGTCGAACTCGTTCCTGGCGCTGACGTTGCGCCTGACACGGGGCAACTTGCGGACCAACCCGCGGCCAGGAGTTGCCTACCACATCGAAGATCAAGCGAGGCTTACGAATCGGCCGTCGTAAACCGGACGCCGCCGTGCGCGGAGACGGCTGTCGCGGTTCTGGACATTTGCCGCAATCGGTTGGAAATGCGGCGACTTGCGCAGGCGACCGCGCGGCCGGAGCGGGTTACCCGGGATGGCTGGACAGACGTTGCTACGGCGACGGCCGCGCGCTGAGGAAGAGCGCGAGCTGCGGGTCCGGCGTTGCAGACGGGCCCGCCGCCTCGCCATTCGAGGGCACCCTGAACGAGGCCGTCGAGAGGTCCGGACCGCGGCCCAGGATCCCGGCTCTGCGCGATGCGAGCGCGAACATGGCCGCCACCTGCTCCGCGAACACACCCTCCCCGCGCATGCGCGACCCGAAGCGCGAGTCGTTGAGCCGGCCGCCCCGGATCTCGCGGATCCGGTTCATCACCTTCAGCCGCCGGTCGGGATAGTGCTCGGAGAGCCAGCGCTCGAAGATCTCCTTCACGCCATAGGGCAGCCGCAGCAGCGTGAACCCCGCGTAGCGCGCGCCCGCCTCGGCCGCGGCGGCGACGATGCCGGGCAGCTCGTGGTCCGTGAGCGCGGGGATCACGGGCGCCACCATGACGCCGGCCGGGATCCCTGCCGCCGCGAGCTCGCGGATCGCGGCCAGACGGCGCGCGGGTGTGGAGGCGCGCGGCTCCATGACCCGAGCGAGCTCGGGATCAAGCGTCGTTACGGACGCGAACACGGCCGCCGCATCGAAGCAGGCGAGCTCACGAAGGACGTCGATGTCGCGCGTCACGCGGTGGTGCTTGGTGATGATGATCACAGGGTTCCGGAAGTCGGCCAGCACCTCCAGACAGCGGCGGGTCAGTCGCAGCCGCCGCTCGATCGGCTGGTAGGGATCGGTCACTCCGGAGAGCGCCACGACCTGCGGGACCCACCTGGGCGCGGAGAGCTCGCGGCGCAGCAGCTCGGGTGCGTCCTCTTTGACCAGGATGCGCGTTTCGAAGTCTAGCCCGGCGGAAAAGCCGAGGAATTCGTGCGTGGGACGAGCGTAGCAGTTGTGGCTCACGACTCCGTTGGCAATGAAGTCTCCGGTCCCTGTCGTGATGTCGAAAAGCGGCATCCGGCCCAGAGGCTCGATGCCAACTACACGAAGATCCGAAGAATTTGTCAGAGCTCGCCCACCGAAGTCTCTCTTTCGAATGATCGCGGGGTCGGTCGTATGAAAAAACCGAAGGTGTTCCTTTAGGCCACCCCTCAGACGTACGGTGGTGATGGGGCGTTGGCGATTTGCGGTCGCGTGTTCGACTGCGACTCGAAAGGCCCACCATCGGAGCGACCGAAGGGTTTCCTCGATGATGTCAGAATCCGTGTTCGATATGCGAAAAACACCGCTGTTGTACCCACCCTCAGTGTCGAAGACGCCAGCAAGGAAGCCGCGCGCCCACTCAGGCTCGGATCTGGCAGGCCATCGGATGAGGTCCTCCACGCGCTCGAAGTCACGCCGATTGGACGCGCCTATGGCGCGGATCTCCTTGCGAGTGGAGGTCGCGGACTGGAATAGGCGGCGCCGCACCACGACCCCGAACTCGGCCAGGTACGAAGCCGCGCGCTGAAGAGCTTCTTCATCGACCATCGCGAGACGGAATTGCCACAGCCTGGACAGGCCGCTCGGCCGTCTCTTGTCTTCGTAGGATCGCAGAAGCCCGTCGCCCCGAACTATTCCACAAAGGTAGCCGCGCTTGTAGCTCGATGTGGGGAGGTTCGATCGGGCAAAGCGACCCACGCCCAGCAGCCTGTCATTGATCGTGAGGTGCGGTCTTTGAAGCGCTCCGCTCCCTCGCCCCGTAACGTATTTCCAGCCTCGCAAGGTGAGGAATCGATGGTCTCCGCTCGCAATCAACTCCGTGCCGTCCTCGAGAAGAATCTTGTAGGCCGGTTTGTCCACCTCCCAATGAGCATACACGTAGGTCTTGACGCACCGCCGAAACCATCCGCGCCGGACCGTTCCGTAGATCTCGTCGCCAAAGCGCAGGTTCGACAAAGGGCGCGTGGTGCCGTCAGCCATGAGGATCGGCGTTTCGCCTCGAAGGCAGTAAGCGCACCCTGTCTCGCATCCGCGATAGGGATTTACACTGGCGCTGAAGCCGACGTCCGGACTGTCGTTGCTTGTCAGAACTGAAGAGCTCGAGTCACGGAGGAAGACCGTCCGCGGTGCCGGCTCGTCCTCGGGATCCGCGTCGGAGTCCGGGACGTACTCGATTCGATCGAACCGATTCGCTGGATTCCCAGAGGTACCGCGCCCACGGATGGGGCCCGTCGAGACGCTGTCGAACGGAACGTCGTCAACCATCGGAAGTGGCGGACGACCCGGATGGTGTGGAGTGCCGGACATCGTTGGTGCCAAAGGTGTTAAAGGCTGTTCTTGGCCCATCCCCCAGACTTGCCAACCGAACACATACCGCAAATGCTGGACAAAGTCCAGCGTCACGTCCGAGACCATACAGGACCAGACAAGGCCAGCGGCGTTGTTCGTGCGCGATCGCCTGTGATTCGCCGGGTTCCCCGCCGACGGCGGCCCCAACTGTGGCCCGTCAGCTCTTCTCCTTCACCCACCCCGGGCGTCCCCAGGAGCGCGGGTCGAACAGCTCCTCGGTGAGCTCCGGCGCCTCGCGGATCTGGTCGTAGGTCTCGGTGAAGACGGGCCTCCCGTCGATCAGGACCACCACCTCGGTCTCGATCCACCCGTCTCCGAGCTGCCGGTACTTGTTGAACTGGACCTCCTGCATCTTCTTCGGGTCCTGCTGGAAGGGCTCGCGCATGCGCACGAAGAGCAGGTTCTCCTTGTCCACCCAGAACTGCTTGGCTTTGATCTCGCCCGGATCGGCCCCCACCACGTAGGCCGGCCTTCCCTGCCACGTTTCCTCGTGGACCTTCGAGAGGTCGAAGCCGAGCGTGCGCAGCTTCTCCATCGTCCGCTCGACCGGCAGCACGTAGACGTCGCGCGAGAGCACCATCAGCGGATGGATCTCGGCGACGGCCGCCACGAGGGAGTCGGACTTGAACTGATAGATCGAGTCGTTGCGGAAGATGATCGCGTTGCCGCTGTCGATGGGCGCGAAGTCGATCCGCAGCTTGGAAGGCGATCCCGTCGCCTCGTACCAGGTCTCGACGTGGCTCGAGTCGCCGGTCAGGAAGGTCGAGGCCTGGACGAAAGTCACCTCGGTAGGCCACTTCCCGTCGTAACGGTCGTGCATCATGCGCACGATGTCCTCGGCTGTCGTGTCGGCGGTCGCGACGGATCCGGCGAGCGCCACCAGGGCGATGAGCGAGAGCGGCATGGTCGTCGTCTCTCCGATGAAGGGCTCTACGTCAGGGGACGCTCCGCCTCCGCGGCGCGGAAGCGAGTCGGACGGGCGAAAGATAATGGCGTCCGGAGAAGCCGAGGGGGAGGATGCGGGGCTGAGCGGCCGCGGCGGGGGGCCGAACCGGCGGAATCCACGGATCTCGTCGGCACGGCCCTGCCGCGGCGGGGATGATGAAAGGCTAGCGCTTGCGCGAGCGGGATGACTTCGAGCGACTCGAGCCGGCCCGCTTCTTCGGCCGAGCGGGCACCTTGGCACCCTTCGCCCGGGCCTCCGAGAGCCCGATCGCGATCGCCTGCTTGCGGCTCGTGACCTTTTTCCCGCTGCTGCTCTTCAGCTTTCCGCGCTTGCGCCTGCGCATGGCGCTCTCGACCGTCTCCTGTGCCTTCTTGCCGTACCTGGCCACGGTTGCTCCTTTCCGCCCGCGAACACGGCTGTGTCGGAATCCCTGGATCTCGCCGGAGGCCGCCACGTTCCGATACCTGGGTGCGAGTCCAGAGTACGCGAAGCCCAAGGCGCGTCGCAACCGTCACTTTTCGCGCGCCGGTCACATTCCCGCGAGGATGATCTTCCCGATGTTGCGGTTCTCCTCGATGTACCGGTGGGCGTCGGCCGCCGCCTCCCAGGAGAAGACCCGGTCGATTACCGGACGCAGTCTCCCGTCCGCGAAGCGCGGGAGCGACCAGTCCGCGAACTCGCAGGTCAGCCGGAGCTTGTAGCCGAGGCCGCGTGCCCGCAGGGTCGTTCCGACCACCGACGCCCGCTTGCGCACGAGCACCGAGACGTCGGCCCCTTCCACGCGACGCCCGCCCATGGTGGCGATGAGCACGATGCGCCCGTCGGTCGCGAGACACTCCAGGTTCTGCTCCCAGTAGGGCGCGCCGACGACGTCCAGAACCAGATCCACGCCGCGGCCGCCCGTCGCCTCGAGCACGCCCGGGGCGAAGGGGCCCGCCTTGTAGTCGAAGGTCGTCGCCGCGCCCAGGTCTCGGCAGGCTTCGAGCTTCCGCTCCGAGCCCGCGGTCACGAGCGCGCGCGCGCCGGCTTCACCCACGAGCTGGATCGCCGCCGTGCCGACGCCGCTCGCGCCGGCGTGGACCAGGACGTCCCGCGGCATCCAGTCGGGCGTCCCAGACCAGCGATCGGGGGAGAGCGGATCGTCGGTTCGGCCCGAGCGGACGGCGCTCGAGGAGCCCGATGCACCCCCGACGGCGCGCAGCCCGCCGATCCAGACCAGGCACTGGTAGGCCGTCAGAAAGACCTCGGGGATCGCGGCCGCTTGCTCGAACGAGAGGTTCTCGGGGATGGGCATCGCCAGGCCGGCGGGAAGCACCGCGTACTCGGCATACCCACCGCCGGGAAGCAGGCCGCACACGCGGTCACCCGGGCGCCACTCTTTCGGACGCAATTCGGCGGACGGCGCGCTCGATCGTCCGGGAGCGCTGCGGTCGACCGGCGCTTCGGGCTCGACGCGCCCGACGACGCCCGCCATCTCGAGACCCAGGATCGGGCTCGCCCCGGGCGGAGGCGGATAGCGACCCCGCCGCTGGAGGACGTCGGCGCGATTGACGCCGGCGGCTTTCACCTTGACCAGGAGGTCGCCAGGCGCCGGCTCGGGCGTGGGAAACTCGCCCAGGACGAGCTGGTCCGGGTCCCCCGGCTCGCGAACGAGGATGGCTCTCACGGGAATGCTGCGGCCACGATCGCCCGGCAAGACGAGAGGCCCGCCGGACGACGCCGCGCCGCGCTCCTCATCCGCCCTTGGCCTCGGCCAGCGTCTTTCCGACCGGGATGTCCTGGAGCCGCGCCACCTCGGGCAGCTCGCCCACGAGCGGACGCACGTAGGGAAGAAACTTCTCGACGTCGATGTCGTTGTCGCCGTGGATCCAGTCGGGCGGGAAGCTCTTCGTGACCTTGGCCACCGTGTCGAGCGGCGTCACAAATGTCTCGCTCGCGTAGGTCGCGCCCTCCAGCCGCCGGATGGCGATCGACCCCTCGCGCGCCCCGTCCCGGAACGCCGCCTCGGCCGCCGCCTCGCCGACCCTCCGCGCCTCGCGCGCGTCCACCTCGCTCACGATCCCCGGGAAGCAGCGCTGCAGGTAACCGAACGTGTCGGCGCGCACGCGCAGCTTGGATCCCAGGCGCTCCTTGAGCTCGGCCGCGAGCAGGTCCCCCAGGGCGCCCGAGCCCGAGAGCTGGACGTTGCCGTGGCTGTCGCGCTCCTTGGTCTGGACCAGCGGAGCGCCACCCGGCCCGTGGATCCCCTCCGAGGCCGCCACCACGCAGCGGCCGCGCGCCTCGAGCACCCGCGCGACGTCCGCCACGAAACGGTCGAGAGCGAAGTCCCGCTCGGGCAGGTAGACCAGGTGCGGGCCGTCGTCGGGGAAGTGGCGCGCGAGCACGCTCGCGGCGGTGAGCCAGCCCGCGTTGCGCCCCATCACCACGTTCACCTTCACTCCGGGAAGGCTCCGGTTGTCGAGGTTGTCCCCGATGAAGGCGTGAGCCACGAACTTGGCGGCGCTGGGGTAACCCGGGCAGTGATCCGTGACGCGCAAGTCGTTGTCGATCGTCTTGGGGACGTGGAAGCAGGCCAGCTCGTAGCCTTCACGGGCCGCGAAGTGGTTCAGGATGGCCGCCGTTTCGGCCGTGTCGTTGCCTCCGATGTAGAAGAACCTGCGCACGTCGTGGGCCTTGAAGATCTCGACGATCCGCGCGCACTCCTCGTCGGTGGGCTTCTTGCGAACGCTTCTCAGCGCCGCCGCCGGCGTGCGGGCCACCCGCTCGAGGAGCTCGGGTGTCTCGCGCCCCAGGTCCACGAACGACTCCTTGAGCACTCCCTGCACGCCGTGCAAGGCCCCGTAGACGCCGTCGGCGCCGAGCTCGCGCGCGCGCTTCACGATCCCCACCAGGCTCTGGTTGATGACGGCCGTGGGGCCGCCCGACTGGCCGATGACGGTCTTGCCTCGCATGCCGCGTGACCTCCCTTCCGCGCCGGCTTCCGCCCGCGGGCGAAGGGCCGGATCGCTCTCGAGTCCAGCTCGAATCTGCAAACCTCGGCGAGCCGGGCGAAAGATTCACTTCCCAGGGCCGCCGCGCGGCCTCAATTTGAGCGGCAGTCTTCGGCCCGCAGCTCCGCATGCCTGGCCATCGCCGCAAGAAGCGCCGCCTCGCCGCGGCCCTCATCGTTCTGGCGCCGATCCTCTCGGCCAGGGGTCTCGCCGCCCAGGAGGCGGACTCCATCGCGCCTCCGGGATCCGACCAGGCGGGCGTCGCCGACGCGGCTCCCGGCCTCTCGCATGAGCTCACCTCCTCCTACGCCGCCGAAGAGGTCTCCATCCCCACGCCGGCGGGCCACGTGCTGGCCGGAACGTTGACGCGACCCTTCGGAGCGACCCCGCCTGCAACGATCGGCTTCGGCGAAGATCCGCTCGACGCGGAGCTGGGCTCGACCGGGATCCCGCGTGACCCGCAGCCGGCGGCCCCGCTTACAGACCCGCAGGCGTCGGCCGGCGCGGCGGCGTCGGCCGCGCGCCTCCCCGCGATGGTTCTGATATCGGGCTCGGGCCCCGACAACCGCGACTCGGCCCCGCGCTGGATGCCGGGCTATCAACCCTTCTGGCAGATCGCCGACGCGCTCACCCGGCGGGGCGTGGCCGTGTTGCGGCTGGACGACCGCGGCGTGGGCAGCTCGACCGGCGAGTTCAACAAAGCGACCACGGGCGACTTCGCCGACGACGTGCGCGCCGCGCTCGCCTATCTGCGGCAGCGACCCGACTTGGACGGCGAGCGACTGGGAATCGTGGGGCACAGCGAGGGTGGAGTCGTGGCCGTGATGGTGGCCGCCGAGGATCCGTCGCTCAAGGCGCTGGTCCTGCTCGCCACCCCGGGCACGAATTTGCGCTCGATCGTCGCCTACCAGATGCGCTACTGGCTCGAGCGCGACCCGACGATCCCCTTCGCCGCCCGCGAGCGGGCCGTCGTGGACCAGCTGGCGCGCTGGGACGTTGTCGCCGACGCGAACCCGCGACTCAAGTCATCCCGCATCTACGATCCGATCCCCGCGGCCAAGCGGATCTCGACGCCGGTGCTGATCCTGCACGGCAGCTCGGATCGGCAGGTCCCCCCCAAGCACGCCGAGAAGCTGGCCAAGGCGCTGCGAGAGGGCGGCAACGCCGACGTGACGCTGTGCCTGGTGCCGCACGTCGACCACCTCTTCCTGCAGGACAAGAGCGGAAACCCCGCGGAGTACGTGAAGCTCTCCTCGCGCCGCATCCCCGGCGGCGTGCTCGACGAGCTGGCCGACTGGACCGCCTCGCGCCTGGCCGGCGGCGGGGCGACGCTCGCCGCCGGCGAGACCAGCCCGCCGCCAGGCGACCCGCGCTCGTGCGCGCCCGACGCGCCGCACACGGGGGACTGATCGCACCGGGCCCCACCGCCGACAGCCCTCCGATGCCCGGACCAGATGCGACACGGACGCGTCTCCTCGCGATCCTGACGGCCCTGGCCGT
>DATBJW010000079.1:0-7688 GCA_036556205.1 Gemmatimonadota bacterium
CCTCGCCGCGCGCGTGCGTCCTCTCTTCCCGTGCCTCGAGCAGGTCGTGAACGGCCGACCGCTGGCCTACCTGGACAGCGCCGCCACCACGCAGCGCCCGGAGCCCGTGCTGGAGGCGATCCTCGACTTCTATCGCAGGGACAACGCCAACCCGGGACGCGCGCTCCACACGCTCGCCCGGCGCGCCGACGAGCGCCTGGAGGAGAGCCGCCGCGAGGTGGCGGCGTTCCTGGGAGCGGAGGATCCGCTCGAGGTCGTGTTCACGCGCGGGACGACCGAGGCGATCAACCTGGTGGCCTCGACCTGGGGCGGCGCCAACCTGCGCTCGGGCGACGAGGTGCTGCTCACCGTCGCCGAGCACCAGTCGAACCTGATGCCGTGGCGGCTCGCGGCCGAGCGGAGCGGCGCCCGGCTCCGGCTCCTGGACGTGGACGACGAGGGGCGGCTGCGTCTGGACCAGCTCGACGCCCTGCTCGGCGCGCGCACGCGGCTCGTGAGCCTGAGCCACGTCTCGAACGTGCTCGGGATCGTGAACCCGGTGCGCGAGATCTGCCGCCGCGCGCACGCGGCCGGCGCGCTGGTGCTGGTGGACGGCGCCCAGTCCGCGCCGCACCTTCCGGTGGACGTTGGCCAGCTCGACTGCGACTTCTTCGCCTTCTCCGGACACAAGATCCTGGGGCCCATGGGCGTGGGCGTCCTGTGGGCGCGGCGCGAGCTGCTGGAGGCGATGCCGCCTTACCAGGCGGGCAGCAACATGGCGCACGAGGCGGACGAGACGTCGGCCCGCTACGAGAGCGGGGCCCGCCGCTTCGGCGCGGGCACGCCGAACGTGTCGGGACCGGTCGGCCTCGCCGCCGCGCTCCGCTTCCTGCGCCGGATCGGCTGGGACGCGCTGCGCGAGCACGAGGCCGCGATCGCCGGCCGCGCGCTCGCGCGCCTGGCGGAGGTCGATGGCCTGCGCGTCTTGGGTGAGGGGCCAGAGGCGGAGCGCATCTCGGTCTTCTCGTTCGCGCTGGAGGGCGTTCCGGCTGTCGAAGTCGTGCGCTCGCTCGACGCGGAGGGGATCGCGGTGCGCGGCGGCGACCTGGCCTCGCTCCCGCTCCTGCGCCGCCTGGGTCTCGAGGAGGCCGTGCGCGCCTCCTGCTATCTCTACACGACCCTCGACGAGGTGGATCGTCTGGCGGACGCCTTGCAGGCCCTCGCGCGCAACCGGAGGGGGTCGTGAAGCGAGAGCAAAGCGACCTCGATTCCCTGCGCGTGGAGCGCGACGCGCTGAACCGGACCCTGGCCGAGCTGGTCCGGATCAACTCCATCAACCCCGCCTTCGGCGAAGGCCGCACGAACGAGGCCGAGATCGCCTGGCACGTGGCGGCGGTGCTCGGCCGGCTCGGGATGGAGGTCACGAGCTCCGAGCCCGAGCCCGGCCGCGTGAGCGTGCTGGGGCGGCTTCCGGGCCGTGGCGCGGGGCCCTCGCTCATGCTCTACGCGCACCTCGACACCGTGGGCGTGGAAGGGATGAGCGAGCCCTTCTCGTCCGCCGTCCGCGACGGGCGCATGTACGGTCGCGGCACGTACGACATGAAAGGCGCGCTGGCGGCCTGCATCACCGCGATCGAGACCCTCGTGAAGGCGGACCGGCGCCCGGCGGGCGATCTCTATCTGGCGGCCGTGGCCGACGAGGAGGTCGCAAGCATCGGCATGTCGGACGTCCTGACACGCGTGGTGCCGGACGCCGCGATCGTGACCGAGGCCACCGAGCTGCGTCTCTGCCGCGCCCACAAGGGCTTCTGCTGGATCGAGGTCGAGACCGAGGGCCGCGCGGCGCACGGGAGCCGCTTCGAGGAGGGCGTGGACGCGAACCTGCGCATGGGGCGCTTCCTGGGACGGCTGGAGGGGCTGGAGCGCGAGCTGCGCGCGCGCGCCCCGCACCCGCTGGTCGGCCCGCCGTCGCTGCACGCGGCCACGCTCCAGGGCGGCACCGGCTGGAGCACTTACGCCGCGGGCTGCCGCCTGCAGATCGAGCGCCGCACGATTCCCGGCGAGTCCGAGGCGGGAGCCCTGCAGGAGATCCAGCGCATCGTGGACGAGCTGGCGGCGGCCGATCCCTCCTTCCGCGCCAGCGTGCGCCCGGTCCTCGCGCGGGAATCCTTCGAAGTGGAGCCCGACGCGCCGATCGTGCGCTCGGTCGCGAGTGCCGCGGCGCGCGTGCTAGGCGCGCCTCCGCCCACGATCGGAGAGCCCTACTGGATGGACGCCGCACTCCTTGCCGCGGCGGGGGCCGACGTGGTGATCATCGGCCCGCGCGGCGCGGGGGCGCACGCGGCGGTCGAGTGGGTGGATCTGGAATCGGTGGCTCAGGTGTCGGAGATCCTGGCCCTGACCGCCGCGGAGTTCGGCCATGCCGGCTGAGGGCTCGTGCGCGTCCTGATCGTCGGCGGCACGGGATTCATCGGCCGCCACGTCGCCCGCGCGCTGGACGCGGCGGGCTGCGAGGTGACCGTTCTCCACCGCGGTCCGCACGACGGCGACCTGCCCGGGAGCGTCCGCCACGTCCGCGACGAGTCGGCCGCGATCCCCGTGACGCGCTTCCCGGACGCCGCGCTGCGGCCCGCCCCGGACGTCGTCGTTCACATGGTCCCGATCGGCGAGGCGGACGCGCGCGCGGCGGTCGAAGCGTTCCGCGGGGTCGCGCGGCGCCTGGTGGCCGTCTCGAGCGGCGACGTCTACCGGGCCTATGGACGGTTGATCGGCAAGGAGCCGTCCGAGAGCCCCGAGTGGCTCTCCGGCTCGCCGGGGCCGTTCCTGCCCGAGGACGCCCCGCTGCGGACGACCCTCTACCCGTACGGGCGCGAGGTGGAGGGGCCCTGGGGTCCGCTGCGGGACTACGAGAAGATCCTGGTCGAGCGCGCGGTCCTGGGCGAGCCGGGACTCCCGGGCACGGTCCTGCGACTCCCGAAGGTCTACGGACCCGGGGATCCGCGCTCCGTCTTTCTCCCGTACCTGAAGCGCATGGACGACGGAAGGCCGGCGATCCTGCTGGGCTACCGTCAGGCGCGCTGGCGCTGGACCCACGGCTACGTCGAGGACGTGGCGGCGGCGATCGCGCTGGCCGCGATGGACGAGCGGGCCGCCGGACGCGTCTACAACGTCGGCGAGCTTCCCACACCCACGCTGGCCGCGCGGGTCCTGGCACTCGGCCGGGTGGCGGGCTGGCAGGGCCGGATCGTCACGCTGCCGGACGATCGTCTGCCGGCTCACCTGCGCACCCCCTACGGCTCGGAGCCCGACCTCGCCTACGACACCGCGCGGATCCGGACCGAGCTCGGGTATCGGGAGAGCGTGAGCCCCGAGGAGGCGCTCGCGCGGACGGTGGCCTGGGAGCGCGGGAATGCCGAGCGGCGCGTGGACCCGGCGGCCTTCGATTACGCGGCGGAGGACGCTGTCTTGCGCCCGGGGGTCACCGCCGCGCCAGGGCGCTGACCCGTTCTCCCTCGCGCGCGCAGGAGACTGAATGCCGAGATCGGATGACCTGTACGCGCTGCCCGAGAGTCTGCCTGTCCCGGTGGATGACGGCGCGTGCGCTCACCTCGCCGGCCTGGCGATGCCGGCCATTCCCCTTCGCTCGACGGCGGGCGGCCTCGTGGATCTGTCGCGGCTCGGGGGAAGAACCGTCGTGTACATCTATCCGCGCACGGGCCGACCGGACCGGGACCCGCCGGCGGGCTGGAACGACATCCCGGGTGCCAGAGGCTGCACGCCGCAGTCCTGCGCCTTTCGGGACCACCATCGCGAGCTGCAGGCCGCCGGGGCACGGGTCTTCGGTCTCAGCACGCAGGATACCGGCTACCAGCGCGAGGCCGTCGAGCGGCTTCAGCTTCCCTTCGACTTGCTGAGCGACGAACGATATGCTCTGACGCAGGCCTTGCGGCTGCCCACGTTCAGCGTGGAGTCGGTCGTCCTCCTGAAGCGGGTCACGCTCGTCGTCCGCGACGGACGGATCGAGAAGGTCTTCTATCCGGTCTTTCCGCCGGACAGGAACGCGGAGGAGGTCCTCGACTGGCTGTCACGGAAGGCGCGCGAGCCCGAGGGTCGAGGCGCGACCGCCGACTGAGCGAGGGAGCGGGAGAGCTCCTAGCGGGAGCGTAGCGCGGCCACGATCGCCACCGCCGAGTCGATGGCGGCGATGGCCTGGCTCTTCTCGAGGCCGTGGTTGTTGGCCAGGATGCTGAACACGAGCGTGTCGGCGGGTGTCGCCACCAGGTAGCCCGACAGCGAGTTCACGTTCTGGATGTAGCCGTCCTTGGCGTACACCTTGCCCGCGGCGGCACCGTTGGCGAAGCGCTTCCGCAGCGAGCCGTCGCCGCCCGTCGCCGGCAGCGAAGCGAAGTACACGTCGCCGCGCGGGTGGCCGCGCATGTAGCGAAGGAGCGTCACCAGGGCGTGCGGCGTGACCAGGTTGTTGGCCGAGAGCCCGGAGGCGTCGCGCAGCAGGATCGCCTCGGGCTCGATCCCGGCCCCCCGCAGGAAGTCGCGCTCGACCGCCAGCCCGTCCTCGAAGGTGCCCCGCCCCCGCCCCTCCTTGCCCAGGGTCTTGAGCAGCTGCTCGGCGTGCCAGTTCTGGCTGCGCTTGTTGATCGAGAAGATCACCTTCTCGAGCGGCGGGGAGACGTGCTCGGCGAGGAGCGTCGAGGCGGAGCCCACGGGCGAGCGCGCGGGATCCGAGACGACGGTCACGGAGTCGTCGGCCACCGGTATCCCAGCGGCCTCGAGGGTCTCGCGAAAGACGGTGGCCGTCCAGGCGGCGGGGCTCACCACGGAGAACGACTCCGTGTCCTCGGGCGCGCCGGCCTGAACGTAGCCATAGGCGAGGACGCGGTTCGTGCCGGGGGCTCGGGTGAAGTCGAGCGGCTGGCGGATGGAGTCGAGGTGCGCCACGGTGAGTGCCGTGTTCTCCAGCGAGTAGAAGCTCGAGGCGGGCGCGGCTGTGATCAGCGGCGCGGCGCCAGGCGCCCCCGGTCGGATCGTGAAGTCGATGCTGTTGTCGTTGAAGGAGAGAGCCGAGACCGGGGCCGCGTACCACCACAGGAGGTCGTACGCTTCCCAGTCCGGCCGCGTGTAGTCGGCGTCGAAGTAGGACTCGTCGGCGACGACCCGGCCCCCGACCGCGCGCACGCCCCGCGCTCGCAGACTGTCCGCCAGGGCCGCGAAGATGGCGGTGGGACCGGTCGTGTAGCGGCCCGAGAGGTTGGGGTCGCCGCGCCCGTACAGCACGAGGTCGCCGCGCAGGAGGCCGTCCTCGATCGGCGCGTTCGTGTAGAGGGACGTCCGGTAGGTGTACTCGGGTCCGAGACGGTCGAGCGCAGCCGCGGTGACCACGAGCTTCAGGTTCGAGGCCGGGACGAAGTGCCGGTTGGCGTTCCGGGCGTAGAGGACCGCACCCGTGCGCGCCTCGGCGATCTCGATCCCCCAGAGGGCGCGGTCCAGCGGCCGCGCGTCGAGGAGCGCGTCCAGCGCGCGGGCGAGCTCCGACCCCACGGCGCGCCCGGCGGGAGGCGGCGTCGCCGAGCTGGCGCAGCCCGCGAGAGCGCCGGCCACGAAGGCCGCGGAGGCCACGGCGACGATCCATGTGCCGAGCCTCACGTCGAGCTACGGGACCCGGTCGCCGGCCGCTCGCCGAGCTCCAGCCGGATGGCGTAGGAGAGGAGCGGGATCAGGATCTCGTGGTGCCCGGTGAGCGAGATGCCGCGCCCGCCCTGGAGGACGGGACGGCCGACGACGTTCATCGCCGGCCGGTAGTGGCGGATCATGTCGCAGTCCACCGCGGTGAAGCCACGCACGGGGTAGCCCAGGTTGCGCGCCACCGAGAGCGCCTTCACGAAGACCTCGGGGAGCACCACCGCCGAGCCCAGGTTCAGCACCACCCCGCTTTCACGCAGCTGCGTGAGGCTCTGAGCGAGCACGCGGAAGTCGCGGTGACTCGTGCGTCCCACCGCCGCGCCGTCGCAGGCCGGATGCTGGTGCGTGATCTCCGCACCCACGGTGACGTGCACGGTGACCGGCACGCGGGCGGCGTAGCAAGCCGCGAGCAGGCTGGCGGCCCGGTGGGGGGCATCCCGCAGGGCGTGTCCCAGCGCCTCGCCCGCGCCGCGCTCCCCGGCCGCGGAGAGCGCGCGGTTGAACTCACGCCCCGTCTCCTCCGCCATCCCGAAGCTCCCGTCGGCGAGGGTCTCGGCCACATTCTCCGACGTCTCGCCGAAGAGCGCGATCTCGAGGTCGTGGATCGCGGCCGCTCCGTTCAGCGCGAGGTGCGATACGGCCCCTCGCTGAACGAGGTCGATCAGGTAGGGCGAGCAGCCGGTCTTCACGACGTGGCCGCCCGCCATGACGATGACGCCCGCGCGCGACCGAGCGGCGGCCGCCACGGCCGCGGCAACGGCGCGCAGATCCTCGGCGGCGAGGACGCGCGGAAGGCTCGCGAGCAGCGGCGCCAGGTCGGGGACGGTCTCGAGCGGAGCGCCGAAATCGGCGAGCCGGACGCGGTTCGTGCGCTGGCGGAAGGGGAGGGTGCGGAGGCGGGAGAGGTCGACGGCCGGGTAGCTGGGCTCCGGATCGCCGGCCATCAGCGCGCCGTGTCGCCGGACGGCTCGATCTGGGCCACGTCGTCGCGAGCGGACGGCCCCGCCGCGCCGGGGGCGCCGCCCTGTCCGGACTGCAGGCTCGTGAGCTGGACCGTGAAGGAGCCCACCGGCAGCCTGGACTGGAGCTTGGCGAGCACGTGTCGCGGGTCGCGGGTCAGCCAGGCCCGGATCTCGGCGCCCTGCGAGAAGATGCCGCTGTCGGTGTGGACGTCGAGCCGCAGCACCCAGCAGTCGTAGGTGCCGCCCGGGACCTTCACCTTCTCGGTGCCGAGCACCGCGACCCGCATGGGGTTGTCCTCGGGATCCGCCAGGTTGTCCAGCGTGAAGGTCTTCCCCTTCTCGAACGGCAGCGTGCGCAGATAGTAGAGGATCGCCACGTCGTCCAGGCCGTCGGGGACGATCGCCTTCTCCGTGCTGTCGTGCTCGAAGATCTTGACGTGCCGTTCCTGGTCGAAGGTGAGGCGTTTGTCGCGCTTCTTCCCCTTCTCCACGGCTTCGCGCACGTAGCGCAGCGAATGCAGGCGCTCGACGTCCATCCAGCTCTGCAGGTGGTCGGTCAGGCTGTAGAGCGCCGAGATGGTGGAGTTGGTCTGCGCGCGCGAGACGAAGTGGTAGGCCGGGCGCCCGCGCACGTCCTCGATGCCCGCGACCTCCATGCGCAGCGTCCCCGCGTCCACGAACGCGTAGGCGATCGCATACGTGAGGACCTCGCCCACGCGGAAGGGCGGCTCGGCCGGAACCGGGACGGCGACTCCCCCCGACGCGCTGTAGGCGCTCGTCGCGGGAGCCGCGCGGTCCGGTGTCTGGAGAGGAGCCGCGCCCGCGCCGGCCGGAAGGGCGCCGGCCAGCAGGAGGGCCGCCCCCGTCCGCCGCGCGATGCCGAGCGCGCGCGTCACGCCGCGCCGCCTCCCGGCTCGGGCCCGCCGAGCTTCCAGTGCTCCCGCAGGGACGAGCGCAGGCGGAACCGGCTGGGGCGCCCGCGGATGTCGTAGCGCGCGGTCACGGGCACTTCCCGCACGACCGGCGAGAAGCGGGCCAGGCGGAGCAGCA
>DATBJW010000080.1:0-4272 GCA_036556205.1 Gemmatimonadota bacterium
CGAAGCCCGTGGCCTCGATCCGCCCGTCGGCGATGCCTTCACCCACCAGCGCCGCCTTGACCGCCGCGGCTCGATCCTGCGACAGCGTCAGGTTCGCGGCCGGATCGCCAGAGCTGTCGGTGTAGCCCTCGACGCGGATCCGCCCGGAAGCGTCATCGACCTGATCCTACCCTTGACCGCCTCCGCCGCGGAAGACGCAACATCCTCGGTCGCCTGCGCCGCCGTCTGCACCGCATCCCCGGCCGTTCGATCCCTGTTGCGAAGGAACGCGAACAGGCCCAGCACGATCGCGGCGGCGGCCAGCCAGGGCACGAGCTTCCTGAACAGGCCCGGCCCGGTGTCCGCGGCTCGAACGGTCTCGTCTCTCAGCGAGCGTGCTGTCTCCGCCGTACGGGTCCTGGCGTCGGACACGACGGCATCCACGCCCGGGAGGCCGAGCGCGCTGGCGAGGCGGCTGTCCAGGGATCCTCGCAGGAAGTCTGTCTGTCCAGCCAGGAGCCTGCTCAGGCCGCCCGCGTCGAGGCGATTGTCCGAGGCGTGCTTCTTGAGCAGCCCCAGGACCAGAGGCACGACGAGAGCCAGCAGCTTCGTGACCGAAGAGGCATTGATGCCGCTCGTGGAGGCGAGCGCGTTGGCCAGCGCGCCCTGCCGGCCGCCGAAGATCGAAGCGGCCAGGCTCGTGCCTCGCTGGATCAAGCTGTCCGTGGTGGGTCCGCCGAGCGCCACGGGAAGGCTGGCCGGAAGCTCGGGATCGATGTCCGGACTGCGCAGCATGCCCATCAGCTGATCGGCGCCGGCGCGTGTCGAGCCCTGCCTCACGAGAGCCGCCAGGACGGTGATACGGAGGGAAGGTAAAGGACGCGTGCGGGGGAGTCCACCGCCAGTTCCGGGGCGGGTCATGGCGCGAGCGCGGAGCGCCGGCCAGGCCCGCCCCTCTGTGCCGTTCAGCGCTTGACGACCACCACCTCGACGCGCCGGTTCTGGGCCCGACCCTCCTCGGTGGCGTTGGATGCGACCGGTCGCTCCTGCCCGAAGCCCCTGGCCTCGATCCGCCCCTCGGCCATGCCTTCACCCACCAGCACGGCCTCGACCACGGCGGCTCGATCCTGCGAGAGCTTCAGGTTCGCGGCCGGATCGCCCGAGCTGTCGGTATAGCCCTCGACGCGGATCGTCACCGCCGGATAGGCCGTCAGGATGCTCCCCAGCTGCTCGAGCTGCGTGCGCGAATCGGGGGTGAGCGTGGCCGAACCGGTCTCGAAGTTCACGGCGTCGAACGCCAGCCCCTTGTCGATGGGTGCGTTGGGGTCGGCCAGCATCGCCGCGAAGGACTGGATGAACCCGCCCTCGGGAGCTTCGATCGTGAGCCCGCCCGGAAGCGTCAGCGACTTGAGGCCGGCCTTGACGGCTTCCGCGGC
The DNA here is from genome assembly GCA_036556205.1 of Gemmatimonadota bacterium. GTDB lineage: Bacteria > Gemmatimonadota > Gemmatimonadetes > JACCXV01 > JACCXV01 > DATBJW01. The sequence continues at coordinate 1,416 of DATBJW010000080.1, forward strand.
GGAAGAGGCCGCCTCCGCCGTGGCCTGCGCCGCCGTCTGCACGGGCTCCCCGGCCTTCCTGCTGAGGCTCCGGAAGGTCGAGAACAGGGCCAGCACGATCGCCGCGGCCGCCAGCCAGAACACCAGCCTCTCGGTAAAGCCCACGCCGGGGGGAGCGGTCCGAACGGCCTTCTCCTTGACCGTGCGCGCCGTCTCGGCCGCGCGGGTGCTGACGTCGGACACGACGGCATCCGCGCTCGGGAGGCCGAGCGCGCCGGCGAGGCGGCTGTCCAGGGAGCCGCGCAGGAAGTCCTTCTGTCCAGCCAGGAGATTGCTCAGGCCGCCCGCGTCGAGGCGATTGTCCGAGGCGTGCTTCTTGAGCAGCCCCAGGACCAGAGGAACGACGAGGGCCAGCAGCTTCGACAGCGAAGAGGACTTGAGGCCGCCCATGGAGCCGAGCGCGTTCGCCACCGCCCCCTGCCGCCCGCCGAAGATCGAGGAGGCGAGAGTCATGCCTTGCTGGATCAACGTGTCCGTCGTGGGTCCTCCGAGCGCCACGGGAAGATTGGCCGCGAGCTCCGGGTCGATGTCCGGGCTGCGGAGCAGGCCCAGCAGCTGGTCGGCACTGGCGGGGGTGGAGGCCTTCGTCGCGACGGCCGCCAGGACCGCGGGGATCGCGGCCGTGAAGGCGGATTTCGTCGCGGACTCCGGCTCGCCCAGGTAGTTGCCGACCTCGCGCGTCAAGCCGGGCCCGATCGCGCTCTGGAAGAGGCTGAACAGGTTGGTCATTACTTCACCTCCGCACCGAGACAGTGGGCTGACTGGCGGGCTGCTATACGGCGGGCCACGACACTCGCACCGCAAGGTACGACACGCGCATGGTGCTGGCTACCATTTTCTGGGACGCACGCGTGAGCCATCGCGGGAGCGCCGGCCGACCCGCGTCCAACCTCTCGGCCGGGGGTCTCCCGAGGGGCCTGGAGGCTCCCGATCTGGTTGTCCCGCTGCGCGCCCGGACGTATCCTTTCGCCCCGGGCGACCGACCCGAAACTGAGGCGAAACGGAGGCCATGATGGTTCGTGCGCTCGGAGCGACCGTCCTGGGTCTGGGCGTGCTCGTCCTGCCCGCCTGCGCGTCCACGTCGGCCACGATCCGGAAGTCCTGGCAGGACCCGGCCATCACGGCGAGCACGCTGGCGTTCGACAAGGTTCTGGTCGTGGGGGTCCTGACCGACTCGACCCAGCGCCGGAAGGCCGAGGACGAGCTCGTGCTCAGCATCCAGGCGGGCCCGCGCGGTCAAGCCGGTGAGGTCACGGCGACGGCCGCCCACACCCTGCTCGGGGCGACCGGGGTGGGGAACGCCGAGGCGCTCCGGTCGAGCGTCTCCGGTCGCGACTTCGACGGGGCGGTGACCCTGCGCTTCGTGGGGTCCGAATACCGGATCAGCTGGGAGCCGGACTCCTTCCCCGCGCCGTACCATGATTTCTGGAGCTACTACGCCTGGGGGTGGAGGACCGCGACCCAACCCGGCTATTTCCGGATGGATACGAGCCAGCTCGTAGAGACCAACGTCTATTCGCTGCCCGAAGGGAAGCTCGTCTGGTCGGCCCTGAGCGAGTCCTTCAATCCCGCCAGCTCGCGCAAGCTGACGGCCGCGGTCGCCAGGGCCATCGGCGAGGAGCTACGCAAGCAGGGGCTGATCGCCGGCGGCTAGCGGCGCCGGCTCTCCGGCTCAGGCCCTCTCCCCGGCGGTCGCCGGCGGCGGGACCCCCACCGCCAAACCCGCCCTCTCGGCTTTCTCCTCCTCCGGCTTGAGTCCCAGCGGGCCCCGCCGCGGCATCGTCAGGAACGACAGCGCGTACAGGGCCAGTCCCAGCAGATAGAGATTGCGGAAGCCCAGCATCATCGCGCTGTACTCGCAGAATCCTCCCAGGATGGCCCCCAGCAGGTTGCTCGCGAAGACGCGCGGCAGGTCTGTCTCGCGCCGGAGCGAGGTGGCGAAGATGACGCCCGCGAAGAAGAGCGGCAGCACCAGCAAGAGCGTCGCCGAGACGGCCGCCGCCCACCAGCCGTAGCGCAGCAGCCAGTCCAGCTTCACGACGTAGCCGGCCAGCAGGCACGCGGCGAGCAACCCGTAGTGGAGTCGCGGGTTCTGGGCCGGGAATTTCGTCACGAACAGGTTGGCGAGCAGGATCAGCACGAGGATGGCCGCGATCACGACCGAGCTCACGATCCAGGTCGTGCCGTAGATCAGGGCCAGCTCCGTGATCCCCTTCACCTCGATCAGCAGGAACGCCCCGCCCAGGAAGAAGAAGTGCGGGCTGATGCCGGTCTTCCGCCCGGAGCCGGCCAGCACCCAGGCGATCGAGATCAGCGCCAGGATCCCGACCATCACGAAGTAGCTCCGCGGGATCTCCTGCCAGCCGCGGCCCTGCAGGTACAGGAACGGCCAGTCGTCGGTCGCGGGCTCCACCCCGGGCACGAGCGTGATCGTTTGCTCGGCCACGCCCTCGGGCAGCGAGAGGGCGGTGGAGCCGCCGGCGGGATTCCGGGCCAGGAACATCATCCCGTTGTCGTAGTTGAGCTCGACCGCGCGCGGGGGGGACTCGAAGACCTGCTCGATCATCCGGTAGAGGCGTGTCGTGAGGAAGCCGCCGCCTCCGGTCGCGAACGAGAGGGCGAGCACGCCGTCGTCCTTGAGGAGCCGGCGGGCTTCGCGCAGGGACTCGGCCGTGTACACGAAGTTGTCGAGCCGCACGGCCGACATGCCGGAGAGGAGCGTGTGCGAGTCCAGCAGCCCGAACACGACCAGGTCGTAGCGCTTGCTGGGCGCGCCGCGCATGAAGGCGCGCGCGTCGTTGACGTACACGTCCACGCG
>DATBJW010000081.1:0-8803 GCA_036556205.1 Gemmatimonadota bacterium
CGGCCTCTCGCGCTATATTGCCCCGCCATGTCCCGTCTCCCTCGTCCCGGGCGCACATGGAGCTCGACGATGGCGTCGCTCGTCGCCTGCGCGCTCGCGGTCGCCTGCTCACGGTCCGAACCCGCCTGGCCCGCGCGGAACTACAGCGGGGTCTACACCGTCCAGGCCCTGAGCACCTCCAGCAGCTGCCCCGCGCCCGTCTTCGCTCCCGGCGACACGCTGGTCTTCACGTTGGTCCAGACGGCCCAGAATCACGCGCGCGTGGACATCCCACCCGTAGCCAGCGTGGCCGGCCGGTTCACGGGCGACGCCCTCGAGGGCTACGGCGCCGTCGCGGCTGGGCCCGAAGGGACTCCGCCCCCGGCCGGGGCGGCGCACCCGCCGGCGTCTACGGCCGCGGCCGGCACCGGGCCGGACTCCATCCGCTACCGGCTTGCGCTCCAATTTCGAGGGCACGGCTTCGAGGGGACGTACCGGGTCGAGCAGCCGGCGCTCGGGCAGGGTGTCGCGGCCTGCAGTCAGGTCTTCGACGTGGCGGGGACGGAGGTGCCGGGCGGCCTGACCTTGCCCGGGCGCTGAGTCAGAAGACGCGGCGCGCGGCCACGGCGCTGCGGGCCAGGGGAAGGGCGTAGAGCGGGTCGGCGGGATCGAGGCTGTTCACGCCCACGCCCGCGCGCGAGGTCGAACAGTGCACGATCCTGCCCGCCTCCCCGAGCGCGATCGCGACGTGGGTGACGCGGGTTCCGTCCTCGGCGAAGAAGATCAGGTCGGCCGGAGCCAGACCGCCGCCGTCCTCGCCGGCCTCGATCGCATCCCCGACTTCGGCCTGCTGCCACGCGTCGCGCGGCAGCGCGATCCCGTGCATGCCGAAGGCCCGTTGCACGAAGCCCGAGCAGTCGAACGCCTTGCTCGAGCTTCCTCCCCACAGATAGGGCACGCCGCGCAGGGAGAGGGCGGTCGATACGAGAGCGCTCGCCGAGCGTGGGTAGCGACTTCCGCGCGCGGATTCCTCGACCCATCCCTCCGCTTCGGCCCAGCCGCGGGAGCCGCCCGGAAGGAGGACCGTCGGGAGCGCGCCCGCTTGCCTCCCGGAGGCGGCCGCGGCCGCGCGCGCGCCCAGCACCAGGTCGCAGAGCGGCGCGGCGTCGGGTTCGGGACCCTCGCGAAGAACCCCCGCGCGGCGCGTCCAGACGAGCAGAGGCGCCCCGGCCGGCCAGTCGGCCGGCGCGAGCGAGCCCGCGTGCGTCCAGCCCGCGTAGCCGTCGGATCCCGCGACCCGCGCCCATCCCCGGGACTCCTCGATCACGCGCACGGACTCCCCCAGGATGAGCTGAGAGACGAGCTCGGCCGCATGCGACGGCTCGCGCCGCAGGTTCGCCACCGCCGTCTGCACGGAGAGCGTGCGCGGCCCGGGCGGGAACGTGACGTTCCGCAGCTCGGTCGCGCGCGCCGGGGCAGCCGTGGGCGAGTGAGCGCCGGGAGAAGGCATGCCGCAATATACGCGCTCCCCGGTCCGCCGCGTCGAACCCCGGGTGTCGGCCCTCCCGGACGGGGGTATATTGAGGCCGTAGCTTTTCCGAACCGAGACCTGGAGGACGTATGCGCTACATGCTCGCTCTCGCCCTGCTCGCCTTCCTGACCGCGTCCCCCGTTCGTGCCCAGCAGGAAGGCGCTCAGGAGAAGACCTCGGCTCCCGCGGCCACGGAGCAGGAGGCCGCCTACGAGGAGCTGGAGGTGAAGGTCCCGGCCGACTGGGCAAAGCTCGAGTCGCACTGGGAGATGGTGGAGTCGGCGTCCGGGCCGGCGAAGGCCGAGCACCTCGAGATGCACCGCCGCATGCTCGCCGACTACATGCCGGAGCTCGACAAGTACGCTAAGCAGGAAGAGGGCGAGGAGATGCCCGACGCGGCGTTCGAGAAATGGATGGCGTCGGTCGGCGCGGCGCAGGAGCACTGGCAGATGGTGCAGGGGATCAAGGATCCCGAGCAGCTCGAGACGCATCTCGACATGCACATGGATATGCTGGAGAAGATCGCCGACGGCGACTCGCGGCTGGACGCGGCGGATGAGGACGACAACGGGCACGAGATGGATCACGACATGGACCACGAAGGCATGCAGCACGGCGAGGCCGGGCACGGGAAACCGGAAGGCGGCCACCCGCCGAAGCCGGACAAGCCGGCCGGCTACTGATCGCGGGGGGACCGAACGTGGAGTGCGCCGCAGGGCGGGCGGAGCGCGCGCCGGCGCACCGGGGTGCGAGATCTGGCTGCCGCAACGGGGCGTCCGGAACGGGCGCCCCGTAGTCGTTGAAGGCGGTCAGGCCGGGCTCTCGTCGGGCCTGACGGCGCTCGTGTCGCGGCCGTGGAAGCCCGTCCAGCCATACAGTCGGCGGGCCAGCGTGAGAAGGCCGGGAAGCGCGATGAGCGCGCGCAGGGGATGCCCGCCCGGCAGGAGGCTCAGGATGCGCGGCAGCCCGTCGAGGCCGCGGTAGCGGCGCCCGCGGGGCCCCACGAACAGCATGCTTTCTTCGAGTGCGTCGCGGCTCACGTCGGGGAGGATGCGCGGGACGAGCTCGGTCTGGTAGGGCAGCGCCACGATGCGCCCCGCCCGGTCCCAGGCGCGAAGCAGCCGGACCGCGCGCCCGCAGAACCGGCAATCTCCATCGTAGAGAAGCAGCGCTTCACCATTCATGGCCGCTAAGGTATCCCGAGGTTCACCCGCTCACATCGCGCCTGCGTGGACGATGCGTGACAAGGACGTGAACGCAGCGGCGGCCGGCGCGGTTCCCGCCGTCCAGAGCTCCGGCGCCCGCGCGGGCGACGAGGCGAGCGTGCGGATCGCGTCGCTGGCCTTCGGCGGCGACGCCGTGGCGCGGCTCCCCGAGGGACGCGTCGTGTTCGTGCGAGGCGCTCTGCCGGGAGAGCTGGCCCGCGTCCGCCTGACGCGGGTTCGGAAGGGGCACGCCGAAGCCGAGACGCTGGAGGTGCTGGAGCCCGCGCCCGAGCGGGTCGCTCCGCGCTGTCGCCACTTCGGGGTCTGCGGGGGCTGCCGCCACCAGGACCTGGCCTACGCCGCCCAACTGGCGTGGAAGACACGCCAGGTGGCCGAGACCCTGGAGCGCCTGGGCGGTCTGCGAGGCATGGAGGTGCAGCCCGCCGCAGGGATGTCCGATCCCTGGCACTATCGCAACAAGATGGAGTTCGGGATCACGTCGGCCGGCGGCCGACCCGTGGTCGGGCTGCGTGAGCGCGGCAGCTTCGACCGCATCTTCGATCTGGAGGAGTGTCCGATCTTCTCACCCGGGACAGGCGCGCTGGTCGCCGCGGTCGAAGCGTACGGTGCCGAGCGGGGGTATGCCGCGTACGATCCGCGACTGCAGAGCGGATTCCTGCGGCATCTCGTCGTGCGCGTGTCGAAGAACGCGCCTGACTTTCTCGTGGCTTTAGTGACAAGCCGGGGCGAGCTCGATCGGGACTCGCTCGTGGAAGCCGTCCTGCGGGCGGCGCCGGCCACCAGTCTCTGGCATGTGATCTCGGACTCGCGATCCAACGTGGTCGAGTTCGGAGAGGCGCGACTGCTGCACGGGTCGGAGCGCATGGCCGAGATCCTTCCGCCGTTGCGCTTCGAGTTCGGTCCGGGCGCCTTCTTCCAGACCAACACGCGCATGGCCGAGGTGCTCTATCGCGCGGTGCGCGACGCGGCGCGCCTCACGGGCAGGGAGAGGCTGCTGGACCTGTACTGCGGGATCGGGGCCATCGCGCTCTACCTGGCGGGCGAGGCCGGAACCGTGATCGGGCTCGAAGGGTCACCCGCCGCGGTGGAGGACGCGCGGCACAACGCCCGCCTCAACGGGATCGCCAACGCCGAGTTCCACTCGGGCGACGATCGGCGCGGCTTCCCGGCCTACCTGGACCGGCTCGAGCGCGGAGGGGTGGACGTGGTCCTTCTCGATCCGCCCCGGGGAGGCGTCCACGCGCGGACGATCGCCGCGGTCCGGCGGCTCGCCGCACCGCGCCTGCTCTACGTCTCCTGCAACCCGGCGAGCCTCGCGCGCGACCTTGCGCTCCTGGCCGGGCCTCCCGGAGCAGGCTACCGCGTGGGCCGCGTCCAGCCCTTCGACCTCTTCCCCCACACGCCCCACATCGAGACGCTGGTCGAGCTCGACCTCGCGGGCTGAGGCCGAGCAGCAGCCGGCCGGGGGGCGATGACCGCTGCGGCGGGCAACCGCTCGCCCGGCGAGCCATTGGGTTTCATGGCGAGCGGGCGAGGCGATTTGCCCGCATGGGGGGGCGACGGCAGGCCGGGCGAGTCATTGGGTTTCATGGCGAGCTGGGGAGGCGGTCGCCTCGTAGGGGGGCGACGGCTGGCCGGGCGAGCCATTGGGTTTCATGGCGAGCTGGGGAGGCGGTTGCCTCGTAGGGTGGGCGACGGCTGGCCGGGCGAGCCATTGGGTTTCATGGCGAGCCGGCCACACCGTCGCCCACCCCTCCCGCGAAACCGCTACTCGAGGCCGGTCACGATCTCTTCGACCCCGCCCTCCTCGCCGGTCGGCGGAGGGGTCTCCGGCGGCGATCCTCGAAGGAGGGCCCGCAGCGCCACGGGTGCCACGAACGTCGTGATCATTACCACCAGAACCACGACCGCGAACTGATCGTCGGGGAGGAGTCCCGCCGAGCGTCCCACCTGGGCGAAGATCAGGCCCACCTCGCCGCGCGGCACCATTCCGGCCCCCACCACGTTCCTGCGGATGCGCAGCCAGAATGCCGAGTGGCCGGCCGCCCACTTCGTGGCCACCGCGAGCACCGCGAGGCCCAGCACCTCGGCGATCAGCGGCCAGGCGGCGCGGTCGCGCGGGTCGAAGGCAGAGAGGTCCACCTGCGCGCCCACAGTGACGAAGAAGATCGGCACCAGGAGATGAGCCACCGGCCGCACGCCGCGCTCGATCTCCTTGCGCTGATCGGTGCCGGCCAGGATGAGGCCCGCGGCGAACGCGCCGAGGATCGTGGCCGACCCGGCGAGGTCGGCCAGCAGCGCCAGGGAGAAGGCGAGCGAGATCGAGACCGGCACGAGGACGCCTCGGACGCGCATGCCGCTCAGCGCGCGCATGGCCGACGGGATGACCAGTCGGCCCACCGCGATCGACCCGCCCAGCACGACGACCGAGATCGCGAGCCTGCGCAAGGCCGAGATGACCGAGAGCTCGCCGCCCGCGAGGATGCCGGTGATCACCAAGAGGATCGCGAGTCCCAGGACGTCGTCGATGACGGCCGCGCCCAGGATGACGCGGGCTTCGGGCGTGTCCAGCTGTCGGAGGTCGCGCAGAACGCGTGCCGTCACCGCCACGGAGGTCGCGGTGAACGTGGCGCCCATGAAAGCCGCGAACAAAGGCTCGGCCCCGAGCAGCAGCGCGAGCCCGAAACCGGCGACGAAGGGAAGCGCCACGCCCGTCACGGCGACCGCAGCCGCACCCCCGCCCACGTGCAGCAGTCCGCGCAGATTGGTTTCGAGCCCGATCTCGAAGAGGAGCACGAGGACGCCAACCTCGGCCAGCAGGTGAATCACCTCCTGGCCGGGGTCCACAAGGGCTAGACCACCCACGCCCACGACCACTCCGGCCAGGAGCTCGCCCAGCACGGCCGGCTGGCCCATCCGCTCCGCGATCTCGCCGAAGAGCTGCGCTGAGACCCAGATGACGACGAGCGCAAGGAGAAGGTCGGCCAGCGACATGGATCCTGAGGGAGACCAGGGGATGAGCCGCCAGAGCGGCGGAGTTGCGCAATGTACGAGGCTGAACGAAGACCGGCCATCGCACTGCCGCGGGCACGGCGCTTGCCCTTCTCGCGGGCGTGGGCCGCCGAGCGGAACTTTGAAGGCGTTTCAGGATAGAGAGTTCACCCCGGCCTGCCGGGACCGGCTGGCGTCCCGTAGGGACACCAGACGTCCAACAAAGATGACAATCGGGCGGGGACCGCGATCCCCCGACGCGGAAGACGCCCGCAACGACTGAAGGAGACCGTCCATGCGCTGTCTGAAACCGACCCTCGCGGGTCTGCTGCTCCTGGGGCTCGCGAGCGCGGCGTGTCAGCGTGCCGCGCAGCAGGAGCTGGCCGAGGCGCGGGACACGACGGCCGTGGCCGTGCCCGTTCCCGACACCGCTCTGCGGACCGACTCGTCCCTGACGACCGTCACGGCCACGCCCGAGCAGGTGCGGGAGCCCGAGAAGGAGATCGTGGTCGTGCGTGAGCCGGCCCCCGCGCCGCCGTCCTTCCCACGGCGCCGTCCCGTGGTGACCGAGCCGCGTGAAGAGCCGCTCGAGCAGCCGCGCGAAGAGCCTCGCGAGCCTGCGGAACCCGCCCGGGCGACCGTCCCCGCGGGGACGAACGTGTTCGTCACGACCGAGACGCCGCTCTCGACCAAGACCAACCAGATCGGCGACCCTATCGCCGCGCGTACGGCCGAGAACATCAACGTCAACGGTCAGGTCGTGATCCCGGCCGGCGCGCTGGTCGAGGGTCACGTGACCGCCGTCAAGACGGCGGGCAATCCCGGCGAGACGGCCTACATCGACCTGGGTTTCGACCGGGTGCGGCTCGCGAACGGCGACTGGCTTCCCATCCAGGCCGCCCTGGCCGGCAAGGCCGGGGAGGAGGTCAAGGGAAGCTCCAACACGCCGCGCAACGTCGCGATCGGCGCGGGCGCGGGCGCCATCCTGGGCCAGGTCCTCGGGCACGATACGAAGTCCACGGTGATCGGGGCCGTGATCGGGGCGGGCGCGGGTGCGGCCGCCGGGGCGGCCACGCGCGACACCTACATCGTGGTCCCGAGCGGGAGCCGCTTGAACATCCAGCTCACGACACCCGTCTCGGTGCCCGTGAGCTGAGACGGGACAGGCCGGCGGCGAGCCCGCCGGCGCGGTGGAGCGAGCCCGGGTCGCCGAGACGATCCCCGCGGCTCGCTGCCTTCGGAGCTCCCGCCGTCCGGTCGGCGTGGCGCATCCGCGGAGAGGCCGCCGGCGCTCCTTCGGGAGACGCCGCGGCCTCTCATAGCATGGGTCGGCATCGCAGTCCCAGGACGTCGCGCGGGCGCCAGGATTGACGCGGCGCCGGCCACCTTCCAGACTCCCACCCCCATGTCCTCTTCGCCTCCGGATCGCTCACCCGCTCAGCGCGGCCACCTGCTCACGGAGCAGCCGCATCCCGCCTCGGCTGACCTGGACCGGATGACGGCGCGGCAGGTCCTCGAGCTGATGCACGCCGAAGACCGCAAGGCGGTGGAGGCGGTGGGCGGAGCACTGGACCAGGTCGAGCGCGCGGCCGGGCTCGTGCTCGAGGCCCTGCGGGGAGGCGGGCGGCTGGTCTACGTCGGGGCCGGAACGAGCGGCCGGCTGGGTGTGCTCGACGCTGCCGAATGCCCGCCCACCTTCAGCACGTCTCCCGAGATGGTGCAGGCCGTGATCGCGGGCGGCGCCGAGGCCGTGGTCCGCTCGCGCGAGGGCGCGGAGGATGACCCCGAGGGGGGCGCTCGCGCCGTCCGCGAGCGGAGCGTGGGTTCGCGCGACGTCGTCGTCGGGATCGCGGCCGGCGGCACGACGCCCTTCGTGGCCGGCGCTCTGGGGCAGGCGCGGAAGAGCGGTGCGCGGACGATCCTGCTGACCTGCGTCCTCGAGCCGGCCCTGGGTGAGGTGGACCTCACGATCTCGGTGCCGGTCGGCCCCGAGATCCTCACCGGCTCCACGCGCCTCAAGGCGGGCACCGCCACCAAGCTCGTCCTCAACATGCTCACGACGAGCGCCATGGTCGGGCTCGGCAAGGTCTACGGGAACCGGATGGTGGATCTGCAGGTCACGGCCGCGAAGCTCGAGGATCGCGGGCGCAGGATCCTGAGCGACATCCTGGGCGTGGACTACGAGCGGGCCGGACGGCTGCTCCGGGAGGCAGGCGGGAGCGTCAAGGTCGCGCTCGTGATGGGCAGCCGCGGCGTGGATCGCGCGAGCGCCGAGAGGCTGCTGCGCGAAAGGGAGGGGTTCGTGCGCGAGCTGATCGAGACGGCGCCGCGCCCGCCGGCGTAGCGCGCGGCCTCCAGACCCGACAAGAGCATCCCCCAGAAAAGCAGAGCCGCCGCCCCGGGTGGGACGGCGGCTCACGAGGACGGGAAAGGCCCGTGGCTTCCTCTCCCGCCGCTGTTCACCGTCGCGAGGTCCGCACGCGAGCTTGGGAGGGGCGTTCGACTCGAGCGCTTTCCTCGCGATTCCCCGGACCCGCAAGGAGTGGACCAGTGTTATGCGGCTGCTTCGACCGCGGGAAGGAGCCCTGGAACAGCTGGAACAGACCTCGCCGGCGCGAGTGGCTGCCGGCTATAAGTCGTTGCAAGTATTGCGTTTGCTGCGTTGAACAGCCCGGCCAGTCGGCTGGCTGACGGCGGATCGGGGGAGGCGCGGGATCAGGGTAGGGCTGACGTACCGACGGGAAGTCGGCGGTCGTCGGGAATCCCGGGACCGGGATTCGGCGGAGTGTGGTCGCGTTGGGACGAGCGTCGGGCCGGCTAGGAGCTCGGGGCGGCTACCGGTCGGTCGGGGCGTCCGCCTTGCCGCGCAGGGGCAGGCTTTCCAGATCGGCGCCCGGACCATCGAGGTCGTGATCCTGGTCGCCCAGACGGTCCTCCGCCGGAGCGGTGAGCGCTTCGGCGGGTTGGGTCCCATCCGCGGGCTCGTCGCTCTGCCCCGGAAGAGCCTCCAGCCCGTGGTCCCCCGCCGCGTCGGCGGCCGCATCCTCGGGAGTGGCGGCAGGATCGTCGCTCGCGC
>DATBJW010000082.1:0-12411 GCA_036556205.1 Gemmatimonadota bacterium
CGTCCGCGGGGTTCCGTGCTGGAGCGCACCGGAGACCTGTACCTGCGCCCGATCCTGGCCGAGCCGCAGAGCCGCGGGCGCGCGGTCGCCTTCCTGTCGGGCCTCTCGCCGGCGGAGGCGGCCGAGATCTATCGCGACGTCGTGCGCGGGCCCACGCCTCCGGTGCTGCTGTGCCTGAGCCCCTGGGAGGAAGGCGGCGAGATCGGCGCCGGGGAGGGAGCGCCGATGGCCGCGTACCCGGCGGATCGAGCCGAGGCGAGCGCGAGCGAGAGCGCGGCCGAAGAGGCGCTCGAGCGCCAGCCGATTCCCGGCAGCTGCGTCCTCACGCTGCGGGAGCGTCCCCTGACTCTGATCGAGCGGAATCCCGAGGAGGTCGTGCGCATCCTGATGCCCTTCCTCTCGGCTTTGCCGGACTGAAGGCGGACGGTCGCGAAAAGCAGCCCATCATGAAGGCTGGACGAAGCGCGCGCGGGGTTCTGATCGCCGGCTGGCTGGCCGCCGCCGCGGCGCTGGCCGCCCCCGCCCTCGCGCAGGAGGGGGGCTCGCCCGCGTCGGCCCCGCAAGCCGCTTCACCCACGCCTGCTTCTCCGGCGGCTTCGATCCCCGACGTCGTGCGTCGCGGACAGGAGCGGCTCGACAAGGGGGATTGGAACGGGGCGCTGCTGATCCTCAAGAGCGGCCTTCCCGCGGGCGAGAACGACCCCGCCTTGCAGAGCGCGCTTGCGCGCGCCTACTCCGAGATCGGCGAGGACGCCCCCGAGGGCAGCGCCGCCCAGCAGGCCATCTTCCAGCAGGCACTGGACCATGCGCAGAAGGAGCTGGCGCTCGCCCCGAACTCGGCGCAGGCCCACCTGGACGTGGCCATCACGACCGGCAAGATGGCGCGCGTATCGGGTGCGAAGACGAAGCTGAAGCTGGCTCCGGTCGTGGCCGACGAGGCGCGCAAGACGATCGCCATCGACTCCAACAACTGGCAGGCCTACCACGTGCTCGGCGTCTGGAACCGCGAGATCGCCACGCTGGGCGGCTTCAAGAAGTTCGGAGCGTCGCTGATGGGCGGGCTTCCGAAAGCAAGCCTCGACGACGCGATCGCCAACCTCGAGACCGCGCGGCGTCTGGCCCCGACCTCGATTCGCAACCACCTCGAGCTCGCCCGAACCTACGAGAAGGCCCACCGCCTGGACGACGCCCGGAGCGAGTACCGGCAGGCCCTCTCGCAGCCGCCGGCCGAGCCGGGCGACGGCGAGCTCCAACGGCAAGCCCGAGCCGAACTGGCGGGGCTCTCCTGAGCGACCTCTTCGTCCATCTCCGCCTGCGCTTCGTCTACGTTCTGTCCCCCATCTTCCTGTGGGGGGTCCTCCTCTCGGGCGGCGGCGTTGGTCCGCGTACCGCGCTCGCCTTCCTGCTCTTCCACGTCTTCCTTTACGGCGGCGCCAACGCGTTCAACACGTACTACGACCGCGACACGGGGCCGATCGGCGGGCTCGAGAGCCCGCCTCCCGTGCGGCCCGCCCTCCTGCCGTGGAGCCTGGCCGTGCAGGTGGCCGGTCTCTGGCTGGCCTCGCTGGTGAACCTTCCGTTCGCCGCACTCTACCTCGTTCTCTTTCTTCTCTTCACGGCGTACTCGCACCCGGCGGTCCGCATCAAGCGCTACCCCTGGGCGAGCCTGCTGGCCATCGCTCTCGGCCAGGGCGGCGTCGCGTTCGCGGCCGGCTGGGTCAGCGCCGGGTCGCCCCCGGGATTCGGGCTGGCGGGGCGCGAAGGAGCGGCACTCTGGGGAACGCTCTCGGCGGTCTTCATCGTGGCGGCGCTCTACCCGTTGTCGCAGATCTACCAGGTGGCGGCCGACCGCGCCCGCGGCGAGGAAACGCTGGCGGTGGTGCTCGGGCGGCACGGGGCGCTGGGGCTCACGATGGCGTTGCTCACTCCCGGGATCGGCTTCCTGATCCTGGCCGGCTGGACCCGGTTCGGCGTGGGCTGGACGTCCATGCTCCTCTCGTACGGCGTGTTCTTCCTGGTCTTGCTTCTCGCATCCCGCCGGCCGCTGACGCAGGGGCCGCCGGCCATCGCCTACCGGCGGGTCATGGCGCTGAACTACCTGAACTCCACGATGTTCCTGGCCTTCATCGCACTTCAGCTCGCGCATCAGACATGAGCGTCCCCCCGGCGGCCATCGCGGCCCCGAAGGCGCTCGGCCGAACAACTCGGCGGGCTGCGCATCCCGTCCTGCTCATGTTCCTGGCTGCCTGCGCCGTCTATGCGCTCGTGGCCGTCGGCACCGGAGACTACCTCTACACGGCCGACAGCGACTCCCGCTTCATCAACGCGGGGCACTCGACGCACGACCCGGCGTTCATCCTGGACCTCTGGAACAAGCCGGTCCTCACGGGCCTCGCGGCGGGAGTGATCGCGCTCGGGGGAGGTGTGGTGGCCGTGAAGGTTCTGCAGGGCATCCTGGCAGCCCTGGCCCTGGCGCTCACCGCCGACGCCGCGCGCCGGTCGGGGGCCTCGACCGGCAACGCCGTGACCGCCGCGGCGCTCGCGGGGCTTTCTCCCTTCTGGGTCCGGCTCGTGTTCTCGGTCCTGACCGAGCTCTCCTGCGCCGTTCTCCTCGCCGTCGCGTTGAACCTCTGGAGCCGCCGCCGCTGGCCCCTGGCGGCGTTCGCGGTGGGGTGCTCGTTCCTGGCCCGCTTCGAGGGACTCTTCTTCGCCCTCGCTCTCCTGCCGTTCCTGATTCGCAAGCGCTCCTGGATTGGGATCGCGGCCCTGGGCGTGGCCCCGCTGGCCTGGAACCTGGCCGGCTGGGCGACGACCGGGCACCCGTTCTTTCTCCTGACGAGCGAGCCGCACGAGCTGACGCTCGAGCCCAACTTCGCTTTCTGGTGGCTCATGCCGGCCATGCTGCCCATTGCGGCCGGGGCGCTGGTGGTGCCCGCGCTGGCGCGGCCGCGGAGCGTGCCGGGACCCGCGCTGGCGATCGCGGGGGTCACGCTCCTCCTGCACACGCTGGTCTACACGTTCGGCTTCATGGACTCGGGGGGCCGACCGCGCTACCTGGTGACGATCATCCCCGCCCTCGCCTTCGCCGCCGCCTTCGGGCTCGAGGGCTTCGGCCGCCGCGCGCGGGCATTCCTGTTCGCGGTGGCGATCGTGCTCGCCGGCCTGATCCTGGCCTACCGGCCGAACTCGTGGTGGGGGAGCCTGGCGCTGGCGCGCACGCCGGGCGCTCTCACGAGCAGCCCGACCGTCAAGCGCCTGACGGGGGCCGAGGGGATCACGACGTGGCGTGAGGCGCCGGCTGGCACGCTCATCGCCTGGGAGTCGGGTTGGGCGCCGGGCGGCGCCTTCGACGGGATCCCGCGCGAGCGGCTGACGCTGCTCCAGGAGGTGCGGGAGCCGAAGCGCTGGCCCTGGGAGAACGACTGGGTGGGGCGGATCTACCGGCTGAACTGAGTGGCGAACCGAAGGCAGGCGGTGGTCGCGCCTGCTCGCCAAGGTCGCCGGTGAGCTCGCACGCTCGCCTCTGCCACCACTGTCCTCAGTTTGGCAGAGAACGCGATAGGCGCTTCGCGACCACGGTTCCAAGCAAGGGTCTCGCCGTGCGACTCACACTGCGGCCTCGACCGACCACCTCGCCGCGCGAAGCTGGGCGCTCCGCAATGATCACGTTGCCCCTGCCTCATTCTCACCCCAGGCCCGCGGTCGCCAGCCGGAGCAGAAAGGACGGGCTCAGCAGATCGCTCGCCGGGCGGTAGTCGCCGATCAGGCCGATCAGCCTTCGGGCTCCGCGCGGGTCGCGGCGCAGAGCGGCGGCCACGTCACGAGCCGCGCGCGGGCTGTAGATGATCGCCTGCAGGAGCCGGCTGAGCGTGACCTTGGCCGCGAACTCCGCGCCGCGCAGGCGGTCGTAGGCGGCCAGGCGCACGGCGCCGGTGTCGCCGGCCGCGAGCGCCGCCGCCCCCACCTCGAACGCCATCTCGGCCGAGCGCAGGGCGAGGTAGATCCCCTGGCCCGTGAAGGGGTCGATGAAGAGGGCCGAGTCGCCGACCAGGAGCGCTCCGTCGGCGCTCGCCCGCACGGTCGAGAGGGGCGTGATGTCGCTCGCGACGGGCTCGTAGAGCTGCCGGCCGTTCTCGATCGTTCGGTTCACCGCCGGGCTCGCGCGCAGCAAGTCGGAGTAGAGATGTCCGCGCGGCCTCCGCGCGCGACCGTTCCCGCGACCGGATGCCGCGCGCATCCAGGTGCTGGGGACCACGGTGTTCACGTTGACCCGGTCCGGGGCGCTCGACGCCACACCGGTGTAACCCGGGCCGGAGATGTGCAGCTCGCAGTAGGGGCGCGCGACGTCGAGGCCCGCCCAGTGGGAGAGGAGGTCGATCCGCCCGGGTCCCTGCCGCAGGCGCTGCACGCCGAGGTCGCGCGCGACCGGACAGCGCCGGCCGCCCGCCCCCACCACGAGGCGCGCGCGCCACTCGGCCGTCTCTCCTTCCGGGGACCGCACGCGCACCGCGGCAGGTCCCACCAGTCCCTCCGCGGTCGTGCCCTCGCGCACGTCGGCGCCCGAGCGCCGGGCGGCGGCGAGGAGGGTCGCGTCCAGCCGCGAGCGCTCCAGCGCGTAGCCCACCTGGTGCTCTCCGGGCTCGAAGTCGGCCCGGAGCGGCGCCTCGCCGTGGGCCGAGACCAGGAGGCCGCGCAGCTCGCGCGCGCCCTCGCGCCGGATCTCTTCTTCAACGCCGAGCCGCCGCAGCACACGCGTGCCTCCGGGGCTCAAGAAGTCGCCGCAGGCCTTGAAGCGCGGAAAGACGGCCCGATCCAGGAGGCGAACGTCGTAGCCGGCGGCGGCGAAGAGGGCCGCGGCCGTCGAGCCCCCCGGGCCGGCTCCCACCACGAGCACGTCGCAACGCTCGCCGGCGGCCCTCACACGAGCCCCCAGAGGCACATGCGGTAGGGGAAGTGGCGGCGCACGCCCCACGCGCGCAGACCCATCGCCCGGGCCAGGCGGCGGAAGTCCTCGGGGCGGTACGCGCGGCGGACCGACAGCGGCCCGTCGTGGCGCACGAGGCGGTTGCGGCTGAACAGTCGCGAGAGCAGCACGATCCAGCCCCAGGCGATGCGGTCGCGCACGAGATCGTTGACCAGGATGCCCGTGCGCGCCACGCGGCGCATCTCGCGCAGCGCGGCCTCGGCCTGCTGGGGCTCGAGGTGGTGGAAGAAGAGGCTCGTCACGCAGAGGTCGAAGCTGGCGTCGCGGAAGGGGAGCACCAGCGCGTCGCCGCGAACGGCCCGGGGCCGCGGGCGCGCGGCGGCGAGGGCCGCGTCCAGCACGAGTGGATGCCGGTCGAGGATCGTGAAGCGGAGCTCGAAGCCGCGCCCGGCGGCCCACGCGCTCATCGCGGCGTCCATGTCGGCTCCGCCGGCGGCCACGTCGAGTACCGTGACCACCGGGCGGCGGGTCGCCGCGAGCAGGGGCTCGAGGTGCGCGAGCGTCGTGCGCCGTCCGCCGAGCCAGCGGTTGACCCGGGCCAGCTCCGCGAGACAGGCCGCGAGCTCGCCCGGCTCTCCGGGCTCGACGTCCATGAGCTCCTCCTCGGAGGCAGGCGCGCGCGGAGGAACGAGCAGGCTCATGACCCGCAATCTCGCGAACCCCGGGGGCCGCGGCCACCCGTTGCGCCCGGCCTTTTCAGAGACCGCGCGCCGGCCTTATGTTCGGCCACGGTTCGCCCGCACGCCGGCCGAAGGGCAGCGCCTCACCCGCGCACAGCGTCCCGCATCGCGTTCATTCCCCTCGGGGAGGTCGTCTCGTTGAGCAGCGTCCGCCACATCGCGATCGAGGGCGCGATCGGCTCCGGCAAGACCTCGCTCGTGCACCTGCTCGCCGCCGATCTCGGCGCCCAGCCGGTGCTCGAGATCGTCGAAGAGAACCCGTTCCTGATGGGCGGGTTCTACCACGACCCGGGCCGGCTCGCCTTCGACACGCAGGTCTTCTTCATGCTCTCGCGCGTGCGCCAGCAGCGCGAGATCCGGCGCCGCCTCGAATCGGACGACGCAGCCGTCGTGACCGACTACTGCTTCGACAAGGACAATCTCTACGCGGCGCTCACGCTGGCGGCCGACGACTACGCGCTCTACACGCGCGTCTTCCGCACGTTCCGCGCCGAGCTCCCGACACCGGACCTGGTGGTCTACCTGCGGGCTCCCACGCCGCTGCTCCTGCGTCGCATCCGCGTGCGCGACCGGGTCTTCGAGCGCGCCATGCGCGAGTCGTTCGTGGAAGCCCTGAACCACGCCTATGAAGACTACTTCGCATCCTTCTCGGGCCCCGCGCACGTCACCGTGGACGTCTCGGACCTGGACTGGATGCGCAGTCCCGAAGACTACGCCGCGCTGCGCGACGTCGTGACCCAGACCATCGCCAACATCGACGCGGGGCAGGGGACGTTCGACTTCGCCGCCGCCGCCGACTCCAGGAGGCCCGCATGGAAGTCGTGAACCTCGCCCGCAAGCTGGCTTCGATCAACGAGTACTTCAGTCCCCGCGTGGCCGCCGAGGTCGGCGACATGCAGGTGCGGCTCGTCAAGGTCAAAGGCGAGTTCCTCTGGCACCACCACGAGCGCGAGGACGAGCTGTTCCTG
Source organism: Gemmatimonadota bacterium (assembly GCA_036556205.1). Taxonomy (GTDB): domain Bacteria; phylum Gemmatimonadota; class Gemmatimonadetes; order JACCXV01; family JACCXV01; genus DATBJW01. The sequence goes on from DATBJW010000082.1 coordinate 6,633, forward strand.
ATCGTGAAGGGCAGGCTCACGATCCGGCTGCGCGACCGTGACCTTCATCTCTCCGAGGGCGAGATGGTCGTGATCCCGCACGGCGTCGAGCACATGCCCGTGGCCGAAGAGGAGGCGCAGGTGCTGCTCCTCGAGCCGAAGACCACCCTCAACACCGGCAACGTCCGCAACGAGCGGACGGTGAACGAGCCCGCGCCGATCTGATCCGTCCCTCCGTCGGAGCGGGGTCGATGCCCTCCCGGCTGACCGCGAGATGATCCCGCCCGCCGCCCGGCGGGCCGCGCTTCGCTGCGGGCTCGCGAGCTTCGGCCTGCACGCCCTCGCCGCCGCCGTCTTCCTGGCGATCGCCGACTTCAAGCCCGAGTACTTCGTCATGTTCGGCGTTCAGGCGCCCTCGTGGCCCGTCGCCCAGGCGGTGCTGGGACCCGATGTCCCGGCGCGCGGAGGCTACGGACACGACGGCAAGGAGTTCTGGCTGCTCGCGCGCGATCCGGCGCTCCGCGGGGGACCGGAGCTCGCGCGCCGGCTCGACCGCCCGGCGTACCGGGCCCAGCGTATCCTCTATCCGGCGCTGGCGGCCCCGTGGCGGCTGGCAGGCGAGCGGGCGCTCGTCTGGGGGCTACTGGCGACGAACCTCGTCGCGGTCGGCTTCGGGGGGTATTTGGCGGCCCTGCTGGCCATGCAGACCGGCGCCCCGGTCTGGGCGGGGATGGCCTTCGCGCTGAACCCGGCCGTCTTCGTGACGGTGATCCACGACGGGTGCGACGTCGTGGCGCTGACGGCGCTCCTCTCGTGCCTCTTGCTCCTGACCCGCGGGAAGACCGGGGGTGCCGTGGGCGCGGGAGCGCTGGCCACCCTGGCCAAGGAAGCGTCGCTCCTCTCGCTCGGTGGTGTGGCGCTCCTGGCGCCGGGCCTCTCGCGACGGACACGCGTCCTGATCGTGGCGGTGCCCGTGGCGGCCGCCCTGGCCTGGGGCGCCTACGCGCGCTGGCGCCTGGGCTGGCCCGAGACCGCCATTCGCGAGTTCACACCCCCCTTCGCCGGCTACGTGGAGACGTTGCGCCGGGGAACGTTGCCGTTCGGTCTGCTCCTGCCGCCGCTCGCCGGCTACACTCTCTGGCTCTGGTGGCGGCGGCGCTCGCTGCTGCTCGCGGCGGCCGTGCCGTATGCCCTGATCGTGCCGTTCCTGAGCCCCAACGTCCTGGGCTACACGACCGGGGTGCTGCGGGCTTTCGGCCCCGGTCTCACGTTGCTGGCCATCGAGCTGCTGCGGGGGAGAGGGGCTCGGCGTGGAACAGTGGAGACCCTTCCCGAAGCTCATCTGACGGATCTGCAGTAACGAGGCAAGTCCTTCCAACGGCGTCATTTCTCCCGGGCAGTCTAACGTGGATTGGATGTGAGAGGCCGGTGCGGATCGGCGCACGACGACCTCCCTCGGGCTAGCCGACTGATATATTTTGCTTGACAGATTTATTTGTCGGTAATAGGCTTGAACCGTGCGATTCAACTCGCCGCGACCGTTCACACTCGAAAGAAGGATCACGCAGCCGATGCCCGAAGCCGCCGTGGATCTGATACAGGACGCCGAGCGAGCCCAGAGCATCCTGCAGCCGATCCGCCTGCGGCTGCTCGAAAGCCTGCGGCAGCCCGACTCCGCGGCCGGCCTCGCGCGCCGTCTCGGCATGCCGCGCCAGAAGCTGAACTACCATCTGCGCGAGCTCGAGAAGAACGGCTTCCTCGAGCTCGTCGAGGAGCGTCGCAAGGGGAACTGCGTCGAACGCGTGGTGCGCGCGACCGCGCGGTCCTATCTGGTGGACCCCGCCGCTCTGGGCGCGCTGGCGGCGGATCCGGACCGGGTGGCCGATCGCCTCTCGGCCTCGTACCTGATCGCGGTGGCGGCCCGGGCGATCCGCGACCTGGCGTCGCTGCGCCGGCGATCCGACGCGGCGGGCAAGAAGCTGGCGACCCTCACCCTGCAGACCGACGTGCGGTTCGCCTCCGCCGAGACGCGGCACGCCTTCGCGCGCGAGCTCTCCGCCGAGCTCGCGCGCCTGGCGGCCAGGTATCACGACGAGACGGTGAGCGGCGGGCGGCGGTTCAAGTTCTTCGTGGGCGGCTATCCCGACCCCGGGCCCGGTCGCGGACACGCGCCTTCGACGGCGCCGGGGGGCGATGGAGGCCTGAAGACCGGCGGCGAGGCGGTCCCGTGAACGGGGATCGCGACTCCCGCGAATCGGGGCATGCGTAGAGACGAGAGCGCAGACGCGCGGAAAGGGAGGACCGGAATGGCCGAAGCACCCGTCACCGAGCGCGCCCCCACGGCAGGCCGGACGATCGAGCAGTCGGTCGAGATCGCGGCCCCGATCGAAGCCGTGTGGAAGGCGCTGACGGACGCCGACGAGCTCGTGCGCTGGTTCCCGCTCGAGGCCCGGGTCAATCCCGGGCCCGGCGGATCGATCTGGATGTCGTGGAAGAACGAATATCAGTGGGAGACGCCCATCGAGATCTGGGATCCGCCGCGTCGCCTGCGGCTGTCGTACGGGCTCTCGTCGCAGCCCACGCCGGGCGGGACGCTGGAGACGGACCCTTCCTTCGGCCATCTGCAGGTCGCCATCGACTACCATCTCGAAGCGCGGGGCGGCGGCACGTTCCTGAGGCTCGTGCACTCGGGGTTCGGCCCCGGCAGCGAGTGGGACGAGGAGTTCGACGCCACGAACCGCGGCTGGATCTTCGAGCTGGGCAGCCTGCGGCACTACCTGGAGCGGCACCGGGGCGTGGCGCGCGACGTCGTCTACGCGCGCGTGAGGATCGACCGGCCGCGTGAGGAGGCCTGGAGCCGGGTGCTGGGAGCCGACGGCCTGCGCGCCCCGGCGGCTGGAACGCTTCGACCCGGGGCACGCTATGCGCTGGCGACCGCCACCGGCGACGCGCTCGAGGGCCGGGTGCTCGCGTTCGAGCCGCCGAAGGCCTTCGAGGCGACCGTGGCGAACCTGAACGACGCCCTGATGCGGCTCAACGTGGACGACCTTCCGCTGCGGAAGGTGCGGGACGTCACACTCTGGATCCAGACCTACGGCCTGCCGGCCGATCAGGTGGCAGCGCTCCGCGCGCGCTGGGAGAAAAAGCTGCTCGAGCTGTTTCCGGGCTCCCAGGAGGCGGGGGCGTGAGCAGACGGACCGTCCATCAGGAGAGGAGATCCATGAAGCGTTGCGCCATTCTCGTACTTCCGCTGCTGCTGGTGGCGTCCGTTGCGCCCGCGAGCCTCGCCCAGGGAAACGCCGCGCGCGGACTCGAGAAGCTGAAGTCGCTGGCCGGAGACTGGCAGGCTCGTCGAGCCGACGGGACGCCGGTCGAGGTGTCGTATCGGTTTGTCTCCGGCGGATCGGCGGTGCTCGAGACGCTCGCGCCGGCGAACGAACCCGAAATGGTCACGCTATACCACCTGGACGGCGACGACATCGTGTTGACCCACTACTGCTCGGCCGGGAATCAGCCGCGACTGCGTGCGGAGCGTGCCGCGGGCGACAGCCACTCTCTGGAGTTCCACTTCGCGGATGCGACCAACCTGGCCGGGCCGTCGGCCGGCCATATAAACGACCTGAGCCTCACCTTCCTCGAGGACGGGAGCGTGACTCAGGTCTGGACGTGGGTGGAGGACGGCCAGTCCACACAGACGACGTACGATCTGAAGCGAAAGAAGCCGCTTTGAGAAGGAAGGTGCGGCGGTGGGAACTAGGGTTGCCGGGAGCCCTCGAGCGAGGCGACCGGGTGGTCGAGGTGGGGCTCGCCGTGCTCCGCCGCCGAGCGGAAGAGCGTCTTGAAGGGCTCGAAGAACCCGGCGTCCACGTCTACGCGCTCGAGCGGCAGGTCCTGCCAGCTCTCGTCGCAGACCGCCTTTCCGCAGGGCGGGCCCGACGAGTACTCGAAGACGACCCCGCGCGCGGCCGGGGCCCGGAACTCGCGCGGGCGCGCCACCCTGGCTTCGTAATCCACCTGCCGCCAGTAGAGGACGTCGGGCAAGCCCTTCCCGTCCACCTGATAGACCGCCACGACGCTCGCGCGGAGCGGGTTCCGGCGGCTGAACCAGACGTAGCGGTACCCGCGCGGGTCCTTGCCGAAGGCGACGTGCCGCGAGGAGGGGAGGTCGGAGTCCACGAGGAAGACCCCGTTGATCGTGTCGCCGCGAAAGCTCTCGAGCCGCACCGCGTGGGGGCTGACCGTCACCGACTCGGCGGGTGCAATGAGCGCGCGCAGCTCGGCGGAGCTCGGAATCGTGCCCGCAGCCGCGGCCGGCGTCGAATCGCCGACCTCGCCTTGCGGCGATTCCAGATCCTGGGCGGCCAGGCCCCCGGCCGGCAGCGCCGGCGCTGCCCACAACATCATGGCGACGCCCACCTGAGCCAGGTTCCGGGACAGCCTCCTGCCCCGTGGCGGCCGGTGGGCTTGGCTCACGGAACGAGCGCCTCGGCGGCCCGGCCCGCCTTCTGCGGCGTGACGTTCGGTTCGCTTGCCTGGCGCTCGGTGATGGACTTGGCCTGCAGGAACAGTCCCAGGTAGTCGCGCCCGCCCGCCTTCGAATCGGTTCCCGACATGTTGAAGCCGCCGAAGGGTTGGGCCCCCACGATCGCACCGGTGCACTTGCGGTTGACGTACAGGTTGCCCACGAAGAACTCGCGCCTGGCGCGCTCGATCTTCTCGGGGTCGCTCGTGAAGACCCCGCCCGTCAAGCCGAATTCGGTGCCGTTCGCGATCGCGAGCGCCTCGTCGTAGTCGCGCGCCTTGATCACCGCCAGCACGGGGCCGAAGATCTCCTCCTGCTCGATGCGCGCCCCGGGCCGCACGTCGGCGATGATCGTGGGCGGGATCATGTAGCCCGGCCCCTGCCCGCTCTCGCCGCCCAGAACGAGGCGGCCTTCTTGCTTGCCGATCTCGATGTACTCGCGCACCGTGCGGTACTGCTGCTCGCTCACCACCGCACCCATCTCGGACTCCGGGTCGCGCGCGGGACCGAGCTTCATGGCGCGGGTCTTCTCCACCAGACGGCTGACGAACTCGTCGTAGACGGCTTCGTTCACGATGGCGCGCGAGCAGGCCGAGCACTTCTGGCCCTGGAAGCCGAAAGCCGCGGCGCGCACGCCCTCGACCGCCGCCTCCAGGTCCGCGTCGGCCTCTACGATGACGGCGTCCTTGCCCCCCATCTCGGCCACGACGCGCTTGATCCAGAGCTGGCCCGGCTGCGGCCGCGCGGCTTCCGCGTTGATCTGGAGTCCCACCTCCTTGGAGCCCGTGAACGAGATGAAGCGCGTCCTGGGGTGCAGCACCAGCGCGTTGCCCACGATCCGACCCGATCCGGTCAGAAAGTTCAGCGCCTCGGGCGGCAGCCCCGCCTCGTGCATGACGCGCACGAACTGGTAGCCGATCGCCGCCGAGTCGTGCGCCGGCTTGAGGCAGACCGTGTTCCCGGTCACGAGCGCCGCCGAGCTCATCCCGGTGGCGATGGCCAGCGGGAAGTTCCAGGGCGGGATCACGGCGCCCACGCCGAGCGGAAGGTAGACCGTGCGGTTCTCGTCCGGAGGCAGGTCGATGACGGGCATGCCGCGGCCGTAGCGCAGCATCTCGTGCGCGTAGTAGTTCAGGAAGTCGATGGCCTCGGCGACATCGGCGTCGGCCTCGGGCCAGGTCTTGCCGACCTCGAAGACCTGCCAGGCGGCGAGCTCCATCCGCTCCTCGAGCATGATCTCGGCCGCTCGGAACAGGATGGCGGCCCGCTCGCCCGGGG
>DATBJW010000083.1:0-40287 GCA_036556205.1 Gemmatimonadota bacterium
CGCGGCAGGAGCGCGGGATGGACGTTCACGATGCGCAACGGGAATGCCTCCACGACGGCGGCGGGGACCTTCCTGAGGAAGCCCGCCAGCACGATCAGGTCGATTTCGTTGTCGCGCAGCAGCCGGACCAGCTGAAGACCGTACTCCTCGGGAGTCGCGAAATCGCGGGGGCGCACGACCCGGGTCGGCACGCGGGCGGCGCCTGCCCGCGCGAGCGCCCCCGCGTCCGTGCGGTCGCTCACGACGAGCGCCACCTCGCGCTCGTTACCGGGGGGGAAGCGCTCGAGGAGCGCGCCCAGGTTGCTGCCCCCGCCCGAGGCGAAGACCGCGATGCGAAAGCGCCGGGAGGCGCTCACGACTCCACGCGCGCCGCCGGGCCGAAGGTGGCGCGGGACGCCGGCGATCCCCCGCGCGTGAATTTTACCACCCAGACCGAGCCATAGCGGCCTACCAGTTGGGCGGCGAACCCCGCCGGGGCGAGGCGGGCTTCCAGCCACTCGCGGTACTCCCGGGGGTCGTCCCGCGTCACGAGCAGGAACGCGTCGCTGTGCTCGAGCGTCCCGGAGGCGAGGCGCTCGAGATAGGCCTGCGACGACGCATCGACGCGATACGGGAGAGGAATCGTGTTCCGGTTGATCGGGTAGAAAGAGACCGGTGCGTTCAGGTAGTCGGCCCAGGCGGGATCCGAAAGCCAGTCCGGACGGTCAGATTCGATGAGCCCGGCACGCATGAGCACGGGCGTCCGATCGCCCGGCGCCGCCTGCCGCGCTGCTCGCGCCGCCCCCCGCCAGTCTTCCCCGCCGCGCGACCGGCGCATGGTCTGCGAGCCCACGACGGTCACAAGGACGATGGCGCCGGCCAGGATCGCCCGCGCGACCGACGACTGCAACCCACGGATGCCCCACGCCACTAGGAGAGCGAACCCGACCGCCGCGCCAAGGTAGTAACGCGAGACGAAGAGCTTTGCGGGCGTGAGGAGCGTTACCGCCAAGAGCGCGAGCGGCGGGAGAGCGATCCAGGCGATCAGGACGACCGGGAGGCGCAGATCGCTGGAAGCCGGAGGCCGGAATCGGACGCGGCCCGAGGCCCGCGCGAGCAGCACGCCCACCAGCAGCGCGGCCGCGAAGACCAGCAGCCCCCACGCGACCCTCCCCAGCAGCGTTGGCACCGACAGGTCCTCGAGCCAGGTGAGGCTGCGCGTCCGCCCCATGAGCGACAGGAACTGCGGAACCAGAGGCATAACGAGCAGCCCGCAGGCACCGGCCGCGAGACCGAGCGCCTTCCAGCTAACCGGGCTTCCCACCCGCTTCCGCTCGAAGGCGATGACCGCGTGGACCAGGAACATGGCTCCGAAGAGAAAGTGCGCGTACACCGTGAGGCTGGCCGCCAGGACATAGCTCACGCCGTCGACTGCCCGCCCTCGGTCGAGCCAGCGGACCAACGCCAGCACGGCGGCGACCACGAGAAAGAGCGCGAGCGCATACGGCCTCGCGCCCACGGCCGCGGAGACGACGTTTCGGAAGCTCACGAGGACGATCGCCGCCAGGAAGCCGAACTCCTGATCGACCAGCCGCGTGCCGAGCTGGTAGAGCAGGAAGGCGGCCCCGGCCATGGCGATCACGGAAGGCAGCCGGAGCACGACCTCGCGGGCGCCCCCCAGCACGACCGCCCCCCAGGCGAGCACATAATAGAGGTGCGACTGACCCTGGGTGCGGGAGGCCCGCTCGACGGCGGAGACGAGGCCGTCCTTGACCGCCCAGTACGTCAACGTCTCGTCGAGCCAGAGGCTGCGGCCCAGCGGAGCGATCCAGAGGCCGGCGACGGCCGTCAGAATCAACGCCAGCAAGTAGATGCGGCGCCGGCTCGTCATGACAGGAATGGGCCTCCGCGTCTTCGGCGCAGCCGGGCGCCCGCCACATTTTGGAAAGCGTGAAAAAACATACCATCCGCCGCGCGTGCGACGCCACCCCACAGGGCGTCAGGTAGGCACGGGCCCCGAAGCAGTGCAAGACATGGGCGGAAAGCGGAAGTCGCGGAAAAGGAGCTAGGAGGGGGAGGCTGATGAGGTGGTGGTACGGGCCCCGCGGGCGTCCGAGGTCACGAGGGCAACACGCGTACCACGAGACAATGCGTCTCTAGAGAGGCTTGCGGAAAGCGGCGGGTCGAGAGGGACGTTCTTACCCGGGGGCGAATGTAAAGACTACAAATGTCGCTTGCAGTTCGGGCGCGGTTGCGGTCTCGGCGCCCTACTCGATCCGAAGCCAGCAGATCGGGAGCGAACACACGAAGGCCGCACCCGCCATTTATTCCGCGGATACGGCCTGAAGAATGGTGGGCGGTACAAGACTCGAACTTGTGACCTCGTGCATGTCAAGCACGCGCTCTAACCAACTGAGCTAACCGCCCGACGACGAGTCATTCTAGGAGCCGCCATGCGGGGGAGCAAGTCCGTGCGCCGCACCCGCGCGCGAGACTGCCGCCGGCCCCGCTCGGAGCCCGCGGTACTCGATCACGATCCCCGATACCTTCCCCGCCACGGTCTGGCCCTCCACGCTCGAGCACTTGCCGCCGGAGGGGACGTCAAGGTTCACCTCGGTGCGGCAGGACGAGCTGTCGGCGAAGATCACGAGCCGCGTCATCCCGCGGTCGACCCGCTTCGTGCGGTCGTCGTAGAGTGCGGCCACGTCCCCCGGAACCCCGTGCAGCTCCGCCGAGCGCACCTCGTCGTTCGAGAGATGCTCGGGCCAGTCCCCGCCCACGGCTCCGCTCGCGCGGTCCACCCAGATCACCGAGCGCGTGCCGCGCAGGCCGTCGCCGTCGTAGAGCAACAAGACCAGAAAGCGCCCTCGATCCAGCGTGTCCGGATCGGCCGCTTCGTAGGTGTCCATGTTCCCCTGGGGATGTCGCGTGCCGTCGGGCTCGATGCGCACGACTTCGATCACGTAGTTCCGGCAGCCCGAGAAGAGCAGCGACGAGCAGTCGATCAACCGCTCGCGGCCCTGTCCCAGAAGCGGCGAGGCCGCGCCGGCAAGCCCCAGGACGACGGCCGCAGCAACCAACAGGCGGCGCGCCCCGGCGCGGGCCATCGCGCGCGACGCCCGTATCATCCAACCTGCACGAGCGGCGCCGGGCCCGCGTGCCGCTCGGGATGGCGCTCGAGCTCCAGCTGGCCGCAGGCGCCGCCGATGTCCCGGCCGCGGGGACGGCGGAGCGTGACGGAGCAGCGCAGCGTGGACTCGAGCCGGGCCAGAAAATCCGAGCTCTCGGCCTCGGTGGGCGATCGATACGGCAGCCCCGGCACGGGATTGTAGGGGATCAGGTTGATCTTGGCCGGAATGCCTTCCAGGAGATCGCGCAGCCGCCCGGGGTGCTCGGTCAGGTCGTTGACGCCCGGCAGGTGGATGTACTCGTACGTGATCCGCTTGCCGGTCGTGGCCGCGAAAGAGCGGCAGGCGTCCATCAAGGTCGCCAGCGGATACTTGCGGTTGAGCGGCACGAGCTCGTCGCGCAGCCGGTCCTCGGGGGCATGCAGCGAGACGGCGAGCTTGATCTGGGGGTTGAAGGCCGCGAGCTCGGCGATCTTCGGAGCCACGCCCGAGGTCGATACCGTGATCCGACGCGCGCCGAAGTTCAGGAACGCGTCGTGATTGAGGGCGGCCAGGCCGGGCAGCAGGTTGCGAAGGTTCAGGAGCGGCTCCCCCATCCCCATGAAGACCACATTGGGCTCGCGTCGCGCGGGCCCGATCTGCCTGCGATCGCCCGTCAGTCGCAGCAGCGTGCGAACCTGGTCCACGATCTCGCCCGCCGTCAGCTGACGCGTGTAACCGAGCTTCCCGGTCGCGCAGAACGAGCAGGCCAGCGGGCATCCCACCTGGCTCGAGACGCAGAAGGTGCGCTTCATGCCGGTCGGGATCGAGACCGACTCGACCTCCCGACCGTCGCCCAGCCGCCAGATGAACTTCTCGGTCCCGTCGAGCGAAACGGCGCGCTCCTCGGGCTCCAGGACGGAGAGCGTCCAGCGCTCTCCGAGCGCCCGGCGCAGTGCCAGCGGCAGGTCCGTCATCTCACCGAAGTCGCCCGCCAGCCGCCGGTAGACCCAGTCACGGATCTGGCGCACGCGGTAGGGTTTCTCGCCGAGCTCCGCGACACGCGCGCCGACGGCGCGGTCGAAGTCGTCGGGGCCCAGGTCCAGGAGCAGGCTCCGGCCGTCACGAACGGGCGTCGGCTGTGGGGCGGGCGCAGGGCTCTCCGCGGAGCGGCTCCGCGCGGCAGGGCTCTTCGCGGCACGGCCCCGCGCGGCGGGGCTCTGCGCGGAGCGGTCGTGCCCGGCGCCGGGAGCGCCGGCCGTCTTGTCGGTGCGCGGAATGCGGATCATGAACGACAATCTAGATGAGAGGCGAGAAGGCCAGAAGGTAGGCCCAGTTGAGGAGCACGGCGACCGCACCCAGCCTGGCCCAGCGGGTCTCCCGATCCGGGGCAAGCGCAAGCGCAGGAACGCGGCCCGGGGCGACCAGACGTCCGAGCCCCCAGACGCCGGCCGCCAGTGCCGTCAGCGCCACGGCGATCGCGAGCGGGTTTTCGAGCAACGCCGCTCCGGGATGGCCGTTTGCGAGGGCCAGCATTGCGCGCGTGGTCCCGCAGGTCGGGCATGGGAGACCGGTGAGCGCGCGGAACGGGCAGGGCGGGAGGACGGTCGTGACGCCCGGCGCGAACCTCGCCACGGCAAGCCCGCCGGCGGCGTAGGCGCCCGCGAGCACGGACCAGGCCGGGGCGCTCACCGGGTCATCTCGCTCAGGTGGTGGAGCACGCCGGGAACCGCAAGCAGGAAGAAGACCAGCATCCCCACCGCCACGACCGCGCAAAACAGGGCCGGAGCGACGACCACCGCGATCGCTTTGCCGGTCTCGGTCCCGTGCACTTCGCGCAACCCGATCACCATGACCACGATCCACCAGCCGAAGCCGATCAGCGCCCCGCAGAACGGGATGATGTTGAGCAGGTGGGCGCCCTGCGAGTAGGCCACCGTGCGAGCCGTGGCCTCGAAGCCGCGGCTGGGTCCACCGAAGAGAACGAGCAGGCCGTGGTAGACGAGGGCCAGGAGGAAGACGCTGAGCGGGATCAGGATGGGTGCCAGGAAGGACACGAAGACGAGCGCCAGGAGGAGCGAAACCCCGTGCTCCGTCCGGCCGGCGAGGCCGTCCAGCGCGGTCGGCCACGGGAACGGCACCAGCTCCCTCCAGACCACTTCGACGACAAGGGACGCCCAACCGACCAGGATGGCGTAGACGAGTGCTGCGCCGACGCTGCCCCGCGGATCCATGCGCCGAAAGAACGCGGCGGGCCGCGCGAGCGTCTCGACGACCGTCTGGATCAGCGCCGTCAGCAGCCCCAGTTCCGCGCGCCGCTCCCAGGGGACGCCGGGTCCAGTTCCGGGGCCCGGAGCCGAGGGCGCTTGCGGAGCTCCGGGGCCGGCCGGCTCGGGCACGCCCGGAGGCAGCGTCACGTCGCCCCTGCCCGCGCGGCGCTGCGACGCTCGAGAAACGCGATCGCGTCATCGATCCGGGAGAGGGCCAGGTCCTTCCCCATCGCCCGCAAGACGTCGAAGATGCCGGGGCTCACGCGCATGCCGGTCAGCGCCACCCGCAGGGGATGGACGACGGTCGAGAAGTCGACGTTCCGCGCGCCGGCCACCTCGCGCACGCGAGCCTCGACGGCCGCCTTGTCGTCGAGGTCGGGCAGCGAGGCCAGCGCCTCCCGCAGATCTCCGAGCAGCCCGCGAGCGGCGACCGGATCGCTCCAGAAGCGGGCCACGGCGTCGTCCCGGTACTCGATCGGGATCCGGAAGTAGGGTCGGCCGAGCGTCACGAAGTCCGGCAGCAGCCGCGCGCGCGGCCGCAACACCTCGAGCAGCTCGCGGAACCAGGCCTCGCGCTCGGCCAGCTCGGCCTCGCCGGCCAGGCCGGCGCCCACGATCCAGGGCGTGACCGCGAGCGCCAGCTCCGCGGGCGACAGGCGGGCCAGGTGCTGGCCGTTCAACCACTCCAGCTTGGCCGTCTCGAAGATCGCGCTCTTTCCGGTGATCCGCTCCAGGCTGAAGGCCTCGACCAGCTCGCGCAGGTTCATCACCTCCCGGTCGTCGCCGGGCGACCAGCCCAGGAGCGCCAGAAAGTTCACGAGCGCCTGCGGCAGGTAGCCCATCTCGCGGAACTCCTCGACGGACTGCGCCCCATGCCGCTTCGAGAGCTTTTGCTTGTCCGGACCGAAGAGCAGCGGCACGTGGGCGAAGCGAGGCGGCTCCGCACCCAGCGCGCGGTAGATCAAGATCTGGCGAGGGGTGTTGGAAATGTGGTCGTCGCCCCGGATCACGTGCGTGATGCCCATGTCCAGGTCGTCCACCGCCGCCGCCAGATTGTAGATCGGTCCGCCATCCGAGCGCAGCACGATGAAGTCCCCGATCTGTTCGTTGTCGAAGCCCGTGCGGCCATGCACCGCGTCGTCCCACTCCGTCCGGCCCGGCGGCACCTTGAAGCGGATCGTGAAGGGCTCGCCGGCCGCGGCGCGGGCCGCCGCGGTCTCGGGCGGCAGCGCCCGGCAGCGGCCGGAGTACACGTAGCTCCTCCGCGCGGCCTGCGCCGCCGCGCGCTCGGCTGCCAGCTCCCCGGCCGTGCAGAAGCAACGGTAGGCATGGCCCCCCTCCAGAAGCTCGAGCGCGGCCTCGGCGTGACGTTGGACGCGCTCCGACTGATAGAAGGGACCCTCGTCCCAGTCCAGTCCCAGCCACGTGAGCGAGTTCAGGATGGCGTCGCGGGCCGCGTCGGTGGAGCGCTCGCGGTCGGTGTCCTCGATGCGCAGGACGAAGACGCCGCCGTGCTTGCGGGCCAGGAGCCAGTTGAAGACGGCCGTGCGGGCGCCGCCCACGTGCAGCATTCCGGTCGGGCTTGGAGCGAAGCGTACGCGCACGAACGTTCGGCTCGACGAAAAGAGGGTCTCGGAAGTCCGCCCAGAAGAGGCGTCGAAGCAGGATTCTAGGACGGCTCGCAGGCGATCGCCAGATGCTTCAGGTGAAGAATGCCACGCGGTGAGTGTGATTTCGATGCATTCTGTGGTCATGCTACCGCATTCCTAGCCAGGAATCCGATCCTGGCGTTTGCCGGGCGAAATGCGATCCGATGTCGAGTCACGCGACGAATGTCAGCCTTGCCCTCATGAACCTCGACGATTACCTATCGATCGTTCCACTACCGACAAATTTCCGCGATGTGCATTTGGACCGTTCTCGAAAGGATGCGTCCATGAAGGTCGTCTTTTCCAGGCAGGAAGCGCTCGAGGTCCTGGCGCGACATGCGAGCGATAAGTTCAATCAGAGCTTTTCGCCGTCGGACGTCGAGCTCGAAGGCGGCGCCGGGGGCAGCGCACGCCGTGGACGCAAGGCCGCGAACGGTCGGCGCCGAAAGGCTGCGAACGGCCGCCGCAAGGCCGCCAACGGACGGCGTCGCAAGGCCGCCAACGGCCGCCGCACGCGCGGGAAAGCGGTTGGACGCAAGAAGGCCGCCAACGGGCGCCGCCGTCGTCGCGTTGCCGCCGCCCTCCTAGTCGCCGGGGCCGTGGCCCGGAGACGCCGGCGCAGGGGCCATCCGCGGGTGAGGAAGGCGAGGGGACGGAAGCGCGCGGCCGTGGCCGCGACCACGACCTGAACGGCAGGGCGCGACCACTTGCTTGTCGCGCCCGAACGACGCGAAGAAATCGAACGACGAACGAACAACTGAACGACGGAAAAAGAGAAAGGGAGACGCTCCTGGCGTTTCCCTTTCTTCTTTTTTGGGATTTGTTTTTCCGTCACGCGCACGACATCGAGAATCGCGCTTCAAACCTCCCTGCGTCACGCCCCCACACGCCGAACATGCAAACGGGCACGGAGTCCTGAAAACCATGGATCTGAATGCTGCTGTCGTGGCACGGCGCACATCGATCGTGATGCAAACTGTGGAAATCTCATAACGCAACGGTCAGCCGTGACGGGCCGCGAGCCGGCGGAGCACGTCGTCCAGCGAGATCTCCCGCGCTCGCAACAGGACGAGCAGGTGGTAGATCAGATCGGCCGCCTCCTCCGCGACCCGCTCGGTCGTCTCGAAGCGCGCCGCGAAGGCGCTCTCGAGCGCTTCCTCGGCCACCTTCCGGGCCGCCGCGGGCGGCCCCCCCGCCAGCAGCGACGCGGTGTAGGATCCCTCCGGTCGCGTCCGATCGCGGTCGGCGATCACGCGCTCGAGACGCGACAGGAACGCGAGCCGGGCTTCGGGCGCTGCTCCGAAGCAGGAATCGGCGCCCGTGTGGCACGTCGGCCCGGCGGGACGCGCCACGATCAGCAGCGCGTCGCGGTCGCAGTCGGCGAGCAGCCGCTCCACGCGCAGCACGTTGCCCGAGGTCTCGCCCTTCTGCCACAGCCCGTTGCGCGAGCGGCTGTGGAAGGTCGCGAGGCCCGTCTCGGCCATCCGACGGCAGGCCGCCTCGTCCACGTAGGCCAGCATCCGGACCTGCCCGCTCTCGGCGTCCTGCACGACGGCCGGCACGAGGCCACGGGAGAAGTCCAAGTCGGGCGCTGTGAGCTCGGGTGAGCGGGACGGTTCGGTCATCCTGATACCTCGGTTACGGTTCCGGCGCGCGGGAGAAGGCTGGTAGCCGGCGGCGGCGCGCTCAGCGAGCCAATGGGTTTCCTTGGCGAGCGAGCGCGGCCGCTGCCGGCTCGGCGGAATCAAGCGATACCGGTCGCACCTGCACGCCGCGATCGGCCAGCCAGGCCTTGAGCGCCGCCACGCTCACCTCATCGAAATGCAGGATCGAAGCCGCGAGCGCGGCGTCGGCTCCGCCTTCGACCAGTGCCGCCCGCAGGTGCTCGGGCTCGCCGGCCCCACCCGAAGCGATGACCGGCACGTCCACGACGTCCCGCACGGCCTGGAGCAATTCCAGGTCGAATCCCGCGCGCGTGCCGTCCCGATCCATGGACGTGAGCAGGATCTCACCCGCCCCGCGCCGCGCGCCCTCGGCGGCCCAGGCGACCGCGTCCAGGTCGGTCGCCTCGCGTCCTCCGCGCACCATCACGCGAAAACCGGCGCCGCCGCGGCGGGCGTCGATGGCCAGAACCACCGCCTGAGACCCGAAGCGGGCGGCGGCTTCGCTCAAGAGCTCCGGGCGGCGCACGGCGGCCGTGTTGATCGAGACCTTGTCGGCTCCGGCCCGCAGCAGGTCCGCGAAGCCCCCGACGTCGCGCACGCCGCCGCCGACCGTGAGCGGCACGAAGACCCGTTCAGCCGTGCGCCGCACGACGTCGAGCGCCGTCCTCCGCTCCTCGGGAGTGGCCGAGATGTCCAGGAACACGAGCTCGTCCGCCCCGTCGGCGGCGTAGCGCGCGCCCAGCGCGACCGGATCTCCCGCGTCCCTCAGCGAGCCGAACCGCACGCCCTTCACGACGCGCCCGCCGGCCACGTCCAGGCAGGGGATGATGCGTTTCACGAGCACGGCGCCGCTTCTTCCCGGCCGCCGGCGTCGAGCTCGCGCGTCAGGCGGCCGATCTCTTCGAGGGAGACCCGCCCCTCGTAGAGCGCGCGACCGATCACCGCGCCCCCGATCCCGAGCGCCGCCAGAGCGCGCAGGTCGGCGGCGCTCGCGACGCCGCCGGCCGCCGTGACGTCGAAGGCGAGCGCCGCGAATCGCCGCCAGAGCCCGGGGTCGAGTCCCGCGAGGGCCCCGTCCCGCTCGATATCGGTAACGAGGAGCGCGCGCACTCCGGCGGTCGCGAGGTCGTCCAGTACGTCGTCCAGCCCGCGGTCAACGCCCTCCGTCCACCCGGTCACGAACAAGCTCTCGCCGCGCACGTCCAACGCGACGCAGACGCGATCCGCCCCGTGGCGGCGCACGGCCTCGGCGGCCCAGCCCGGCCGGCGCAGAGCCGCGGTCCCCACGATCGCCCGCCAGGCTCCAGCTTCGAGCACGGCGGACAGATCGGAGAGAGTCCGCAGCCCTCCACCCGCCTGGACGGGGACGCCGACCGCGCGCACGATCTCACCGATCGTCGCCGCGTGGGCCGGACGCCCGCGGCGGGCGCCGTCCAGGTCCACGACGTGCAGGGCGCGCGCGCCGGCTTCGACCAGAGCCCGCGCGGTGGCGACGGGGTCGGCCGAGTAGGACGTGACGGCCGCAAAATCACCGCGCAGGAGCCGGACGCAGCGGCCCCCCATGAGATCAATGGCTGGAAGCAGGCGCACGCCGGCCTAGCCCGTTCCCGTCGAGCGCGCGGCCGCGGCGGTCGCAACGCCGGCGCCGCTCAGGAATCCGGCCAGGAGGCGCAGCCCCGCGGCGCCGGACTTCTCGGGGTGGAACTGGACGCCGCAGACCGCCCCCTCGCCGATCGCCGACGCGAAGGTCTCGCCGTGGGTCGTCGCGGCGAGCGTTAGCTCGGCCGGGCACTCGCAGAGGTACGAATGAGCGAAGTAGAACCACTCGCCCGGGTCCGCCTTCGGGAAGAGCGCGTGGGGCCGGATCGGGCGGACCCGGTTCCAACCCATGTGCGGCAGGCGCGGCGCTCCCTCGAGCCGGCGCACGCGTCCGGGCAGGATCCCGAGGCAGCGCACGCCCCCTTCCTCCTCCGAGCGCTCGAAGAGGAGCTGCAGGCCGAGGCAGATCCCGAGCAGCGGCCGGGCGGGCTCGCGCAGCGCGCTCGGGAAGCCCCGGCGCTCGAGCTCGCGCATCGCCGATCCGGCCGAGCCCACCCCGGGCAGCAGCACGGCCGGGGCGCCCTCGAGGTCCTCGGGGCCCTTCGCCAGCCGCCAGGCCGCGCCCAGGACGTCGAGCGCGCCGCCGACGCTGCGCAGGTTCCCCGCCCCGTAATCCACGACGGCCAGCGTCATGCGGTGAGCGTCCCCTTGCTCGAGGGCACCTCCGCGCCCCGCCGCGGGTCGGCTTCGCAGGCGGCGCGCAGGGCCATCGCGAAGGCCTTGAAGAGAGCCTCGATCTTGTGGTGGTCGTTGGCGCCGTAGCGAACGCGCACGTGCACGGTCGCCCGCAGGCGGTCGGCGACGGCGCGGAAGAACTCGCGCACGAGCTCGGTGGGCAGGTCGCCCACCCGGTCGCGGCGAAACCGGGCGTGGAAGACCAGCAACGGGCGGCCGCCGAGGTCGATCGCCGCCTCGGCCAGGCTCTCGTCCATGGGGGCCACGAACCCGAACCGGCGAATGCCCCGGCGCTCGCCGAGCGCCTCCGAGAGCGCCTCCCCCAACGCCAGCCCGACGTCCTCGACCAGGTGGTGCTCGTCCACGTGCAGGTCCCCCGCGCCCTCGACGTCCAGATCCACCAGGGAGTGCCGGGCCAGGGTCTCCAGCATGTGGTCGAAGAACCCGAGGCCGCTGGCAATCCGGCCGCGTCCGGCGCCATCCAGGTTCACCTCGACGGCCACGCGAGTCTCGGACGTCCGGCGGGCGCAACGCCCGCGCCGGCCCGATGCGGCCTTCGACGCACCCTGCGGCGCGGGCCTCACGTCGGGCCGATGGCCGTCATGAACCGAGAGCGGGCGCGGAAGACGGCGACCTCGTTGAACCCCGCCTCGCGGGCCAGCGCCTCGACCTCGGCCAGTCCGCGGTCCACGTGCCGGGGCGCGTGCCCGTCCGTGCCCAGCGTGACGAAAGGAACACCCGCGCGCCGGGCGGCCGCGAGCAGCGGCAGGCCCGGCATGGGCTCGGCGCTGGGCGCCACCAGACCCGAGGCGTTGACCTCGATCCCGATCCCCCGCCGCACGCACTCCTGGAAGATGGCGGCCACCACCCGCGCGTAGCGCTCGGGCCGGAAGGGTCCGTGGTGGCGCACGCCGAAGCGCTTGACCAGGTCCAGGTGCGAGACCGTGTCGAATCCACCCCAGCGCACCATCTCGAGCACCTTCTCGAAATAGAGGCCGTAGACCTCCGCCTCCGTGCGTCCTGCGAAGGCCTCGTCCACCGTGGGCCCCCCCGAGATCTGGAGCCCGTCCACGACGTGGACCGAGCCCAGCAGGAAGTCGAACGGGAGCGCGCGGGAGAGCTCCTCGAGGCCCTCGCGCCACTCGGTCCGGTACTCGAGCTCGGCGCCGAAGAGGAGCTCCAGCCCCGGGAAGTCGGCGCGGCGACGCTCGATCTCCTCGAGGCAGTCGCCGAAGCGCGGGCGTGCCTCCTCGATGTCGAAGTCCCACGTCTCGCCGTCCGCCAGGATCCGCTCCACGTGGTTCGTGACGCAAAGGACCTCGATCCCACGCGACGCGGCTGCGGCGGCGAGCTCCGCGATCGTCCCCGAGGCGTCGCTCGAGTGGGCGTCGTGGCAGTGCAGGTTCACGCGAGGCATTGCGCCAGGCCCTCCAGGAACGCGTCGTTCTCCATAGCAGTCCCTACGGTGACCCGAAAGGCGGCCGGGATTCCCGGCAGGTTGCTGCGATCGCGCACGACCACACCCCGTTCGCGGGCCAGCCGCCGGACGATCGAGGTCGCCCCGGCGTGGGGCACGAGCAGGAAGTTGGCGGCCGAGGGCAGAGGCGCGAGCCCGAGTGCTCGGAGCCCCTCCGCGAGCCGGGCGCGCTCGGTCGCGTTCCGGCGCACCGTGCTTTCCAGGCGCCGCGGGTCGGCCAGCGCGCGCGCGGCCAGCGCAGAGGCGACGCCGCTCAGGTTGTAGGGGAGCTTCACGCTCTGCAGCACCTCGACCAGCCCCGGATCCGCCACCGCGAAGCCGCAGCGCAGGCCGGCCATCCCCCAGGCCTTGGAAAGGGTGCGCAGCACGATCAGCGAGGACCCCGGCCGTGCGGCTTCCAGGGCCAGGCTCTCGACCTCCGCGAACTCGACGTACGCCTCGTCCACGATGACCGCACCCGGGAAGCGGCGAGCCGCCTCCAGGATGCGCGTGCGGCCGAGCAGGTTCCCCGTCGGGTTGTTCGGGGAGCAAAGGAAGAGCGCGCTTGCCCGCCCATCCTCCGCCCCCTCCAGCGCCTCGGGATCCAGGCGGAAGTCGCGATCGAGGCGCACCACGCGCGCCCGCAGGCCGTGGAGCGCGGCCAGCACCGCGTACATCCCGTAGGTGGGTGCCGCGATCACGACTTCGTCGCCGGGGTCGGCCAGCGACCTGAGCAGGAGGTCGATGGCCTCGTCGGAGCCGTTTCCCGCGAAGACGGCCTCGACCGGCACGCCGAGCGCTCGGGCCGCGGCATCACGTACCCGCAGGTTGGCGGGATCGGGATAGCGCCCGAGGTCGGCCAGGACCTGCGCCAGGTCCGGCGGCTCGTGGAGCCCTCCTTCCGGGTTCTCGTTGGCGTCGAGCAGGATCCCCCGCGCCGCCTCGTGCCTGGCCGCGCGGTAGGGCTCGAACTCGCGCACGCGTCGGGAAAGGCGCACGCCATCACCTCACAGGAGCAGCTTCTCCACCGGCAGCACCAGTACCTCCGTGCCGCCGGCGGCCTTGATGCGCTCGGCCACCTCCCAGAACCGCTCTTCCGAGATCGCCGCGTGGAAGGCCACGTAGCCCGGGTCGGCCAGCGGCACCAAAGTGGGACTGCGGAGCCCCGGCAGCACGGCCCGGATGCGCGGCACGGCCTCGAGCGGGGCGTTGATCATGACGTACTTGGTGCGGCGCGCGTTCAGGAGCCCGCGCAGCCGGACCAGGATGCGTTCGATGGCGCCCGCCCGCTCGGGCGAGCGGAGTGCGCCGGGGCTCGCGATCAGAACGGCCTGCGACTCGAGGATCGTCTGCAGCGGCACCAGGTCGTTCGTGCGCAGCGTGGAGCCGGTCGAGACCAGGTCGCAGATCGCGTCCGCGACGTCGAGCGCGGGCGCGATCTCCGTGGCGCCCCGCAGCTGGACGATCGTGGCCTCGATCCCCTCCCGATCGAGGAAGAGGCGCAGGCTCCGCGGATACGAGGTCGCGACGCGCCGCCCGGCCAGGTCGCGCGGGGTGTGGATCGCCGACTCTCGCGGCACCGCGAGCACGAGCCGGCAGTGGCCGAAGCCCAGGGCCTCGAGCTCCGTCACCTCGGCCCCGCGCTCGACCGCGAGGTTGCGCCCCACGATCCCCAGGTCGGAGATCCCGTCCTGAACGTACTCCGGGATGTCGTCGTCGCGCAGGAACAGGATGTCCAGATCGAAGTTGCGAACCGAGGAGAAGAGCCGGCGCGAATAGCTGTCGAACTCCAGGCCCGCGCCGGAGAGGAGCTCCAGGCTGGGCTCGGTCAGCCGCCCGCTGTTCTGGACGGCGATCCTCAGCTTGCCGTCTTCGAGACGCGTCATCTGGGTTCGGGTTCGGGTTCGGCTTCGGCTTCGGGCTTTGCCGTGGTCCTCCGGCGTCCACAACAAAAAACCCGCCCTCCGGAGGGGGGGCGGGTTCGAGACCGTTGGACTGGATGCCGATCTATCCGCTTCTCTCCGGCGCAGGGCGCGCGGGCCCGTGGTGGCGCGGGTGCGCCGCGCGATGCGACGAGGCGAGGTGACGGAAGGACGGGATCCGGTTCATGGCGATGTGCCGACGATGGGCGACCCGGCGCTCCCTGTCAAGCACGTTCAGCCGCCCCCGGGCGACACTTGACCGGCGCCGCGGTGCCGCGAATCCTCCAATTCCAGATTCGAGGAGCAGGCATGCGGAGAACCCTCGGAATCCTCAAGCGCGCGGCGGCCCTCGCCGTGGGCGCGGCCGCGCTGACCGCAGCACTCCTGGCTTGCAACGGCGACGACGAGCCCGCCGGTCCTTCGGGCTCCGGCCCGCGGATCCTCTCGGTCAGCCCTCCCCGGGCCGTGACCGGCCAGAGCGTGCAGTTGCTGGGATCCGGCTTCGGTTCCGACGCAACCCGCATCACGATCACGATCGGCGGCGCTACCGCCCCGCCGCTCTCGGTCTCGGAGACCGTCGTCGAGGCGCTCGTGCCCGACGGCGTGGCGCCCGGCGAGGCGGCGATCCTGCTCACGGTCGCGGGCGGCGGCCAGGCCGTCTCCACCCTGACGGTCCTCGGGCCGGGACCGACCTTCGGTACGATCAGTCCGGGCGGGGGGTTCACGTGCGGGATCGTGCGCGGCGGAGGTGCCTACTGCTGGGGTTCCGGCATCCGCGGCCAGCTGGGTGTGGGCACGGACCTGAACCACAGCCCCGTCCCGCTCCCCGTCGTGGGAGGCGGCGCGTTCCAGTATGTGAGCGCCAGCCGGGTCCATGCCTGCGCCCTGGACGCCGGTGGGGCGGCCTTCTGCTGGGGACAGAACGGCTCGGGGCAGCTCGGGGAAGGCTCGAACGCGTCGAGCATGATCCCCGTCCCGGTCAGGGGCGACCTGCGCTTCGCGTCGGTCACGGCGGGAAGCTTTCACACCTGCGCCCTGACGGCGGCCGGAGAGGCCTACTGCTGGGGAGAGAACCGGTTCGGCCAGCTCGGGACCGGCGACACCCTCGCCACCGCCCTCCCCGCACCCGTCTCGGGAGGCTTGCGGTTCCAGGCCCTCTCGGCCGGCGGCAGCCACACCTGCGGGCTCACGGCGGGCGGTGCGGCCTACTGCTGGGGAGACAACCACCACGGGGAGCTGGGCGACGGCGGAGCCGCCACGAGCGCCGTGCCGCGGCCGGTCTCGGGCGGTCTCAGCTTCGCGGCCCTGAGCGCGGGCCGGCCCCCCGCGGCCTCGAGCAACTTCGCCGGGGGTCACACCTGCGCGTTGACCGGCAACGGCGCGGCCTACTGCTGGGGCTTCAACAACCAGGGCCAGCTGGGCGACGGCACCGAGAACGACAGCCCGGCGCCCGTGCCCGTCGCGACCGGCGTCGCCTTCCGCACCATCAGCGCCGGCTCGCTCTACACGTGCGGCGTCACGACCGAGGACAACGCCCTCTGCTGGGGCGCCAACGACGCCGGCCAGCTGGGCGGCGGGCTCGTGAACACGAGGAGCAGCCTGCCGGTTCCCGTGATCGGCCGCCTGCGCTTCGAGACCGTCAGCGCGGGGTCGGCTTCCAAGGGCGTCCTGTCGGCCGGCCGGCCGCACACCTGCGGCCTCACGAGCGCCGGCACGGCGTTCTGCTGGGGGCGCAACGACTCGGGACAGCTGGGCTCGGGCACCGCCACCACGCAGTCGGTGCCGCTGCCGGTGGTCGGGCCGTGAGCTACTTCGTCGTGAAGGAGCCCTCCGTGATGGTCTGGTTCCCGCTGACTTCCTTGGCGAGCACCTCGAAGATGTAGTTTCTGTCGGGCTTGAGAAATTCCTTCGGGATCTTGACGCTGGTCACGTTGGGGGGCAGGTCGACGGTGAAGACGCGATTCCCCTGCGACCGTTCCACGATCACCTGATATCTCAGGATCTTGATCCCTGCCGGGGTCCTCACGGGCAGCCAGCTGATGACGGTGTTGTTCAGATCCACCAGGCCCCCCAGAGGTGACAGAACGACGGGCCCGTCCGGAATGTCGTGCGTGAGCGTGGCGCTTCCTATCTGGTTCTGCCCTTCCACCGTCACGGTTCGGAAGTCGTACTTCCCTTCCGGAAACAGCGCGAGGATCTCATCGAACGAGAGGGTCCCTCCTTCGGCGGTGGAAGGCTCCACGCTCTCGAAGAAGAGTTCGGTGAGACCAAGGAGGCCCACACTGCCCTTGCCGGTCACGTCAAGGAGCTGTTTCCCGCCGGGGGCGATGATCTTGAGGTTGGTCCAGCCTTCTCCGTCGAGGAAGACCTGGATGCCCAGATCCTGGGCCGAGGAGTTGAACTCGAAAAAGATCTGCGCCTGCTCCAGGCGGAGCTGCTGGGCTGGGAGCGCCGTGGCGCTGGCTCCCACGAGCAATGCGAGCCCCGCGATGAGAGCAGCCGTAACCAGGCGCTTGGGCATCGACATCACCATTCCTCCGGTCCACAGGTTCACGGCGCCCGATGCGTCGAGCCTGTGCGTTCCTGGGCGCCTATCAATGGAGGAGCGCGCGGGAGCGAGCGTATGTAACAGACGGGGTGCGGCCGATCACCGCCGAGCGGTCGTCACGGTGCAGTGCGCCGGGAGAATCGAGCCTGTCCGGAAACGAGACGCAGTGCGCGTGCGGATGGAGGGGCCCGTTTGGTCCGATGGCCGGCACGCCGATGGCGTGCGCGCAGGAGATGGAGCAGGAACGCGCGTTCTACGATGCGCTCGCGAGACTCGATCGTTGGCGGGAGCGGCGGAGAAATGGCGGAGGGGGCGGGATTCGAACCCGCGAGGGGGTTACCCCCCTAACACCTTAGCAGGGTGCCGCCTTAGGCCAACTCGGCCACCCCTCCGCGCACGACTGGACGCTGGCGGAGGGCGAGGGATTCGAACCCCCATGGGCAAAAAGCCCGGCGGTTTTCAAGACCGCTGCCTTACCAGTTAGGTCTAGCCCTCCTCGGAGCCGAATATAACGGACCGGGGTGCGGGCCGCAGTCGCCCCCCAGTCGCGCTCCAATCCGGGCGGCGGACGTCATCGGCGCCTGCCCTTTGGCGTCAGGACTCGGCTGGCCTATCCCGCCGCTGGCCGTCTCCTTCTCCGGCCTCGTCAAGCCCCTCCGTTCGCGGTTCGTCCGCGCTTCCCTCCTCCTCACGTCCCGGGGTCCGGCTCTCGCCCGCGGGCTCCGCGACGGCCGGTTCCTCGCCCGCGCCGACCCCGGCGAGGGCCTCCTGCCGCCGAAGCTCGGCGAGGCGCGCCCGGTAGACGAAGCGCCGCCGCACGAAGAGCGCGACGAGCACCAGCGCCGCGGGGGCCCACCAGGTCCAGGCGCTGGCCGCCGCCGCCGCCCAGCCGTAGCGCGTGGCCAGCGATCGCTGCCAGCGTTCCGTGAACTCGCCATAGGTCAGGCCGTAAGTGCGTCGCATGGCGGCGTCGAAGTCGCCGAGCTGCCGCAGGTTCGCGAGCAGCACGGCCAGCCCCTCCGTCCCCGAGAGGTCGCGCAGCGCCGCCGCCGCCGTCAGCGACTCCAGGTAGGCCAGACCCGCCGTCTCGCTCCCCGCCGGAAAGCCGCGATCCAGACGCTCCAGCGGAATCGGTCGCCGCGCGAGCAGCGCGACCGCCAGGTCGACCCGCTCGCCCCAGCCCCACTCGCCCGCCAGCAGGCTCGCCAGTCCCTCGTGGAGCCAGCGCGGCGCGGAGGGCTCCCGCGGCCCGAGGTAGAGGCCCAGGTACACGTGCACCAGCTCGTGGACGAGGACCTGACCGGGATCCTGGGCGCCGCCTCCGGCGAGACGCGGGGGACGCATCACGATCGCCGCCTCCCGCGGGAAGGCGACGGCCAGGCCCCAGTCCGGAAAGCGGTCGCCGACCGCGCGGCGGAAGGCCGCCTCGTCGGGAGCCACGAGCAGGCGCACGGTGTCGGCTGCCGCCCGAGCCGCTCCGTCGCCGGTCGCGAAGATCCGCGGGTCGAAGGCGGCCGCGACCTCCCCCAGCCGGCGCGCGAAGCCCGCGTCGCGCGGCGTGAATTCGATCGCGAGGACGGGCGAGAAGGGGCCGTGCGGAAGGTGTACGTGCAGGCGCTGGAGGGTCGGGTCCTGGGGAGAGGCCGCGGGCGCGGGAGCGGGTCCCCGCGGCGCCTCGTCCGGCTCCGCCTGGAGTGCCGCCGCGCAGCAGAGGGAGCAGACGAAGACCGCGGCGGCGGCGAGCGTCGCCCGCCGCGTCTCAGCGCTCTTCGACGTGCCGGCCGCTCTCCAGATCCTCGAGCGCGGCCTTGGCGCGCTTGGCGTAGAGATTGTAGGCGTTCCGTTCCACGGCGCTCTGCCAGATGGCTCGCGCCTGGTCCACCTTCTGGTTGCGGTAGAGCAGGAGTCCCAGGTGGTAGTAGGCCTCGATCAGGTTCGGACCGGCCTCGATGGCGGATTGGAAGCGCGACATGGCCTCGTCGACCTCGCCACGCTCGGCGTGCAACAGGCCCAGGTAGTGCAGGGCGTAGATCGTGGCTTTGCGGTCCTTGCTCTCCTCCAGCGCGCCGTTCAGGTGCGCCAGCGCCTCTCCGTAGATCTTCTTCCGCAGGCAGATGTAGCCCAGGTTGACGCGCGCCATCTCGTTGGCGGGATCGGCGCGCAGGACTCTCTGGAGCGTCTTGAGCGCCCGATCGAAGCGGCCGGCCTTCATCAACGCCCAGCCCAGGAGACCCTCGGCTTCCAGGTTCGCGGGGGCCAGCGACAGGGCCTTCTCGAGCGCCTCCACCGCCTCGCCGTGCTTCTCGGCGGTGATGAGGTTCCAGCCGCGCTCGACGAAGGTGGAGCTGTTGAGGCCGTCGCTGTGGACGGGAGCGCGCTGCGCCACCACGTCCCCGGCCCCTTGCGTGCGGTACTCGTCGACGAGCAGCCGGATGCGCTCGCGCAGCTGACCCACCTGGTCGTGGAGCGCGTCCACGTCGCGGAAAAAGGCGATGATCTCGCCCTTGACTCGCCCGCGCGCCTCTTCGGTCTGCGCCTCGCGCAGGCTGCGCGCGATGGCGTCGTGGCGCTCCCCGAGGGCCCCGAGCAGGGTCGCCGTCGGGTCGCCGCCGTTGGGCGAGCCGCCTTGCGCGCCGGAGTCCGCGGTCATGTTGCGGGCTCTCCGGAGCCGTCCCCGTCGTGCCCGCGGGGGGTCGCCTCGGCGCGGGCCAGGGCCAGGTTGCCGCGCGCCTTCTCGTGCGTGGGGTCGGTCTCGAGCGCGCGCTCCCAGTACGCCAGCGCTTCGGGCCGGCGTCCTTCTTTGAAGGCGACGTTTCCGAGCCGGTTCAGGGCCTCGCCGTTCTTGGGGTCGTCCTGCAGCGCCAGCAAGTAGGCCCGGCGCGCCTGGTCGTATTTGCCCTCGCGATAGTACAGGTCGCCCAGGTTCTTGCGCGACATGCCCTCCGCGCCACCCAGGTCCAGCGCCGCGCCGTACGAGAGCCGCGCCTCCTCGAGCCGGTCGCCGCGCTCGAGCACGGCTCCCAGGTTGTTGAGGATGCGCGCGCTCTGACGGTCGCGCGGGATCGCCGCCAGAAGCTCGCGCGCGGTGCGCAGATCCCAGAACAACGCGTGGAGCAGCGCGCGGTAGAAGTTGGCGATCGGCTGCTGGTCGTCGGGCAGCTCCAGCCCTTCGAGCAACGGCAGCGCCTCTACGAAGGCCCCGCGCCGCACGTGGAGGATGCCGCGGTGGAGTCGGCCGGTCGAGCAATCGGGCTGGCGCTGGAGGAGCGCCTCGAGCGCGCGCTCGGCTTCGTCGAGCCGGCCCTGGGCCTCGAGCGACAGCGCGAGGTTCAGCAGCCCGGCCGTGCCTTCCGGCTCCACCTCCACAAAGCGCTGGAACTCGGTGCTGGCTTCGTCGAAGTGGCCCGAACGGAACGCCACGAGCCCCAGGTGAAAGCGCGCCTCGGCGTCGCGCGGGTCGATGGCCAGCATCTGCCGGAACTCGCGCGCCGACTCCGCGTACATGCGGGCGTCGTAGAACGCGACGCCCAGGTTGCGGTATTCCTCGCGCCGCCGCAGGCCGCTCTGCTCGGGCTCGGGTCCCGATTCGCCGGCGATGGCCAGGTCTCCTACCGCCAGCAGGTCGTTCAGGATGCCCATGGCGCGGAGCTCCTCGACCCGCGCGGCCGCGAGCACGCCCGCCACGTCGCGCACGCCGTTCACCGCTGCCCAGACGGCCGCCGTCTCGGCGTCTCCGGGGCCGGATCCGTTGCCGCCGGCCGGCTCGTCGCTCACGCGCACGAAGATCAGCCGCCGGTGCGGGATGCGCTTCTTGATCCGGGCCCACTCGTCGGAGCGCCGCGCGCCCTCCAGGAGCAGCGACGCCACATCGAGCGAGACCAGGAGCTCGCTCTGGGGCGGCTCCTGCTCGGGCTCGAAGTGGAAGTAGCCGCGGCTCCAGACGAGCAGCGTGTACACGGTCTCTTCGATCTGGTCGGCCATCGCCTTCCAGAGCTCCTCGAGCTCCAGCGCCCCGCGCTCGACCAGGATCTCGCCCAGCCGGCGCTCGGGGTTCTGGGCCTGGTGCGCGACCGCCGCGGTCAGCTCCTCGGCCGGCACGCGCCCCTCGAGCCGCAGCCGTTCGCCCAGCCGGTCCTCGCGGTTGACCAGGTTCGCGAAGATCACGCGCCCCTCGCGGAAGAAGATGTGCCCGAAGTTCTGCTGGTCCGTGACGGAGAGGCAGCCCGTCTTGCCGCCCAGCGCCAGCAGCTGGAGGATGTCGGGCAGCCCGGCTTCCTTGAGCGATCCCTTGAGGGCCATCTACAGGTGCTCCACCAGCCGGTCGGCCAGCGGCTCCCAGTGCAGGAAGACCTTGTACGGGTCGGTGAAGAACGGGTCCACCTTGCCCGCGGCCAGCGACCGCGGCTCGGGGCGCGCGTGCAGGAGGATGCGCCGCAGGAAGGCGGAGTCCTTGGCCAGCCCCGCGGAGTCGGCGCGCAGGGAGGCGCGCTTCGCCTGCCCCTGGATCTCGCGCATGTTCTGCGGCCGCAGGTGGCGGGCCAGCTCGAGCCCCATGCGCTCGTCCACGTCGAAGCCCTCGGCGTGCAGGAACCACGCGAGCGCCTGCGCCGCGGTCGCCTCGTCGAGGGCCGCGATCTCCACCACCAGGCCGCCCTCGAAGCGCGAGACGAGTCGTTGCTCGACGTCCTGCAGCTCGCGGGGGGGCCGGTCGCTCGCGATGACGATCTGCTTGCGCGCCCCGTGCAGCTCGTTGAAGACGTGGAACAGCTCCTCCTGCGTGCGCTCCCGTCCGGCGACCGAGTGCACGTCGTCGAGGAGCAGCAGGTCGGCCGAGCGGTACTTGGCGCGCCAGCGGGCCAGCGCGCCCTCCTCGATGGCCGTGATCAGCTCGTCCGTGAACGACTCCGCCGACTGGTAGGCCACGCGCGTGCCCGCCGCGCGCTCGAGGAAGGCGTTGCCGATCGCGTTCACGAGGTGCGTCTTCCCCATGCCCGTCGGGCTGTGAAGGAAGAGCGGGTTGAAGCGCGTTCCGGGCGACTCGATCACCCGCCGCGCGGACTCGGTGGCGAGCCGGTTGGCGGGCCCCGCGATCCAGCTCTCGAAGCGGTACTCGAGGAGCGGGGCGCGCAGGGGCTCGGGCGGCTGGGCCTCGCTCGGGGCGGCCGCGGCCGCGGCGGGTGCGGTGGACACCGAGCCCAGCACGTCCGAGAGCGTCTCGGCCACGTTCGAGAGGAAGTCCTCGAACTCTCCGCCGTCCTCGGCCCCCACGCGCGGCGGGAGGGAGCGGCGCAGCAGCTCGCGCACGCGGGACGGCGTGAGCGGCCCCTCCTCGACGGCGCGCAGGACGAAGAGCTTGTGCAGCGCGCCCTCGAGCTCGCGGATGTTCGAGAACGCGCGTCCGGCCAGCTCCTCGACCACCTCGGGCGAGATCTCCTCCCCGTGCTCGCGGATCTTGAAGCGCAGGATCGCGGCCCGGGTCTCGTAGTCGGGGTTCTGGATGTCCACGATCAGGCCGCCCCGGAAGCGCGCCAGCAGGCGCTCGTCCAGCGCGGCGATCTCGTCCGGCCCGCGGTCGCTCACGAGCACGACCTGCCGCCCCCGGCGGATGAGGGCGTCCAGGAGCTGGAGCAATTCCTCCTGGGTCTCGGGATGGCCGGCCAGGAACTGGAGGTCGTCCACGAGCAGCACGTCGGTCTCCGCGAAGCCGGCGCGAAAGCGCTCGAGGTCTCCGCGCCGCAGGGCGCCCAGCAATTCCCCCACCAGAGCTTCCGTCGAGGCGTAGGCGACCCGCATGTCGGGCCGCTCGAGCTGCACCTGCCGTCCGATGGCGGCCAGCAGATGCGTCTTCCCCAGGCCGCTCGGCGAGTAGATCAGCAGCGGGTTGTAGTTCTCGCCCGGGCTCTCGGCCACGCTCTTGGCGGCCGCGTAGGCCATGCGGTTGCCGCTGCCGACGACGAAGTTCTCGAACGTGTAGCGCCCGTCGAGGATGGAGGCGGGGCCACCCACCGCCGGGGTGGGGAGCGGCGCTCCGGGGCGAATCGAAGGCGAGGCGCTCACCTCAGGAACTCCAGCAGCCGGCGCATGTCGGCCGGGAGCGGCGCCTCGAAGGCCAGCGGCGCGCCGGTCGTCGGGTGCGCGAGCTCGAGCCGTCGCGCGTGCAGCGCCACGCGACGCATGATCTCGAGCGCGCCCTTCGCGATCGCGCGCTGGGGACCCTGGAAGCCGGCCACCCGCGCCGGCCCGCCGCCGTAGCGCGCATCGCCCACGAGCGGATGGCCGAGGCTCGAGAGGTGGACGCGGATCTGGTGGGTGCGCCCGGTCGCGAGCTCCACCTCCAGATGCTCGGCCACCGCGTAGCGCGCGAGCCGCCGCCAGCGGGTGAGGGCCGGGCGGCCGCGGCGGGCGTCCACGGTCATCCGCTGGCGGTCGGCGCGCGAGCGGGCGATGGCGCGCTCGATCGTGCCGCTCTCGCCCGCCAGGTGACCCCAGGCCACGGCGTCGTAGAGCTTGCGCACCTCGCGGGCCTTGAACTGGGCCGCCAGCGCGCCGTGGGCGGCAGTGGTCTTGGCCACCACGATCACGCCCGAGGTGTCCTTGTCGAGCCGGTGGACGATCCCTGGCCGCTGGCCCTCCGCGGAGGGCAGGTCGCCGCGCGCGACGAGCGCGTTCACGAGCGTGCCGCGTGGATGACCCGGCGCGGGATGGACCACGAGGCCGGCCGGCTTGTTCACGACGACGAGGGCGTCGTCCTCGAAGAGGATCTCGAGCGGCAGCGCATCGGGGACGAGACTGCTGGAGG
Organism: Gemmatimonadota bacterium; assembly: GCA_036556205.1. Classification (GTDB taxonomy): domain Bacteria; phylum Gemmatimonadota; class Gemmatimonadetes; order JACCXV01; family JACCXV01; genus DATBJW01. The sequence goes on from DATBJW010000083.1 coordinate 23,669, forward strand.
GCTCGAGCGGCAGCTCGATCTGAATCAAGCTGCCCGGCGCGGGGACCAGGCTGGCGCGGCGGGTCACCTCGCCGTCCACCCGCACCGCGCCGCCTTCGAGCAGCGAGCGCACCCGCGTGCGCGACAGCGGGAGCTCCCGCGCCAGCAGACGGTCGATGCGCTCCGGCTCGCCCACCCGCAACGTGACCGCGTCGCCGGGGCGCGGGGCGCCCTGCGGGCGGGTCACGGGACGGAGACCCTCGAGACGGGGAGCCGGGCGGATCGGGGGCCTCGCGCGCGATCGGTTCCGGCGCGGGTCGACGGCTGTGCACGCCAGCATCGTCGGCGACGGCGCGGCGACAGCGTCAGCCGTCGCGCCGCAGGTAGGCCAGGCCGAGCAGGATCGCCCCCACGGTGACGGCGATGTCGGCCACGTTGAAGATGGGCCAGCGGTAGGAGCCGATCCCGATGTCGATGAAGTCCACCACCGACCCGTAGCGGATGCGATCGTGGATGTTGCCCAGCGCGCCGCCCAGGATGAGCGCCAGCGCGAACCGCTTGAGCCAGCCCTCGTCCTCGCCGTAGGCGTAGACGCCGAGGACGAGCGCCGCCGCCAGGCTCGAGAGCACGAGGAAGATCGTCTTGGATGCATCGCCCAGATAGAGGCCGAAGGCCGCCCCCTCGTTGACGATGTAGGTGAAGCGCACCACCTGCCCGAGCACGCTCACCGACTCGCGGAAGTCGAGCTCGCGCTGGACGAGGGTCTTCGTCAGCAGGTCGGCCGCGAAGATGCCGCCCGAGACGATCGCCAGCATGAGCAGCGCCGGTCCCCAGCGCCGTCCGACCTCGACTTCCGCGTCCGCCGCGCCGGCCTCGCCGGCATCGGCGTCAGCGACCGGCACGCCCGTTCTCCTCGGCGGCCTTGCATTGAACGCAGAGCCGCGTGTGCGGAATGGCCTCCAGGCGCTCCCAGTGGATATGCTCGCCGCAGCTCTCGCAGGTCCCGAACGACGCGGCGTCCCCGTAGAGGCGGCGCAGCGCGGCATCGATCGAGAGCAGCTGCCGGCCTTCCTTCGACGCGAACAGAAAGGCCTTCTCGCGCTCCATGGCGTCGGTGCCCTGGTCGGCCATGTGGAAGCTGTAGGCCGAGAGGTCGCCGGAGGCGGCGCGGGTCGTCGTGATGTAGTTGTCGCCGAAGTATCCCAGCTCTTTCAGGATCTCGGCGCGCTCGGCCAGCAGGCGCTCCTCGAGGGTCTTCAGCTGGTCTTTTTTCATCCTCCTCCATCTCCTTCGAGAACGGCAATACACTCGTCGCACAACGTCGGGTGGATCTCATTCCTCCCGACCGACTCGCGGTATTGCCAGCAGCGTTCGCACTTTTGCCCGGCCGCCCGCCCTACAGCAAGGACTAGACCCCTCTCCGGCAGGGCTTCACGCCCCTCTCCCGGCCCGGGGTCCCCCCCCTTCAGCCTCACGTTCGACACCTGGAGTAGCTCCCGGAGGGTCTCCCGGGCAGACTCCAGAAGTGCTTGCTCGGACGCGTCTTGGGCCCACACCGTCAGCTCCGCGTCGGCGGCGGCCCCGATCTCGCCGGCGGCCCGCATCCGCTCCAGGAGCCGCTGGACGGGGGGGCGCAGCGCCAGCAGGCGCTCCCAGGTTTCGCGGCCCCCGGGATACCCGCGACTGGCAATTTCCGGCGCCATGTCGCAGAAGTGGACACTCTCCTCCTTGTCCGTTTTCGGCAGGTGCTCCCACACCTCCTCGGCCGTGAACGGAAGGATCGGCGCCAGCAGGCGCGCCAGCGTGTCGGCGATCGCGTGCAGCACGGTCTGCGCCGAGCGCCGCCGCTCGCGCCCGCGCGTGTAGAGTCGCGTCTTCAGGGCGTCGAGGTAGAAACCCGAGAGCTCGACCGCGCAGTAGTTCACGAGCAGATGCGTGAACTGGTGAAACTCGTAGCCCTCGAGCGCCGCGCGAGCCTCGCGCTTCACGTCCTCGAGCCGCGCCAGCGCGTAGCCGTCGAAGGGCTCCAGCCGCGACTCCGGCAGGACGTCGCGCGCGGGGTCGAAGCCGTGCAGGTTGCCGAGCAGGAAGCGGCACGTGTTGCGGATCCGCCGGTAGGCGTCGGCGGTCTGCTCGAGCGCGTCCCATGAGAAACGGCGGTCGCCGGCGTAGTCGGTGGAGGCCGTCCAGAGCCGCAGCACGTCGGCGCCCAGCTTCTCCACCACCTCCATCGGCGAGATCACGTTCCCCTGCGACTTGTGCATGGCGCGCCCCTCGGCGTCCAGCATCCAGCCGTGGGTCAGCACCGCGCGGTACGGGGCGCGGTCGCGGGTGGCGACCGCGAGCAGGAGCGACGAGTTGAACCAGCCGCGGTGCTGGTCGAGACCCTCGAAGTAGACGTCGGCGGGAAAGCCCAGGTCGGGCCGCGTCTCGAGCACGGCCCGGTGCGAGGCGCCCGAGTCGAACCAGACGTCCAGGATGTCCACTTCCTTGTAGAAGTCGGTCCCCCCGCAGGCCGCGCAGGCCGTTCCGTCGGGTAGGAAGGCGGCGGCGGGGCGCTCGTACCAGACGTCCGAGCCGTGCTCGCGCACGGCCGCCGCGACGCGGCGCACGAGCGCGGGCTCCAGGAGCAGCTCCTTGCAGGCGAAGCAGAAGAAGGCCGGGATCCCGACCCCCCACACGCGCTGCCGCGAGAGGCACCAGTCGGGCCGGCCGGCGACCATGCCCGTGATGCGCCCCTCGCCGGAAGGCGGGAGCCAGCGCGTGCGGGCGATCTCGCGCAGCGCCCGCGCCCGCAGACCCTCGTGCTCGAGGGCCAGGAACCACTGCACGGTGGCGCGGAAGATCACGGGGCTCTTGCAGCGCCAGTCGTGGGGGTAGCTGTGCTGGATCTCGCCCCGCTCGAGCAGGTGTCCCGCGGCGTCGAGGTCGTCCATGATCAGCGGGTTCGCCTCCCACACGGTCTTCCCCTCGTAGCCCGGCGCGCGCTCGTTGAAGCGGCCGTCCTCGTCCACCGGGTTCAGGATCTCGAGTCCCTCGCGGCGGCCGACTTCGAAGTCCTCGGCGCCATGGCCCGGGGCGGTGTGCACGACGCCGGTTCCCTCGGCGACCGAGACGTGGTCGGCGAAGAAGAGGGGCGCAGGCCGGTCGTAGGCGGGATTCCGGGCTCCCAGCGGGTGTGAGAAGACGAGGCCGGCCAGGTCCCGGCCCGGGAGCCGGCGCACGAGCCGCGCCTCGCCGCCCGGCAAGAGCGGCAGCACGCGCTCCGCCGTCTCGGCGGCGAACAGGTAGCGGTCGCCTTCGGCGTCCTCGTAGACGGCGTAGTCGAGGTCGCGGTGGACCACGACCGCCTGGTTCGCGGGAAGGGTCCACGGCGTGGTCGTCCAGATGAGCACGTAGCCTCGCGGCGACCCGAACACGCCCCGCGGGTCCTCGCGCAGCGGGAAGCGCACGGTGATGGACGGTGAAGTCCTGGCGTGGTACTCGAGCTCGGCTTCGGCCAGCGCCGTGCGGCAGACGATGCACCAGTGGATGGGCCGCAGCCCCCGGTAGACGTAGCCGCTCTCCACGAGGTCCGCGAACAGCTCCAGGATCGCGGCTTCGTAGTCGTTCGACATCGTGAGGTAGGGGCGCTCCCAGTCGCCCCATCCGCCCAGGCGCTGGAATTCCTCGGACTGGACGCCGACGTAGTGCGCCGCGTACTCGCGCGCGCGGGTCCGGATCGCGGGCAGCGCGGGCTCGCGCTTCTGCGCGCGGAACTCCTTCGTGACGTAGATCTCGATGGGCATGCCGTGGTTGTCCCACCCCGGCACGTAGGGCGCGTCGTAGCCCAGCATCGATCGGCTGCGGACGATGAAGTCCTTCACGATCTTGTTGACGGCCGTCCCCAGGTGGATGTGCTCGTTCGAGTAGGGCGGGCCGTCGTGCAGGATGAACTTGGGCCGGCCGGCCTTGAGCGCGCGCAGCTTCCCGTACGCGTCCGTCGCCTTCCACAGGGCGAGCCGCCGAGGCTCGCGCTCGGGCAGGTTCGCGCGCATGGCGAAGTCCGTCCGCGGCAGGTGGACGGTCGTCGCGTACCCCTTGGTCTTCGTGCTATCGGCCATTCACGGTTCCCGGCGGCGCGGCGACGCGCGCCCTCTTTTCTCGAGCGCAGGTGCGGGCTCGAAATCGGACAGGATCAGCTCCACCAGCCGCGACAACCGCGGCTCGGCCTCGTTCGCCACCCGGATGACCTTGGCGATGTCGAGGGGCTGAAGGGCGTCGGGAAGGCACATGTCCGTGATCACGGAGATCCCCAGCACCCGCATCCCCCCGTGCACGCCCACGATGGCCTCGGGTACGCTCGACATCGTCACCGCGTCGGCGCCGGCCTGGCGCAGGAAGCGGTACTCGGCGCGGGTCTCCAGGGCCGGGCCGCAGAGCGCCGCCAGGACTCCGCGGCGGACGGGGAGCCTGGCCTCGAGCGCCGTCGCCTCGGCGAGTGCGAGCAGCCGGCGATCGTAGGGCTCGGACATGTCCGGGAAGCGGGGGCCCAGGCGATCGTCGTTGGGTCCGCGGAGTGGATTGTCTCCCATCAGGTTCAAGTGATCGTCCACGAGCATGAGGTCGCCTGTCGCGAAGAGCGGGTTCAGGCCGCCGGCCGCGTTCGACAGGATCAGGACCTCGGCCCCGAGCGCGCGCATGACCCGCACCGGGAAGGTCACCTGCGGGAGCGAATAGCCCTCGTACATGTGCAGGCGGCCCTGCATCGCCAGCACGGGGACGCCCGCGAGCTCCCCGGCCAGGAGTCGCCCGGCGTGGCTCTCGACCGTCGAGCGTGCGAAGTGCGGGATCTCCTCGAAGCGCGCCTCGGCCGTGAGCCGGATGGCCTCCCCCAGCCGGCCCAGCCCGGTCCCCAGGACCATCCCCACACTCGGGCGCGGGAAGCCGCGGGCCGCGAGCGCCGCCGCGCTCTCCTGGATCCGCTGCCACAAGTCCGGCGTGGCGGAGAGATCCGCTTCCACGGCGGCTCCACGGCGAGCACTCGGAGGATCCGTCGCGGCCGGGGCCGCGCTCGTCACGGCCGGTCGGCGGTCGGCGTCCCGCCGGCGCTCAGACGTCGTCGTTCGCGTGGGCACGCTCGAGCAGGGCCAGCTCCTCGGCATCCGACGGCTCGCCGCGCTCGGCGGGCGCCCGCAGACGCTGGAGCAGGTCCCGGGCGCCGGTGGGTGCGGGCATCAAGGGCCGCAGCTCGAGGGCCTCGGGAGGCGCCAGGCTGGGCTCGTCCCGGCGGCCGGAGGGAACCTCGGCATGGGCGTCGCGCAGCGCGTGCAGCCGCAGGAGCTCGTCCTCGATGAGGTTCCGCAGCTTGAGGAACAGCCCGTCGCGCTCGACGCGCAGCTCGCGGGACTGGTCGCGCAGCGTCCGGGCTTCGAGCTCGGCGCGCTCCACGATCCGGCGGCCTTCGATCTCCGCTTCCTTGCGCAGGATCTCGGCTTCCTTGAGGGCCGTCTCGCGCGATTCCTCCGCGATGCGCTGCGCGGCGAGCAGCGTCTCGTTGAGCGTGCGCTCGACGCGCCGGTAGTTGTCGATCGTCGCCTCGAGCTCGCCGATCCGGTCCTGCAGCGAGTCGCGCCCGCGGATCAGCTCCTCCCAGGCGTCGGCCACGTCGTCCAGGAAGCGACGCACGGACTCCGGCTCGTAGCCGCGCATCACGCGCTTGAACTCCTGCTTCTTGACGTCGATCGGCGTGAGGTTCATGGCTCCACTCGAGGCGAGGGGTTACGGCGTTGCGACCTCGGCGCCGGCGAAGAGGGCGGTCCCGATGCGCACCAGGGTCGCTCCTTCCTCCACGGCGATCTCGAAGTCGCCCGACATGCCCATCGAGAGGTGGCTCACGGGGTGTCCAGGCAGCTCGGCCCGCAGCCGCTCGAACCGCTCCCGCGTGCCGCCGAAGATCGCTCGCAGCCGCGCCTCGCCGGCGTCCAGCGGGGCCAGCGTCATGAGACCCGCGATCGCCAGCCCGGACAGCTCCGCGAGGTCGGGCAGCTGCCGCTCGAAGTCGTCGAGCTCGAAGCCCGACTTCGTCTCCTCGCCGCCCGCGTTAAGCTGGAGCAGCACCGGCACGCGGCCTCCGCGCGCGGCGTGCTCGGAAATCTTGCGGGCCAGCGGGACCGAATCAACGGACTGGACCAGGTCGAAGAGCTCCAGCGCGGCGGCCACCTTGTTGCGCTGGAGGTGGCCGACCATGTGGCGGCGCACGCCCCGGCGCCGGAACTCGTCCGCCAGCGCCGGCCACTTGACCCGCGCCTCCTGCACCCGGTTCTCGCCCACGTGGCCGACCCCCGCCTCGAGCGCCTCACGCACGAGGGCCGGCCCGCGCCCCTTCGTGACCGCGACCAGAGTGACCGCGTCGCGGCGACCCGCCCGGCGTCGAGCCGCGTCGATGCGCTCCTCGAGTCCGCGCAGGTTCTCGAGGACGGACATGTCACCAACGGCCGGAAGTCGTTGACATACAAACTGTCAATAGTAGGGCCTCGCCTTCTCACGATCAATGGAAGGGGTGCCGAGCCACCGCCGATGGGGCCGCGTCGGGCAGCCCGTCGGACGGCGGCGTCCGCCGGCTCGCCCCGAGGCGCGGCGGCCTTCCCCGCGCTCGGGCGACATGCGCTCGAAGGACCGTTCCCATCGCCCGTCCGCGTGTTACATTCGTGACGTGCGCCGCCCTCGCGGTCCCAGGAGGTCCCTGCCATGCTCGCCGCGCGTCCGCCCTCTACCCACGCTCGCCGCCGTCAACGCCCGCGCCCCGGCGCCGTCCACGCCGGCCTGCTGATCGCGCTGGCGCTCGCCGTGTCACTTCCGGCCGCCGCGCAGGAAGGCACGTCGGCGGGCGGGCGGGAAGACGGGTCCTCGACGGGCGACGAGGCCGGCGTCCGCCAGGACGCGCCCGACCGCGAGGACGTGGACCGGGACGACCAGATCGATCTCCAGCGTCGCGAGGCCGACGAGAGCGCGCGCGCCGAGCAGCTGGCCGCGCGCGAGCAGGCGGCCGAAACGGCCGCCGGCGACCACGCGCTGGCGACCGAGTCGGCGCAGTTCCGCGAGGCCTACGCGCAGCTCGCCCGCGCCGAGGAGTCCGGCAAGATCCAAGGGCTGGATCCGGTCAAGGACCTCTTCAAGAAGGAGGTCGACGAGGGCCGCAACCTCGCGCGCGCGTACAACGGGCTCGGCCGCTACTACCTGCAGCAGCACGAGCACGCGATCACGATCCTGGAAAGCATCCAGAAGCTCTTCAACTGGGATCACATCACCCAGGCGCGGAAGAACTTCCGCCTCGCCACGGAAGCCGACCCCACGTATCTCGAGGCCTGGTACAACTGGGGTGTGGCGGGACGCAAGGCGGGGGACGACGACGCGCTGCGCGAGGCGGCGGCGGCCTTCCGGCAGGCGGTGCGACTCGACCCCGCCTACCGCGACGCCTACCGGCAGCTGGTCGTCACGCTGCGCGACCTGGGCGACGTGGAGGGCTCGCAGGCGGCCCTGGCCGAGTGGCGGGCCAGCAGCGCGGGGAGCCCGTCCCTGGCCAATCTGGAAGAGAGCTTCCTGAAGATGGGACTCGAGAACGAGCCCGCGGCAGGCGCCAGGCTCTACTGGGAGGGCCTGGCCGAGGCGCGGACGGCCGACGAGGCGGACGCTTACTTCGAGCAGCTGAAGTGGATCGTGCCGCCCAAGGAGGTCGAGGCCTACCGGGGGCTCGAGGCCGACGTCAAGCGGGGCTGGATCGAGGGCTTCTGGCAGCGCGAGGCGGACGAGGCCCTGGTCGGGCGCGACGAGCGCCTGGCCGAGCACTACCGCCGGCTGGCCTACGTTCAGGACCACTACGCACTGCGCATCCCGCAGCGCCGGCACTACTCGGCGATCTCGGCCTACCGGCCGAAGCAGCAGTCGGGCTTCGACGACCGGGGGATCATCTATCTGCGCCACGGCGAGCCCGACGACGTGGCTCGCTTCACGGGAGCCAACGTTCAGCGCAACGAGTCCTGGCTCTACCGCCGCCCCGGCGACAACCTGGTCTTCCACTTCGTGAGCGACGAGGACACCGAGGACTTCAAGCTCGTGACCAGCCTCGCCGACGCGCTCAACCGCTCGAACACCAGCCTGGCGGCCGGACGGAACACGGCCGAGAACGCCGGCGACCTGTTCACGTCACGCTCCACCTTCGATCCCATCTACGACCGGTTGGCCTTCCAGTTCAACCCGATGCTGCTGCGCGAGGAAGAGGAAGACGTCGCGCGGGACGTCAAGGTGGGGACCACGACGGCGAGCTACGTGCCCCCCGCGGCCGACTCGCTTCCCTTCTTCGCCTTCCCCGCCGTCTTCCGCGACGCGGCCGGCAAGCCCGAGGTGAGCCTCTACTTCGGCGTGCCGACCAGCGCCCTCCAGATGCCGGAAGGGGCCGACGGGACACGCATGGCCTATGGTGCGCGGATGCTGATCGAGGAGCCCGGCTCCGGCGACAGCGTCGCCGCCCGCGGCGCGGACAGCGTCATCGTCGTGGTTCAGCACTCGCCCTCGCGCGACCAGGGCGTGCTGATCCCCGATATCCTCCGCAGCGACCTGCCCTCCGAGCCCGGCGACTACCGGTACCGGTTGCGCGTGCGCGACCTGATCTCGACGGCGAGCGGGACCCTCACGGGAGAGTTCGAGGCGCCGGACCTGAGCGGCTTCTCGGCCAGCTCGCTCGTGCTGGCCAGCCGCGTCGAGCCGTCCGGCGAGACCGGCAAGTTCAATCGCTCGGGCTTCAAGATCGTCCCCTTACCGTCGCTCGCGTTCCGCGCGGGGCAGCCCGTCTACCTCTACTACGAGCTCTACGGGTTGACCGCGGACGAGGACGGGCGCTACCGCACGCACACCCAGTACACGATCCGCACGCGCGAGCGCAAGCGGAACATCGCCGTGAAGCTGCTGAACTCGGTGGGGGGCCTCGTCGGGAGCGGGAAGGAGCGCGGCGAGGAGGTCGGGATCGAGGTGGACGGCGAGGGCGTGTCCGCGGACCGCGTGGCCGAAACGCTGGCGCTGGACCTGAACGACAGCGAGCCCGGGCTCTACGAGATCGCGGTGCGGGTCGAGGACCGGACGTCGGGGCGCAAGGTCGAGCGCCGCGCGCCGTTCGTGCTGGTCAAGTAGCGCCCGTGACGCGGCGGCGACTTCGGCGGGCTCGCGGCGGACTGGCTCTGTCCGCGCTGCTGGCCGTGACGGGCCTGGCCTGTGACGACGGTCCCCCCACGCTGGCTCCGGGCCTCGGCGACTTCGTCCAGACCGTGACACCCGCCGACGGGGCCGTGCTCTCCGCCAACAAGTTCGGCGAGGGGGCCGTGACCGTGCAGCTCAACTTCTTCCCGTCCGAGGGGAGGGTCCACTTCGGGTTGCTCTCGAGCTTCCGCTTCGACGGAGAGGAGGTCGCCGAGAGCGTGGTCATCCTCGACCAGAGCGCTTCCAACGGGATGACGACGCTCACCTACGAGCGCTCCGATATCGATCAGGGGGGACACGACGTCGACGTCGAGTACGCCGACAGCGAGGGTACCGTCCACCGCTTCGGGTGGAGCTTCACGATCCGGGATTGACCTCCATCTGCGCCCGCGCATCGTTTTGGGCCCTGGCCTGCGCGGCGTCGCTCGCGGCCTGCCACGGCGACGGCCCCACGCCTCCTCCGACCGGCATCCTGCCCGGAATCGAGCGCCTCATCGTGGTGGTGGACCGGGGCACCGGGACGCTCACCTACCTGGACCGCGACTCCCCCGCCACACACGAGACCGCGCCCTTCGGCGTGGACCTCCACGAGATCGCGCTGGACCCCGAGCGCGAGGTGGCCTTCGTCTCGCAGCAGGCCGGCGGCCGCCTCCTGGTCGTCGATCTCGAGCGCGGCGACACGACGGGCACGATCGCCTTCGAGACCTTCCGGCAGCCGCACGCGCTGGCGCTCTCCCCGGACCGGAGCCGGCTCTACGTATCCTTTCCGAGCACGGACGAGGTCGGCGTGGTGGACCCGGAGACGGGGACGCTCGTGCAGGTCGCCCCCGTGGGCGGAAAGCATCCCGACAACATCGCCCTTTCCCGGGACGGCAGCCTCCTCTACGTCGCGAACATCGGAGCGCCGGGCACGGTGAGCGTGCTCGACGCCAGGACGCTGGCGGTGCTCGATACCGCGGGCGTGGGCGCCTCGCCCGAGGGGCTGCGGCCGGATCCCGCCGAGCGCGTCCTGCTGGTCCCCAACGCGGGCGACGCCACGCTGACGATCCTCTCGCTCCCCGGCCTCCAGCCGCTGGCCCTGCTCCGGACCGGCCTCGATCCGCGCCGCGTCGCCTTCTCGGCCGACGGCGCGCGCGCCTTCGTGACGAACCGGATCGACGACACGATCACGGTCGTGGACCTTGCCTCGCGGACCGTGCGCGGGGAGTTCCGCACCGTGAACGCCCCCGAAGCCATCCTGACCGACCCCCAGACGGGTCAGCTCTACGTGGCCGGCGAGTCCTCCAACGACGTCGGGGTCCACGATCCCGACGGAACGCTCGTGCGCCGCGTGCCGGTGGGGAACCGGCCTCAAGGGATGGCGTTCTGGGACAGGTAAGAGCGGGAGGTGGCGCGCTTAGCGAGCCAATGGGTTTCTTGGCGAGCGGGCGCGACCACCTGCCGCGATCGCGTGGGCTCAGGGGCGCGGGTCGAGCGCGTCCAGCAGGGCGCGCCATTCGCGCGCTGCGCGGACGGGGTCCGGGGCGCGCTGGATGGCCGAGGACGTCACGACCCCGGCGACGTGCGGATGCGAGAGAACCTCGGGCGCGCGCTCGAGGGTGAGGCCGCCGATGGCGAAGAGGGGAAGGGGGTAGTCGGCTGGCAGGGCGCGCAGGGCGGGGCGTGGGTCGCGTTCGAGGCCGGGCTTGGTGGGAGACGGGTAAAAGGTCCCCACGCCGGCGTAGTCCACCCCGCGGGACGGGGCCCGCGAGAGCTCGTCCAGCGTGTGGCAGGTGAGTCCCAGCACGAAGCCCGGCGGCAGGGGCGATTCCCGGACCGCTTCGGGCGGCAGGTCCTCGCTCCCCAGGTGCAGGCCGTCCGCTCCGGCCGCCAGTGCCACGTCCAGCCGGTCGTTGGCCAGGACCAGGGGCCGCCCGCACGCACGCACGCGCCGCAGGCCCAGCCCGCTCCGCTCCAGGGAAGGCAGCGCTCCCGCCTCACGGATGACGGTCTCGCGCAGGCGCGCGAGGGCCCCGCAGAAGACCCCTGCCGGGGCATCCTTGGCGCGCAGCTGGACCACGTCGAGGCAGCTCCAGGCGCCCGCCAGGGCCGCCAGGGGCCCTTCCAGGGAGGCCAGGAGGCGATCCGGGGGAAGATCCAGGAGCAGGTAGAGGACCTTCACGGGAGGCCGGCCCGGACGCCGCGCCGCACCCGGTCTCCTGACGGCGGCCTCGAGAGGGGGGCGAGGACCGGGTTCGGGGAGGACGCGATCAGCGCACGCGCGGGGCGGCTCTCCGGGCGAAGGCCGAGTCAGGCGGCGGGGGCGCGATGCTGGTCACCACGAAGCGCGACTGGGCCCGGGCTTCGTTGCCCCGCTGATCCGAGACCGTCAGCACGAGCAGACGGCCGCCGTCGGCCAGGAAGATGGGACTCTTCAAACGGATCTCGCCGTCCGCCTCGTCGAAGCCGTTCCGGAAGGCGTCCGAGACGTTCCGGCCGTCGAGCACGGCTTGGATCGAGCTGTCGAAGATGCCCGTGCCGCCGTCCGAGAGCTCGATCACGAACGTCGGCCGGCCGTCGGCGGCGAAGACGGTCGTGTTGTCGGCCGGCTGGCGGATCAGGATCTCGGGGGGGATCGTGTCGTTGGGGCCCGAGGGCCCCCCTTCGTCGCTGCAGGAGGCGACCGCGCCCGCCAGCGCCAGCGCGGCCACCCAGGCGCCGCGCCGGGCCTGCCGCCCCCACCCTGCGCGCCGTCCCAGGATTGCTTGGGAGAAAAATCCCTTCATAGGTCTCCTCGGCTCGAGTCGGATGCCCTGATCACTCGCGGACGTATTCCTGGGCGGCCTCGGGCGTCACCCTGCCCTCCCAATCCGGCAGCCCCTGGACCTCGGGGTCGGTGCTCGTGAGGAGGATGTAGCGGCCGTTCCGGAACTGGTCCATGAAGAAGTAGCGATAGCCGGTGGAGTAGTAGATCCAGATCTCGTAGGGAACCGAAAAGCCGGACTCCATCTGCCGCCGCAGCCGCTTGTCGGGTCGCCCGTTCTTCAAATAGACCTGGCCCAGGGGCGTCTCGTACCCTTCCTGCACGGGGCTGCGGAAGCTCTTCTGGATGTACTCCAGGCGGTGGTCGATCTCGTCGCGGAAGGGATTGTCGGGCGTCCCCCGGGTCTCGTCGCGGCTGGCCCAGAACTCGTTCAGGAACGCCTTCTTGCCGTCCGGCGTGAGGCCCTTGTAGACCTTCTTCTGCTGGATGCGGAAGAAGACGTCCAGCAGGTCGAAGATGCTGTCGAGCTGCGCCTCGCTGAAGTTCTGGTAGTAGTCGACCACCGGACCCAGCGGGGTTCCGTCGCCGGCCGGCGGGCCCACCGGAGCCCCGACCCCCGCCGCGCCCGCGGCGTCCGTCATGTCCGTCACCTCGCCCGCCAGCGCGGGCGCTTTCTCGCGCACGAGCACGAAGTCCTTGGCGCGCGCGAGATCCCGATAGGCTTCGGGCAGAGCGGCGCCCGCCTCGCCTTCCCAGCCGATCTCGAGCGTGTAGGAGCCCTGCGGCAGGCCGGCCACGTTGACGGCGCCGAAGTCCACGGTCCAGCCGGGCAGGTAGGTCTTGGACGTGCGCACCTCCTTCACGACCTGGCTCGACGGCTGCCCGCGGAAGCGCAGCACGCGCACGAGCGGCAGCGGGTCGGCGGCCACGTTGCGGAACTCGTAGTAGAAGTAGACCAGGGGCGAGGTCGCGGTCGAGAAGACGCCATCGGGGTTCGGGTTCAGCACGAGCCGGTTCTTGCGCACCGGGTCGTAGCCCTCGGGTGCGGCGCTCGCCGTGTCGGCCACGATCTGCGAGGCCAGCAGCAGGTCGCTGGCGGGCGGGTTGTCGGCCGGAGCCTCGAGCGTCTGGCGCAGGCCGCCCAGCTCCTTGCCGTCGGCGTCCGAGATCGCGCCGTCCAGACGATAGGTGCCCGGCGGCACCAGGAAGGCGTGCGTCTCGACGAAGAAGACGCGCGAGGAGTCCAGCATGCGCTTGTCGGCCACGGTCTTCGTGCGCGTCCAGGAGTCCTGGAGCACGACGCTGTCGCCGTCGGCGACGGTCAGCCGGAAGGACAGCGAAGCCTCCCAGCGCCCGCCGTTCTCCGTGAACGTGAGCACGCTGGTGGGGATACGGCTGTAGATCTCGACCAGCGTCTTGCCTTCGACGCCGTAGAGGCGCACGACGTCGAACGTCACCTGCTCGCGCAGCCGGTCCGCCTCGCCGGCGGCGGCTTGGCCGGCCGGAGCCGGCTCCTGGGCGGTGGCCGGCGCGCCGCGCCAGCCGGCCGCGGTACAGGCGAGGAGCAGGAGCTCGAGCCCCCGACGGGCCCGGCGGGATATCGGTTTCTTCACTGCGCAAACTCCTTCGTCAGTCGTGTCGGCGCCGCAGCGGGGGACGACGGACCGGACCGCCGCGCGCGAGGGGTGCTACAAGATAGGGCGCGCGCGTCGCCAGACAAAAGAGATGGCCGCCCACTTGGCGTGCCGGCGGGCGGCCATCGGTCCCCTGGCTTCGTCTTCCTATCCGCTCTGTCGCGCGGGCTTCCTCGCGCAGCCCGCGCCCGTGCCTCGCTCAGAGACCCACGTTCACGCTGAACAGGTGGTTCTGGGTCAGGCGCCCCAGGTCCCGGTACGCATAGTCGATCCCGGCGTCGAAGCCGCCGAAGTCGTACTCCAGCCCGCCGCCCAGCGAGAGGCCTTTCGAGGCTCCCTCGTCGTTGCCCGACGCGCCTTCCAGGTCGAACTCGTCCTGCTGGAAGAACCAGCCGCCGCGCAGGCTGATCGAGGCCGTGCGCCCCTCGGCGCCCTCCGTGCCCCCGCCCGTCAGCGGCAGGTCGAGCCGGTACTCGGCGCCCAGCGAGAACACGTCCTGCTGGTTGTTGGGGTTCCAGAACTCGCCGGCCAGCGTCAGGTTGTTGCCGCCCTCCTCGATCACGTTGTAGCTCAGGCCCGTCTTGAAGATCGTGGGCAGCGTGAAGGATCCCGCGCGCTGCGTGACGCCGCGATCCCGGCGCGGGAACAGGTTGTCGGGCAGCTTCACGAGCGGGGACTCGGTGTTCTCGCGATCGTCCAGCTCGTCGGGGTTCACGTTGAAGAAGAGCCGCGAGCCGTCCAGCTGGATCTCGCTGCCGATGTTCTGCACGACAAAGGCCAGCTTGACCGTGCGCCCGAACAGCGTCGTGTGGTAGTTCGAGCCGAAGTCGAACGCGATGGCCGAGCCGTCCACGTCGGCGATGGACTCGCTCACGATCTTGGCCGTCACGCCGGCCGAGAAGCGGTCGCTGATGTTGTGCGCGTAGGCGATGCCGCCCGACAGGCTGTTCGAGTCGAAGAACGAGTCCGTGCCCTCGGGTTGCAGCACCGTCGTGATCTCCTGGCTGGGCAGGTCGAGCACCTCGAAGAAGGCGCCTACCACGCCCTGTCCGCCGAACACCGGGGCCGCCACGGCGCCGTAGTTCAGCGTCACGTCCAGGGGCATGTTCACGTAGGTGTAGAAGGCCTGCGGGCCCTCCATGAAGCCGAGCCCCGCCGGGTTCCAATAGATCGCCGTGATGTCGTCGGCGGCCGCCGCGAAGGCGCTTCCGAGCGCGGTCCCGCGGGCCCCGACGGGGATCGTCAGGAACTCCGCCGCGCGGGCACCCACGTTCGAGAAGTCCTCCTCGGCGGGCGACGTCTGCCCTACGTCCTGCGCCAGGGCCGTCCGTCCGCCGAAGCCTGCGCCGAGCGCCAGCCCCACGAGGAGGCTCAGCTTCCAGCGTCTGGTCATGTCCTTCCTCCTTGACGAAGCCTTCGTTCCCGTCGCGTGGGACCCCGCGCCCGGCGACACGCGCCGGGCGCGGGGAAGTCCGATTTCAGTTCGAGCCCACCTCGTTCTGGATGATGGACATGAGACCCAGCTTCGTGTCCCCCTGAGGCGTCGTCACGTGCCAGTAGTAGGTACCGCTCGCCGCCTTCAGGTTGAACCGCGTGCGCAGGTCCCAAACCGCCGTGCCGCTGCCGTCCGTGTGCTCGATCACCCGCACCAGGTTGCCGCTGATCGTGTAGATGCGGATGGTGCACTCGGGCGGCAGGTTGATGAACTCGATCCGCTGGTTGTCCTGGCTGAAGTCCCAGACCGCGTTCGCGACGTACGGGTTGGGCACGGTCTTGATGGCGTCCAGGTCGATGTTCGCCGGGTCGTTCGAGCCGCCGGCGATGCTCAACCGCCAGCGCGAGCTCGGGTACACGTTCACGATCCCGTGCGTCACGCTGATGTTGCCGCCGTCGTTGACGTCCAGGTACTCGAAGGGCGGGGTGGGCGCGCACGGCTCACGGCCCGCGTCGGCGAACCCGTTGCAGGGGTCCGCCGTGCTGCGATCCGAGCCCGTGTCGATGATGAACCGCCACGTGTCGCCGTCCGCCGGCAAGGTGCGCAGCCCCTGGACGTACACGCTCTGCCCGGGGACCATGACCCCGAAGGTGTCGCCCAGGTTCAGGTTGATCGTGTTCGAGAGCGGGGCCGCCGCCGGGAAGATGCCGGTGCCGTCGAAGTTCTCGCCCCGCACCGCCGCCGGGTCACCGGGTCCGATGAAGCCCCAGTTGTAGCCCGAGATGAAGTCGCCCGGCGTGCTCGGGTTGTCGGGCCCCTTGGGCTGCCCGCCCTGCGGCACGATCTCGCCGCCCGGCAGCTTGCGCATGGTGCCCGTGTACGACCCGCCGCTCACCGCCCAGGTCAGCTCGTACGACGCCCCGCCGGCCGCGTACACCCCGGGGTGCGCGTACTCGCGCTGGTTCACGATCGAGCGGACGTTGCCGATGTGCACGAAGTCGGCCAGCGAGGAGCCGCCCACGAAGTGCGGCCGGCGCTCGTTGTGCGCCGTGGCCCCCAGCTCCTCCAGGTGCACCGACTGCCCGTTCACCTCCAGGTCCTCGATCACGCTGTAGTCGCTGGCGATCGTGAGCGCCACCGACAGGTCGCCGCCCACGTCGCTCGGATCGCTGTCGAAGTTGAACCCCACCGGCGTCTCGTTGGCGATCGTGAAGTCGAAGTCCTGGTTGAAGAAGCCCACCGTGGGCTGGATCGCGGTCGCCAGGCTGCCGTCGGAGTTCTCCCAGTGGAACCACACCGTGTTGTGGCCGAAGGCCAGCGCGTAGCCGGCGTTGTCGGGCAGGCTGTAGGGGTTGACCGCGTCGTTGGGCAGGATCGAGTCGATGACGAAGTCGAACTCGCCGCTGGGGATGTTCAGGTCGCGCAGCGGTGTGAGCGTCACGTCCACGATCGCGTTCGAGCAGTCCACGAAGTCGGTGTAGTGCCCCGTGTTCTCGTCCACCGTGGCCGTGGGCTCGTCCGTGTCGCAGGGCGTCCCGTCCGCCTTCAGCGCCCCGAAGCTCGCCGCCGCGGCCGTGAAGGCCGAGGAGTTCGTGCG
>DATBJW010000084.1:0-38335 GCA_036556205.1 Gemmatimonadota bacterium
GGTCTTTGCGGCCGGCTCCGCCTTCGTCTCCGACGTGGTGGTCGCCTCCCCGCTCTCGGCCTTGGCCGCCTGCCTGTAGCTCTCGCTTCGGTAGTCCGTGATGTAGAAGCCACCGCCCTTGAAGAGCAGCCCGGCGCCCCCCGTGATCAGCCGCTCGGCTCCGCCACGGCACTTCGGGCAACGCGCTCGGGGCGGATCCGAGATCTTCTGAAACTTCTCGAACTCATGGCCGCATCTGCGGCACTGGTAATCATATGTCGGCATGATGATCAGGTCGATTGTTAAGGTGATCCCATCCACCTAGCTCTCGGGAGGCCGATACTCACCCGCGGCCCGCCGGAACACGTCCGAGACCTCGCCCAGCGTGGCCCCGGCCCGGCAAGCCTCCTTGATCAGCCCGAAGAGTGGCGCCCGCGGCTCTGCGGCCGCGCCGGCCAGGGCCGCGAGAGCCTCGGCGGCGCGGACGGAGTCGCGCGCCGCGCGGTGGCGAGCGAGCCTCTCCGTCTGCGCGGCCTCGAGCGCCGGCAGTGCGAGCAGGGCGGGCTCGAGGGCCTCGGACTCGTCCGGGCTCCGGAAGCGGTTCACGCCCACCAGCACCTCTTCCCCGCTCTCGACGCGGCGCTGGTGGGCATACGCCTGGGTCGCGATCTCACGCGCGAAGAACCCCTCCTCGACGGCCGCCACCGAGCCGCCCAGCTCGTCGATGCGCGCCAGATACTCCTCGGCCTTCGCTTCCAGATCGCGCGTCAGAGCCTCGACGTACCAGCTCCCGCCCAGCGGGTCGGCCGTGTCGGTGACGCCGCTCTCGAAGGCCAGGATCTGCTGGGTTCGGAGCGCGAGCTCCGCCGACTCCGGGTTCGGCAGACCCAGCGCCTCGTCGTAGGCGTTCGTGTGCAGGCTCTGGGTCCCGCCCAGCACGGCCGCCAGCGCCTGCACGGTGACGCGCACGACATTGTTGAGCGGCTGCTGGGCGGTGAGGGTCACGCCGTCGGTCTGGGTGTGGAAGCGCAGCCTGAGCGACGCTTCGAGCCGGGCTCCGAAGCGCTCGCGGGCGATCCGGGCCCACAGGCGCCGGGCGGCGCGGAACTTCGCCACTTCCTCGAAGAGGTGGTTGTGGGCGCCGAAGAAGAACGAGAGCCGCGGGGCGAAGTCGTCGATCGCGAGCCCACGCTCGAGCGTGGCCTCGCAGTAGCAGATCGCGTTGGCGAAGGTGAACGCCAGCTCCTGAGCCGCGGAGGCTCCGGCCTCGCGGATGTGATAGCCGCTGATCGAGATCGGATTCCACGGCAGGTCGCCTTCGGCGCAGTGCGCGATCACGTCCGCCGCCAGGCGCAGCGAGAAGGCGGGCGGGTAGATGTAGGTCCCCCGCGCGATGTATTCCTTCAGCACGTCGTTCTGGACGGTCCCGCGCAGCGCGCGCTCGGGCAGCCCGTGCTCCTCCCCGATCAGGGCGTAGAGGGCCAGCAGGATCGGCGCCGTCGCGTTGATCGTCATGGAGGTGCTCACGCGCTCGAGCGGGATCCCCTCGAAGAGGGCCCGCATGTCGGCGGTGGAGGCGATCGCCACACCCACGCGCCCCACCTCGCCCGCCGCGCGCGGGTGGTCCGAGTCGAAGCCCATTTGGGTCGGCAGGTCGACCGCCACCGAGAGCCCCGTCTGGCCGCGCTCGAGCAGGAACCGGAAGCGCCGGTTGGTCTCGGCGGCCGTGCCGTAGCCGGCGTACTGGCGCATGGTCCAGACCCGGCCGCGGTACATGCTGGCGTAGGGCCCTCGCGTGAAGGGGTAGCGGCCCGGATCGGCCAGGTCGCGCTCGTAGCTCAGATCCGCGACGTCGGCGGGCCGGTAGACGGGGGCCACGGGGATTCCGCTCGAGGTCTCGACCGGCCCGGGAACGGGCGCCTCCTCAACCGGTACGGTCGCCGCCAGTGGCGGGCCGGCGGCCGGCTTGCGGCTCGCGTCGCTCACGGCCCGGCTCCCCGCCGCGTCACGGGACTCGACGGCGCCCCGGCGACCAGCTCGCAGAGCGGCTGATCCTGCTCCACGGGCTCGCCCTCACGCACGGCCAGGTTGGCCACGCGTCCGGCGCGCGGCGCTCGGATCTCGTTCTCCATCTTCATGGCCTCGACGATGAAAAGACCCCGGCCGGCTTCCACGTCGTCTCCCTCGGCGACCTCGACCGCGAGCACCCGTCCGGGCATCGGCGCGCGCACGGCCAGTCGCAGCGGATGGGACGCGCGCGCCCCGCCGCCGCTCGCCGCGATGGCGGCCTCGGCCGCTTCGAGGATCTCGACCGGCCAGTCGGTCCCCGCCACGCGAACGACCGCGGAACCTCGACCCGTGCGCGCCAGCGTGTACTCGAGTGGGCGTCCGTCCAGGAGGAGGCGGCCCGTCCGTCCCGGCTCCAGACGGAAGCGGCTCCGGACGCCGGATTCGCCCTCGACGTGGGCCACGAGCACGCCACCCTCACGTGCGAGCGACACCTTGAAGGCGCGCTCCGCGACGCGGACGATGCGCGGGGGGCCCACCTCAGCCGAGCCAGACGAAATCCGGCCGCTCCGAGCGCCATGCGGAGGGCCGCCCGAAGTCCCGGCCGTTCAGGGAAGCTTCGGCGGCCGAGCGCCGCTCGGACTCCCATGCGACGGCGACGGCGAGCCGCTCGGGATCCGTCGCGGATCCCGCGGCCAGGTCGGCCACGTGCTCGGCCGCGAAGCCCGTGTGCAGGTCTCCGGCCGTGAAGCGGGGGTGGCGGACCAGCCGGCGCAGAAAGGCCGCGTTCGTCGTCACACCGTCGATCCGCAGCTCGTCCAGCGCGGCGCCGAGCCGCGCCAGGGCCGCCGGGCGGTCGGGTCCCCAGGCGCAGAGCTTGCCGAGGAGCGAGTCATAGTGCGGCGTCACGGCCGTGCCCTCCTCGATGGCGCCGTCCCAGCGTACACCGGGGCCGGCGGGCAGGCGCAGGGCTCGCACCGCGCCGACGGCGGGCAGGAACCCGCGTTCGGCGTCTTCGGCGCAAACCCGGACCTCGATCGCCCAGCCCGCGGGGCGCGCCGCGCGAAAGGCGGCCGGCAGAAGCTCGCCGGCGGCGATCCGGAGCTGAGCCTCCACCAGGTCCAGGCCGGTCACGAGCTCCGTGACGGGATGCTCGACCTGGAGCCGCGCGTTCACCTCGATGAAGTGGATCTCACCCTCGGCATCGAGCAGGAACTCGACGGTTCCCGCGTTGCGATAGCCGACCGCTTCGGCTGCCCGCGTGGCCGCCGAGGCCAAAGCCTCGCGCAGCCCGCTCCGTCCCTCCGTCCAGGCGCCGACGGCCGGCGCGGGAGACTCCTCGGCGAGCTTCTGGTGCCGCCGCTGAACCGAGCACTCGCGCTCGCCCAGCGCGATCACACCCTCGTCGGTGCCCAGGATCTGCACCTCCAGGTGCCGCACGCGGCCGAGGTGGCGCTCCACGTAGAGCGCGGGAGTGGCGAAGGCCCTCTCGGCCTCGCGGGCGGCGGCGGCGAACTCGCGCTCGAGCTCCGCCGGGCCGCCCACGAGACGCATGCCTTTCCCTCCCCCTCCGCCGGCCGGCTTGAGCAGCACCGGAAAGCCGATGTCGCGGGCGGCGGCGAGAGCCGCGCCCGCGGTCTCGACGACGCCCTCGCTGCCGGGAACGATCGGGACTCCAGCGGCCGCCATCCGGCGCCGAGCCGAGGTCTTCTCCCCCACGGCGGCCAGGGTCTCCGGCGAGGGTCCCACGAAGACCAGACCCGCTTCCCCCACGGCTCGCGCGAAGCCGGCGTCCTCGGCCAGGAAGCCATAGCCCGGGTGCACGGCGTCGGCGCCGCTCGCGCGCGCCACCCGCAGCAGGGTCTCCGCGTTCAGGTAGCTCTGCGCCGCGGGAGCGGGCCCCACAGGGTGGGCCTCGTCGGCCAGCCAGACGTGCGGTGAATCGAGATCGGCTTCCGAGTAGACCGCCACCGTGCGCACGCCGAGGGCGCGCGCCGTGCGGATCACCCGCAGGGCGATCTCGCCGCGATTCGCGATCAGGAGCTTCCGGAACATGCGCACTCCATCCGCGCGTTGCCGGCATCCGCCGCCGCCGCCGTCAGTCCCCGGCGTAGAGGAACCTGAGCGCCGGCGGGAGCCGGCGCGCCCACGCCGTCTCGCTGTGCGTGCCGTCTTCCTCGACCATCACCCGCAAGCGGTCGGGGCCGAGACCGGCGGCGGAAAGCGTGGTCTCCAGGTGCCGCACGCGCTCGACGGCCGCCGAGTTCGAAGCCTCGCGCCCGGTCTCGTTCGTGCCCACTCCGAGCACGACCTTACGGGGCCAGCGCAGGACCTGCAAGCTGTCCCGCAGCAGGCGCTGGCCCGCGATGAACAGGGAGGGACTCTCCAGCAGCAGCCGCTCGAACACCCCTGGCCTCGTGATCGCCGTGTAGAGCGCCACGGCGCCGCCCAGCGAGGAGCCTCCGAGGCCCCGGCCGTGGGGGCCGGGCAGCAGCCGGTAGCGCTCCTCGATCCACGGCACGAGCTCGTCCACGAGAAACGTCGGGTAGCGCCGCCCCTCGGGCTCGGCCTGCAGCCAGGGCTCGGCGTAGGGCATGTACTCCCGGTTCCGTCGCCGTCCGCCGTTGTCGATCCCGACCACGACGAGCGGGGGGATCTGCGCCTCGCGGACCAGCCGCTCGACCGTTTCGGCCGCGCCCCAGTGCGCGGGGGGGAACTCGTCGACGCGCTCGAACAGGTTCTGGCCGTCGTTCAGGTAGAGCGCGGGGTAGCGTCGCGCCTGGTTCTCGGGAGCGTCGTATCCCGGGGGCAGCAGCACCCGGATCGTGCGCGTGTTCCGGAACTGCCGGCTGGTGAAGCGGTGCAGGCGGAGGTTCTCGACGCGTGAGGTCTGGGTCGCCAGCATCCGGCGCGGGCCGGCCGAGCGGTCCTTCACAGCGGGATGTTTCCGTGCTTGCGAGGCGGGTTCGCGTCGCGCTTGTCGGCGACCGCCCGCAGTCCCCGGATCAGCGACGGCCGCGTCTCGCGCGGATCGATGACGGCGTCCACATACCCACGCTCGGCCGCCGCGTAGGGGTTGGCGAAACGCTGGCGGTACTCCTCCGCCCGGAGCCGGCTGGCGGCCGCGCGATCGGCTTCGGGCAGGGCGGCGATCTCCTTGCGGTAGATGATCTCGACGGCCGCCTCGGGCCCCATGACCGCGATCTCGGCGGCGGGCCAGGCCAGGTTCAGGTCGCCGCGCACGTGCTTGGAGGACATGACGTCGTAGGCCCCGCCGTAGGCCTTGCGCGTGATCACCGTGAGCTTCGGCACGGTGGCCTCGCAGTAGGCGTAGAGCAGCTTGGCACCGTGCCGGATGATGCCGCCGAACTCCTGCGCCGTGCCTGGCAGGAATCCCGGCACGTCGACGAAGGTCACGAGCGGGATGTTGAAGGCGTCGCAGAAGCGGATGAAGCGCGCGCCCTTGACCGAGGCGTTGATGTCCAGCACCCCGGCCAGCACCGCCGGCTGATTGGCGACGATCCCCACCGGCCGCCCGTCCAGCCGCGCGAAGCCGACCACCAGGTTGGCGCCGAAGTCGGGCTGCACCTCGAGCAGGTCCCCGCCGTCCACCACCAGCCGGACCAATCGCTTCATGTCGTAAGGCTTGGTGGCGCTCGCCGGTACGAGCGTCAAAAGCTCCTCCTCGCGGCGGTCCAGGGGGTCCTCCGACGGGACGCGCGGCGGATCCTCGCGGTTGTTCTGCGGCAGGTAGGAAAGGAGCCGGCGGATGCCCTGCAGGGCCTCGGCTTCGCTCTCGGTCGTGAAGTGGGCGACGCCGCTGCGGGTCGCGTGCGTGTCCGCGCCTCCCAGCTCGTCGAGCGTCACCTCCTCGTGCGTGACCGTCTTCACGACGTTGGGTCCGGTCACGAACATGTGGCTCGTGCCGCGGACCATGAACACGAAGTCGGTGATGGCCGGCGAGTAGACGGCACCGCCGGCGCACGGGCCCAGGATCGCCGAGATCTGGGGCACCACCCCGGAAAGGAGCGTGTTGCGCAGGAAGATGTCGGCGTAGCCGCCCAGGCTGACCACGCCTTCCTGGATGCGGGCGCCGCCCGAGTCGTTGAGGCCCACGACCGGCGCGCCGGTCTTGAGTGCGAGGTCCATCACCTTGCAGATCTTCTCGGCGTGGGCCTCGGAGAGCGACCCCCCGAAGACGCTGAAGTCCTGGCTGAACACGTAGGCCGTCCGGCCTGCGACCTGCCCGTAGCCGGTGACGACGCCGTCGCCCGGGATGCGCTGATCGGCGAGACCGAAGTCCGTCGCCCGATGCGTGACGAACATGCCGAGCTCGACGAAGCTGCCGGGGTCGAGCAGGAGCTCCAGCCGCTCGCGTGCGGTAAGCTTTCCCTTCGCGCGCTGGGCCTGCAGCCGCTCGGGGCCGCCGCCCTGGATCGCCGCCTCGCGGCGCCGCTCGAGATCGCCGAGCCGGTCGCGCATCACTCCCCCACCGTCCCGGAGTCGGCGTCGGCCGGGGCGCCGGCATCGGCGGGTGGCTGCGGAGCGATCCCCGCCGAATCGGCCGCCGGCGCCCCGGGCTCGACCGCCGGGGTCGGGGACGTCTCGGAGGGGACCGCCGGCTGGCCGGGCGGGGTCGCGCGCTCGCCGATCGCCATCAGCACGGCGCGCCCGCCGCTGATGCGCGAGACGAGCGGCACTCGCGCCACGCGGCCCTGCTCGATCAGGTAGCTGGCCGCCGCACCCACGTACATCGCCTCGCTCACGCCGGCGTCGGGGCCCGTGAGGTAGCGCAGTGCGAGCATCGCGGCGTCGTAGCCCCAGGCCGGAAAATTGCTCGCGAGCGGACGCCCGTAGCGCTGGAAGTACGCCGCGCGGAAGTCGGCGTAGCGGGTGGCGCGGGAATCCGGCGAGAACGTGTCCACGACGTAGGCCCCCTCGGCGAAGTCGCCGGCGCGCTCGAGGAAGGAAGCTTCGCGCCAGATCTCGGTCCCCAGAAGGCGGAAGCGGCCCCCGCTGTAGTACTCCATCTGGGAGAGGATCGTCAGCACCTGGTCGGCTCCGCGCGTGGGCAGGAACAGGGCCTCCGCGCCCTCGTGGCGTGCGCGGCGGAGCGGGGCTCCGAAATTGGTCTCGCCGCGGCTCGCGAAATCCTCGAGCACGACCAGCCCGCCCCGCTCCTCGAAGGCGCGCCGGAAAGCGCGCGCGTTCGCGTGGCCGAAGTCGTCGTCGGAGCCCAGGACCGCGACCCGCAGCAGCCCGAGATCCGCGGCGGCGAAGCGACCCATGGCCTCCCCCAGATCGCCTCGCGTCGCGTTCAAAGCCACGATGCCGGGACCCCGGCGCAGCAGCGTCGAGTCGGTGGCGGTGGGCGAGACGAGCAGCATCTCCCGGTTGCGTGCGGCGGCCGCCGAGGCCAGCGCCGCTTCGCTGCCGAGAGGCCCGATCACGACGCGCACGCCCTGCTCCGCCAGGCGCGTGACCGCGGCACCGGTGACCGCGTCCTCCTCGGGGACGACTTCCAGCGAGAGCCGGGGGTGTCCCTCCGCGGCCAGCTCGTCGAGGGCGACGCGGACGCCGTCGGCGATGTCCTGCGCCACCGGAGCGAAGCGTCCCGCCTGCGGCAGGATGGCGCCCAGCACCGCCGGCGACCCCTCGCGGCCGGGCTCCTCGACCTTCGGCTGGCCGCGAGGGGCAGCGTCCCCGGCCAGCGCTTCCGCGGCGCGGTCCAGCGCGGCCGCCCGCGCGGGGTCGCGCTCGCGGATCTCCTCCGCCGCCCGCTGGTAGAGCGGGACCAGGAACGCGCGTCGCGAAAAGCGTTGCGTCAGGACCGGGGCCGTGCCCGGGGCCAGGTCCCGCACGGACGCCTCCGCCACCGCCAGCGCGCCCGGCGCCGAGTCCTCGTCCTCGGGCAGGTAGCGCACGAGGGAGGTGAGGGCTCCCTCCGGGTTCCGTCCTTGCTGCAGCGCGGACGCCAGCACGATCGCGGTGTCGGTGGTCTCGTAGCCCGGCGCGCGCTCGAGGAAGCGCTGGAGGTCGGCGGCCGCCTCCGACGCGCGCCCCAGCTTGTAGGCCGCGATCGCGCGCTCGCGCAAGCTGATTCCGGAATACCGGCTTCCCGGGTAGCTCTGAACGACCGAATCGAAGGCTGCGTGAGCCGCCTCCCAGCGGCGGTCGCCGGCTTCCGCCAGGCCCCGGTTGTAGAGCGCCCGCGCGCTGTCCTCACCCGACGGCGAGGGAGGCTCGGAGGAGAGCGGTGGCGGCAGCCCGGCGCCGCCCATACAGCCCGTGATCGCCGCCGCGGCGAGCACGGCGAGGACCGAGCGCACGCTCCGCGGCGCGCGCCTCGAGAGGCCGGACGGGGCGAAAAAAAAGGTGTGGTGGCGGCCACACCTTCTCTTCAAGCTGGCGGGCATCGGGCGCGGGAGACGGGCCTCCGTGGCTACTCGCTCGCGGCCGGCTCGGCCGCGGGGGCGGGGGCGGGCTCGTCCGCTCCGGTCTCGCCGGCTCCGGGCTCATCGGCCTCGGGCTTGGGCTGCCGCGGTCGGGGCTTCAAGCTCTCCGTCACCGAGAGCACGATGCGCCGGTTCTCGGGGTCGGACTCGATGACGCGCATCTGGAGCCGATCCCCCTCCTGGACGTACTCGCCGGGGTGGCCGGCGTTCTTGACGCCCAGCTGCGAGACGGGCACGAATCCCTCGACCTCGCCCTCCAGGTCCACCACCAATCCCTTGTCCAGGATCCGCACCACCTGCCCGATCACGTTCGTGCCGACCTCGTACTTCTCGCCCAGGCGGCCCCAGGGATCCTCCTGGAGCTGCTTCATGCCCAGCGAGATGCGCTTGTTCTCGACATCGATGTTCAGCACCTGGACGTCCACCGTGTCGCCCTTCTTGACGATCTCGCTGGGATGGTGCACGCGCCGCGTCCAGGACATGTCCGAGATGTGGACCAGCCCGTCGATCCCCTCCTCGATCTCGACGAAGGCGCCGAACGAGGTCAGGTTGCGAACCTTGCCCCGCAGCCGCGTGCCGGGCGGGTACTTCTCGGCCAGGCTCTGCCAGGGGTCGGCCTCGATCTGCTTCATGCCCAGGGAGATCTTTTCCTCCTCGGTGTTCACGTTCAGCACCACGCACTCGATGATGTCGCCGATCGAGACGACCTTGGAGGGATGCTTGATGTGCCGCGTCCACGACATCTCGGAGATGTGCACGAGCCCCTCGACGCCCTTCTCGAGCTCCACGAAGGCGCCATAGTTCGTGATCGAGACGACCTTGCCCTTCACGCGCTGGCCGACCTTGTACTTCTCGGCCACGTTCTCCCAGGGGTAGGGCTGGAGCTGCTTGAGCCCGAGCGAGATCCGGTTGTTGTTCAGGTCCATGTCCAGGATCTTGACCTCGACCTCGTCGCCGATCTTGAGCATCTCGGACGGGTGGCTCACGCGCCCCCAGGACATGTCGGTGATGTGCAGCAGGCCGTCGGCGCCGCCCAGGTCGATGAAGGCGCCGAAGTCGGTGATGTTCTTGACCACGCCCTTGCGCACCTGCCCGATGGCGATCTCCTTGAGCAACGTCTCGCGCTTCTTCTCGCGCAGGCGCTCGAGGATGACGCGGCGCGACACGACGATGTTCCGGCGGCGCTTGTTCAGCTTGATGATCTTGAACTCCATTTCCTGGCCGATCAGCTCGTCGATGTTGGGGACCCTGCGCAGCGCGATCTGCGATCCGGGCAGGAAGGCGTCCACCCCCAGCAGGTCCACCATCACGCCGCCCTTGATCTTGCGCATCAGCGTTCCCTTCACCACCTCGTCGTTCTCGTAGGCGTGGCGGATGCGATCCCAGACCCGGAAGAAGTCGGCCTTCTTCTTGGAGAGGACGACCGTCCCCTCCTGGTCCTCCAGGTTGTCCAGGTAGACCTCGACCTGATCGCCCGGCTGCAGCAGGTGCGGGTCCTTGAACTCGTCGATCGGGACCGCGCCCTCGCTCTTGAAGCCCACGTCCAGGATCACGAAGTTCTCGTCCACGCGCAGAACCTTGCCCGGCACGATCTCGCCCTCGCTGATGTTCGAGATCGACTCCTCGTACAGGTCCAGCAGCTCGCGGTACTCCTCGGGCGAGTATTCCTCGTCGTCGAACAGGTCGGGCCGCAGGTTCATCGACTCCTCGGCCGTCTCCTTGCGACGTGGCAGGCGCTTGCGCTCCACTCTGGGCAGCCCGTTCGGTGCAGGCTCCTCCGCATGCGCCACGGCAGTCCCTTGAGCGTCGGCCGGGTCCGGCATGGGAGTCTTGGGGTTGGACGTCGTGTCGCGAGGTCTGGGCGAGGGCATGAAGACGGACTCTCCTGGCGTGCCGGATGCGCTGGCGCGCGGGGCGACACGGTAGAGGTTCGGGCGCCGCGCTGGAAGCTCCGGCGCTGCAACGCGATGCAAGTTCCTAACCTATCCTTCCGGGCCGCGCCGCGTCAAGGCGGCGCTGGCGTCCGGCTGGACGCTCGACGGGCGCCGCCTGACCCGCTCGCCATGAGACCCAATGGCTCGCTTGGCCAGGCGGTGCCAGCCGAGAAGCGGCGTGACGCTCGACGGGCGCCGCCCGGCCCGCTCGCCATGAGACCCAATGGCTCGCTTGGCCAGGCGGTGCCAGCCGAGAAGCGGCGTGACGCTCGACGGGCGCCGCCTGGCCCGCTCGCCATGAGACCCGATGGCTCGCCGAGTCAGCGGCGCCCGTCGAGCGTCAACCTCGAGCCCCCGTGCGGTCCCGGAAGAGCGCCACGATCCGGCGCACCTGCTCCTCCAGCGTGAGGTCGTCGGTCCGGATCACGACGGCGTCGGGAGCGCGGGCGAGCGGGGCCGTGGAGCGGCTCCGGTCCGCGCCGTCGCGGCGCTCCAGGGTCTGCGGAGCGACGGCGCGACGATCGGCGTCCGAGCGTCGCCGCGCGCGCTCTTCGACCGCGGCGTCCAGGTAGACCTTGAGCCGGGCTCGCGGAAAGACCACCGAGCCGATGTCGCGCCCGTCCATCACGACAGCGCCCCCGCGGGCCGTCGCCCGCAGCTTCCGGGTCACGACGCGGCGCACGTCCGGGCTGGCCGCCACGCGGCTCACGACGGCGCTCACAGCCGGCTTCCGCAGGGCTTCCGTCACGTCCTCCCCGTTCAGCAGGGTGCGGTTGCCGGACGGGCCCGTAAGCTGCTCGATCTCGGCGTCGCGCAGGAGTCGAGCGAGATCCGCTCCCGCTCCGGCTTCCCCGCCGGCCAGTCCGTGCCGTAAGGCCAGGAGCGCCGCGGCGCGATAGAAGCCTCCGGAGTCCACGTGCCTGAATCCCAGGGCCCGCGCCACGCCGGAAGCGGTCGAGGACTTTCCCGCTCCCGCTGGACCATCGATCGCGATCACCTCGGCCCGTTGCCGCGGGCTCACGGGAGCGCTCGCTCCAGAAGGTCGGGGAACTCGGGGAACGAGGTCGCGATGGAGGCGCTCTCCGAGAGGCGGATCCGGCCACCGGGGCGATGGCCCAGCACGGCGAAGGCCATCGCGATCCGGTGGTCCAACCGGGTGTCGATCGAGCCCTCGAAGGGGCCTCGCGAACCGCGGATCTCGAGGCCGTCCTCGAGTTCCCGAACGTTGCCGCCCACGGCCTGCAGGCCCGCGGCGATCGACCGCAGCCGATCGCTCTCCTTGAAGCGCAGCTCGCCGAGGCCCGTGAGGCGGGTGGTCCCCTCGGCCGTGGCGGCGGCCACGGCAAGGATCGGGACTTCGTCGATGAGTCGCGGCGCCAGCGCCGGCGGAACGTCCACGGCCCGCAAGCGCCCGGCATAGGCGGCGCGGAGGTCCGCGACCGGCTCGCCGCCCTCGTCGTGCAGGGGTGAGACGCGCACGTCCGCGCCCATCTCGGAGAGCACGTCGAGGAGCCCCGTACGTCCCGGGTTGACGCCCACACCCGTGAGCTCGAGCTCGAGCCCCGGCACGAGGGCGGCGAGGACCAGGAAGAAGGCCGCGCTCGAAAAGTCCCCCGGCACCCGCATCCGCAGGGGACGCAGGGCAGACCCCGACTCGAGGGCCGCCACCCCCTCCGCGACTCGCAGCCGGGCGCCCATGGCGGTCAGCAGTCGCTCGGTGTGATCGCGGGTGGGGATGGCCTCACGGATCGTGACCCGCACGCCGCCGGCGAGACCGGCCAGGAGCAGGCAGGACTTGACCTGCGCGCTCGGGACGGGCGGCGCGTAGTCCAGCGGCCTGAGCCTGGCGGGCGCGATCGCGAGCGGAAGCCGGCCGCCCGCGGCGGCCCGCACATCGGCGCCCATGGCGCGCAGCGGCGTCACGATCCGGTCCATCGGGCGGCGGCCCAGCGAAGCGTCGCCGGTGAGCGTAGCCCGCACCCCCGAGCCCGCCAGGAGGCCGGCCATCAGGCGCACTCCCGTCCCCGAGTTGCCGAGGTCCAAATCCACGGGCGGGTCCGTGAGCCGGCCGCCGAGAAGGCGCACCTCGGCGTCTTCCGAGGGCGGCAGGCCGCAGCGCGCGAGGGCGCGCGCGACCGCGGCCACGTCCTGGCCCCGATTCAGGTTCGTGAAGCGGCTCTCGCCCGAGGCCTGGGTGGCCAGGATGAGGCAGCGATGGCTGATGGATTTGTCGCCCGGGATGGAGAGCGTCGCCGGAGCTCCAGGGATGCTGGACCGCTCCCGCCGACCTTCAGGACGGCTGGCAGTTGCGGCAAAAGACCGCGGTGGGAACCTCTTCGAGCCGCTCCTTGCTGATCCTGCGACCGCAGCGGGCGCACTGCCCGTACGTGCCTTCCTCCAACCTGGCCAGCGCGGCCTGGACGCGAGCCAGCTCTTCCTTCTCGCGCAGCTCGAGGCGGATCAGGATGTCGCGGTCCTTTTCCTCTTGGGCCCACTCCTCGAGCTCGTGCGAGGGCTCCTGCAGCCCACGCAACTCCTCGCGGAGCTCCTCGAGGTTCTTCAGGATCGACGAGCGCGCGGTCAGGAGCTTCGCGCGATAGTGGCCTTCCTCGGCCTTGTAGCGGGCCGGGGCCTTGCGGGGGCCCACCGGCATGGGAAGCTCGTCGCCGACTCGCGCGGGTGCCGGCGCCGGCCTGCGGGCCGCCGTCGGGGCGGCGGCGACCGGGGTCATGGGCGGCGCGAGACGAGGGCGCACGTCCGCCGCTCTCGTGGGCTTGGGCGCCGGACGGGCGGGGGCGGGTCGTGGGCGCGCCGCCGCGGCCTTGGCCGGTTTGGCGCGCGTCCGGGGCGCGCTCGTGGAGCGGGCCTTCGCTTTCGACCTGGAGCCCCCCGAGGCGCTGCGAGCGGAAGCCTTCCTGGCGGACGACCTGGCCGCCTTGTGGGAAGCTGCCTTCTTTCCCGAGCGTGCCGCGCCGCGCTTGGCCTTGCCCTTGGGAGTCTTGCGATCCGGCATCTGCGAGTTTCCGCGGAAGGATGAGGGTCGGGGCTAAAAGGCGGGAGAATGTAGCCGCGACGCGACGCCCTCGCAACCCCGTGAAGCCGCGGGCGCCAGCGCGTCAGAGCCCGAGCGCCGAGCGCAGGCGCGCGAGCAATCCGCGTCCGGGAGATGCCGGCGCTCCGGGTTGGCTCGCGCTCTCACCCCCCAGATAGCGCGGGTAGTCGGCTCCCACGACCACGGTCACGTCCACGAAGCGGTCTTCCGAGAGCTGACGGCGGATCTCCGTGCCGGGGAGTGCGAGCGCCACCTCGCGAGCGAAGGCCGCGTTGCCCACGCGATCCACCACACGGCTCGAGTCCACCCGAGCGGCTGCGTTGTCGTAGGAGACGACGTCGAACCCGCGGGCGCGAAGGAACTCCGTCATGCGGTCCGCCAGGCCGGGGATCCGGGTCGCGTTCAAGACCTCTACCCGGATGCGACCCCGGTCGATGGCCGGCGCCGCTTCCGGCGCCCCGGCTCCGGCCCCGCGTGCGGCCGCGGCCGGCTTGCGCTCCGGCGTTCCGGGTCCCGTCCAGCGGTAGACGAGGGAGGAGACGAAGGCGCCCACCACGAGCGCCAGGAAGACGAGACCCGGCGCCAGGAAGCGGTCGGAAACGGGCCGCCCGTGCCTCTGCCGCCTAGCCACGGCCCGCGCAGTGGGCGCTCCAGGCGGCGGCGCTTTGCGCGTGCACCGCGAGCCCGCGCGCGCGCAGGTGGCGGATCTTCTTGCGCATGACTTGGCAGAAAGCCTCGATCAGGGGGACGTCGCCCCCGAGCAGGCTCTCGAGGAGCGCGCGGTCCGCCTCGTCCAGGTGCGGCCGCCCGGGCTCCAGGAAGTCGGCCACGACGAGGACCTGGACCAGCGGTGAGCCGCCCGTGGCACCGGTTGGATGCGTGGCGATGGCTTCGAGGATTCCGGCGTCGCGAACGCCATACTCGCCGGCCGCCAGCGCCGCGCCCGCCCGGGCGTGAAGCAGCGGCCCCGGGTCGCCCTCGGCGTCCGCCGGCGGAAGCGGAGCGCGGGCGGCGAGCTCCCGTTGCTCGGCGCGCGGCAGTTCCCTGGCGACGTCGTGCAGCAGACCGGCTACGAGCGCCCGCTGGCACTCGGCGGGCGGCCAGCCGAGCGCCGCCGCGATGCGCCCGGCGGTCTCGGCCACGGCCAGGGTGTGGCGCCAGCGCTCCGCCGAGAGACGCTCGTCCAGAGGCCTTCCTCCAGCGAGCCGCAGGGCCGCGCCCGCGGCGCGCGGGAAGTCCCGCTCGAGGTCAGTCGAATCCTTTTCGGACATAGGCCTGCAGGATCGCGCCGGTGCTGACCGAGGTGCGGGCCACGAAGTTCCAGCCCTTGAGCTCGACTCCGGTTCCGATGTGGCTGTCCACGATGCGCGAGTAGGGGCCGATGACGCACTCGGCGCCGATCACCGACGCGCCTTCGATGATCACCCCGGGGTAGAGCACGGTGTCGGGGCCGATCGAGACCTCGGCGTCGAGCAGGATCGTCTCCGGCTGGAGCAGGGTGACGCCGGCCGCGAACACGCGCTGCCGGATGCGCCGGCGCAAGACGGACTCGGCCGTCGCGAGCTGCTCGCGGTCGTTGATGCCGAGGATCTCCTCCGCGTCCTCCACGCGCAGGGCCTGCATCCCGCCCGGAGCGTCGCGCAGCAGGGACGGAAGGTCGGTGAGGTAGTATTCTCCCTGCCGGTTCTCGCGCTCGAGCCGGTCGAGTGCGGGCAGCGCGTCCGCGGCGCGGAAGCAGTAGACGGACGTGTTCACCTCGCGGATGCGAAGCTGCTCGGCGGTTGCGTCCTTGTGCTCCACGATGCCCAGCACCGCGTCGCCCTGCCGCAGGACGCGGCCGTACCCCGTGGGGTCGCCCAGCTCGGCGGTGAGGATGGTGGCCGCCGCACCCCGCTCGCGGTGGCGCGCGAGCAGGCCCGCCAGCGTCTCCCCGCGCAGAAGCGGCGTGTCCCCGGCCGTCACCAGCAGGTCCCCGGTGAACCCTTTCAAGAGCGGCCGGCACTGGAGCAGCGCGTGGCCCGTCCCCAGCGGCTCCGCCTGGAGCACGAACTCGACGTCGTTCGCGCGGAGCGCGTCCTCCACCAGGTCGCGCTGGTGACCGACTACGACCAGGATCCTGCGCGCGCCCAGCGCGCGCAGCGAAGCCAGGACGTGCGCGATGACGGGCTTCCCCGCCAGGGGGTGCAGCACCTTGACGAGCCGCGACTTCATCCGTTTGGACTCGCCCGCGGCGAGCACGATCGCCGTCAGGGCGGGTCCGGAGGTCTCGGGCGGCGGGCCGGCCGCGTCGCTGCGGGTCTCGGTCACGAGAGAGTCCCCGGTGTCACGATCAGGTTGTCGATGAGACGCGTGCGTCCGACCCGGGCCGCGGCGGCGAGTGCCGTGGGCCCTTCGATCTCGGGCACCTCGGCCAGATCGTCGGCGCGCCGCACCGCGACGTAGTCCACGACCAGTGCCGGAGATGCGGCCAGCGCGCTCCGAACCGCGGCGGCAACGCGCGCGGGATCGCGCTCGCCCTCCGCGACCGCCCGCTCGCCGGCGCGCAGGGCGCGGAAGAGGCCGGGTGCGGCGGCCCGCTCCGCCGGCGACAGGTAGGCGTTCCTCGAGGAGAGCGCCAGCCCGTCGGGCTCCCGCACCGTCGGCACGGCCGCGATCCGGACGTCGAGACCGAGGTCGCGCACCATGCGCCGGACGAGCACGAGCTGCTGCAGATCCTTCTGGCCGAAGACCGCCACGTCGGGAGTCACGATGTGCAGCAGCTTGGCGACGATCGTGAGCACGCCGCGAAAATGCGTGGGACGAGTCGCGCCCTCGAGCTCGGCGGCGAGCGGTCCGGGATCCACGGTCACGGCCATACCGGCCGGCGTGAGCTCCTCCGCTGCGGGCGCGAAGAACAGGTCCACGCCCCAGCCCTCGGCGCGCGCCGCGTCCCCTGCGGGATCGCGCGGGTAGGCGGCGAAGTCTTCGGCGGGTCCGAACTGCAGGGGGTTCACGAACACGGAGAGCGCGACCCCCCGAGCCAGCTCGCGCGCGCGCGCGACGAGGGCGGCGTGCCCCGCGTGGAGGGCTCCCAGGGTCGGCACGAAGGCCAGCGCTCCGGCGCTCGCACGCAGGCCGGCGGCGGCGGCGCGAGCCTCCGCGACCCCGCGCACGACCTTCACGGAGCCTCGTAGCTCTCGCTCTCCGAGGGGAAGGCTCCCGTCTTCACGTCGCGAACGTAGGCCTCGACGGCGCGCACGGTCTCCGCGCCGAGCTCCGCGTAGCGGCGCACGAAGCGCGGCCCGAAACCCTCGCCGAGCCCGAGCAAGTCGTGGAGCACGAGGATCTGCCCGTCGCATCCCGGACCGGCGCCGATCCCGATCGTGGGGATCTCGAGGGTGGAGCTGACGGCCCGGGCCACCGTAGCCGGGATCTTCTCGAGCACGATCGCGAAGCATCCGGCGTCCTGCAGGCGACGTGCGTCCTCGACCAGCGCCGCCGCGCTCGCCTCATCGCCCGCCTGCAGCGGGTACCCTCCCAGCGCCCGCACGGATTGCGGCAGGAGGCCCAGGTGGCCCATGACCGGGATCGAGGCTCGGGTCAGGCGGCGGATCGTGCTCGCGATCACACGACCTCCTTCCAGCTTCACGCCGGCGGCCTCGGTCTCCTTGAGCACGCGCCCGGCGTTGGCGACCGCGTCCAGGGCCGAGATCTGATAGGATAGGAACGGCATGTCGACCACCAGGAACACGTCGGGGGCGCCTCGAGCCACCGCGCGGGTGTGGTAGATCACGTCGGCGAGCGTGACGGGCAGGGTCGTCGCGTAGCCGGCCACGACCTGTCCCAGGCTGTCGCCCACCAGGATCCCGTCCACCCCCGCCCGCCCGACCAGGCGCGCGAAGGCCACGTCGTAGGCGGTGAGCCAGGCGCAGCGCTCGCCGCGCGCCTTGAGGGCGCGGAAGTCGGCGGGCGCGGCGGGCCGCTTGGGAGACGCGCTCACGGGAGGAGCTCGGCGGCGCCGATCTCGCGCATCATCTCGAGGAAGAACGGGCGCAGGGGGAGGGCGGCGTGCGGAAGGGTCAGTCTCTCGTCGCGCACGACCAGCCCGTCGTAGGCCAGGACGTCCACGTCGATCGTGCGCGGCCCCCAGCGGATCGGCCCGCGCACGCGCCCCAGGCCGCGCTCCACCTCGAGGCAGGCCTCGAGGAGCTCCCAGGGCGAGAGCGCCGTGCGCACAAGGAGCACCTGGTTCAGGAAGTCGGGCTGCGCCGTGAAGCCCTGGGGCGCCGTGCTGCGGGGCGCGCTCGCGGCCAGGATCTCGATCGCCGCTGCGCCGGCCCCGGCGGCGGCGCCGGGAGCGTCGCGACCGCCGCCGGCGTACGCCTCGAGCGCCGCGCGCGCGCGCGTCAGGTTCAGCTCCCGGTCCCCCAGGTTGGATCCCAGGCTCAGCGCCGCGCGACTCTCACCCGCGCTCATCGCACCACCACGACCTTCTTGACCTCGCGCTCGGACCCGGCCTCCACGAGCACCGCATAGACCCCCGAGGGAAGCGCGCGGCCGTCCGCGTCGCGACCGTCCCAGAAGCGCTGGTAGTTGCCGGGTGCCAGCGACTCGTCGGCCAGCGTGCGCACGAGGCGGCCGCGGACGTCGACCACGACGAGCCTCACGGGCCGCGGCTCGAACGGCCCCAGCTCGCCTGCCGGCAGCCCGAAGTTGATCGTCACGTCGGAGGCGGACGACGGCGTCAGGGGATTCGGGAACGGGGCGGCCAGCGTGAGCCGCTCGGGGATCCCGCCCGGCGGCGGCTCGCGGCCCAGGATCTCGATCTCGTACGTCGTGCGGGCCCGCGCCGCGGCGTCGCGCAACTCGGAAAGGTTGGCCCCGGCCACGAACGCGAAGGCGGCCTGGAACGAGTCGCCGGCCGCGATCGTGCGCGGCCCGAGCCCCAGCACGTGCGCCAGATCCTGCGGGTCGTTGACCGTGGGGCTGACGACGCCATCGGAAATGAAATCGAACTTGTCGGCGTCCTCGATCTCGGTTCCCCCCGTGGAGGGCTGGAAGTCGACCAGCCTGACCACCCGGTAGGAGGCGTCATCCGAAGGCACGGCGTTCAAGGTCACGATCCCCAGCACCGGCGTGTCCGGCGGCCCCTGCACGACCCCCAGCCGCAGGTCGGAGACGTAGGTCATCGTCTCGCGCGGGTTCGAGCCTTCCAGGAAGTCCCAGTCGGCGAAAAGCCCGAAATGCAGGTTCGTCAGCGATGCGCCGGTGCGGTTCGCCACGTCGTAGGTCAGGATCACGAAATCGCGCCGCCCGTCCTCCGTGAACGCGTAGCTGTGCTGGCGCACCGCCACACCCAGGGCCCCCTCCAGGTTGTAGGAGTCGTCGTACGCCCCCACGACCTCCTGCGCCGCGACGGCGCCGGGCTCCAGCTCGCGGAAGGGCTCCCCCGGCAGCACGTGGAAGTCGTTGACGGACTGTGCCACGTTGCCGTACGGCAGATCGTCCGACACCTGCTGCGCGCTGCGGCCCACCAGGAACGAGGCGTGGAACAGGAAGTTGCGCGGGTCGTCGGCCGGGAAGTGAAACCCGTCGCCCAGCAGCTCGGGGCTCCCGCGGCGGGCCTCGCTCACGCCCAGCCAGAAGCCGATCGCCCCGAAGTTCGAGACCGTCATCCGGATGTCGTTCGCGTCGTGCGTGGCGAACTGACCCGCCACGGGTTGGCCCGCGACCAGGGTGAACGGGATGACCGTGGGGTCGCCCCCCGGGGCCAGGGTCAGCGCGAGTCCCGGGTCGCTGCCGGGAGGCGCTTCCGCCGCGAGGGCGACGCGGAAGGGAAGCTCGGCCTCGCCCCCCGCGGGGATCGGCGGCAGCTCCGCGGAATCGTCCAGCACGGTCACCAGCGGCGAACGGGTGGCGAGGCTCGCGGTGCCCCCCGGGGCGTCGGCGCCGGTCGGGTTCGTGATCCGGATCCGGAAGCCGTTCTCCCCCGGCAAGAGGAAGAAGCCCTCCGGCCCCAGCCCTTCGGGAACCGGCTTTTGCGCGAGCGCCGCCACCTCGCCCCGTGCGAAGCCGGTCAGGCGCAGGAGCGCCTCCGAGCCCGGCGTGGCGTCGAGCGCAGCGGCGGCGTTCACCCGCCCGGCGCCGAAGGTGTTGTCGGGACCCGGATTGCCGAGATCCGTGGCCGTCGAGGTCAGGATCTGCTCCACCTCTACCGGCGAGAGGCTGGGATCCTTCTGGCGAACGAGGCCGCCGATGGCGCCCGCGATCGGCGTCGAGAAGGAGGTCCCGCTCACGAACTGCTCCCCACCCAGGCGGTCGAGCGAGCGCACGGCCACACCGGGCGCGACCAGGTTGGGCTTGAGCCGGTCGCCGCCGGTGCACGGTGATGGCCCGCGGCCGCTGAAGTTCGCGATCGTGACGCCGTCCTCGCGCGTGGCTCCCACCGCGAAGGCGTCGAGGGAGCTGGCCGGCGACGTGATGTCGCCCGGATCGGCCTGGTTGAAGTTGCCGGCCGAGAAGACGAGGATCGCCCCCGTCGCCCGCGTGGCATCGATGGCCTGGTCGAACACGTCGTCGCAGAGCCCGTTGTCGGTCACGGAGCCGGTCGAGTCGATCTCGGAGAGGCCGAAGGAGGCGTTGATCACGTCCGGCACGTCGGTGAGCGTGTCCGGGTCGTCGTCCGGATCGATCGCCCACTGCAGTCCCTTCAGGATCGTGGAGACGAAGGACTGGTTGTTCTCGAAGATGTTGCCCGCGATCCACTCGCCGTCGAAAGCCACGCCCACCGTGCGCTGGCCGCCGACGAGCAGACCCATGGTGGCCGTGCCGTGGCCGCTGGCCAACTCGGGGTCGTCGTCGACCGGGAAGCTGGAGTTTCGGAAGGGGTCGAACCAGGCCTGCTCGACCGGCACGCGCCGGCCGCGCCACTTCGGAGCCAGCTCCGGATGGTCACCCTGGACGCCCGAGTCCAGGTTCGCGAGGAGCAGGCCCTTGCCCGTGAAGCCGCGATCCCAGGCCTCGGGCACCCCCACGAGCTCCAGCGCCACGCTGGCCTGGCCGGCGGGCGCGGGCGTGCCGGCGGGTGTGGCCCCGCCGGGCTCCTCCAGCCGCACGACGCGATCCAGGTAGACGCGCTCCACGTCCGACCGGGCGGCGATCCGCTCGACCAGCTCGGGCGACACCTCCGCCCGCACCAGGTTCGCGACCCAGAAGGGCTCGACGCCGCGCGCTTCCCCGCGGGCCTCGGCCTGGCGCAACGCGTCGAGCAGTCCGGCCTGGGCCGCCGCGGCGTTCGCGCGGAGCGCGTCCACGGCCCGCAGATGCCGGTCGGCCCGCGGCAGCCGTTCCTCCGGGCCCGGAACGCGCAGCGCCTGCGCGGCCGGGGGCGGGCGCAGCCGGATCAGCACCGCGACCTGATCGCGGGGAGCGCCGGCCAGGCGGGCGGCCAGGAAGCCGTCGAGCTTGGCGGCCGGCTCCTGCGCCAGCGCGCCGGAGGGCAGCGCCAGCAGGCAGCCGAGGAGCGCCAGCCGAGGGGCCAGCGGGCGGAACGCGGTCTTCACAACAGCTCCAATTGGGTCTCGCGCAGACCCCGGCTCTGGATCGTGTCCACGCTCTCGAGGGCCCGCTCGAGCGACATCTCCAGCACGAGGACCGGCTCCCACGGCAACGACGAGGCGCGGCGGAATACGTCGCCGAAGTCGAGCGTCCCGCGCCCGATCGCCAGATGGTCGTCGGAGAAGGTGTCGGTGTCGTTCAGGTGCAGCGTGCGCAGCCGGGGGGCCAGCTCCTCCCACCAGCGCGCGAGGCCCAGCGTGGAGTAGATCGCGGTGTGGGAAACGTCCATGCAGAAGGCCAGCGCGTCCGACTCGACCGCCTCGGCCAGGTCCAGCAGCAGCTTGGGCGTGGGCTCGAACATGTTCTCCAGGGTGAGCGTGAGCCCCGCGCCTTCGGCGAGGCTCGCCGCCCGGTTCCAGAGCTCGAGCGAGAGGCTCATCCAGCCCGGCAACACGCTCTCGGGCAGCAGCGGATTGAACCCCGTATGGAATGTGACCCCGCTCGCGCCCAGGTCCTGGGAGACCTCGATCGCCTTCTCGAACGCGCGGCGGGTGTGCTTGCGGACGACGGAGTCGAGCGAGCCCGGGTTCAGGTCGAAGATCGGGCCGTGCGTGGTCACGCCGACGCCGCGCTCGGCCAGCGCCTTTCCCAGCTTGCGGGCCCGGTCGCGGCCGCTCGTGTTGAGCAGCCAGTCGGTGTCGTAGAGCGTGACCTCGACGCCGAACCCGCGCTCGCCGAGGAGGTCCAGATGCCTCGCGACCTCGGGGTAGGCAAGGCTCAGGTAGAGCGGTCGGGCCACTCGGGTCCGCGGGGTCTGGGATCCGGGGAGAGAAGCCGGGCGAATCTACGGACCGCTCGCGGAGGTTGTCAAACCACGGCCGC
Source organism: Gemmatimonadota bacterium (assembly GCA_036556205.1). GTDB lineage: Bacteria > Gemmatimonadota > Gemmatimonadetes > JACCXV01 > JACCXV01 > DATBJW01. The sequence goes on from DATBJW010000084.1 coordinate 21,846, forward strand.
GCGCGTGCGTTCGCGCGCCAGCGCGGAGCGGATCTCGCGCAGGAGCGCGAGTGCGGCGGCGGGACCCGCGACGGCGATCCGCTCCAGCAGCGCGCTGCCCACGACCACGCCGTCGGCCAGCCCGGCGGCCCGCCGGGCGCCCTCGGCGTCGGCGATGCCGAAGCCGACGGCGACCGGCAGATCCGAGTGGCGGCGCAGCTCGTCCACCTGGCGCGCGAGCCGCGCGTCGCCCGCGCCCGCGCCCGTCACGCCCGTGCGCGCGATCAGGTACACGAAGCCGGTGCTGGCCCGGGCCAGGACGCGCAGGCGGGCCTCGGTCGAGGTGGGCGCCACCAGGCTCACGTAGTCCAGCTCCTGGGCCCGGAATCGCTCGCGGACCTCGGGCGCCTCGTCGGGCGGGAGGTCGCACACGAGGACGCCGTCCAGACCCGCGCCCGCGGCGTCGCGTGCGGCACGCTCGAGACCGCGGCGCAGCAGCGGGTTCAAGTAGGTGAAGAGCAGGAGCGGCGTGGCGCGCTCGCGGCGAAACGCGGCGCCGAGCTCGAGCGCGCGCGCGAACGTCATCCCGGCCGCCAGAGCCTTCTCCGAGGCGCGCTGGATCGTGGGGCCGTCCGCGACCGGATCCGAGAAGGGCACGCCGAGCTCGATCACGTCCGCGCCGGCGTCGGCCATCCCCACCAGGAGCGAAAGGCACGTCTCCGGATCGGGGTAGCCGGCGGTCAGGAACGGCACCAGGGCGGCCCGCCCCTCGTCCCGCGCCCGCGCGAAGGCCTTCGCGATCTCGCCTGCTCTTCCGCTCGTCATGTTGCTCCCTGGCAGGGCCTGATCAAGCGGAGCCGAGGCAAGTCGGCTCCCGGGTCATCGGGATAGAGCCGAGGCAAGTCGGCCCCGGGGTCCATTGAGGTAGAGGCGAGGCAAGTCGGCCCCGGGTCCATTGGGGTACATGGAGCCGGGGCCGAGCTTGCCTCGCCCCCTCGCATGGGCGATGGCTCACAGGAAGTATTCCCCCACCTTGATCCCGTACTTCTCCGGCTCCGTCACCTTCACGATCGTGCGCGTGTAGTCGCCGGTGCCGGGGTCGCGCTCCGCCAGGTTCACGAGTCGCCCGTCCACGGTGTTCCCGAAAGGGTCCGAGATCAGCTTCACGATGGGCCGGTGGATCTCCTCGGGCAGGTCGTTCGGCGCGTAGACGACGCCCATCTCGAAGGTGTCCAGGATCACCAGCGTGCCCACGGGATAGATGCCCATCATGTTGATGAACGCCTTCACCAGGACCGGGTCGAAGTGGTGGCCCTTGCGCATCTCGATGATCTTCAGCGCCTCGTGCGGCTCCATGGGCTGCGTCTTGTAGATGCGGGGGGTGGTCCCGGCGTCGAAGGCGTCGGCGATGGCCACGATCTTGGAATAGAAGTTCAGGTCGCGCGCCCGGCTGACCTTGGGATACCCCGAAAGGTCGAGGTTCAGGTGGTGCTCGAACGCCACCAGCATCTCGCGGATCGGGATCTGCCCGAAGCGGCGCATCTCCAGCAGCTTGCGCGCCCCCTTCCAGGTGTGGGTCTTCATGTGCTCCCACTCGGGCGGCGTGAAGGGCTCCACCTTGTGCAGGATCTCCTCGGGGATCTCCACCTTGCCCAGGTCGTGGAAGAGGGCCGCCAGGCCCAGCTCGTAGAGCTCGAGCTTGGAGAGGCCGATGCGCTGCCCGAGGGCCACCGAGAAGATGCAGACGTTCACGACGTGGGTGAACGTGGGCTCGTCGTAGTCGCGGAGCGTGGTGAGCCCGACCATCGAGAACTCTTCCTGGAGGATGTAATCCACGATGTCCTGCACGGCCCGCTTCACGCGGCGCACGTTCATCCCCTTCCCCGAGCGCGCGCTCTCGAGCAGCGAGCGCGTGACCTCCACCGAACGGTAGTAGGTGCGCTTGGCCTTTTCCTTGCGCTCCTCGGTGAGCACCTCGCGCGCCTCACCCGCCTCCTCGGGGATCTCCTGCTCGGGCGCGACGACGACGCGCGTCAGTCCCAGGCGCTCCAACTCGGCGGCCAGCCGGTCGAACGTCGCCTCGCCGCGCGTCTCGGTGTTGGCGACCAGGTAGACGAAGCTGCGCAGCTCGGGGCTCTCGATCCCCGGCAGGAACTGGACGCGTCCCAACGCCAGGCGCCCCAGGACTTTCAGCAGTTGTTGATAGGTGATGTAGATCTTGAGGTCGACCTTGATCCGCGCGCCGTTCAGGAAGAAGAAGTTGCGCGAGAGCGTGAGATCCGCGGCCGATTCCACGCGCAGAAGGTCGGCGACGGTCTGGTAGAGCTTGTCGAGCTGCTTGGCGACGGTCTCGTTGTTCACGTCGTAGATCTGGGCCGATCGCAACGTCACGTAGAGCTGGGTCACCAGCTGCTTGCCCAGCGTCTGAAGCGGCGCGGCGTTCTGGACGACGCTCCCTTGTTGCACGGCGGCGACCTGGGGCTCGCCCGTCATCGCTCGATCCGCGCGAGCGAGCGCTCGCAGGCTTCGCGCACCTCGGGGTCGCGATCGGAGAGGATCTCGTCCAGGACCGCGCGCGCCTCCGGACCGCCGATCTCCCCCAGGGCCGTGGCGACGCAGATCTTCAGGTCGCGGGTGGCGCCGCGGCGCAGCAAGCCCCGCTTGCCGATCAGCTCGCGCAGGGAGGGGATCGCCTCGGCGCCCGCGAAGCGGCCGTAGGCCTCGAAGAGGAGCTTCTTCTCGGTCAGGTCCTTGTCGGCGAACTCCCGGGCCTGGATGGCTTCCACGACCGCCGTGGCGGCGGGCCGGTAGTTGAAGGAGATCAGGTTCCGGAGCGCGTAGTACCGCACCAGCTTGTCGGGGTCTCCAATGGCCTCGACCAGCAGGTCCATCGCGCGCGCGCTGCGGTAGGTCTTGAGGGCGTTGATGGCCTCGATGCGCACCTCGGCGTCGCGCGAGCGGAGCGGCTCCTCGAGCGCCTCGAGGGACTGACGGCTGGCGGTGCGGCCGGAGATGAAGATCGCGTTCTTGACGACCCCCGGGTCGGGATGGCGGAAGAGGCCGTGCAGGGCGTCGAGGTTCTCTCCCGCCGCCTGCACGACCGGCGCCAGGACGGCCTCGCGATGCGCGAGCCGCTTCAGGTCGCCCAGGCGCTCCACCAGGCCCGTGAAGTTCGAGCGCGCGGCGCGATCCAGATAGGCGGCCAGGGCGCCCTCCTCGCTCTCCGTGTCCTCGAGCAGACCGGCCACGCGGCGCAGGCTCTCGGGAGCCAGCGCGGCCGCCGCGACGCCGGCCGCCTTCGCGCGTTTGCCCGCCGAAAGCTGCGGCACGCGCCCCAGCTCCTGGGCGATGTCCAGGACGTGGACCACGGTGGTCAGGTTGCCGTCGGCCAGGAAGAAGCCCTGCAGCTCCTCGAGGGCGACGAGCGCCTCGACGTCCTCCGAGGCGGCGTCGAGGAGCACGAGCTCCCGCAAGAGGGCCAGGAGGTCGAGCAGCAGGTTGCGCTCCTTCTCGCGGTCGATCTCCTCGCGCAGGGCGCGCACCTCGTCGCGCTCCAGGAAGTAGAGCGTGGGATCGAAGTCGTCGGGCGTGATCTTCACGACCTCGGACAGGCGCTGCTCCTCGAGGACGGCCCGGCCTTCCATCTCCTTCTCGCCGTCCAGATCAATCACCCGGAACTCCTCCTCTACGGGCGCGAACCCCAGCCCGCGCCCGCCGGGTGCGGCCGAGGAGCTCGGCAGGTCGATGGCCTCCTCGTCCAGAAAGAGGTCCACGAACAGGTAGCGCACATGGACGAAGTCCTGCTCCCAGAGGCGCGCCAGCACGTCCTCCTGCTCCCCCTCGCGCGTGGGGTCGAGCTTGACGGTCTCGAGGAAGTCGAAGATCTCGCGGGCCTCGAGGCCTTCGAAGAAGGTGATCTCGCGGATCCCATCCCGGTGCAGGCTGAAAGGCAGGCTCTCGCGCGTCCCCTCGTCGCGGTAGACCGTCTGGCCCTCGAGCAGGAGCTCGTGCTCGCGCACCTCGATGCGCAGCAGCTGGTTGACCGAGAGGTAGGCCTGGAAGCGCTCGACCAGGTTGTCGGAGAACTCGCGGTAGATCGGATTGTTGGGTTTGTAGATGGTGCGGATGCGCAAGGTTTTGACGAGCGCGCGGACGAGCTCTTCGGCCTCGGGGCGCGCGGCGTCCGACACGACGTCGGAGAGTCCCGCCGACGGGCTCGAAGGGGTGGGCGTCGCTCCGGCCGGCTGGGTCATGAGCCCGGACGCGCCTCCAGCTCGGCTACCACCTGGACGTCCTTGTCCCCACGACCCGAAAGGCAGACGAGCAGCGTCCCGTGCGCGGAGAGCCGCGCCGCCTCGCGGCGCACGAACGCCAGGGCGTGGGCGCTCTCGAGCGCGGGGATGATCCCTTCGAGCTCGGCCAGCTCGTGGAATGCGGCCAGGGCCTCGGCGTCGGTCGCGCTGACGTAGTGCGCGCGGCCGGTCTCCTTGAGGAAAGCGTGCTCGGGACCCACGCCCGGGTAGTCGAGCCCCGCGGACACCGAGTGCGCCTCCACCACCTGACCGTCGGCATCCTGCAGCAGGTAGCTCAGAGCCCCGTGGAGCACGCCCACCGAGCCGCGCGCCAGGGTCGCCGCGTGGCGGGCGTTCAATCCCTCGCCGGCGGCTTCCACCCCGTAGAGCGCCACCGGATCATCCAGGAACGCGTGGAAGATGCCGATCGCGTTGCTGCCGCCACCCACGCAGGCCACGACCGCGCCCGGCAGCGCGCCCTCGCGCTCCAGAAATTGACGCCGCGCCTCGCGCCCGATGACGGTCTGGAAGTCCCGCACGATGGTGGGATAGGGATGCGGACCCACCACCGAGCCCAGGATGTAGTGCGAGGTGTCCACGTTCGTGACCCAGTCGCGGATCGCCTCGTTGATGGCGTCCTTCAGGGTCCCCGAGCCCCCTTCCACGGTCACCACCCGGGCGCCCAGCAGTCGCATGCGGTAGACGTTCAGAGCCTGCCGCCGCACGTCGTGGCGGCCCATGTAGACCGTGCAGTCCAGCCCGAAGCGGGCGCACGCGGTGGCGGTGGCGACCCCGTGCTGGCCGGCGCCGGTCTCGGCGATGATGCGGCGCTTCCCGAGCCGCCGCGCCAGCAGCGCCTGCCCGAGCGTGTTGTTGATCTTGTGAGCCCCCGTGTGCGCCAAATCCTCGCGCTTGAGATAGACGCGGAAGCCGACGCGTCGCGAGAGGTTGGAGGCCGGCGTGAGCGGCGTCGGCCGGCCCGCGAAGTCGCGCAGGAGGTCCTGGAGCTCGCGCTGGAATCCGGGATCGGCGGAGAGCTCGCGGTAGCTGGCCTCGAGCTCGTCGAGGGCCGCGATCAGCGTCTCGGGAACGAAGCGGCCGCCGAAACGACCGAAGCGGCCGGCCAGGGGCGCGGCCGGTGCGTCCGCGGGAGCAGGTCCGGTCACGGCGCGCTCCCGCCGGCCGGGGTTGCCAGGCGCGGAGCACGGGCCGCCTCCACGAAGCGCCTCACGCGCATGGCGTCCTTGACGCCCGGCTGCGATTCGAGCGCGCTGCTCGCGTCCACGAGGTCGGCCGCGATGCAGGCCAGAGCGTCGCCCACGTTCCCGGCCGAGAGACCACCGGAGAGTCCCAGGCGGCTGCGCGCGAGGCCCACGCTCAGGGCGCTCGGGGCCCCGCCCCACGCGATGGGCAGCCCGCCACCTCCCATGCGACCGTCGGCGCGCCGGTCGAGCAGCACCGTGGCCACGCGTCCGTCGAGCTCCGCCAGACGCCGGGCGACCCGCTTCCAGTCGGGAGGGTCGTCGACCCCCACGGCCTGCCAGACCTCGAGGCCCGCCGCCACGAGCTCCTTCACGACCGCCGGATCCTCGTCGCCGTGCAGTTGCACGATCCGGAGACCGATTCCGTCGGCCGCCGCGCGGACCGCGTTTGCCGGCTGGCCGGCGAACACACCCACCCAGCGCGCTCCCGGCGCGGCGGCGACGAGACGGCGAGCCGCTGGCGCGTCCAGGCGCCGCCGGCTCTGGGCAAAGACGATCCCCAGGTAGTCCGCCCCCGCCGCGAGCGCCGCGCGCGCGTCCTCGGGCCGCGTGAGGCCGCAGACTTTGACCTCGACGCTCACGCGTTCCCCAAGAGCTCGCGCACGGCCCGCGCCGGGTCGCGCGCGCGAAGCAGCGTCTCCCCGACTAGAACGCCGCGGTAGCCCGCTCGGGCCAGAGCCTCGACCTGGGCCCGGGTCCGGATCCCGCTCTCGCTCACGGCCAGGGCCGGCCAGGCGATCCCCGCCTCCCCGGCCTGACGGGCCACCTCGAGAGAATGGGTCGCGTCGGTCCGCAGCGTCGCCAGGTCGCGGTTGTTGACGCCGACGACGCGCGCGCCGGCCGCGAGCGCCACCGCGAGCTCGGACAAAGCGTGGATCTCGACGAGCGCCTCGAGACCCGCCTCCTCGGCGCAGGCCAGGAGCTCCCGCAGGCGCGGCGGCTCGAGAAGCCTCACGATGAGCAGCACCGCGTCCGCCCCGGCGGCGCGCGATTCGTGGATCTGGGCGGGCTCGAGCAGGAAGTCCTTGCGCAGGACGGGGACCGAGACCGCGGCCGCGGCGCGCTCGAGGTCCGCCAGCGTGCCGCCGAAGCGGGTGGGCTCGGTCAGGACGGAGACGGCGCACGCGCCGGCCCCCGCGTAGAGTGCCGCGAGCCGCGCCGGATCGAGGTCCTCCTTGAGGGAGCCGGCCGAGGGCGAACGGCGCTTGACCTCGGCGATCAGCCCGCACCCGCTCGTATCGGCGGCTCCGGTCAGCGCTCGAGCCAGTGACCGCAGCCCCGCCCGCTTCCCTTCCGCGGCCTGACGTGGAGGAGCCGCGCCGACGGCCCTGGCGCGTTCGACAGCCGCGCGACGCATCTCTTCGAGGATGTCGGCTGAGGAACCGGAGGGCTCGGCCGGAGGCATGCCGGCCGGGGACGGCGGGGACCCGCGCCGCGCTTGACTTTCGGGATCTGTTCGGATATCCTGGGCAGGCATCCGACCTACTCGCTCCAGGAGGCACGCACGTGCTCACCCGCCGACAGCAGCAGATCTACGAGTTCCTGCGGGAGTTCATCGCGCGTCACGGCTATGCGCCGAGCCTCGAGGAGATCGCCGGTCACTTCGGCCTTTCCTCGGTCGCCACCATCCACGAGCACCTGACCAACCTCGAGAGCAAGAACATGATCCGCAGGCACTTCAACCGCAACCGGGCCATCGAGGTGCTGCCCGTGGCCGGCGATCCCCGCGCTGTCGACGTGCGGGTGCTCGGCCGGGTCGCCGCGGGCAGGCCCATCGAGGCGCTCGAGGCTCCCGAGACCGTGGCGCTGCCCGAGCAGATGCTGGGACGCGGGGAGACCTTCGTGCTGCGCGTCCAGGGCGACTCGATGATCGACGAGCTCATCCGCGACGGCGACCTGGTCGTGGTCGAGAGCCGCGAGACGGCCGAGAACGGAGAGACCGTGATCGCGCTCGTGAGCGAGGAGGACGAAGGCGAGGGGCGCGTGACGCTCAAGAAGTTCTACCGCGAGGGCGACCGGGTGAGGCTGCAGCCCGCCAATCCGGCGCACGCACCGCTGGTCCTCGCCGCGCAGCGGGTGCGGGTGCAGGGGGTCGTGATCGGCATCATCCGGCGCTATCGCAACGGCCACTGAAGCCGGCACGGGCGTACCGGACCGCCCCTTCCGCTCACCTGGAGCGCTCGTAGGTCCCATGAAGCGAATGATCCTCTCCGGACGCATCCTCTGCCGCCCCCTGCGGCCCGGTTCTCTCGAGCGCGCGGCTGACCCGGATCCATTCGTCGAGCTTGCGCGCGCCGCCGCCGGCGGCCAGAACGGCGCGGGCTCGCTCGACCCCCTCGCGCCAGCCCGCGGACAGGCCGGCGACGTACAGGGCGCAGCCGGCGTTCAGAGCCACCACGTCCGCCGCGGCGGAGAGGTCGGGGCCGTGATCCCGCTCTTCAGCGCCCGCCAACCCCTGGCCTGACAGCACCGCGCGGACGGCCCGCGCGTTCTCGGCCGCCTCGCCGCCCGAGAGGGCCGAGAGCGGGCGGGGCGCGAGGCCGAAGTCGGCGGGGCCCACATCGTACTCCCGCAGACGCCCTTCCTTCCACTCGGCGACTCGCGTAGGTCCGGCCAGAGACACCTCGTCCAACCCCTCCCGGCCGTGCACGAGCACGCAGTGATCGTAGTCCAGCCGCCCCAGCACGGTGGTCAGGCGGTCGAAGGTGACGGAATCCGCCACGCCGATCACCTGACGCCGGGCTCCGGCGGGGTTCGTGAGCGGCCCCAGGTAGTTGAAGAGGGTGCGCAGGCGCAGCTCGCGGCGGGCCTCGACGGCATGGCGCATGGCGGGATGGTAGCGGGGCGCGAAGAGGAACGTGATCCCTACCCTCTCCAGGCAGGCCAGGGCGGCGTCCGGTTCCAGCTCGATGGCCACGCCCAGCTCCTCCAGCACGTCCGCGCTCCCGCAGCGGCTCGAGGCCGCGCGGTTGCCGTGCTTGGCGACGCGCGCCCCGGCCGCGGCCGCGACCACGGCCGCCGTGGTCGAGATGTTGAACGTGCCGGCGCCGTCGCCTCCGGTGCCGCAGGTGTCGATGAGCCGGGCGGGATCGGCCGCCAGCCGGCGCCCGGCGCGGCGCATGGCCCGCGCCGCCCCGGCGATCTCGGTCGCGCTCTCACCCTTGGTCTTGAGCGCCGCCAGCAGGGCCGCCACGAGCAGCGGCGTGGCGCGCCCGCTCATGATCGCGTCGAAGACGGCCTCGGCCTCGGCCTCGTCGAGGTCGCGCCCCTCGCTCACGATGCGCAGGGCGTCCGGGATGCTCACGGGAACGTGGTTCATGATCCGAGCAGAGTATTCCGGGGCGCAGCCGGGTACAAGGGAGACGCCCGGCGGTCATGCGCGTCGCATTTTGACACCCCTCCCCGCGACGCGTATCTTGATGCCTTCACGAGACTCGAGGGCGTGAGCGCCAGGGCGAGCTTCAAGCTGCTCCTGCACTACGACGGTCGAGCCTTCCACGGCTGGCAGACCCAGCCCGGGCTGCGAACGGTGCAGAGCGCGGTCGAGGAAGCGCTCGCCTCCATCTACGGCAGGCCGATCCGGGTGCACGGCGCCGGGCGCACGGACACCGGCGTGCACGCCCGCGGGCAGGTGGCTCACCTCCACGCCCCGGCCCGCCATACGCCGTTCGTCCTTCGTCGCGCGCTCAACGCCGAGTTGCCCGAGGACGTGTGGGTCGCGGACGCGCGGCGCGTCTCGCCCCGCTTCCACGCCCGCTTCGACGCGGTCGCACGAACCTACCGCTACTACCTGGGTACCGAGGACCTGGCGCGCTCGCCGTTCCACCGGCGCTACTGCTGGCCGCTTTCGGAGGCCCTGCACGAGGAGCGGCTGCGGGACGCCGCCGGCGCGGTGGTCGGCAGCCACGACTTCAGCGGTTTCGCCCGGCTCGGTCCGGGCTCGCGCGTCTGTCGCGTCAGTCGGGCCGCCTGGGAGCGCGACCCGCTGGGGTGGCGCCTCGAGATCACGGCCGACCGCTTCTTGCGCGGGATGGTGCGCGCGTTGGTGGGGGCGTTCGTCGCGGTCGCTCGCGGCGCGCTGGACCGCTCGGCGCTGACGGCCGGGCTCGAGCGGCCCGGCTCCGCGCCGCCGCCCCACGTGGCCCCCGCGCAGGGGCTCTTCCTCTGGGACGTTCGCTACCCGACCTCGGCCGAGGCCTGATGCGGCTCTTCATCGACAGCGCCGACCTGGACGAGATCCGCGAGGGCGTGGATCTCGGCCTGGTGGACGGCGTGACCACGAATCCGTCGTTGATCCGCCAGGAGCGGACACCGGGGGCGGCGCTGGGGCCGCAGGAGCTCAAGGCGCACTACGCGCGCCAGCTGACCGAGATCTGCCGAATCTGTCCGGGACCCGTCAGCGCGGAGACCGTCGGAGATAACGCGGCCGAGATGCTGCGCGAAGCCGAGGCGTTCGCCGCCCTCGCGGAGAACATCGTGGTCAAGCTGGTGCTCACCTTCGAGGGCCTGAAGGCGGTCCGCGAGTGCCGCGAGCGCGGGATCCGCACGAACGTCACGACCTGCTTCTCGGCCTCGCAGGCGCTGCTGGCGGCCCGCGCGGGCGCCGATTACATCAGCCCCTTCGTGGGCCGTATCGACGACGTCTCGGGCGACGGCATGGGGTTGATTCGCGAGATCGCGACGATTTACGACAACTACGATTTCGAGACCGAGATCCTCGTGGCCTCGGCGCGCCATCCGCGGCACGTCCTCGAGGCCGCGCTGATCGGCGCGGACGTCACGACCGCGCCCTTGAAGGTGCTGAAGCAGCTCATCTCGCACCCGCTCACCGACAAGGGGATCGCGACCTTCCTCGACGACTGGCGGGGCGCATGAAGGCCGACGAAGATCCGAGGCCCACGCCCGCCGCGCGCGCGGCGGCGACGTCCCGCGCCGGGCTCTCGCCCGCCCGGCTGGCGGGCCTGGGGGCCCTGGCCGGCGGGGTGGCCACGGCCGGGCTGTTCCTGGTGCTGGGCGGCGGGCGCGCCGCCGGACCCGGACCGGCGGGCGTGGCCGCGGCGGCCCAGCAGACCACCCCTGCGGCCATCGACGACTCGAGGCGGACCGCGATCGTGGCCGCGGCCGACAGGGTGGGCCGTTCGGTAGTGGCGATCTACGCCCGCTCGACGCAGCAGGCGAACCCCTACGCGGGCACGATCTGGGAGGACTTCTTTCCCTTCTTTCGCCAGCCGCTGCCCGTCCAGAGCCTGGGCTCGGGGTTCATCTACTCGGCCGAAGGCTACGTCGTCACGAACCACCACGTGGTCGCGGACGCCGACTCGGTGCACGTCACGCTCATGGACGGACGCTCGTTCCCGGCGACCATCGTGGGCAGCGACCCCACCACCGATCTGGCCGTGCTGCGCATCGAGGGAGCGCGGGGGGCGCCGCTGCCGGTGGCGCCGCTGGGCACCTCGGCCGACCTGCTCATCGGCGAATGGGCCATCGCGATCGGAAATCCCTTCGCGCCGCTCCTCGCCGACGCGAATCCGAGCGTGACGGTGGGCGTCATCAGCGCGCTTCACCGCGACGTGCGGCCCGAGCCGGGTCAGGAGCAGGTATGGACCGACATGGTCCAGACCGACGCGTCCATCAACCCGGGCAACTCCGGCGGGCCGCTGGTGAACGCACGCGGCGAGGTGGTGGGCGTCAACAGCTTCATCTTCTCGCGCTCGGGCGGCTCGATCGGGATCGGCGTCGCGATCCCGATCGACCGCGTGCGGCGCATCGCCGACGACCTGGTGCGCTCGGGGCGGGTGCGGCTGACCTGGATCGGCGTCCACGCGCAGGACGTGGCCGCGGTCGACCCGGCGGATCCGGTCGGCGTGCGCGTGACCGTGGAGCGGGTCGACCCCGGCAGCCCTGCGGAGAAGTCCGGGGTGCGTCCCGGCGACGGGCTGCTCGCCGCCAATGGCCGGCGGGTGCTCTCGGCGCTGGATTGGCAGGGGCGACAACTGGACTTCCGGGCCGGGGACACCGTGCGGCTCGAGCTCGTGCGCACGGGCGCCTCGATCACGCTGGAGGTCGCGGCCGCGCCCGACCCGCTGGCGGCCGCACCCGAGAGCGCGGCACCGCTCGGCCTCCGGCTCACGGCACTCACACCCGCGCTCCGCAGCTACCTCGGCACGGCGGCCGAGTCGGGGCTTCTGGTGACGGCGGTCGCCCCCGGCTCGCCGGCGCAGAACATCGGTCTGGAGCAAGGCGACGTGATCCTGGCCATCGACAACCGCCGGATCGCCAGCGTGGATGAAGGCGTGGCGTTGCTGCGCGAGCTCTCCAGTCGGCCGCGCGCGTCCCTTGTCTGGGAGCGCAGAGGGCAGCTCTTCCGGTGGGACGGATGAGCGCCGTCTCCGCCGCGAGCGCCCTGCCCGAGGCGCTGACCAGCCTCGACCTGCCGCTCCCGCGCCTCGGCAGCGGCAAGGTGCGCGAGTGCTTCGTCGCCGGGGACCGGCTGCTGCTGGTCGCGACCGACCGGATCTCGGCCTTCGACTGCGTGTTCGCGCGCGGGATCCCGGGCAAGGGCCGGGTCCTGACCGGCGTCTCGCGGTTCTGGTTCGAGCGGCTGGAGACCGGCTCCGAAGGCCTGCCTCGCGTGCCGCACCACATGCTCGAGGCCGACGCCGGGCGCATCGTAGCCGGTCTCGAGCTCCCGCCGGAGCGGCTCGCGGAGCTCGCCGGCCGGGCGATGCTCGTCCGCCGCACACAGCCGATCCCGGTCGAGTGCGTGGTGCGCGGGTACCTCGACGGTTCCGCCCTGGCCGAATACGAGGCGGGAGGCCGCGTGGCCGGCGAGAAGCTTCCCGCCGGGCTGCGCCGCGGAGACCGGCTGCGGCATCCGATGTTCACGCCTGCGCGCAAGGCGGCGTCCGGACACGACGAGAACGTGACCTTCGACGAGGTCGTCGGGGCGCTGGGAGGAGCCCTGGCCGAGACGCTGCGCGAGCTGTCGCTCGGGATCTACCGGGGGGCCGCGGCGCGGCTCGAGAGCGGGGGGCTGCTGCTGGCCGACACGAAGTTCGAGTTCGGCCTGCTCCCCGCGGCGACCGAGACCGGCGGGCCACGGAGCGCGAGCGGGTCGGGTGGTCTGGACCGGCTCCTGCTGATCGACGAGGTCGTGACGCCGGACTCCTCGCGGCTGTGGGAGGCCGCCGCCTGGGAACCCGGCCGCGCGCAGCCGAGCTTCGACAAGCAGCCGCTGCGGGACTATCTGGAGGATCTCACGCGACGCGGCCTGTGGGACAAGCGCCCGCCGGCCCCGGAGCTGCCCGACGCCGTCGTGCGCGAGACCGCGGAGCGCTACGCCGAGGCGCACCGCCGCATCACCGGCCGCGGGCCGGAGGACGGGGCGCCGGCCGCCCCGCAACCCGCGAGGCAGCACGCATGACTCGTCCGCTCCGCGCCCGCGTCGAGGTGACCCTCAAGCCGGGCATCCGCGATCCGCAGGGCCAGGCCATCGAGAACGCCATGGCCGGGCTGGGCTTCACGGGCTTCGCCGGGGTGCGGGTCGGGAAGTACGTGACCTTCCAGGTCGAGGGCCCGCCCGCCGAGGCCGAGCGCCGCGTCGCCGAGATCTGCGAGCGGCTGCTCGCCAACCCGGTCATCGAGAACTATCGCTTCCAGCTCGAGGAGGACGCTTCCGCATGAAGGTCGGCGTGGTCGTCTTCCCGGGCTCGAACTCGGACGTGGACTCGCTCCAGGCCGTGGAAGCGGTGACGGGCCGCGCCGCGCGCGCCATCTGGCACAAGGAGACATCGCTCGGCGACGTGGACGTCGTGATCCTGCCGGGCGGGTTCGCGCACGGCGACTACCTGCGCGCGGGGGCGATCGCCCGCTTCTCGCCCATCATTCCGGCCGTCGAGCGCTTCGCCCGCGACGGCGGTACGGTGGCCGGGTTCTGCAACGGCTTTCAGGTGCTCACCGAGATGCACCTCCTGCCGGGGGCGCTGGTGCGGAACGCGGGCCTCCGGTTCCGGTCGGAGCTGGTCCGCCTGAGGGTGGAGAACGCGCGCACGCGCTTCACGAGCGCCTACGAGGAAGGCGAGGTCGTGCGCTTCCCCATCGCCCACGGCGAGGGCAACTACGTCGCTTCGCCCGAGACGCTGGACCGGCTCGAGGCCGACGGGCGGGTGGTGTTCCGCTACGTGGACGCCGAAGGGCGCGCGACGCCGCGCGGCAACCCCAACGGCTCGGCGCGCAACATCGCCGGCATCGTGAACGAGGAAGGCAACGTGCTGGGCCTCATGCCGCATCCCGAGCGCGCCTGGAGCCGGCTCATCGGCTCGGACGACGGACGGCGGTTGTTCGAGTCGCTGCTGGCGTACTGCAGCGAAGCAGCGAGTTCGCCGACGCCTGCATCCTTGCAGGCCATTCCGTCGTCCTCGGCCGGCGGTGGGCTCGCCCGCTCGCCAAGGAACCCCAGTGGCTCGCTCCGCGACCCACACGCCGGCCGGGTCCATCCAGGGTCTGCCGCCTCATGAACCGCAGCGCCGCACCCGAGACCGCCGCGCATCACGAGCTGGCGCCTGCGCCGGCGCAGCGCTTCCCGGTCACGCCCGAGCTCGTCGAGGAGCACGGTCTGCTGCCGGAGGAATACGCGCGGATCGTGGAGCTGCTGGGGCGCGAGCCCAACTTCACGGAGCTCGGCGTCTTCTCGGTCATGTGGTCGGAGCACTGCGGCTACAAGAACTCGCGCCGCCTCTTGAAGCGGCTCCCGACCGGCGGCCCGCACGTGCTGCAGGGGCCGGGCGAGAACGCGGGTGTCGTGGACGTGGGCGGGGGCTGGGCGGTCGCGATGAAGATCGAGTCCCACAATCACCCCTCGGCCGTCGAGCCCTACCAGGGCGCGGCCACGGGGGTGGGCGGGATCCTGCGCGACGTGTTCACGATGGGCGCGCGGCCGATCGCGGTGCTCGACTCGCTGCGCTTCGGGCCCATCGAGGACGGCGCCCCCAACGCGGTTCGCAACCGCTACCTGTTCGAGGGCGTGGTCCGCGGTGTGGGCGACTACGGCAACTGTGTGGGGATCCCGACCGTGGGCGGCGAGACCGTCTTCGAGCCGTGCTATTCCGGCAACCCGCTCGTGAACGCGATGGCGGTCGGGATCCTGCGTCGGGAGGCGCTCGTGCGCGGACGCGCCGCCGGCGAGGGCAACCCCGTGTTCGCCGTCGGCGCGAGCACCGGACGGGACGGGATCCACGGGTGCAGCCTGCTGGCCTCGGCCGAGCTCGACGAGACGTCGCTCGCGAACCGCCCCACCGTCCAGGTGGGCGACCCCTTCACCGAGAAGCTGCTGCTCGAGGCCACGCTCGAGGTGATCGCCGCGGGTGCCGCGGTCGGCGTTCAGGACATGGGGGCGGCCGGGCTCACGAGCTCCTCGGCCGAGATGGCCGCGCGGGCCGGATCGGGGATCGAGATCGACCTCGCGCGGGTGCATCTGCGCGAGCCGGGCATGACGCCCTACGAGATCCTGCTCTCGGAATCCCAGGAACGCATGCTGATGGTGGCCCACGAGGAGCGCGCCGACGAGGTCCGCGCGATCCTCGCGAAATGGGACCTGCCCTGCTCCGAGATCGGCCGCGTGACCTCGGACGGCGTCTGGCGGGTGCTGCTCGAGGGCGAGCCGGTCTGCGAGATCCCCGTCCGCGCCCTGGTGGACGAGGCTCCCGCCTACGAGCGCGAGACGCGCGAGCCGCCCTATCTGACCGCTCTGCGCGCGGCCCCGGCGCCGGTGGTCTCTCTCTCCCCGGACGAGGCCCTGCTCCGGCTCCTGGCGTCGCCCAACGTGGCCTCCAGGCGGTGGGTCTTCCGCCAGTACGACCAGTCGGTGCGCGGGAACACGGTGGCCGGACCCGGCGGCGACGCGGCCATCCTGCGCCTGCCCGGCACGCCGGGCGGGATCGCGCTGACCGTGGACTGCAACGCGCGCCACGTGTACCTGAACCCGCGGCGCGGCGCGGCTCTGGCGGTGGCCGAAGCGGCGCGCAACCTGTCGTGCGTCGGCGCGCGCCCGCTGGCCGTCACCGACTGCCTGAACTTCGGAAACCCGTACAACCCGGACGTCGCCTACCAGTTCGCGGAGGCCGTCGAGGGAATCCGCGAGGCGTGCCTGGCGCTCGGCACTCCCGTCGTCTCCGGCAACGTCTCGTTCTACAACGAGAGCCCGGCCGGACCCATCTGGCCCACGCCGACGATCGGCATGCTGGGCGCCCTCGAGCGTCTCGAGCGGCGCGTCGCGAGCGGCTTCCAGGCCGAGGGCGACGGCGTGCTCCTGCTCGGGGCCGACGCGACCGACACCGCCGGCAGCGAATACGAGAACGCGATCTGCGGCGTGGCGCGCGGCGACGCGCCCCCGCTCGATCTGGCCCTCGAGAAGCGCCTGCAGGACCTGCTCCTGGCGCTCGCCGGCGAAGGCTTGCTCGGCTCCGCGCACGACTGCTCGGAGGGCGGCCTGGCGGTGGCGCTGGCCGAGGCCTGCTTCGCCGAGGAGAGCGCGTTCGGTCTCGAGTCGGCCCTCCCGGACGGACGCGCCGGGGCCGAGGCTCTGTTCGGCGAGGCCCCCTCCCGGGTCGTCATCAGCTGCAACCCCGCCGTGGCCGACGAGGTAGCGCGCCGTGCCGGCACGGCCCGGGTTCCCTGCCGACGACTGGGCCGCGTGGGGGCGCCCGGCGGGCGCTTCCGGATCGAGGGCGTGGTGGACCGGCCGGTCGAGGAACTGCGCGAGGCCTGGGAGAGCGGCCTTCCGCGCATCATGGATCGGGCTGGTTGAGCCGCGCGATGCCACTGATAAGCAGACCGGTGTTCCCTGCCACGGAGGACAGATGCTAGCAGAGCTCCGCGAGGAGTGCGCCGTCATGAGTGTCATGGGCGTTCCGGACGCCGCCGAGCTCACGTACCTCGGGCTCTACGCTCTCCAGCACCG
>DATBJW010000085.1:0-40885 GCA_036556205.1 Gemmatimonadota bacterium
AGCACGTGGGCCGTCCCGAGCGTGGGGTGCCCGGCGAAGGGCAGCTCGCCTCCGGGCGTGAAGATCCTCAGACGCCGCGTGTGGCCTGGATCGCGCGGAGGAAGGACGAACACGGTCTCCGAAAAGTTGAACTCGCGCGCCACGTCCCGCATGCGCCCCTCGGGGATGCCGCGCGCGTCGGGGAAGACGGCGAGCTGATTCCCTCCGAACGGGGCGTCCGTGAAGACGTCGACCGTGCAGTAGGCGAACTCCATGACCGCGCTCCGGTTCGATATCAGGCCTGACGCCTACTTCTTCGCCTCGTACCAGCTCTTGCCCACGCCGACGTCCACCACGACCGGCACGTCGAGCCGGATCGCGTTCTCCATCCGATCTCTGACCATCGGGATCAGGCGCTCGACCTCGTCCTCGGGCGACTCGAACAGGAGCTCGTCGTGGACCGTGAGGATCATCAGGCTGCGGAACGGGCCCCCTTGTCGCGGCGAACGGTCGTCCCCCGTGGCTCCCCCCCGCAGCGCGCGCGCGATCTCGATCATGGCCAGCTTGAGCACGTCCGCCGCCGTGCCCTGGATCGGCGAGTTGATGGCCGTGCGCTTGGCGAACTCGCGGATCGCGAAGTTGCGGCTGCGGATCTCGGGCAGGTAGCGCCGGCGGCCCATGAGCGTCGAGACGTAGCCCAGCTCCTGCGCCGTGGCGATCGCGTCTTCCTGGTACTTCCGCACGCCCGGGAAGGCCGCGAAGTAGTCGCGGATGAAGGCGGCAGCCTCCTCCTGCTCGATCCCCAGCCGCTCGGCCAGGCCGAAGGCGCTCATCCCGTAGATGAGGCCGAAGTTCACCATCTTGGCCACGTTCCGCTGCTCGGACGTGACGGTCTCCTGCTTGATCCCGAGCACGAGCGCCGCCGTGCGGCGGTGGATGTCCACCCCCTCCCGGAACGCCTGCTGCATGTTCTCGTCCTTGGAGAGGTGCGCCACCAGCCGCAGCTCGATCTGGGAGTAGTCGGCCGAGACGATGAGGCTTCCCGGCGGGGCGATGAAGCCCCTGCGCAGCTCGCGGCCGATCGCGGTGCGGATGGGGATGTTCTGCAGGTTCGGGTTCGAGCTCGAGAGCCGGCCGGTCGCCGCCACCGCCTGATTGAAGGACGTGTGCAAGCGCCCGGTCGCGGCGTCCACCAGCTCCGGGAAGGCGTCCACGTAGGTGCCCTTCAGCTTGGCCAGCTCCCGCTGCTCGATCATGAGCCGCGGGATCGCGAACCCCTCGGCCGCCAGCTTCTCGAGGACGCTCACGTCCGTCGAGGGGCCCGTCTTGGTGCGCTTGCGCACGGGGTAGCGGAGCTTGTCGAACAGGATCCCCTGGAGTTGACGGTTGGAGTTCACGTTGAACTCCTCCCCCGCCGCGCGGTGGATCTCGAGCTCGAGCCGCTCGAGCTCCTCCGCCATCTGCGCGGACTGGGCGCGGAAGAGCGGAATGTCGAGCAGCACCCCCGCGCGCTCGACCTCCACCAGCACGCGCGCCAGCGGCAGCTCGAGCTCGCGGAAGAGCCGCATCTGGTCGCGCTTCTCCAGGTCCCCGGCCAGGCGCTCGTGGAGTCGCAGCGCCAGGTCGGCCTCCTCGCAGGCGTAATCGCGCGCGGGCTCCTGCCCCACCTCCTCGAGCGGGATGCGGCGCTTGCCCGCCATCGTCAGGTCGTCGTGGCGGATCGTGCGATGATCGAAGAACTCGAGCGCCAGCGCCTCGACGTCGTGCGCCCGGCGGCCAGGGTTCAGGACGTAGGAGGCCAGGCTCACGTCGAAGAGCGGATCCGCGACCCGCACGCCCTCGCCCTCCCAGGTCGCCAGGTCGCGCTTCCAGTCGCTCGAGATCTTGACCACGACCGGATCCTCGAGGAGCGGCCGCAGCGCCGCGATCACCTGCGCCCGGTCCAGGCACGGGCCCTCGGCGTGGCAGATCGGGACGTAGACCGCTTTCGCCGCCTCGGTCGAGAGCCCGACGCCGACCACGTTCGCCCGCGTCACGCCGGTCCGGGTGACGACGAGGGAGAAGCTGGCGGGTCCCGCCCCGCGCGCGCGATCCACCAGCCCCCGCAGCTCGTCCAGGTCGTGGATCAGACGATACTCGGCCTCGACGACGGCCGAGCTACGCTGCGTGAAGCGGTCGAGATGGCGCGTGAACTCGAGCTCGCGGAACAGGCGCACGACCGCCTGCTCGTCGGGCGGCTGGAGCGCCAGGGCCGCGAAGTCGCACTCGATGTCGAGGTCGGTCGGGATCGTCACCAGCTGCTTGGAGAGGAGCGCCTGCGTGCGGTGCGCCTCGAGGTTCTCGCGCAGCTTGGGCTTCCGCACCCGTGAGAGGTCGGCGTAGAGCTGCTCGACGGAGCCGAACTCCTGGATCAGCTCGAGCGCGGTCTTGGGTCCCACGCCGGGGACTCCCGGGATGTTGTCGGACGTGTCGCCCACGAGTGCGAGCACGTCGGCCACGCGCTCGGGCGGCACGCCGAACTTGTGGGCCGCGTTCGAGAGGTCGATGACCTCCTCCTCCACTTGCGCCATCCCGCCCCGCCCGGGGTTCAGGATCCGCACGTGCTCGTCGATGAGCTGCCAGAAATCCTTGTCGCCGGTCACCAGCACGACGTCGAATCCCTCGCGCTCGGCCCTCTTCGCCAGAGCCCCCATCACGTCGTCGGCCTCGAAGCCTTCCTTCTCGATGATGGGCACGCGGAAAGCCTCGAAGATCTGCCGCACGCGGCCGACCTGTGGCTTGAGCTCGTCGGGCATCTTCTGCCGCGTCGCCTTGTAGTCCCCGAAGATCTCGTGGCGGTAGGTGCGCTGGGCGGAGTCCAGAACGAGCGCCAGGTAGTCCGGCTTGTAGTCGTCCAGGAGCATCAAGAGGAAGGTCGCCATCCCGTAGGGAGCGCTGGTGTCCTCGCCGCTCATGGTCCGCAGGGGATTTCTCAAGAGCGCGAAGAAGGCCCGATAGATGAGGGCGTAACCGTCGATCAAATAGAGAGTTGGGCGCTTCTGGCCGTCCGCATTTGCGAGTGGTGCGGAGGCCTCGTCGAGATGTTGCGAGCTGTTTTCCGGAGACACCCGGACGTCGTCGTCGGCGAGTGGCTCGGCGCTCGTGGAAAGGGCCCCCGGGGAGGAGGCCTGAGGGGTGGGCATGAAAAGCAATCTAGGGCTCGCCCGGTGAGCATGGTCAATAGTTGGTCCGTCATCGGAGAAGGTGGCTACGACAAGGACAAGGAGGCGACTCGAAGGCCGGACGCAGTCAGGAGTCACAGGTGTCGTCGGCCCGAGCGACGGCAAAAGATGCCCAGGAAGCCCGAGCGATGGTTTAAGGTCCATCTGCGCGAGGCCATTACTGACTTGGCCGATCCGGACGCCGTGCCGTTAGCGCAACTCCAGGACTCAGCGTTCAGCGCATTTTCGGACCCGGCTGTCCCCTTGCCAAGTGCACTATTACCCGATTGTTGGATGCTCGGTGCACAGCAGTCTGTGGACATCCCACGCATCAAATCCTAACATAGCTCAGTCCACCCGATTCATTGGTCATCCCTATGGGCCATGCTTGACTATTTTCTCGGTGGGCCGTAGCCTCCTACTCAGGTCGGCTGATTCCCAGAGCTGAGCCTTCCGCGTGGCGGCCCCGCCAGACTAAGGTTGGAGGTACGAGTGTCTCTCAATCGGTGCTTGCTCACTCTCCTACCCCTACTCACCTGGGGTGGCCCTGTCCTCGCTCAGGTCAAGCCGCCGCGCGCAGCGCCTGCAGCCCTGGTCGTTCTAAACACTAACACGAAAGACGACTATCTACGGATTCAGCGGTTGATCGAAGCTCATGACGGATCTGTGAGACTACTGTTTCCTTTCAATGCTATGATTGCAGATTTGCAAAAGGATTCCGAGTACCTTCTTCGTAGGGACCCCGTAGTTGAGCGTGTGCAAACATCCAAGGCCGACTCCACTCTACTGACGTCTTCTTCCCCCAGTATCCGATCGGCGGCGGAGAGGTATAACTACCTCTATTGGACGCCCGAACCGAAGTTTGAGGCCCCGCCCACACCCTTACATGACCCCCTTGAAGGAGACCTTCTGGACTTGCGGCAAACTCCGCCTACTTCGCAGTTCAACTCAATATCACTCAATGCTCCTACGTCGACTCAGACCAGCGAGTTTCTGGCCGGAGTGATTCGGATCAATATCGTTTATGTAGAATCGAATGTCGTACCCGGTTTTGCCAGTGCTATGTTCGCTCCCCATCACTATTGTCCGTTTAACATCAGCCTGCCCACCGAACAATGGACTCCAACTCGTAAGGGACGCATCCTAAATCAGGTATCAAAGGGCACCGAGTTTTATCTAAACCTGGTCGATCGTCCTAAATTTGTCTCCTTTATAATTGATAGCATTGGAGAATCGGTGATCGAGTGTGAACCCATCAAGTATGAGTCTGCCGCCGAGTCCCTTTGGGTCTCAGACGCTCTTGAGGGCATTGGCTATGAAGTGCCAACTCCAGGATCTCGAGAGTTCGTCGCCCGTGCTGTTAACAATGATCTCCGCCAGGGTATTGCCGATTGGTCAGTCCTGCTCTTTGTCGTAGACAGTAAAGTGGATGCAGATGGGCTGTTTGCAGACGGCAAAGGCGGTTTTTCATTAACAACCAATGGACCCTACATGGTATTAACGTGGGATAATGGCAAATCGGCTTACACAATAAACCGCTTTAACCTTGCCTTTGCCCATGAACTAGGGCATCTGTTTGGTGCTGGTGACGAATACTCAAGCGGCACAGTCACATGCTCAACTAGTGACACGTTCGGCTACCTTAACGTTCCCAACGCGTCTTGCAACACTGGTGGTATCACAGCTGATATCTCGATCATGGGTCCTTTCACTGAGGTCACTGATTCGCTTGTTGACATGTCAGTCTCGGCACGCGGCGCGATTGGATGGCGAAACCCAAAGAAAATTGGAGCAACAGACAAGGCCGTAGTAGACGTGGTTAAAACGGCGAGCGCTTCACTTACAGCGTATGTGCCTGATCCAACTAGCGAGACCCAACCCCTCTATACAGGAACAGGGTTCAACCAACCCTTTCCAAACGGAGGCTGTAACTCTAATGGCAATTGTCATGAAGATGTCTCAATCTCACTTGTAACAACGTGTCAATGGCGTGTTGACGAAGGTCCTTGGATTGATGGCCCGCCCGCCGACGGAAACTACGATTCAGAGAGTGAACCTTGTACCTTCATGCCTGCCTTAGCGCTCGCACCCGGTACTCACAAATTTCAAATGCGATCAAAAAATAACTACACCCACTTTTCGCCAATCAAAGCGGACTTCCTAACTATATCGCCCTAGTAGTCTAGCGTTTGACAAGAGAGCTGGGCTTGATGTTGATGAGCGGCTAACCCCGTCTCGATCAGCTCTAGCCTCGTCGGATCTACTCTTATTTCTCCTCAGCCTCGACGCTTCGCATCTCCTCTCCCAACCACTTCACCGGGCCTTCCCTGACTTGCCGTGCTGCTTAGTGCTCTGTTTGTCCAAAGCCTCTTTATTTTGGGAGCTTGGCGAGCGGGCGCTACTGTTTGTGAAGAGGCCGCTCGGTTGGAGTCGCTAGCAGACCAGGAGGAGAAGCGCGATGGCTAAGAGGAAAAGAGTGCCTCCTGCTATTTCGAGTGGGCTAGTTGAAGGTCCAGTTTGCCGGCAATGAGCTAGGTTGCATTTGCCAAGGACTTAGCACCCACCAAATGCACAGGTTATCACATTTCCACCCAACCTCTCGCCAGGCCGTTGCCGCGACGGCGTTCAACGCGAGCGCAGCTGGCCTTCCACGGGCTCTAAGAGCTAGAAACTGCATCACAAACTGAATCAACGGCCGTCCTCGCAAGATCAGGCTCCGCCGTCAAGTCATTGAGTGCTAGTCAGCTGCGCGAGTAGGGCGAGACTCCGAGCGACATGTGGGGTGGGCATGGCCTCAATCTCCGGCATCGGGCGAGATGGGTCAACGTGTCGCCGCAACGACTCGCGATTCTGTTCCACCGCGCTCCGCGCTAGATTCGTCCGCTCCCTCTGGTGCAGGCGTACTCCCTTGGCACAGGCCGAGCTTCGAGACGACGAACTGGTGCGGCTTTGTCTCCAGGACGACCGGGAGGCCTGGGAGACGCTCGTACGTCGCTACGGACGAATCGTTTACGGGCTGGCGGTCAAGACCGGCCTCGCACCCGACGACGCGGCCGACGTATTTCAGACCGTGTTTCTGAGCGCCTACCGGAACCTCCATCTGCTCGACCGACCGGAGAGCCTCTCCTTCTGGCTCGCCACCATCACGCGGCGCGAGGCCTGGCATGCGCGCCGGAAGCTCGCCCGGTCGGTGACGATCTCCTCCGGCGATGCGGCCAACCCGCTGGACGCGGCGGCCGCGCCGGCCCCGCTGGCCGACGAGGAGCTCGAGCGGGCCCAGCGCACGGCCCTCCTCCACCGCGCGCTGGAGGGCATGGGTGAGCGCTGCCGGGGGCTGCTCGAGATGCTCTTCTTCACCGAGCCCGCCCCCAGCTACGAGGACGCGGCGCGGAGCCTGGGCGTGCCGCTCGGGAGCATCGGCCCGACCCGCGCCCGGTGCCTGGCCAAGCTCCGCAAAGCCCTGGAGGGGTTGGGGTTCTAGGCCTGGAGCGAGCCCGTATTTTGAGCAGTCGAGGAGACTCTTTTAAGATGAGGATGGGATTCCGGGCGGGTCCCGTCGTCACGAACGCTCCACCAGCGAGCTCGACATGAGATGTCCTTCCTATGAGGAGCTCTTCGACCTGATCCGCGCGAAGCTCGCAGGCGAGCGCGGGGCGGCGCTCACGGCGCACGTCGAAGGCTGTCCCAGGTGCCGTGCCGCGTCGGACTGGCTGGCGAGGGTGCTGGCCGCCTCGCAGCAGGGCCCGCTGCCCGAGCCGCCGCAAGCGGTGCTCGAGCGCGCGTTCGACGTGATGCCGCGGAAGGCCGCGGCCACCGAGTCCGCCCCGCGTCGGTGGTCCTTGGCCGAGCTCGTGCGCGAGACCTTCGGGCAGGCACTTCCAGCCGGCATCCGGGGCGCCGCCACCGCCGAGCGGCGCCTGCTCTACGCGGCCGGCGACGCGGAGCTGGACCTCGAGATCGCGCGCGGCGATGTGGGCAAGCCCGCCTACCGCATCGCGGGCCAGCTCCTCATGCGGGGTGACATCGAGGAGCTCGAGATCATCGCCGTCCTCTGGTCCGACGGGGTGGCCGTCGCGCGCGGGGTCGGCGACGCGATGGGCATGTTCATGCTGCGCGACATCCCGCCCGGATCGTACCGTCTCGAGGTCTGGATCCCTGCGGCCGGCCACATCATCCGAATGGACCCGCTGCAGGTGGGCACCGAGCGACAGGACCGCGCCCCCGAGCCGGTCTGATCCGGCCGAGCCGCGGGCTCCCGCCGCTCAACGAGGTTGCATGGAATCATCGCGCGACACCGGGATCGATCCCGACACCGTCAGGGGCTGGTCCGACTTGACGGCGGTGCTCGAGGCGCGCCCCGAGACCGCCACGCCGGCCCTCGTGCGCCGGCTCAAGGAGCGCGTCGAAGCGCTCTACCGCACCGACGCCCAAGCCGCCGACGCGCTGGCCGACTGCGTGTTCCGCCTGGCCGAGCAGTGCGCCGACGCGGAGAGCATGGCCCTGGGCCATCGCGCCAAGGGCCTGGCGGCTCTCGCCGTCGGCTCGAGCCGCGAGGCGATCGCGCACTACGAAGCCGCCGAGCGGCTCTACCGCCAGCTCGGGAACGAGATCGAGCGCGCGCGTGTCCTGCGCTCCATGATCGACGCGCTCATGCACCTGGGACGCTACGACGAGGCGCTGGCCGCCGGAAGGCAGGCCCAGGAGATCTTCCAGCGCCGCGGCCTGCGGGCTCTCGCCGCCCAGGTCGAGACGAACGTCGGCAACGTCTACTACCGCATGGATCGCAACGCCGAGAGCCTGGAGGCTCAGAACCGGGCGCTGCGCATCTTCCGCGAGCTCGAGGATCACGAAGCCGTCGCGGTGACCGAGTTCAACCGCGCCAACATCTTCTCGAACTTGAACGACCTGGCCGAGGCCGAGCGCGGCTACCGGCGGGCGCTGCGCTTCTTCCGGGAGCGAGGCTTCCGGGTGCGCGAGGCGCAGTGCCTCTACAAGCTTGCCTACCTGGCGTACCTGCGCTTCCGCTACAGCGAGGCGCTGGCCCTGTTCGAGCGCGTCCGCGCGCTCGAGCTCAGCTCGGCGACCGGCAGTGGGCGGCGCTCTGCACGCTCAGCCAGACCGAGCTCCTGCTCTCGATCAACAGCTGGGAGGAGGCGGCGGCGCAGGGGACCGACGCGCAAAGGACGCTGGAGGAGCTGGGACTCGAGTACGAGGCAACGAAGGCGGCCCTGTTCCGCGGGCTGGCCGCGGTCCACGTGCGGGACTTCGAGCAGGCCGAGGCACTCCTCGAGGAGGCGGGCCGGCGCTTCCGCGAAGGCGGCAACGAGGTCTTCCAGGGCCTCACCGACGTCTATCGCGCGGAGCTCGCCCTGCTGCGCGAGCAGCCGAAGGTGGCGCTGGGCCTCTCGCGCGGAGCGGCCCGCCTGTTCGCGCGCGAGAGTCTGCACGCCAAAGAAGCCACGGCGCGAATCGTCGCCGCCCGCGCGCTGAGAGGGCTGGCCCGGCCCGCCTCGGCCCGCCGGCAGGGCTTCCTCGCCCTGGCGCGCGTGCGGCGCCATCCCTCGGCCTGGGTGGCCTACCAGGCGCACCACCTGCTCGGCGTACTCGAGCCCGATCCGGAGCGCGCCCGCGGACACTTCGACGATGCGCTGGCGGCCGTGGAGCGGCTGCGCGCGCACGTCGTGCCGGACGAGCTGCGGGCGTCCTTCCACCGTGACAAGGTCTCGCTCTACGAGGACTATGCGCGACTCCTCCTCTCGAGCTCGGGCGGCGCCCGCATCGAATCCGCCTTCGAGGTCGTGGAGCTGGCCAAGTCGCGCAAGCTGAGCGAGCTCACGGCGCGTGCGCCTCTCGAGGCCGAGATCGCCGATGGCCGTCAGAGCTCCGTCGCGAACGCCGAGCTGCGCCGGGAGCTCGAGGAGCTGAACGGAGTCTACCGGCTCCTGAACGACGCCGAGCTCACCGGTCGCCCGCAGTCGGCGGGCGATGCACTGCGCCGGGAGATCGACGAGCGCGAGGCCCGGCTCTCGCAGTGGTTCCGCAGGGTCGAGCTCGCCCGCTCGCGAGAGCTCGCGGCCTCCCCCGGATCGGAGCGCGAGGTGCTCCCGAGGGTCCAGGGAACGCTGGCGCCCGACGAAGCGCTGGTCGAGTTCTTCGTGCTCGACAAGGTCGTGCAGGCCTTCGTCGTGCGAGCCGAGGGGATTCGCTGGATCGGCTCGGGGCCCAATCTGCACGAGGTGCGGGAGACTCTGGAGCGCCTGCGCTTCCAGATGGAGAAGGCGCATCTCGGCAAAGACTACGTCGAGGCGCGGCGTCCCGCGCTGCGCGTCGCCGCGCTGCACTACCTCGAGAGCCTGTCCGCGATGCTGTGGGCGCCTCTGGCAGGAGCGCTGAGCGGGATCCGCAAGCTGGTCCTGGTGCCGGCCGGCCCTCTGTTCTACGTCCCCTTCCACGCGCTGCGGGCGGGGAACCGGTACCTGATCCAGGACTTCGAGATCAGCCTCGCTCCCAGCGCGCGAATGCATCTGGCGGCGCGTGGACGGCGGAGCGCCTCTTCGCACGCGGCACTGGTCCTGGGCGGGCTGCGGCCGGAGCTCCCGGCCATCGAGCTCGAGATCGACGCCGTGCGCGGGCATGTGCCCGACGCCCGCGTCCTGCTGGGCGCCGCGGCCACCCGTGGCGCCTTGCGACGCCTGGGCGGCGGCGCCTCGGTGATCCACATCGCCTCGCACGCGATCTTCCGCAGCGACAACCCGCTGCTCTCGGCGATCGAGCTGGCCGACGGACGCCTCACGTTCTACGACCTCTTCGACCTGCGGCTCGATTCCGACCTGGTGGTGCTCAGCGGCTGCCAGACGGGGCGCCATCGCGTGCTCGAAGGCGACGAGCTCATGGGCCTGGCCCGTGGCTTCACCCACGCCGGCGCCGCCTCGCTGCTGGCCAGCCTGTGGCCGGTGGACGACGTCGCGGCCGCGCACTTCATGGATCGCTTCTACGCCGGGCTCGGGCGCGGGAACGGGCCGCGCGGCGCCCTGCGGGCCGCGATGTGCGAGCTCCTCGACGGCGGCCTCGACGTGTGGGAATGGGCGCCCTTCTACGTGAGCGGCAAGGCGGAGGCGGCCGCGGTCGGGCCGCGCGAGAGCGCGCGCCGGGACGAGGCGGACGGGACACGAGAGAAGGGTGCCGAGCCATGAGACGGACTGGATGGAACGGAGCCGCCGCCGCACTCCTGACGCTGGCACTCGTGGCCGCGGCATGCTCCGACGAAGACGGAGGCCGGCCGACGAGCCCCGAGATCGGCGATCGCCCGCCCGATGAGGCCGCGGCGGCCGGCGACTTCGATCCCCGCGAGATGGTGGTCCGGCTGGCGCCGGGGGTCGATGTCGATCGGCTCAACGTCTACTACGGGACGTGGACCGGCGGGAGCCTCGAAGCCGAGCGCGTGTATCTTCTGAACTGTCCGGAGGGGAAGACGGTCACGGAGCTCGCACCGCTCATGGCGGGCAATCCCGACGTCGAGCTGGTCGAGCCCAACTACCGGCTGCAAGCACCCGAAGCCGAGGGCCGGCACAGCGGATCCATCGCCTTCGCCGACAACGGGCGCGGGACGGCGGCCGTGATCGATCAGTCGGCGCTCCTGCGCATCCGCGCGGTCCAGGCCCAGGCCTTCGGACGCGGGGAGGGCGTGACCGTGGCGGTGCTCGATACCGGCATCGACGTCGCGCACCCCCTGCTCGCCGGACGGCTGGCGCCGGGAGGCGCCGACTTCGTCGACGGGGACGGCGATCCAGCCGACGCGCCCGACGGCATCGATTCCGACGGAGACGGCCTGGCCGATGAGGCCGTCGGGCACGGGACGGCGGTGGCGGGGCTCGTCCTCGCGGTGGCGCCCGAGGCCACGGTGCTTCCGATCCGGGTCCTGGACAGCGACGGTATCGGAACCGCTTTCGGCGTCGCGCGCGGAATCGACCTGGCCCGCCGCCGGCGCGCCGACGTGCTGAACATGAGCTTCGGCATGGGGCGCCTCTCGCGACTCGTGGTGGAGCTGCTCGACGAGGTGCACGAGCGGGGCGGGACGCTGATCGCCTCGGCCGGCAATCGAAACGTCGGCGCGCCGCCGCAGTATCCCGCCGGCCACCCGGACGTCCTCGGCGTGGCCGCCACCGACAGCCTGGATCGGAAAGCCGACTTCTCGAACTTCGGGCCCTGAGTCAGCGTCTCGGCGCCGGGCGTGGGCCTGGTGACGCCGGCTCCGGGAGCGAGCTTCGCCGTCTGGAGCGGAACCTCGTTCGCGGCGGCGCTGGTGAGCGGCGAGGCCGCGCTCTTGCTCTCGACCTCGGGACGCGGCAGGGAGCCGCAGCTCCCGCGCGCCATCCGCGAGGGCGTCGTGCCGCTGGACCAGACGGATCCGGCCTTCGGCGAGGTGCTCGGTTCAGGACGGATCGACATCCTCGCGGCCGTGATGCATCGGGTCGGCAGCTCGACCGACACCCGACCGCGAAACGACGAATGACGCGGGCTAACGCTCGCCCCTTCGAGGGAACGATCACGATGGAGACGTTTCGACGAATGAAGACGTTTCGACAGACCGCGAACGCGGCTGTCCTGGCGACGCTGCTGGCGCTCGGCTGCTCTCGCGCCGACACGCTGGGGGTCGAGTCGCCCGCCGAAGAGGCCGCCTCGGCATTCGAGACGCCGGCCGGGATCGAGCTCGCCGCCGTGAAGGTGAAGCACGATCGGAAGCAGGTCCTCGTGCGCTTGAGGCCGGGCGTCTCCCTGACCACCATCAACGCACGCTACGGAACGAGCCAGCTGGATCGCTTGCAGAGCGAGCCGAGCTTCCTGCTGAAGACCCCCGCCAACAAGACGGTCGAGGACCTGCTGCCGGCCATGACCGCCGACCCCGACCTCGAGGTCGCCGAGCCCAACTTCCAGACGGGGAATCCAGAGGCCCAGCGGAAGAGCGGAGGCTCGCTGGCCTTCGCCGATCCCTCGCTGAAGCAGGCCGACTTCGTGGACCAGGCCGCGCTGGCGCGCATCCGCGCCCCCGAGGCGCAGGCCATCGCCAGGGGCGCGGGCGTGATCGTGGCCGTGCTCGACACCGGCGTGCAGCTGAACCATCCGCGCCTCGCGCAGAGCATCGCTCCCGGAGGCGTCGACCTCGTGGACGGAGACGCGGATCCGTCGGACTCTCCCGACGGTGTCGACTCCGACAAGGACGGGATCGTGGACGAGGCGGTCGGTCACGGCACGTTCGTGGCGGGCATGGTCCTGGCCGTCGCTCCCAAGGCCTCGATCCTCCCCATCCGCGTCCTGGACAGCGACGGGTTCGGCACCGCCTTCGCCGTCGCGCGCGGCATCGAGGTCGCGCGCAACGCGGGCGCCCGCGTCGTCAACATGAGTCTCGGGATGAGCCTGCCCTCGGGAGTCGTGGACGGCTTGATCGAGCGTTTCAAGAACCAGGACGTGGTCTTCGTCTCCTCGGCCGGCAACGCCAGCGCGGAGAAACCGCAGCAGTTCCCGGCGCGCGACAGCTACGTGATCGGAACTGCGGCGACCGACGACCAGGACCGGAAGACCGACTTCTCGAACTTCGGATCCTGGGTGGACGTGTCGGCCCCCGGAGAGGGTCTCGTCGGCTACTTCCCCACCAGCGCCTACGCCCACTGGAGCGGCACCTCGTTCAGCGCGGGACTCGTGAGCGGCGAAGCCGCGCTCTTGATCTCCGCGCGCCCGGGCGCGCGCTTCAACGACGTCGTGGACGCGATCGAGCGGACCGCCAAGTCCATCGACAACCTGAACCCGGGCTTCCGCGGCCGGCTGGGCTCGGGACGCATCGACGTGCTGGCCGCCGTGCGCCTCATCCGCGGCTAGGCGCTCTCCAGCGGTCCGAATCCAGATCGCGCGTCAGAGCCTCGACGCCCCGGCTCCTATGGGGCGCGGCAGCAGGTCGCGCTTCTCTCCGAACGCACGCTCGCAGAGCTGCGTCGCGTCGTTCCCTCTCTCTTTCATCTACGCCTGATTCTCTCCGACGCGCGTACGCCGGGATCGGCGCGCGTGTATTTCGACCCCCCTCGACCTCCTCTCTTAAGCCGGTGGACAACGCTGCGGCCGCGGTCGGCCACCCGACGCGAGCGGACGCGCAACCGGCAGCCGAACCACAAACGAGCTTCGGCGCTTTTCGAAAGGAGCACGACCATGAACACAACCCTGCTCTCGCGCCTCGCGATCCCGATCTGTCTCCTGGCGCTCTTCGGGCTGGTGGCCTGCTCGCAAGGCGGGG
The DNA here is from genome assembly GCA_036556205.1 of Gemmatimonadota bacterium. Lineage (GTDB taxonomy): Bacteria > Gemmatimonadota > Gemmatimonadetes > JACCXV01 > JACCXV01 > DATBJW01. Next base: position 13,462 of record DATBJW010000085.1, read on the forward strand.
CCGACAGTCTGGCCGGCCCCGATCCGGGCTCCGTGAGCGTGGAAGACGGCGGTCAGGACGTTTCCTCCGCCGGCGATGACGCCGGCGCTCCCGACCTCGCCGCCTCCGGTCGCCTCGAGGCCCGTCTCAACCCGGTCATCAACGTGGACGCGAGCGGAAAGGCCCGGCTGGACGCCGCGGCGGGCACGGCGAACGATCGCTTCACGGTCGAGGTCGAGATCGCCAAGGCCGACTTCGCGCGACTGGGAATCGACGCGGGCGACGGCTTCGGGGACGAGGTGGTGCAGATCCGCATCCTGCGCGGCGGCACCCAGATCTTCAGCCGGCGGCTGCAGTTCTCCGAGAACCGTCCGCGGGACATCACGTTCGAGACCGATGTCCGCGGCGCGGGCGCGCCGGAGCTGCAACGGGGCGACGTGGCGCGGGTGACCGTGAACGGCGTCTCGACCCTGCGCGGAACGTTCAACTGACAAACCGGCGCCCGGCTGGCCGGCGTGCGAAGCCCCGGTCGAAGGCGCCGAGGTTCAGGAAGGCGATCGACGAGAGGCCGGCTCGAAGGAGTCGGCCTCTCGGCATTCGGACTCGCCCACGCCGTATCAGCCAGCCTTGGACTCCCCGAGTGTCGGCCGGCCGTCAGTCCTGGCGGAGGCGTCCTCGTCGAGACAGCGCTGACCTATCTTCATGGCAACGCCGCCCGGCCTGCGCAGGGGGAGCGGGCTCTCCTGCGGCGGAGCCTTCGCAGTTTGGCACGCTTCATGTTCCCGCGGTCCGCGAAATGGATGCCGTGCAACATTCCACCTGCGGGGGAACGATGGACGCCTTCGAGCGGGCCTGGATCGACTACGTCATGCCGGTCCTGGGGATCGTGATCGTGCTCGACTCCCTGTTCCGGCAGAAGATTCGCGATCCGACCGCGCTGCTCTTCCTGGCCATCCTGGCGTTCAGCTCGGTCCTGATGGGTCTGAACACGCTCGCCAGGCTGGGCCTCCTCTGACGGCCCCGCCACGTCGCCGCGCCCCTTCGTCGCGTGCCTCGCTCGCGCGTGGGCGCCGCGACGGACCCGGCGCGCAGCGACGCGCGCCGCTTCCCGAGCGGCGGCTCCCGTCGCGGGGCCATGAGCCGGCCTGCTTCTTGAGAGGATCCGCGTCGGCCCGCCCGGCAGACGGCAACGCGGAGGATCGAATGCGCTCGAGGCATTGCTGGCTCACCTTCGTCCCGGCGATCGCCCTGATCGCCTGCACGTCTTCAAGAGATCTGACCACCGCTCCACGGAATGGCTCGCAGAGCGCTCCGGCCGCGGGCGCGCCGGCCCTCGCCCAGTGCGCCGATGTCGGTGGGACCCGCGAGAGCTTCGGCGAGACCAATTGCACCGGAGGAGGAGCGGGATACGCCTGTCAGTCGGGTACCAAGTGCAAGCGCAACGTCAAGGGCCAGATCACTCTCCTGGCGCGCGAGCCCGACGAGATCTCCTGCAACACCGGCACGGGGCTCTGTGTGGCGACCTTCTATGGAAGTGGAACGCAGCTCTTCAACCCCGAGGAGAGCGGCTTCCTCTTCGGAGCGGGCTGCTTCGGCGCGTGCGCGGGCCTGGCCGCCAACCGCAACGTCTTCGCGATCCCCCAGTGCCTGACCTGCTTCGGACTCTTCGCCCGACACTGGGATCTGGTGGGCGACGCACAGCGCGCGCACTACGTGCTGGGAATGCACGTGACGAGCGGGCGGTACATCCCGCACCTCGGGCAGGGACGCCGGGGCTGAGGGACGCAGGGCGGGTGGGACACCGCGGAGGCAGGGAGAACAGGCGGGCCTTCCGGTCTGCGCTCAGCGCGCCTGGACCCACTCGATGGGCCGCTCCATCCGGCGCGCGAATCGCTTCCGGCTGGAGTAGGTGGGCCTGGGCTCGAGCACGATCCGGGAGGCCCGCTGCTCGAGGTCGGGCGAGAGGCCGACGCCCGCGATCGAGACCTGCGCCGCGCCGCTTTCCAGGGTCCCCGGCACCTTCAGCGAGTCCACGACGGCGCCGTCCTCCGCCAGGAACTCGATCGCGAGCTCGGTGGGATCGGTGAAGAACGCCTCGAACTCGTAACCCTTCGTCGGGCCGCTGCCCGAGATCCGCATCGGCAGGGGCCCGTCCGGGAGCAGGATGTCGGTGCCCACGAAGAAGTACTGGGCCCCGTCCTTCTCGGCCACGAAGACCTGACCGAAGCGCTTCCAGATGGCGATCCCGCGTGGCTCCATGAGCTGGAAGTCGCCCTCGCCCTGCTCGCCGTAGCGCGTGAGGTACGTGAGGTCGCGCTTGAACTTGTAGATCGTGCCGTTCCCCGTGTCCGTCACGTAGACGTTGCCGTAGAAGTCGCAGGCCAGGTAGGCGAAGCGCGGCGCGGCCGAGAGCGAGTCGCGCTCCGCGGCCGCCGTCTCGGCCAGGAGCTTCCCCGCGGGGTCGAACTTGCCGAGCCGGGCGCCGTCCTCGTAGATGACGTAGAGCGCGTCCTCGCGAGGACTGAGCCACTCCTCGCGACTGTCCAGCACAGCTACCGCTGTGGGTCGCCGCAGCCCTTCTGGGAAGACCGCGACCAGCTCACCGTCGCCGCCGCCGGAGTCCGCCGGCGGAGTCCAGCGGTAGACCTGGTCGCCGCGGCGATCGGTGATGTAGACCTGGTCGCCCGCCGGCGCGGTCGCCACACCCCACGGCTCCTGAAAATCGCCCTTCACCAGGCCGGTCCAGACCAGCTGCCGATCGCGCCAGACCAGGCGCACCACGCGCCGGTTCCCGGAGTCGGCCACGTACACCTTTCCGTTCACGTCGGCGGCGATGCCCCGGGGGGCGTCGAACTGGCCCTCGCGGCTCCCCTGCGTCCCGAACATCGCGAGGGTCTGCATCGAGCTGTTGTAGATGATCTCGCCCCGTCCGGCGTTCAGACCCAGCAGCGTGAGCTGGAAGTCGTCGCTCTTCTGAGACGGGTCGTCGTCCTGCGCCAGCTTGACGGCCGCCAGGCCCTGAGGATCCGAGAAGACGGTGCGTCCGGCCAGGAAGAGCTTGAGGTGCGGTGTGCGGGCCTTGTGGATGCCGTAGGTGTGGTTGTACGGGGGATAGACCAGCGTGGAGGGGCCCGAGCCGCCCACCGCGTTGCGGTTCCGGTCGGCCTCGCTCTCGGCCGGCGCCGAGGCCCGGGCGCCGGGGTCCGCTCGTTGAGCCGCGGCCCCTGCGCCCGAGTCCGCTCGTTGCGGCGCGAACTGCGCGCTCGAATCCGCCCGTTCGGCCGCGACTCCCGCGCTCGAATCCGCTTGTTGCGCCCGCGCGGGAACCGCCGCCAGCGCGAGCCAGACCAGGAGCGCGGCCGCGCGATCCCGGCCCCGGCGCGGGGTGCCTGGAGGGGCCGCGTCAGCGCGCCGCATACAGGTCCTCGTAGCGGGCCGCGTTCGCGATCACGGCCTTGACGTAGCGGCGCGTCTCCCGGAAGGGGATGCGCTCGACGTAGCCTTCCGGGTCCGAGGCCTCGGGGAAGCGGCGCCAGCGGTCGGCCAGCGCGGCGCCCGCGTTGTAGGCCGCGATCGCGGCCACGCGCTCGCCGTCCATGGACTCGATCAAGCGCTCCAGATGGGCCGCGCCCAGGTGCAGGTTGGGCTCGAGCCGCTCGAGGTCCGCGACCGCGAAGCCAGCGAGCCCCAGCCGTCCGGCCTCGTCCCGAGCGGTGGCCGGCATCAACTGCAGCAGACCGGTGGCGCCCACCGGCGAGCGAGCGCCGGGGTCGAAGCTCGACTCCTGGCGCATGATGGCCCACAGGAGGCCCGCCGGAAGCCCCGTCTCCGCACTCTCGAGCTCGACCTGCTCCGGAAACGCGGCCGGGTAGGCGAGTCGCCCGGCGTCGGGGTCGGTGGAGGACTCGAAGAGCGCCGCTCCGACGCGAAAGGCGGACTCGGGATAGCCCCAGGCCAGCGCCCAGCGCGCGACCCGCTCCAGATCCGCCCTGCGCCGGCCGGCCAGGCGCACCGCTTCGTCGATCTCGCGCTGGGCGGCGGCCGTCTCACCCACGAGCAGGAGCGCGCGCGCTCGCGCCAGAGGGCGCGCCGCCGGGCCGTCGGCGGGCACCACCGTGTCGGCGGCCAGCACGGCGGGCGAGGCGAAGGGCGATCCAGAGCCCAGCCCGAAGAGCTCCGCCACGGCGGCGTCGCCCGAGCCGCCGAGACGCCGGCGCGCCAGCAGGTCGTAGTAGTCCGCGGTCCCCGTGGTGAGGAGGGCCGAGAAGAGCTCGCGCGCCTCGTCGGCCCTCCCGGCCGCGAGCGCCGAGCGCGCCTCCCAGTAGCGCGCGGCCCGCGCGTCATCGCTGCGCGGGTGCTTGGCGAGGAGCTCGCGGAAGAGGCTCTCGGCGGCGCCCCAATCCGAGCGGGAGAACCGGAGGAGGGCCAGGCGCATGAGCCCGCGCGGCGTGAGGTCGGAGCGCGGATAGTCGTCCGCCAGCCGCCGGAACCACGCGGCAGCCGAGTCGGCCAGCGAGGGATCGTCCGCGGATTGCTCCTGGAACGTGTCGGCGATCAGGTAGGTCGCATCGGCGGCTTCGGGGCCGGCCGGGCGCGACTCGAGAAGCCGCCGATAGATCGCGCGGGCGCGCTCCGGTGCGCCGCCCCGGGTCAGCGCCTTGGCCTGCTCGCGGCCCAGCCGGTCCGGATCCCCGCCGGCCGCGATCGCGGCCCCGTAGTCCGCGGCCGCGCCCGCGTAGTCGCCGCCGCGCAGGCGGATCCCGGCGCGCTCGGTCAGGAGCTCCGGATCGGAGGCCCCGGCCAGCGCGTCCACCGCTTCGGGGGTGCGGCCGTGCGCGGCCAGGATCGTCGCCCGCTCGAGGGGCGAGAGCGGGATGGCCGGCTGCTCTCCCCTGGCGGCCGCATCGAGCAGATCCTCCGCTTCGGCCGAAGATGGGTGGCGGAGCACGATCTCGCGCAGCCGGCGCGAGGCGGCCGGGAGGTCTCCGCTCTCGGCCTCCGCGCGACCCAGCTCGAGGAGAAGTGCGGGCCGCGACCGTCGGGGCGCGCGCGGCAGGAGCTCTTCGAGGAGCGTGCCCGCGCGGGCGCCATCGCCCAGCCGCTCGTACATGCGAGCTCGCGCCAGATCCGCCTCGCGCCGCACGGCCTCGGGCGGGTCGAGGGCCTCGAGCTCGTGATAGAGGTCCTCGACCGGGGCGGGATCTCCGCTTCGCGCGAGCGTCTCCAGGCGCCAGAGCGAGACGTAGTCGGCGACCTCCGGTAGGTCGGCCGCCAATCCGTCCAGCAGTCGCCGGCTCCCCGCGGAGTCCCCCGCCGCGGAGAACGCCTGGGCCGCGGCGCGCGCCGCGGGCGCGCGGCAGGCCAGCGGCTGCTCGCGACCCGTGAAGCCCTCGAGCAGCGGTGCCGCCTCCGGCGCTCCGCTCGCATGCGCGGCCCAGGCGCGCAGGAAGCTCCCCGCGCTGCCCACGGCGACGTCGGCACCGCGCAGGAGCTCCCAGGCCTCCTCCCCGCGGCCGGCGAGGAGCAGCGTCCGGCCGCGATCGACCGGATCCTCGACGTCCGCCGATCCGGCGGCCGCGCTCTCGGGCTCGAAGGGCGAGCGGAACCCGGGGAGCTCGACGACGTGCCAGGGGAAGAAACGTTCCGTCGCGCGGCCCCCCGCGCCCGGCACGTGGCCGCCCACGACCTCCTGGCAGAGCTCGGCGAGGCTCGCGTCCCGACCGGCGCCGGGCGTAGTCGGCGCGGGCGTGACCAGAGCCGGGGCGAGAAGGACGAGCAGGAGGGAACGAGCGCTGCGCGTCACACCTTGATGCAGGCGACCCAGTGCCCGCCGCCGATGTCGCGCAGCTCCGGCACCACCTCGGCGCACTCGGGGCCCGCGATCGGGCAGCGGGGATGGAAGGGACAGCCGCTGGGCGGGTTCGCGGGGCTCGGCACGTCGCCGCGCAGCACGATCCGCTCCTTGTGGACCTTGGGATCCGCGATCGGCACCGCCGAGAGGAGGGCGCGGGTGTACGGGTGGAGCGGGTGCTCGTACAGCTCGCTGGACACGGCCAGCTCCACCACGCGACCCAGGTACATCACGGCCACGCGGTCGGAGATGTGCTCCACGACGGAGAGGTCGTGCGCGATGAACAGGTACGTGAGGGCGAACTCGCGCTGCAGATCCTGCAGCAGGTTGATGACCTGCGCCTGCACGGACACGTCGAGGGCCGAGACCGGCTCGTCGGCCACGATGAAGCGCGGGTTCACCGAGAGGGCGCGCGCGACGCCGATGCGCTGCCGCTGGCCGCCCGAGAACTCGTGCGGGTAGCGGGTCACGTGGCCGGCCGCGAGGCCCACGACCTCGAGCAGCTCGCGGGCGCGCGCCTGCGCCGCCTTGCCTTCGGCGATGTGGTGCACCTTCATGGCCTCGGTCAGCATGCCGCCCACGGTGATGCGCGGGTTCAGCGACCCGAAGGGGTCCTGGAAGACGATCTGCATCTCGCGCCGCAGATCACGCAGCCGGTGGGCGTCCACCTCGAGCACGTTCTCGCCGCGGAAGAGGACCTTGCCCGAGGTTGCCTCCAGCAGGCGCAGGATGATCCGGCCGGTGGTCGTCTTGCCGCATCCCGACTCGCCGACCAGGCCCAGCGTCTCCCCCTCGCGGATGCCGAAGGACACGCCGTCCACGGCCTTCACGTGGCCCACGACGCGCGAGAAGAACCCCTTGCGGATCGGGAAATGCTTCACGAGGTCCTGCACGACCAGCAGGCTCCCCGCGTCGGCCACGGCCAGGCGCGCGTCGAGCTCCGGCTCGGCGTGCGGGACGTCGGCGAACGCCTCGGGAGGCGGCGGGCCTCCGTCGGCCCCGTCCAGATCGCGTCTGCGCTCGATCATACGCCGCCCTCCGCGGACGGCGAGCCCAGCGCCGGACCCGGGCCTCCCGTTCCCTGCGCCATCCCGAGCGCGCTCGCGCGCTGAGCCGCGGCGGCGTGCCCGTTCCCGGTCTCGTCGCTGCATTCGGGGTAGAGATGGCAACGCACGGCGTGGCTGGACGCCACTTCGGCCAGCCGGGGCATCTGGACGCGGCAGATGTCCATGACGTAGCTGCAACGGTTGGCGAACGGGCAGCCCGGCCGATGGTCGAGCGGGTTGGGCACGGTGCCGGGGATCGTGGCCAGCCGCGACTGCGGCTGCGTGAGCTTGGGGATCGAGTCCAGGAGGCCGCGCGTGTAGGGGTGCTTGGGGTCATCGAAGAGCGGGATCACGTCCGCCTCCTCGACCACGATCCCGGCGTACATCACGACCACGCGGTGGGCCGTCTCGGCGATGACGCCCAGGTCGTGCGTGATGAGCAGGATCGCCATCCCGAAGTCCGTCTGCAGCCCCTGCAGCAGCTCCAGGATCTGGGCCTGGATCGTCACGTCGAGGGCGGTCGTGGGCTCGTCGGCGATGAGCATGGACGGATTGCAGGAGAGCGCCATCGCGATCATCACGCGCTGACGCTGGCCGCCCGAGAGCTGGTGCGGGTACTCGTCCACGCGCGTCTCGGGGCTCGGAATGCCCACGCGCTTCAGCATCTCGATCGCCCGTTTGCGGGCCTCCTCGCGCGACACCTTCTGGTGCAGCACGATGGCCTCGACGATCTGGTCGCCCACCGTGTAGACCGGGTTGAGCGAGGACATCGGCTCCTGGAAGATCATCGAGATCTCGTTGCCGCGGATCGAGCGCATCTCCTTCTCCGAGAGGTGCACCAGGTCCGTCCCGCCGAAGAGGATCTCTCCCTCCACGATCCGTCCGGGAGGCTGCGGGATGAGGCGCATGATGGAGAGCGACGTGACCGACTTCCCGCAGCCCGACTCGCCCACCAGGCCGAGCGTCTGATGGGGCCGCAGGGCGAACGACACGCCGTCCACGGCCCGCGCCACACCCTCGTCGGTGTAGAAATAGGTCTTCAGGTTCCGGACCTCGAGCAGGTTCTGGCTCATGCCCCTCCGAGGGTCTCTCGCGTCAGCTGCGCAGGCGCGGGTCCAGCGCGTCGCGCGCCGCGTCCCCGAGCAGGTTGAAGCACACCACGGTCAGCACGATCGCGAGCCCGGGAAAGGTCGCGATCCACCAGGCGTTGATCAGGGCGTCCTTGCCGTCCGAGACCATGCTGCCCCACGAGGCCGTGGGCGGCTGGACGCCGAGGCCCAGGAACGAGAGCGCGGCTTCGGTCAGGATCGTGTTTCCGATCCCCAGCGTGGCCACGACGATGATCGGCGCCATCGAGTTCGGCAGGATGTGGCGAAAGATGATCCGCGCGCTGCCGTAGCCCAGGGCCTTCGTGGCCTGCACGAACTCCTGCTCGCGCAAGGCCAGGAACTGGCCGCGCACGATGCGGCTGGTTCCCATCCAGCCGGTGAGACCGAGCACGGCGATGATCAGGAAGATCGAGGGCTGGAACAGCGCGATGATGGCCAGCAGCAGGACCAGGCGCGGGAACGAGATGAGCAGATCCACCAGGCGCATGGCCAGGTTGTCCACCCATTTCCCGAAGTAGCCGGCCACGGCGCCGATCAGCGTCCCCAGCGTGACGGAGATCGCCACCGCGATGAAGCCGATCGAGAGGCTGATCCGCGCGCCGTAGATCACCCGTGAGAGGACGTCGCGGCCGAACTTGTCGGTCCCCATCGGATGCTCGGCCGCGGGCGCCAGGTAGCGGGTGCGCACGATGTCGTCCTGGGCGTTGGGGTCGTAGGGCGCGAGGTAGGGCCCCATCAAGGTCACCAGGTAGATGAAGGTCATGATCGCGAGGCCGATCATCGCCAGGCGGTTCTTCCGGAAGCGGCGGCCGGCGACCGCCCACTCGCTGATGCCGGCCGTGCGGGGCGGGCGCGCGTAACGCACCGCCACGTCGGCCATGGCCTTGCCCCAGACGGCCGCCAGGTACGCGAAGAGCGAGCCGGCCGCGATCCAGTGGTCCAGCGGACGGTCCCCCTTCAGGGTCGCCGACAGATCGCCGCGCACCTGGAGCGCGAGCGCCAGCCCCACGCCCCAGAAGAAGAGGATCCAGAGCCCGGTCACGAAGCGGCCGTAGAACAGGTGTCCGGCGCCCGGGAGCAGGGCCGAGGCGACGATCGCCGCGGGCTTGCGTCCGGCAGCCGGGGCCGGCGCCGCGTCCGGCTCGTCGCCCGCGAGCAGCGGCTCGGGCAGGTTCAGCAGCGCGGCCTCGGAGCGGATCAACCCCACGTCCGGGGCGTCGCCCTCCGGCTCGAGGGGCCGCTGGCGCGCCGGGACTCCCGCGCCTGCGGGCCCGCCGGTTCCGATCTCCGGCTCGAGGTCGATCACGAGGCGCTCTCAGTCATAGCGGATGCGGGGATCCACGAGGGCGTACAGGACGTCCGCGATCAGGTTGCCGAGGACGACGAAGACGGCGAACAGGAACGCCGTGGCCATCACCACCGGGTAGTCGCGCTGGAAGATGGCCGTCACGATGACGCGTCCCATGCCCGGCCAGGCGAAGATCGTCTCGATCAGGACCGCCCCGCCCATCAGGAACGGGATCGTGAGGCCGAACAACGTCACGATGGGGATCAGCGCGTTTCGCATCGCGTGCTTGAAGATCACCTTCCACTCCGAGAGCCCCTTGGCGCGCGCCGTGCGGATGTAGTCCTGCCGGATGACCTCCAGCAGCCCCCCGCGCGCGTAGCGCGCGATCCCCGCCGCCTCGCCGATCCCCAGAGCCACGGCCGGCAGCAGGATGTGCTGCAGGCGGTCCCAGAGCTTGGCCGGGACCGACAGGTACTCGTAGTTCACCGAGGTCATCTGCGAGGCGGGGAAGAGCTGGAACTTGTAGGAGAAGAGGAGCACCAGCATGAGCGCGAACCAGAACCCCGGCATCGAATAGAAGAAGAACGAGATCACCGTGGCGAGGTTGTCGGCGAGCGAGTACTGGCGCACGGCCTGGATGGTCCCGATCAAGAGCCCCAGCACGAAGATGACGACCATCGAGACCGAGGAGAGGAGCAGCGTGTTGGGGATCGCGTCCTTCAGGATCTCGATGACCGGACGGTGCTGGGCGAAGGAGCTCCCGAAGTCGCCGCGCAGGAAGCTCGTGAGCCAGCGCCAGTACTGCACGTGCAGCGGCTGGTCGAGGCCCAGGTTCTTGCGCATGAGCTGGATCACCTGCGGATCGACGTCGGGGTTGAAGTAGAACGAGGTGGGATCGCCGGGTGCCAGGTGGAGCACCACGAAGAGGATCGTGGCCACTCCCAGGAGGAGCGGGATCGCCTGCAGCAGGCGCTTCAGGATGAAGGTCAGCATCGAATCAGTACTTCTGCTCCCCCTTAGGGACGTACCACTCCGGCAGGTTGTAGTCCCAGCCGTAGGAGTTCATCTCGACGTTCTTGAAGCGCTTGCTCAGCGCGTTGATGTCGAACTGCTCGAACAGGAAGGAGTAGCCCGCGTCGTCGGCCACGATCTGCTGCGCCTCGCTCCAGATCTGCTTCGCCCGCTGGGTGTCGAACTCCGCGATGCCGGCGTCGATGAGCGAATCCACGACGGGACTCGCGTAGGAGATGAAGTTGAACTTGTCGGGGATGGACTTCGAGGACCAGAGGTCGGTCAGATCCACCTTGATCTGGCTGTTCCAGCCCGCCACCGCCGCCTGGAAGTCCTTGTTCTGGAGCTTCTGCGTGAAGACCACGAACTCCATGCCCCGCGGCCGCGCGTCGATGCCGAGCTTCTTGAGCTGGCTCTGGATCGCCACCGTGATGTCCACGCGCAAGGTGTTGTCGGCGTTCGTGAGCATCTCGAAGCGGAAGGGCTTGCCGTCCTTGTCCAGGATCCCGTCCCCGTCGGTGTCCTTCCAGCCCGCCTGCTCCAGCAGCTTCCGGGCGCCCTCGGGATCGTAGGAGATGGCCTTGATGTTCGGGTCGTAGGCCCAGAGGATCTCGGGGAAGGGGCTGTTCATGACCTTCGCCTGGCCGTAGAGGAGCGCGTCGATCAGGGCCTGCCGGTCGATGGCCATCGTGAGCGCGCGCCGGACGTTGCGGTCGCCGAAGAGCGGGTCGCGCAGGTTCCAGGCGACGTAGACGTAGCGGCGGCCCGGAGCCGAGTACACCTGCAGGTCGGGGTCCTCCGCGAGCTGCTTGTAGAACGTGGGCTGGATGCCCGTCACCAGGTCGATGTCCCCGTTCGAGAGCTGGGTGATGAGCGACGTCCACTCCGGGATGATGCGCCAGACGACGCCGTCCAGGTGCGGCCGGCCGCGAAAGAACGACTCGTTCGCGACGAGCTCCACCGACTGCTGGGCCGTCCACGACTTGAACTTGAACGGTCCGTCGCCGACCGGGTTCTGATTGAAGGCCGCGTTCCGCATCTCCTCGGGCTTGATCTTCTCCAGCAGGTGCTTGGGCGTGGGCCGGCAGACGCTGGCGTCCATCAGCTGGTACGGGTAGCGCTCCGTGAAGTCCATCCGCACCGTCAGCGAATCGACCGCGGTCACGTTCTTGATCCGGTCCAGCCAGCGGATCGACGACCACGCGATCTTCTCGTCCTTGCAGGCCCCCATCGACCACACCACGTCGTCCGCCCGCAGCGGGACGCCGTCGTGCCAGGTGATCCTGGGGTTCAGGTGAAACGTCAGGCTCAGGCTGTCCGGCGAGAACTCCCAGGAGTCGGCCAGGCCGGGATGGAACGTCAGCAGGTCGGGGTTGATCTCGGCCAGCGGCCAGAAGAGCTCGCCCGCCACCTCCTGAGCCGTGAGCGTCGTGAGCGTCAGGTAGTTCAGGGCGTCCACGTCGGCCGTGGTGCCGATGATGAGCCGATCGCCGTCGGCCGGCGCGGCCTCGCCGGCGGGCGTGGTCGTCGGCTGCTCCCGCTCGGCCTTCCCGCAGGCCAGCGCCAGGAGCAGGATCGGCAGGAGCTGGAGCCGGCGAGTTGGAGACGATCGGGGCGAAGGGGCGAGCGGAAGGAGACACCCGCCCGGCTCCGTCGTGGGGCCGCGGCCGCGCGTCACGACGCGATCCACCAGTGGCGGATGTCGCGGATGTAGCCGCGCGTGTCCATCGTCTCGACGCCGCGCAGGCGGCGCGAGACCCCCACGCGCTCGTTCAGCGTGTAGAGCCAGGTATAGGGCTGCTGCTCGGCCATGAGGCGGAAGAACGCCAACCAGACCGGTTTCGACTGCGCGCGATCGGGGATCGAGATCCCGAGGTCGATGAGGCTGTCGGCCGTGGCGTTCTTGAACGAGACGAAGTTGTATTTGCCGTCGATCGCCTGGCTGTGGAACAGGTCACGCGGGTTGTAGACGAAGTCGAGCTGCCAGCCCCCGAGCCAGGCTTCGTACTCCTTCCGCTGCGTCTCCTGCAGGAGCACCGTCCACTCCCGGACCGTGGGCTCGGCCACGACGCCAATCTTCGCGAGGTCGTTCTTGACGATGATGGCCCCGTCGGAGCGCAGGTCGTTTCCTTTGTTGACCAGCAGCCGGAACTCGAAGCGGCGGCCGTCCTGATCGAGCACCCCGTCGCCGTCCGAGTCCTTCCAGCCCTGGCCCGCGAGCAACGCCTTGGCCTTCTCGGGGTCGTAGGGACGCGGCTTGAGGGTGCTGTCCGACACCCACATGGTCTCGAATCCGTCCGTGGCGGCGACCTTTCCGTAACCGTAGAGCAGCGCGGCCACCATCTGCTGGCGGTTGATGGCCATGGTCAGCGCCTGGCGCTCCTCGGGGGAGTCGAACATCGGCAGACGCTCGTTCCATCCGATGAAGTCGTAGGCCCGGCTGGGAAACACGATCAGACGGGCCACGTCGCTGGCCTCGACGCGAGCCCCCTCCTGCGGCTGCACCGCTCGCAGAAGATCGCTCTGGCCGGTGAGCAGCATGGTGAGCTCTGTCGTCTGCTCGGGGACGATCCGCAGGACGATGCGATCCAGGTAGGGCCGGCCGCCCAGCGACGGCGAAAAGGCGTCGTTGGCCTCGAACACGATTTCCTGGTTGGCCGTCCAGCGCACGAACTTGAAGGGGCCGTTGCCCACGGGGTTCCGGTTGAAGGGCGCGTTCCGGAGCTCGGCCACCGGCACCTTCTCGAGCAGGTGCTTGGGCATGATCGTCCAGAGCGCGAGGTTTTCGACCGGGTCGGCGAAGGGTTGGCTGAACGTGAAGCGGATCGTGTAGGGGTCGAGGATCTCCGCGCCCGTGTAGTACTCGAAGGTGGCGGCGTTGGCGTAGGCGACCTTGGGGTCCTTGCAGCGCTCGTACGTGAACTTCACGTCCTCGGCCGTGGTGGGCGTGCCGTCGTGCCACTTCACGTCCTTGCGGATGTGGTAGGTCACGGAGAGCCCGTCGGGCGCGAGCTCCCAGCTCTCCGCGAGGTAGGGCACGAGGTTCATGTCCTTGTCGTACTGGATCAAGGTCATGAACAGCACGTAGCGGTTGGCTTCCTGAGTCTCGTAGTCCGTGCTGACGAAGTTGTTGAGGGCGTCGAAGTCGGACGGGCTGGTCCAGATCAGGGTGCCGCCCCGCTTGGGCTCGCCCTCGGAGAGAGGTTTCTCCGCCGTCCCCCCGCCGCCGCCCCCGCCGCAGGCCCAGAGGCCGAGCGCGCCCGCGAGGGCGAGCGGGACGCTGAATCGACGAGGCAGGCGAACGGACGCGGACGACGAGTGGAGCACCGCACCTCCTTTGGCGGGAACGGTTTTGCTCGGGCGCCGGGCCGGCGCGCGGGCCAGCCCCGACGGCAGGCCGCTAGAATACCGAAATCTCCCCCGGAGCGGGTCTTTTTTCTAGGCTTCGGACCTCTACACCGCCGGCTCCCGGGCGGTCCAGGGACTCCGTGCGCGCCGGCGACTCGGGCGAGCCCGCGGGCCGCCTGCGGTCGCTGCGCCGGCTCGCCCGTCCGTTCAGACCCGGAGCAGGAAGCCCCGGCACTCGTAGGCATCGTCGATCAGCTCCTCGATCCGCCGCAACTCGGCCGCCTCGAGTGGCGATTCCTCGAAAACCGCGCCGAGCTCGCGCTCGAAGCCGCGTCCCACGGCGTCGGCCACCTCCTCCCATCCGAACCGGCGCCGCCCCGCCTCGGCCAGGGTCGCGACTCCCGTCCGGGCGGCCTCGGGCCAGAGCGCGGCCAGCAGTCCCTGGTCCCCCGCGAGCAGGATCGAGCCGTGCTGGAGGAGGGCGGCCCCCATCCGGCGCTGCGCGCTCCCCACGAGCTTCCGGCCCCGCCAGGAGATCTCCGACCGGCTGGCCGCGGCGAAGCAGACCCGGGGCGCGAGAGAGATCGGCGTCGGGGACGCCGCCGCGCCTTCCCGGCCCTCGCCGTCCCCGCACTCGACCGGTCTCGACACGGACCGTCCGCCGTGGAGTGCCAGGCCCGAGATGCCCAGGCTCTCGAGTCCCGTCAGGATGGCGGCGTGGATCCGCTCGCAGGCGGCCCGGGGCCCGTTCTCGAGGAGCCGGCTCGCGAGCGGCGCGGCGACGCTGTAGGTCACCTCGTCCGCGTGAAGAACGGCGCCGCCCCCGGTCGGCCGCCGCACGAGGTCGACTCCCGAACGGCGCAGCCCGGTCATGCGATCCGCTACGTCGCGCAGCGGCTGGCCGTACCCGACCGAGATCGCGGGGGGATCCCAGCCGAAGAGACGCAGGACCGCCGGCCCCCCCGCGCGCCCGACCGACTCGGCCAGCGCGTGGTCGCAGGCCATGTTCCAGGCGGCGCTCGCGGGCGGCGTGCGGAGCAGGCGCCAGGCTGTCCCCCGCGTCGGGCGGCCGCGGCCGCTCGGGCGGATCGACGATTTCGCGGAGACGACGGTCAACGGGAGATCAAGCGGCGGGTGCGGGCTCCCAGCGCACGTCGAGCTCGCGGCCGGCGCGTCCCTCGTCGATGCGCTTGACGGGCGTCGTGTAGGGAGCGCCCCGCACCTTCTCGGGGTCGAGCGAGGCCTCGCGGTCGATCTCGAGCAACGCGGCGATGAATGCGTCCAGCTCGACCTTCGACTCGGTCTCGGTGGGCTCGATCATCAGGGCTTCGGACACGATCAGCGGGAAGTACGTCGTGGGAGCGTGGAAGCCGAAGTCGAGGATTCGCTTGGCGATGTCCAGCGTCTTGACGCCCTTCTTCTTCTGGCGGTCGCCGCTGAAGACCACCTCGTGCATGCAGTTGGGTCCGTAGGGCAGCTCGTAGGCCTCCGCCAGCCCGTGGCGGAGGTAGTTCGCGTTCAGGATGGCCGTCTCGCTCACCTTCCGCAGCCCCGCCGCCCCGTGCATCCGGATGTAGGTATAGGCCCGAACGTGCATGCCGAAATTGCCGAAGAACGTGTGCACCTTGCCGATCGAGCGCGGCCGATCCCAGTCGAGCGCGAAGGAGCCGTCGTCGCGCTTCACGACCAGGGGTCGAGGCAGGAAGGGCTCGAGGTGCTCGCGCACCGCGACCGGGCCGGAGCCCGGGCCGCCCCCGCCGTGCGGCGTCGAGAAGGTCTTGTGCAGGTTGAAGTGGCAGACGTCGTAGCCCATCTCCGCAGGCCGCGTGATGCCGAGCAGCGCGTTCATGTTGGCACCGTCCATGTAGACCTGGGCGCCCACGTCGTGGCACATGGCGGTGATCCTCAGGATGTTGCGCTCGAACTTCCCGAGGGTGTTGGGATTCGTCAGCATGAGCGCGGCCACGTCCTCGTCGAGATGGCGCCCGAGCTCCTCGGGATCCACCTGACCGCGCTCGTTCGACTTGAGGGTGACGACCTCGTAGCCGCCGATCGTCACCGTGGCCGGGTTCGTGCCGTGGGCCGAATCGGGGATCAGGACGCGCCGGCGGGGATTTCCGTGCGCCTCGTGCCAGGCGCGGATCACGAGCAGTCCCGTGAGCTCCCCCTGCGAGCCGGCCGCGGGCTGCAGGCTGACCGCGTCCAGCCCCACGATCTCCCTCAGCATCTCCCCCAGCTCGTGCATCAGCGCCAGCGCCCCTTGCAGGGTGGCCGGATCCTGCGCCGGATGGAGCGCCGCGAAGCCCGGCAGTCGCGCCGCATCCTCGTTGATCTTGGGGTTGTATTTCATGGTGCAGGAGCCGAGCGGATACATGCGCTTGTCCACGTGATGGTTCAGCGTGGAGAGCCGCACGAAGTGCCGCACGACCTCGTTCTCGGCCACCTCGGGCAGGCGCGGGGGCTCGCGGCGGAGCAGCCGCTCGTCCACGAGCGCGGCGGGGTCCACCTCCTCGACGTCCAGCGCGGGGAAGGTCACGGCGGCTACCCCCGGCCGCGAAAGCTCGAAGATCAGCTTCTCGGACAAGCCGCGTTCCTCCTCGAGAATGAGAACCAATGCACGCTCTTCCCCCGCGCGTCGTCCTTCGAGCAACTCAGCGCAGGTAGAGGAAGAGCCCGTACCCGCCCACACCGGCGCCCGCGATCGTGATGATGCTCTCGTCGACGACGAGACCGGTCACGATCCCGGCCGCGCCGACGATCATGAGCGCCGTGCCGGTCCGCTTTTCGGAGCGCGAGCGGGCGAGCAGCACGGGGGCCGGCGTCTCCCCGCTCCAGAGCTCGGCGCTCGCGAGCCGAAGCCGGCCATCCGTCCCCCACCGACCGCCGCTGCCATCGAGCGCCGGTCCCGAAGCGATGACCTGTCCATCCCCACGCGACTCGAGGGTCTGAGCCGAAAGGGACGTGACTGCCGCGCCGGTCAGCAGCGCGACGAAGATACCCGTGACGAGTGCCCGCATCGGCCGCTCCCGCTCAGAAGTGCAGGGTGCCTCCCGGCTTCATCACCTCGCACCGCCGGCCCGCCGCCTCCACGCGCTTCTTGAACGCCGGCGCGTCCTGCTTGATGAGGTCGAACGTGTCGTAGTGCATGGGCACCACGATGCCCGGACGCAGGAACTCGACGGCCTTCAGCGCGTCGTCGGGCCCCATCGTGTAGTTGTCGCCGATGGGCACGAGCGCCACGTCCACACGGTTCAGCTCCCCCAGCAGCTTGACGTCGGCGGTGAGCGCCGTGTCCCCCATGTGGTAGACGAGCTTGCCCTCGACGCGATAGAAGAAGCCGACGGGATTCGTGCTGAAGGCAGGATCGGCCTGGAACAGGCTCCCGTGCGCGGCGGGCACGAGCTTGACCCAGCCGAAGGGGAACTCCCTGGCGCCGCCCGTGGCCATGCCGTGGACCTTCGCACCCTGCGTCTCGCAGTAGCTCGCGATCTCGTAGGCCGCCACGACGGTGGCGCCGGTCCGCCTGGCGATCGCCAGGGTGTCGCCGAAGTGATCGCCGTGGCCGTGGGTGACGAGAACGGCGTCGAGCTTCCCTATCGCGTCCGGTCCCACGTCGGCCTTGGGGTTTCCGGTCAGGAAGGGGTCGATGATCACGCGCCCCGCCGCCGACTCGACGACGAAGCACGAATGGCCATGGTAAACAAGGGTTGGCACAGTGAAATCTCGGCTCAGTTCAGGTCAGAGATCGCGCCCGTGTTGGCACAGTGAAATCCCGGCTCAGTTCAGGTCAGAGGTCGCGCCCGAAGACCTGCGCGAGCGCGGCCGCGCACCCTTCGAGGAAGCGCAGGTCCTTCTCGCCGAAGGCGTCCGGCAGCTCGCTCTCCACGTCCACGAGCCCGAGGGCCTCGCCGCCCGGGCCCAGGATCGGCACGACCACCTCGGAGCGGGTGCTCCCGAACGTCGTGAGGTAGCGCGGATCGTTGCGCACGTCCCCCACGACCACCGGGGCGCGGGCCGCGACCGCCGCACCGCACAGTCCCCGCGATACCGGGAACCGTGGATGGGCAGGAGCCTCGCTTCCGGTCCAGGCCAGCGCCGCGATCTCCGTCTCGCTCACCTCGTAGATCCCGACCCACCGATAGTCGCCCCCGTTGCGGATCGTCTCGGCCACGGCCCGCATCGCCTCGGAGCGCCGGCCACCGGGCGAGAGCTCGCCCATCTCATCCCCACGGGCTTCTCTCTCCTCCATCCGCGTCTCCTCAGCGCAGGGCCCTGGCCCGCTCGGGCGGCGTCCGCCCCGATCCGCGCTCGCGTTTCGGAGCGCCCGCGAAACGGGTCAGCAGCTCCACCAGCCGGTCGATCTCGTCGCGCGTGCGCTTCTCGGTCACCGCGATGAGCAGGGTCCGGTCCGGATCGGGGGCCGAGGAGCCGAGCTCCGCGCGCAAGGGATGCTCGTCGAGCGGGATCCCGGCCAGCAGGCCGGCCGCGAGCCCCTCGCGGCAGATCTCGGAAGGTGCGACCGGCGTGCGCACGGCGAACTCGTGAAAGAACGGCCCCTCGAAGGCGAGCCCGTAGCCGCCGAGCCGCCGGATGCGTTCCGCCGCGTAGTGGGCCTTCTGGAAGCAGGCGCGCGCCGCCTGCAGGAAACCCGTCTTCCCCACCAGGCTCAGGTAGATCGTCGCCGCCAGCGCGTTGAGAGCCTGGTTCGTGCAGATGTTCGAGGTCGCCTTCTCGCGCCGGATGTGCTGCTCGCGGGTCTGGAGCACCATCACGAACGCCGGACGCCCCTCCGAGTCCGCGCTGCGCCCGATGATGCGCCCCGGCATCTGACGGATGTGCTGGCGGCGCGTGGCGAAGAACCCGACGTAGGGTCCGCCCAGGGAGAGCGCGTTGCCGAGCCCCTGGCCCTCGCCGACCACGATGTCGGCGCCGAGACGGCCGGGAGCCTCGAGGACGCCCAGCGAGAACGGATCGGCGCTGACCGCGAGCAGCGCGCCGGCCGCCTGCGCGGCCTCGGCCAGCGCGGGGATGTCCTCCACCACGCCGTAGTAGTTCGGCGACTGCACCAGCGCGGCCGCGACGCCGCCGTCCAGGCGGCGGGCCAGCTCGGCCGGGTCCGTGCGGCCGTCCGTCCCCAGCGGAATGGCGGTGATCGGACGCCGCGACCCACGGTTGTAGGTCACGACCACCTGCCGCGCGGCCGGGTTCACGCCCTCCGACACGAGCAGGCCCGACCGCCGCGTGACCGCCGCGGCCATGAGCGAGGCCTCGGCCAGCGCCGAGCCGCCGTCGTAGAGGCTCGCGTTCGCGACCTCCATGCCGGTCAGCTCGCAGATCAGGGTCTGGAACTCGTAGATCGCTTGCAGGGTGCCTTGCGCGACTTCGGGCTGGTAGGGGGTGTACGCGGTCATGAACTCGGAGCGCAGGAGGAGGTGGCCGACGGCGCTCGGTACGTAGTGGTCGTACGCTCCGCCGCCCATGAAGCTCGCGTGGGTCGCGGCCGAGACGTTCCGGGCAGCCAACCCTTCCACGTCGCGTCCCGCCTCCATCTCCGTGAGACGCGGCGGCAAGACCAGGGGGCGCCGCAGCAGGAGCTCGTCGGGAATCGTGGACCAGAGCTCCGACACGTCCGCCACGCCGATCGCGGCCAGCATGGCCTCGCGGTCTTCCGCACTGATCGGGATGAAGGTCATGGACGCAGGGCTCGTGAGAGAGAGAGGGGTGGCGCTCGGGCCCCCGGCGGGGCGGCTAGCTCACGTGCTTCTCGTACTCGGCCGCGGAGAGGAGAGAGGCGATCTCGTCGGGCTTCTCGAGGCGGATCTTGATCATCCAGCCGCCGGCGTAGGGCTCGGAGTTCACGAGCTGGGGATTGGACTCGAGCTCGCCGTTGACCGCGACCACCTCGCCGGTCACGGGGGCGAAGAGCTCGCTCACGGCTTTCACCGCCTCGATGGTCCCGAAGGCTTTGTGCGCCTCGATCCGCGCGCCCTTGGCGGGCAGCTCCACGAACACGATGTCGCCCAGCTCACCCTGGGCGTAGTCGGTGATGCCCACCGTCCCCGCACCCGACTTGGCGTCGAACGCGACCCACTCGTGCTCCTTGGTGTAGCGGAGCTCCTGGGGAAACTTCATCCGTCCTCCGCGTTCGTGGGCCGTGGGGGTGGAACGCCGGCGAACTCTAACCGGCGCTCCGCGGCATTGTCAACGTGACCCGGCGGCGCTTAGGTTCGCGCACCGATGGCGCGCAGAGCCAGGTCCCGGGAGCGTCGGAGAACGCGCGAGCGCACGGGTACTTCCGCTCCCGCGAGCGTGGCGACGCCCGCCCGGCCCCGGCCGGCGCTGCTTCGAGCGCTGCGCCTGGTTCTCCCGCCGCTGGCCTTCGCGATCCTCTGGCTTCTGCTCCTCGACCCGCGACCCGCGCCGGGCGGCGACAACCTCATCTACCTGCTTCTCGCACGCGGGCTCGCCGAGGGCCGCGGACTCTCGGAGATCTGGCTGCCGGGAGCACCCCCCCACACACGCTACCCGTTCGCGTTCCCGGCCCTCCTGGCTCCCGTCTACGCGCTTTCGGGCGGAAGCCTTTTGGCCCTCAAGATCGCGATGGGGCTCTGCGGGGTGGCGGCCGTCGTCGCGACGCAGGCCTATCTCGGCCGGCGCGGTCCCACGCTCGGCTTCTGGGGCGCGCAGGCGCTGGCGCTCTCCCCACTGCTCCTCGAGTTCGCTGGCGACACGTTCACCGAGGCGCCCTTCCTGGCCCTCAGCATCCTGTCGCTCTTGATCTACGACGCGTCCGATCAGGGCCGTCGCCGCGGACGGCTGCTCGCGGCGCTGGGGCTGGCGATCCTGGGGAGCTGGGTGAGGCTGATCGGCGCGGCGCTCGTCGCGGCCTGCGCCATCGCACTCCTGCGCGCCGGCCGGCGTGGAGCGGCGCTGATCGCCGGCGCGGCGTTGGCGGCGGCACTCGCCCTCTGGCTCCCATCCCTGCTCTCCCGGCAGGGCTACCTGGCGGAGCTGGCCGGGACCTATCAGCTGGAGGAGCGCGAGGCTCTTTCCGCCGACTCCGTGGCGTCGGGTGGCGCGCCCGCGCCGGCTCCGGAGATGGCCCCGAACGCCGGCGAGCGGGTCTCCGGGCGCATGACCACCGCTCTCCGTCGCTTCTTCCTCCGTCCCGCCCCGCTCGCCGTGGCGCTCTTTCCGTGGAGCGCGTCCCTGGCCTTCCCGCGGATCGCGGGGACTCTCCTGGCGCTCTGTGTGATGGTCCTCTACATCGCGCGCGGCATTCGGGACGATCGGGGCGACCCGGCCCCTCTCTACCTGGCGCTCAGCGCCGCCCTGCTCTTCGCATGGTCTGCCGCCCTGGAGCGCTTCTTCCTGCCGCTCCTGCCGCTCCTCTTTCTCGCCTTCCTCTCGCTCGCGCGCGAGCGCGGCCCGCGGGCGCTCGCGGCCACAGGATTGCTGCTGGCGGGCTCGCAGCTGGCGGGGACCGCCGGCCGCGTGGTGGACGCCTTCGAGATACGCGCGCAGGTCGCGCGCGGAAACGCCGCCGCCGGGCTTCCCGGACCCCTGGCGCAGAGCCGGCGCGCCGCCGCGTGGGCCCGGGAAGGCCTCCCGCCGGCCGCGGTCGTGGCCGCGCGCAAGCCGCCGGTCACGTTCTACTGGTCCGGTCGACGGTCGGTCCCGTACCCGCCGACCTCGGACCCGGCCGCGTTCGCGCGCGCCCTCGTCCGGGAGAAGGCGGACTACCTGCTCGTGGAGCTGGACGGGAGGGAGGGCGCCTACCTGGTCCCCTTCTATCGCGCCTACGGGGCCAAGCTGCCGCTGATCTACGAGACGGGAGAGCCGTGGAACGTGGTGGTGCTGGACCTGGTCCCGTTGCGCGCCCCGGGCGGACTGGCGGCGGCCGATCGGGAGTCGTCCTGGCCGCCGCCGACCCGGCGTCCGTTGCGCTGAACCGGCGAGGAAGACGCCACGGGCAGGCCAGTGGCGGACGGGATCACTGTTCGGGTGGAGCCTCGGTATCGGTGGCCGCGGAGTCGGCCGGAGCTTCGAGGGCCGCCGCGGAGTCGGCGGGAGCCTCGAAGGCCGCCGCGGAGTCGGCGGGAGCCTCGGACTCGGGCGGCGCTTCGAGACCCGGAGCCGGGGGGGTCGGAGCCGGCGCGGGCGGAGGCAACGGAGGACGGTTCTTGTTGAAGAGCGGCTTGCCGATGTGAAAGGCGAGCGCCCCGCGCAACTGCAGAAAGCTGCTGATCAGCAGATCCCCGCGCAGGTCCACCTTGCCGGGCTTCATCGCGTAGTCGGCGCCCAGCCGCACCCCCAGCTTCACGTCGTTCTTCCCGCTCTCGTGCTTGTAGAAGAAGATCGGCTGGAGGTAGGGCAGGAGACTCTTGTCGACGCCCGTGGCCACGCCGAAGCTCGGGCCCCCCGTGAGACGCAGCGAGTTGCCGCCCCCGAAGAAGAAGTCGAGCTGACCCTGCAGCGCCGGCAACACCTTGCCGCGCGTGACGTCGGAGAGGAAGGCGCGCATGCTCATGCTCAGGATGGCGCTCGAGCTCGAGACGTCGGGGTCCTCGATGCCGAGTGCCGCGCGCACGTCGCTCTGCCGGCCGAGCGGGGTCTGGAAGGCACCGCTCAAGCTCAAACGATCGTCGGCGAGGATGAGCTCGGGACCGAACTCGAGTCCCGTCGATAGCCGGGGCGCGTACTGGGCGGCCGCGCTGGGCGCCAGCAGACAGGAAGCCGCGACGACGACGAAACCCGCGCGGAGGCGCATGCGAAAACCTCTGGCTGAAGACCGCTTGTGAGAAGGCCCCGGCGCGCGCGCGCCGGGTCCCGGCGAAACGTCATCCCGACCCGCCACCCGAACCCTGCCGGCGGTAGGAAAACTCAAGCTAGACCGGTCCCTACAGCGTCGCCACCGTCTTTTCGGGCCGGCTTCTCAGTGCCCGAACTGAGAGTCGAGGGGGTGGAACGTCACGCGGGCAGCCGGCCGAACTCCTCCAGGAAGTACGCGATGGTAGGCATCCCCAGGTAGAAGTTCTCGAGGCTCAGGTGCTCGTCCGGCGCGTGCGCGTTCTCGTCGGGCGTGCCGAATCCCATGAGCACGACCGGCAGGCCCAGCGTCGTGCCGAAGTCCACCGCCACCGGCACCGAGCCGCCCTCGCGGATCAGAACGGGCTTCTTGCCGAAGCCGCGCTCGAGCGCCCGGGCCGCGGCCTGCATGGCGGGGTCGGCGATGTCCGTCAGGAAGGGGCGGCCGCCGTGGTGGTGGCGGACCTCGACGGTCACCCCGCGCGGCTTGAGCGCCGCTACGCGCGCCTCGAAGAGCCGGGCGATCTCGGCCGGGTCCTGGTCGGGCACCAGGCGCATCGAGACCTTGGCCATGGCGCGCGCCGGCAGGACGGTCTTCGAGCCCTCTCCGGTGAACCCGGAGAGCATCCCGTTGACCTCCAACGTGGGCCGCGCCCAGACGCGCTCCAGCGTGCCGAAGCCTTCCTCGCCCACGAGCTCGGGCACGTCGAGCTGCGCGCGGTAGGCTTCCTCGTCGAAGGGTAGCTCGGCCAGAGCCTGGCGCTCCATGGTCGAGAGCGGCCGAACCCGGTCGTAGAAGCCGGGGATGGCCACCCGGTTCCGACCATCCTTGAGGCCCGCCAGGATCGAGGCCAGCGCCTGGGCCGGATTCGCGACAGCGCCTCCGAAGGAGCCGGAATGCAGATCGCTCGCGGCCCCCCTGACGTGGACCTCCATGTAGCAGAGCCCGCGCAGACCGTAGCAGAGCGCCGGCACGCCCCGCGCGAGCATCGGCGAGTCGGAGATCACGACCGCGCGGGCGCGCAAACGCTCGCGGTTCGCTTCCACGAACTCCGTCAGGTGCCCTCCCCCCACCTCCTCCTCGCCCTCGATCACGACCTTGACCTTGCACGGCAGGCGGCCCTCCGCCTTCAGGAAGGCCTCCAGCACCTTCACGTGCATCCAGACCTGCCCCTTGTCGTCTACGGCGCCCCGGGCGTAGAGCTCGCCGTCGCGCACGGTGGGATCGAAGGGACCGCTAGTCCAGAGCTCGACGGGCTCCTCGGGCTGGACGTCGTAGTGGCCGTAGACGAGCAGGGTGGGACCGTCTGCGCGCAGGTCCTCGGCATAGACGATCGGGTGGCCGGCCGTCTCGATCACCTCCACCAGAGGCAGCCCGGCCTCCCGGAGGCCGTCGGCTACGAAAGCGGCGCCCCGGCGTACGTCGTCGCGGCGCTCGGGCTTGGTGCTCACGCTCGGAATCCGCAGGAACTCCTTCAGCTGCTCGAGGCTCCGCTCGCGGTTTCGTTCCAGGAACTCGACCGCCGAAGGCATTGGGAACGCTCCTGATGAGGATGGAAGACGGGCTTCGTGAGCCGCCCAGGGGCTGCGCGGCTCGCAACATAGGCCCGACTCTCGTCGGCGGCCATCCCGTTGGCCTGAAACGGGGAAGCCGGTGCGGCCCGGGCGCCATGGCGGCGTCGGATTGGCCGCGCCCGAGTTATCTGGATCCCCGTGGCCGAGCAGGCGAGTGGCCGCTCAAGTCGTCGGGCTTGACCAGCGCCTGCGTGAGGTCTAAACTCTAGTTTAGTTTCGCCTAAATATCATATGAGATGATAAGCACGTCCACCGGCGACTACTTGAAGGCCATCTACGACCTCGCCTCGGGCGAGGCGTGGGTTTCGACCTCGGCGATCGCCCAACGCCTGGGCGTGGCCCCCTCTTCCGTGACCTCCATGACCCAGCGGCTGGCCGACCACGGCTACGCCGTCTACATCCCCTACCAGGGTGTCAGGCTCACCGCCAAGGGCCGCGAGGCTGCCCTGGAGCTGCTCCGCCATCACCGCCTGCTGGAGCTCTACCTCGAGCGGGCTCTCGGGTATCCCTGGGACCGCGTGCACGAGGAGGCCGAGCGGCTCGAGCACACGATCTCGGAGGAGTTCGAAGACCGCATCGACGCCGCCCTGGGGCATCCGACCGAGGATCCCCACGGCCATCCGATTCCCCCCAAGCACGGCGCCTACCGCGAGGACCCGGTCGAGAGCCTCTGGGCAACCCGCGCCGGCGGGCCCCTCGTCGTCCGTCGGGTGAGCGACCGCGATCCCGAGGTCCTTCGGTACCTGGACTCGGTCGGGCTGCGCCCCGGAGCCCGGATCACCGTGACGGGACGCGCCCCCTTCGAGGGGCCGCTGACCATCCGTTCGGGCGGAGCCGAGCACGTGCTGGGCGAGCGCCTCGCCGAGCAGATCTTCGTGGCGCCGGCGGGCGGCGGGGCGGGGCCCGGCAAACGGGGGCCGCGCGAGCTCGCGCTCGGGAGCGAGGAGAGGAGCCCGTGAGCGAGCGCCCCTCCAGGCTCGCGTCGCGGCGGGCCGTCCTCAAGGCGGGGGCGGCGGGCGCCCTGGGGCTCGCGGGCTCGGCCGCGCTGGGGCGTCTGCGCGGCGCCCAGGAGCCCACGCATCTCCCCGAGCTCAAGCACCCGGGCGACATGGAAGGCCATTCGCAGCTGGCCACGGTCGGCGACGTGGACAGGCGGCTCTTCGACCCCTCGCGCTTCCTCGAGACCTTCGACCGGGGTCGGACGCAAAGCCTTTCCGACGGACGCACGCTGCGCGAGTGGACCGTGATCGCCGCCGACCGCGAGGTCGAGGTCGCGCCGGGCGTCTACTTCCCGGCCTGGACCTACAACGGGACGGTGCCCGGCCCGACCTTCCGCGCGACCGAGGGAGACCTGCTCAGGGTCCGCTTCTTCAACCAGGGCACGCACCCGCACACGATTCACTTCCACGGGATCCACCGCCCGCAGATGGACGGCGTCTTCCCGCTCGTCGAGCCCGGGGAGTCGTTCACCTACGAGTTCGAGGCCCGCCCCTTCGGTCTCCACCCCTACCACTGTCACGGGCTGCCGCTCCGGCGACACATCCACAAAGGCCTCTACGGCGCTCTCATCATCGATCCGCCCGGCGGGCGTCCACCCGCCCGGGAGATGGTGATGGTGATGAACGGGTTCGACACGAACTTCGACGGTGAGAACGAGGTGTACGCGGTGAACTCGGTGGCTTTCCACTACGAGCGTCACCCGATCCCCGTGAAGGTGGGCGAGCCGCAGCGCATCTACCTGGTCAACATGACCGAGTTCGATCCCGTCAACTCGTTCCACCTGCACGCCGGGATGTTCCGGCTGTTGCGGACCGGCACCACGCTGGAGCCCGGGGAGCTGACCGACACCGTGATGCTCTGCCAGGGCGAGCGCCACCTGCTCGAGCTCACGCTCGAGTATCCCGGCGACTACATGTTCCACGCCCATCAGAGCGAGTTCACGGAACTCGGCTGGACGGGCTTCTTCCAGGCGCGGGAGGCTTGATGGAGCCATCGGCGGGCCCCGACGTTCGCCGCGCGGCCGGCGGTGACACGCCGGACCGGGCGACCCGCGACGTGGTGACCGACGGCGCGCGGACCTCGGCGAGCGAGCGGGTCGCGGTCGAGAGCCCGGGGACGGCCGCGTCGCGCGGCGCCGTGACGGGCGGCGCGCAGACCCGGCGCCCCTCGGCGCTCTGGCTGCTGGGCGCCGTCCTGCCGGCCCTGCTGCTCGGCGCGTTGCTCGCCCTCCTGGTCGTGCGCGGCGTGGGGCTCGAGGATCGGGGGCTTCCGCCGGTCGAGGAGCTCTCGATCACGCGCATCGAGCTCCCCGAGCCGGGTCACATGCGCGTCCATGTCGTGAACTCGGGCCCGCAGCCCGTGCACGTCAGCCAGGTGCTGGTGGACGAAGCCTACTGGGCTTTCCGGATCCAGCCCGGCAACGATCTCGGCCGGCTGGATCACGCGGTGCTCGATATCCCCTACCCCTGGGTCTTCGGCGAGCCGCACGAAGTGGCGCTCGTGACCTCGACCGGGCTCACGTTCTCGGGCTCCGTGCCGGTGGCGGTCGAGACGCCCGGGTTCTCGTGGGACGCCGTCCTGCGCTTCGGGATGCTGGGCGTGTACGTGGGCGTGCTGCCGGTGGCGCTGGGACTCCTGCTCTTCCCCGTCCTGCGGCGGCTGGGACGCCGGGGGGTGGACTTCCTGCTCTCGCTCACGATCGGGCTCCTGGTCTTTCTCGCCGTGGACACGCTGCTCGAGGCGCTCGAGATCGCCCGCGAGACCCCGGGCGTCTACCAGGCCGAGCCGCTCGTCCTGCTCTCGGCGCTGGTCACCGTGCTCGCGCTGATGATGGTCGGGCGCATGAACCGCAGCCGGGAGGGGTTCTCGGCGCTCGGCGTGGCGTACCTGATCGCGCTCGGGATCGGGCTCCACAACCTGGGGGAGGGTCTCGCGATCGGCGCGGCGTTCACGCTGGGGGAGCTGGCGCTGGGCTCGTTCCTGGTGGTGGGCTTCACGCTGCACAACATCACCGAAGGCATCGGCATCGCGGCACCGCTGCTGCGCGAGCGGCCCACCCTGCGGCACTTCCTGCTCTTCGCGCTGATCGCGGGCTTCCCGGCCGCGATCGGGACCTGGATCGGGGCCTTCAGCTACTCGCCCTTCGCGGCGGCGGTGTTCCTGGGGGTGGGCGCCGGGGCGATCCTGCAGGTGATCGTCGAGGTGACGCGGCTCTTCAGCCGCCGCAGCGCCGCCGAGGCGAGCCCGCTCCTGTCGGGCTGGAACTTCGCCGGCCTGCTCATGGGGCTCGCGATCATGTACGGCACGGCGCTGCTCGTCGCGGTCTGAGGCGGGCGGGCGAATGGGGGGCTGTCTACGGAGGCGGGCGGTGGCGCGCTGCGCGAACCATTGGGTTTCATGGTGAGCGCAG
>DATBJW010000086.1:0-47089 GCA_036556205.1 Gemmatimonadota bacterium
TCGCGCGTGAGGCCGCGGGCGTTTGCCCGCGGCCTCTCGCAATCGGTGCCGACCGATCCGTTCGCGGACTTGCCGTGGAATTGCCGCGGCTCGCGGTGGAACGAGCTGGACCTACGTGGAGACGAGCAGCGCCAGGAACGCCCCGCCGCCCTTCATGGGGAACGTGACGACGACGGTCTCGTCGAGTCCCGCCATGAACTCCTTGACCGCCGCCTGGCCGGCCTGGTCGAAGCTGACCTTGAGCAGCATGCGGTCTTTCTGCGGCCCCCGATAGAGGCCCGAGATCCGGAAGGTGAGGTCCTTGTGCCTGAAGACCTCGGGATCCGTCCCGGGGTTGACGGTGACCGTCTGCACCTTCTGCGGAGTTCCTTTTACCCACACGCCCAGATCGGCCGGCCGTTCCTTCAGATGGTCGACCTTGAGACCGCCGGACCCGGCGGCATCGGGGATCACGTAGAGCTCGGCTCGGAACGTCCGCTCGGGGCTCTCATCCGCGGGCTCCTGCGCCAGCGCGCCGGGAGCCTGCATCGTCACGGCAAGGGCCAGGGACGCGAACGACAGCGAGACGCGCATGGGAACGACCTCCTCGGGATGCCGGACGCGGTTCAGTCCGGACACTCCTACACCGGTGGGAAGATCGCGTTCCCGCCGGCGGCGTCGCCCGGCGCATCGTCGGGCGCCGAGGCGAGCAGCGGCCGCTCCGGCAGCCCCCGCTCGCCCGGCAGGGCGCCGGGCGGCTCGGGGAGCGAGCGGTAGGCCGGCTCGGGGAAGGGTTCGGTCGGGGGCGGAGGCGGAGACGGCGGGGACGGAGCCGTCGGCGCGCCCAAACCCGCGGGAGGCTCGCCGCTCCAGGTCGTCCGCGTGCCGAAGCGCGTGAGGACCGCCGCCCCGAAGCCGATCGTGAAGGCGACGTAGAGCACCACGAACCCGACGAGCGCGAAGAACATCGCGATGAGGTCCATGATGCCCGGCCCGAAGTGGAAAAGGCTGTGCACGAGCATCGGCGAGAAGAGCGCGATCAAGCCCATCAGGAGCGCCACGTGGGGCGAGGCGAGCGGCCGGTTCAGCCGTCGCATCATCGAGTCTCCCGCGGCCCTGGCCGCCGCCGTGAAGCCGAAGAGATGGGCCACGAAGCCCAGCACGAAGAAGCCCACGGCCCACAGCACGGCGATCGGGATGCCGATGATCGTGATGACGAGCAGCACGAGACCGATCACGTAGACGGGCAGGAACAGGACCTGGGCGAGGAAGCCCACCAGGCCGGCCTTGAGCGGCGAGGAGCGCAGGCTCGTCTCCATGCGGTCCACGTTGCGCCCGGCCACCAGCTGGCAGATCGCGCCCAGGATCAGGAGCAACGCGATGAAGAGCAGCGTGAGCAGCAGGCCACCCAGCGCCCCGAGGGGTCCCCCACCCTCCCACATGGGGTGGTGGCCCGTGACGAAGGGCATCTGGATGCCGACCGTGGTGGTCTTCCCGAGCACCTGGGCCCCGGGGTCCTTCTCGAGCCGGCCGCCGACCGCCACGGCGTCGCCGTTCACGCGCGCTGTGTCGTACAGTCGCAGCACACCGCCCACGCTCACCACGTCGCCCAGCACCTGGCCGTGGACTTCCACGTCGCCGCCGATGGCGACCACGTCGCCCAGCACGGTCTGGTCTTTCGCGATCGTGATGTCTTCGCCCATCCGGACCTGATCTCCGACCGGGGGCTCGGGCGGCTCGGGCGGCTCGGGCGGCTCGGCGGGCTCGGGCGGCGCGGTGGGGGCGGCCGGGGTGCCGGCGGCGCCCGCCGTGTCGGCGCGCGTGATGACCCCCGTGGGTGCGGGACCCGGAGTGCGGGGAGGAGCGACCGGCGCGGACGCGAGCCTCCGCGCGACGTCCTCGGGCCGCACGTAGGAGAGACGGATCACGAGGTCGGCATCGGCCGCGCCGAGCAGCGACTCGACCTCGGCGCCCGTGGCCGCGCGCCCTCCGATCGAGATCGTGCCACCGCTCACCTCGATGTCACCGACGCTGGCCGGGGCGTATTTGGGCGAGAGCAGAACGCCGTTGCGGAGCGGCCGCGCCTCGAAGCGCTCCCGCACCCGCGCCAGCAGCGCATCGACCTCGCCTTCTTGAGCGGCGACGGCCGGCGCCGCGGGGGCCTCGGCAGGGGGCGCCGCGGGTGGGGCCGCGGGCTCCTGGCCACGGAGCGGCTGGACGGTGAGGGCCGCGGCCGCCAGGACCCAGAGCAGGGCCCGGGCGGTCGGCGACGCGGTGACGTGCCGGCTACGCATGGGATGAACGCCTCCGATGAGGGACTGCAAGCATGTGCGAGAGTTGGACGAACGCGGCGGCCGAGACCAGGGCGCCGGCCGCCAGGACGGCGAGCACCTGCGGGCTCCCCAGGACGGTCACGACGGCGCGCGCGAGCGCGGCCGCCGACCCGATCAGGGAGCGGAAGGGAGCGAATTCGTTGAGCAGG
The DNA here is from genome assembly GCA_036556205.1 of Gemmatimonadota bacterium. GTDB lineage: Bacteria > Gemmatimonadota > Gemmatimonadetes > JACCXV01 > JACCXV01 > DATBJW01. Next base: position 2,462 of record DATBJW010000086.1, read on the forward strand.
GAGACGAGTCCCGCCGCGAGCAGGCCCGGACCGCTGAACAGGAAGGCCGGACCGCCCAGCTCGCCAACGACGGCGTCCACGAAGGTGGGGGCGAGCAGGAGTGCCAGCCCGGCCGCGGCGAGCACCGCGGCGGCCGCCGCGCGCCGCCAGGCGCCGGCGAGGCGCCAGCGCGCCCAGAGCGGGGCGGGGGCGGGCCGAACCTCGGCCAGGATGCGATCGGCGAAGTCGGGGCCCGGTTCGGGACGGTCCAGCGTCGTCAGAGTCGCCAGCATGGCCTCGATACGGCGGAACCGGGCGTCGCAGGCCGTGCAATGGGCGCGGTGGTCGGCCAGCCAGCGCTGACCGTCCGCATCCAATTCATTGTCCAGCAATCGGTTATGCAATCCGGCCGCGACGTTGTGCAGGGTCTTTTTCATGGCTTCCTTACCTACGGTCGCGCCTCCCAAAGGTTTCGGCGGCGAGGGGGCTGGCCGGGGTGCCGAATCAAGCCTCCCGGTGCTGCTCGAGGAGCTGCGCCAGCTCGCGCCGGGCCCGGAAGAGAAACGTCTTCACGGTGCCCAGCGGGAGCCCCAGGATCTCGGCGATGTCCTCGTAGGCGCGGCCCTCGAGGTGGCGCAGCGCGATGACGGCCCGATACTCCGGGCGCAGGCGCTCGAGCGCCGCCTCCACGTCCCTCCGGAACTCGGCCCGGGCGGCCGCCTCATCGGGCGCGGGCGCCCGCGGATCGGCCAGAGCGGCAACCGGGTCCTCGTCCTCGGCGTCCGGGTGCGGCTCGATCGCCACCGGCTCCGTGCCGCGGCGGCGCAGCGCATCCAGCGCCGTGTTGTGCGCGATCTTGAACAGCCAGTTCGAAAACTTGTAGGCGGGGTCGAACGTGTCGAGCCTGGTGAAGGCCTTCACGAAGGACTCCTGGGCCACGTCTTCGGCGTCCTCGCGGTTGCCCACGATGCGGCCCACGAGCGAGAGCACGCCGCGCTGATAGCGCTCCACCAGCGCGCGAAAGGCGAGCTCCGAGCCGCCGAGGGCGGCGCGCACGAGTTCGGGGTCGGTCGGGGGCACCAGCGCTCGGAGGGCGGATTTGGTTGCCGAACTTCTGGAGCGCCTCTACAATAGTCAATTCGCTCGCGCTCCTACCGGCGATGCGCTTTCCCACTCTCCACATCCGACCGGTGCCCGTGAGTCAGGACGCTCTCGACGCGGATCAGAGACCGGCCGGCGTCGCCGGCGGACGGAGCCCGCGCGCGGCCCCCGGCGTGGGCGGGCAAGGGGGCGGTGCCAACGGCCTCGTGAAGGACGCGGCCGTCATCCGCCGGATGTTCGGAGCGATCGCCCCCCGCTACGACCTCTTGAACCACCTCCTCTCGGGCGGTCTCGACCTGCACTGGCGGCGCGCCGCCGTGAGCGCGCTGCTCTCGCATCTGGCTCCAGGTTCCGACCGATCCGAACGTGAGCAGGGCGCCCGGCCGTCCGCGGGAGCCGGCGGCTGGCGCGTCCTCGACCTGTGCGCCGGCACGCTCGACCTCTCCTGCGCGCTCTCCGACAGCCGCCGCTTCGTGGGCCGCAGCCTGGCCCTCGACTTCGCGCTTCCCATGCTGCGCCGCGGACGCCGCAAGCTCGGTGGACGGCGCGCGCGCCAGATCGTGCCGCTCTGCGGCGACGGCCTGCGGCTGCCCTTTCGCGAGGCGTCGTTCGACGCGGCGATGGTCGCCTTCGGCGTGCGCAACTTCGAGGACCTGGACCGCGGGCTCGCCGAGGCGCGCCGGGCGCTGGTCCCGGGCGGTCTGCTCCTGGTCCTCGAGTTCTCACGGCCCGCGAACCCGGTCTTCCGGGCTTTCTACGAGGCCTACAGCCGTCGCGTGCTGCCCGCCGTGGGGGGCGCGATCTCGGGCCACGGCGCGGCCTATCGTTACCTGCCGGCGAGCGTGGCGGAGTTCCCGGACGCGCGAGGGCTGACGGAGCGTCTGGAGCACGCCAGGTTCGAGGAGGTTCGCCACCGGATGCTGACGGGCGGGATCGTCGCGCTCCACACGGGCCTCAAGCCCCTGGCCGGCCGGGGGTCGCTCACGAACGGCCCGGCGGGCCGCGCGGCGGGGTGAGCACCAGGCGCTCCACGCTGCAGGTGCTCGAGGGGAGGTTTGCCGTCTGCCGCCTGGGGCCCGCGGAGGCCGTGCCGGCGGGCCTCATCGAGTCGGCCTTCGTCTCGCTGACGCGCACCCCGGACGAGCTCTCGATCGTGTGCCCCGAGAGCGAGGCGCCGCCCGACTCCCGCTGCGAGACCGGCTGGCGCCGCATCCGCGTGCGCGGATCCCTGGATCTCGCCGAGACGGGCGTGCTGGCCGCTCTCGCGGCTCCGCTCGCGGAAGCGCGGATCAGCTTCTTCGCGCTGTCCACGTTCGACACGGACTACCTGCTCGTGAAGGAGCGTGATCTGAGCGCCGCGCTCGCGGCGCTGACGCGGAGCGGACACCGCATCCAGGAGTAGCGGCGTGATCCCCGACGTGGTGCAGATCATCGGCGTCCCGCTCGACCTCGGGGCCGGCCGCCGGGGGGTGGACATGGGGCCCTCGGCGATGCGCATCGCGGGGCTCGCGCAGGCCATCGAGAGCCTGGGCTATCGGGTCGTGGACGCGGGCGACCTCGAGATCCCGATCGCCGAGGTCGCGGAGATGGGGGCGCAGGATCAGCGCTACCTGAACGAGATCGCGATCACCTGCGACAAGCTCGCGATCCTCGTCCGCGACGCTCTCGACGCCGGCCGGCTGCCGCTCACGATCGGCGGCGACCACTCGCTGGCCATCGGCTCGGTCGCCGGCGTGGCGATGCACCTCGAGCCCCTGGAGAAGCGCTTCGGGCTGCTGTGGGTGGACGCCCACGGCGACATCAACACGCCCGAGACCACGCTCAGCGGCAACATCCACGGCATGCCGGTCGCCGTCTCGCTGGGCCTCGGCGACCCGCGCCTGACGCGGATCGGCGGGCTCTCGCCCAAGATCTCGCCGGACCACGTGGCGCTGCTCGCCATCCGCTCCCTGGACGAGGGCGAGCGCCGCATCATCCAGGAGACGGGCGTGCGCGTCTTCTCGATGCGCGACGTGGACATGGAGGGGATCAGCGCGGTGATGGAGGAAGCGCTGGAGGTCGTCATGGACGGGACCGCCGGCTTCCACCTCTCCTTCGACATGGACGCGCTCGATCCGACCTTCGCCCCGGGCGTGGGCACGCGCGTGCGCGGCGGGCTCGACTACCGCGAAGGCCACCTCGCGCTCGAGATCGCGTCCGACACCGAAGCCCTGCTCTCGGCCGACCTCGTCGAGGTGAACCCCATCTGGGACAATCAGAACAGCACCGCGGCGCTCGGGGTGGAGCTCATCCAGAGCCTGCTCGGGAAGAGCATTCTCTGAAGGAGGGGGAGATGGCTTACAAGGTCGCAGGGCCCTCCTGAAAGGTGGGCATGACCCTGGCATTCCTGGCCACGCTCTGCGCGGGGACCTTCGCGGGTGCCGCGATCTACGTCAGCTTCGTCGAGCATCCCGCGCGGCTCGAGCGCGGCGTTCCCTTCGCCCTTCGTCAGTTCGGGCCGAGCTACAGGCGGGCCGCCGTCATGCAGGCCTCGCTCGCGATCGTCGGTTTTCTCTCGGCACTCGGCGGATGGATCCTCGTGACGGACCCTTTGTTCCTGGCCGGCGGGACGCTCCTCGGGGCGACGGTGCCGTACACGATCCTGGTGATCCTGCCCACCAACAAGCAGCTGCTGGACCCCGCCCTCGATTCCGGCTCGCCGCGCGCCGCCAGGCTCCTGACCCGCTGGAGCCGGCTCCACGCCCTCCGCAGCGCGATGGGCGGGCTGGCCTTCGCCTTCCTCCTGGCCGGCGTGCGCGGCGGATGACCTACCGCGGACTGCAGGAATTCCTGAAGGAGCTGGAGCGGCGGGGCGATCTGAAGCGCGTCACCGAGCCGGTCTCGCCCCGCCTGGAGATGGCCGAGGTCGCGCACCAGACCTTCCTGCGCGGCGGGCCCGCGCTCCTCTTCGAGGACCCCTCCGGAGTCCCGGCCCTGCGCGGCCGGCGGATCCCCGTGGCCATGAACCTGTTCGGCAGCGAGCGGCGCACGGCGCTGGCCCTGGGCGTGAGCCGGCTGGACGAGATCGCCGAGCGGATCCGCGAGCTCGTGCAGCTTCAGCCCCCGAAGGGATTCGTCGAGAAGCTCGCCATGCTGCCGAAGCTGCGCGACCTCGCGCGCTTCCCCCCGCAGGTCGTGAAGGGCGGCCCCTGCCAGGAGGTCGTGCTGCGCGGCGAGGAGGTGGACCTGGGAGCGATCCCGATCGTCACGACGTGGCCCAGGGATGCGGGCCCCTTCGTCACGCTGCCTCAGGTGGTGACGCGGGACCCCGAGACGGGGATCCGCAACGTCGGCTGCTACCGCATGCAGGTCGTGGATCGCGCGACGACGCTCATGCACTGGCAGCGCCACAAGGACGGCGCCCACCACTACGACCTGGTGCGCGAGCGCGGCGAGCGGATCTCCGTGGCGGTGGCCCTGGGGGGCGACCCCGCGGCCATCTACTCGGCCACGGCGCCCCTCCCGCCCGCCATCGACGAGTACCTGTTCACGGGGTTCCTGCGCAAGGAGCCGCTGCGCCTCGTCAAGGCGATCACCTGCGACCTGGAGGTGCCGGCCGAGGCGGACCTGGTGCTGGAGGGTTACGTGGACCCGAGCGAGCCGCTCCACCCCGAGGGGCCTTTCGGCGACCACACCGGGTTCTACACCTCCGAGTCGGAGTATCCCGCCTTTCACGTGACGGCCGTCACGATGCGCCAGGACGCGGTCTACCCGGCCACGATCGTCGGGCGCCCGCCGATGGAGGACTTCTGGATGGGGCACGCCACGGAGCGGATCTTCCTGCCGCTCCTCCAGATCACGCTCCCCGAGGTGGTGGACTACCACATGCCGGCCGAGGGGATCTTCCACAACCTGGTCTTCGTCTCGATCAAGAAGCGCTACCCCGGGCATGCCTACAAGGTCATGAACGGGATGTGGGGGATCGGGCTGCTCTCGCTGGCCAAGCTGATCGTGGTCCTGGACGAGGACGTGAACGTGCGCAACGTCCAGGAGGCCTGGTGGGCGGCGCTCAACAACATCGACCCCGAGCGCGACGTGCGCTTCACGATGGGCCCGATCGACGTGCTCGACCACGCGAGCCGCGAGTTCAGCTACGGCAGCAAGATGGGGATCGACGCCACGACCAAGTGGCCCGAGGAGGGTTTCCGCCGCTCATGGCCGGAGAAGATCGCCATGGACCCGGCGGTGAAGGCCCGCATGGCGGAGCGGATGCGGGCCTGGGGGCTGGAGATCTAGGCGGTCGGTCCCACTCCCGCGCGTCCGCCTAGGTCCGCGGCTCGCGAGGCCCCGATCCCGGCGTCCAGCGGTCCTTCGACCGGCGGACCTCGTCGTTCAAGCGCGTCAGGAGGTCGTGGACCTCCGTGCGGACCTTGTCGCGCGCCTGCCCGCTCTTGAGCTCCTCGCGCAGCCCCGAGACGCGGGTCCGCACCTCGTCCATCCGCTCGCGCAGCTTCTCGCGGCTCGCGAGCTCGCGCGCGCTTTCGTCGAAGGTCTTGCCCAGCGTCTGACCGAGCGAGGCGAGCCCGCGCTCGATCTCGGATTGAAGCCGCTCGCGCTCCGCGCTCGTCCACGCGGCGCGCAGCGCCTCCTTCAGGTTCTCGCCGAGCGCTCGAAAGTCCGCCGCCAGATCGGGGCGCTCGCCGGCGCCGCGCCCGGCGTCTTCGCCCCCATCGACCGGGTCCCCTTTCACCCCGCCGTCCGTGTCGCCGTCCTTCTCCATGGTCATCGCAAGCCTCCTCGGCCGGCCGTTCGTCCGCCTCGCGAGTCGGGCGAGCCTCAGGTGGCCCGGCCCTTCCGCAAAGGTCGGCGAAACTCGTTCCTTCTATATTCTAATCGCCGTCCGCGCCGGGCGGCGACGGTCGATTCCAAGCGAGGACCCTTGCCCGAATCTCCCGCCCAGACCGCACCCGCTCCTCGCGCGCGGGGCCTGTCGGCCGCCGCCTCGCGGGCCCGGCTCTACTCGCGGCTCGTCTACCTGCCGCACACGCTCTTCGCCCTGCCCTTCGCCATCGTCGGGTTGGCGCTCGCCTCCTACGAGCGTCCGGTGACGTGGCGGGTCCTGGCGCTGGTCGTGGTCGCGTTCACCGCCGCGCGCTTCGCGGCCATGGCCTTCAACCGCCTGGCCGACCGCCGGCTCGACGCCGAGAACCCGCGCACGCGGGCCCGCGAGCTGCCCTCGGGCGCGCTCTCGGTGCCCGAGGTGGCCTCCGCCGTCGTGGTGGCGTCGCTCGTCTTCCTGGGCGCCGCGGCGCTCCTGAACCCGCTCTGCCTGGCCCTCGCGCCGGTGGCCCTGGCCTGGATCCTCTTCTACTCGACCACGAAGCGCTTCACGGCCGCGAGCCACATGGTCCTGGGGCTCGGGCTCGCGATCGCCCCGGTCGGCGCCTCGATCGCGCTCCTCGGCCGGCTCGACCCGCGCTTCCTGTGGCTGGCGGGGGCGGTAGCGGCATGGGTGGCGGGCTTCGACACCATCTACTCGCTCCAGGACCTCGAGTTCGACCGCGCCAGGGGCATCCACTCGCTGCCGCGGCGCGTGGGTCCGCGGGCGGCGCTCGCGGCCGTCAGCCTCGCCTTCGCGGCCGCCGTCGCCTGCCTCGCGGCGGCGGGTCTCGCCTTTCCGGTCGGACCGCTCTACTGGCTCGCGCTCGCCGGTGTGGCGGCGACCCTCGTCTACGAGCGCTCGCTGGTCTCGCCCGCGGATCTCTCGCGCGTCAACCGCGCCTTCTTCACGGTGAACGGCTGGATGAGCGTGGGATTCGCCGTCCTGGTCGTCGCCGACCGCTGGCTGCGCGCGGGGCTCGCGTGAGGTCGCCGGCCCCCCGCGGAACCCGACGCGGCGCCGCCACACGCGACCGCGGCGCCGGCGCCGATCCCGTGGTGCTGGGGGTCACGGGTGCCAGCGGGGCGATCTACGCCGTCCGCCTCCTGCGCGCGCTCCTCCTCGCCGGCCGGCCGGTGGACGTGATCTTCACCGAGTACGGGCTCTACATGATCAAGCTCGAGCTCGGGCTCTCGTCCGTGACCGCCGGCAACCTGGAAGCCCTGCGCGAGCACCTGGATGTCCCGGCTCGCGCCTGGGAGGGCGTGCGCGTCTTCCGCAACCACGACCTGGCGGCGCCGCCGGCCTCGGGGTCGAGCCGCTTCGCGGGCGTGGCCGTCTGCCCCTGCTCGATGAAGAACCTGGCAGCCATCGCGCACGGGCTCTCGGAGACCTTGCTCCAGCGCGCCGCCGACGTCGCGCTCAAGGAGAAGCGGCCGCTGGTCGTCGTGCCGCGCGAGACGCCGCTCAACGCGATCCATCTGGGCAACATGGCCCGGCTCGCGCGCGCGGGGGGGACGATCGTGCCCGCCATGCCGGCCTTCTACCAGCGCCCGCGCACGTTCGACGACCTGGGCGACTTCATCGCCGCCCGGGTCCTCGACCATCTGGGGATCCCGAACGACCTCGTGCCGCGCTGGGAGGCGGCGCGACGGAGCGCCCGCGCGGAGGATCGCGCCGGAGACGGGCCCGCCACGCCCCGTCCGGCGCGCCCGCGCCCCTGATGCGCTACGGACTCATCGCCGACACCCACGGCGCGTTCCATCCCGGACTTGCGGACGTCTTCGCCGGCGTGACGGAGATCCTCCACGCCGGCGACGTCGGTTCGCCCGGCGTGCTGGACCAGCTCGAGGCCCTGGCCCCCGTGATCGCGGTACAGGGCAACATGGACGGCGCGCCCGCCCTGGCGCGGCTGCCCGAGCGCCGCGTGCTCGAGCGCGAGGGACGCCGCATCGCGCTGCTCCACGGGCACCTGGTCCGCGCGGCGCGGCCGGCGGAGCTCCTGGCCGCCACCCGCGACGCGCGACCCGACCTCGTCGTCTTCGGGCACACGCACGAGCCGCTCCACGAGGAGCTCGAGGGTGTGGTCTTCTTCAATCCCGGCGCGGCGTGCAAGCCGCGCTTCGGATCGCGGCCCATGGTCGGGATCCTCCAGATCGATGCCGGCGGCCTGCGCGTGACGCATCGCGAGCTGCCCCTGCCGTGGCCCGCGCGCTGAGAACGGCGGCCCCGCCGGAGCTCGAGACCTCTCCTGCGAACTTCCGTATCCCACCCCATCGCCCGAGGAGCAGCCGATGAAGGCCGAACGCCCCGTGGAGCGCAGGAACTACGCGTCCGGGACTCCCTGGGAGCCCATCGTCGGCTACTCGCGCGCCGTGCGCGTGGGCCCGCACGTCCACGTGTCGGGAACGACCGCCACCGACGACACCGGGAAGATCGTCGGCCGGGGCGACGCCGGCGCGCAGACCGTGCAGATCCTGCGGAACGTCGAGCGCGCGCTGGCCGCGCTGGGCGCCAGGCTCTCGGACGTGGTCCGGACCCGCACCTTCGTCACGAACATCGCGGAGTGGGAGGCCGTCGGCCGCGTCCACGGCGAGGTCTTCCGCGACGTGCGGCCGGCGGCCACGATGGTCCAGGTGAGCCGGCTCATCGACCCCGAGATGCTGGTCGAGATGGAGGTCGATGCCCACGTCCTCGACTGAGGGCCGGGGCGCCCGGGCGCGGGCGGCGTCCCGCCCCGCGCGACTCACGTTTCATCCGCTCGTGCCCGAGCGCTGGCCCGACCTCGAGCGGCTCTTCGGGCAGCGTGGCGCGTGCGGCGGCTGCTGGTGCATGTGGTGGAGGCTGGCCCGCTCGGAGTTCGAGCGCGGCAAGGGCGAGAAGAACCGCCGCGCGCTCAGGCGCATCGTGAACGAGGGCCGCGTGCCGGGCATCCTCGCCTACGCGGACGGCGAGCCCGTCGGGTGGTGCGCGGTGGCCCCGCGCGACGAGTACCCCGTGCTCGAGCGTTCCCGGACGCTGAAGCGCGTGGACGAGCGGCCGGTCTGGTCCGTGGTCTGCCTGTTCATCACCCGGGGCCACCGCCGGCGCGGGGTCTCGGTCAGGCTGCTCGAGGCGGCCGCCGACCACGTCCGCCGGAAGGGGGGAGGAATTCTCGAGGGCTACCCCGTCGAGTCGCGAACGGGGGCCATGCCCGACGCCTTCGCCTGGACGGGACTCGCCCAGGCCTTCCGCGAAGCGGGCTTCCGGGAAGTCGCGCGCAGGTCGCCGACGCGCCCGATCATGCGCCGCACGGTCAGGGCCCGATGACGGAGCCCGCCGAGGCCGCCCATCAGCGCGGCGCGCGGCCGCGGATCGCCGTGGTGGGCGCGGGCGCGGTCGGCTGCTACTTCGGCGGCATGCTCGCGCGCGCGGGCGAGCGCGTCACCCTGATCGGCCGGGCGCCGCACGCCGAGGCCATCGCGCGAAGCGGGCTCTTCCTCGACGGCCTTCGCGTTCAAGAACGGATCCCGGTCCCGGCCACCACCGACGTCGCCGCCGCGGGGGCAGCCGACGTCGTGCTGCTCGCCGTAAAGACGCTCGATACGGAGACCGCCGCGCGCTCTCTGGCGCCCTATCTCGCGAGCGAAGCCGTCTTGGCGAGCTTGCAGAACGGCGTCGATAACGTCGAGCGGATCCGCTCGGCGACCGGGATCGAGGCGCTCGCCGCCGTGGTCTACGTGGCCGCCGAGATGACGGAGCCAGGGCGTGTCCGGCACACCGGCCGCGGAGACCTCATTCTGGGCGACCCGGCGCGAAGGGAGGCTCGTAGCGCTGCGCGGCGCGACGAGCTCGAGCGTGTGGCGGCGTGCTTCACTCGCGCGGGGGTTCCCTGCATGATCTCGGAGACCATCGAGGCCGATCTCTGGACCAAGATGACCCTGAACTGCGCCTACAACGCGATCTCGGCTTTGACCGGCGCGCGCTACGGCCGCGTGGTTCGCAACCCCTGGACGCGCGAGGTGCTGAGGCAGGCCATCGAGGAGACAGTCGCCGTCGCTGAGGCGACCGGGGTCCGATTGCCGGCAGGCAGCCTGGTCGAGGCGGGACTTCAGCTGGGCGAGACGCTGTCCGAGGCGCTCTCGTCCACCGCTCAGGACGTCGCTCGCGGCAAGCGAACCGAGATCGACTCGTTGAACGGGTACGTGGCCCGGCGCGGCGCGGAGCTCGGGGTCGAGGCGCCCGTCAACCGCACGCTCCACGCCCTCGTGAAGCTGCGCGAAGAAACCGCGTGACCTCGCCGCCCCCCGCGTCGGCTCGACGTCAGGGGTCGCTGCCCGCAGCGTGCGCAGCTCCCGAGCCACCGGCCGCCATCGCCGCCACGAACGAGCCGTCCCAGAAGGCGCTCTCCGCCAGCGCGCGGTCCATGAGGCCCTTGCGCCGGGCCCACTCCTCGAGGTGCAGCACGCTCTCGACCGCGATCGCGCCGTCGTCGCGGATGCTCGGCCAGCAGAGGCTCTCCAGCGTGGCCCGATCCATCTTCGTGGCGCGCGCCAGGATCTCGACGTTCCGCGCGGTCTTGCCCTGGTTGTACTGCCGGACGCCCCGCAGGTAGGCGCGCACGAACCGGCTCCCGGCGTCCCGGTCGCGCTCGAGCAGGGTCGGCCCGAAAGCGATGATCGCGAACTGGAAGTCCGGGATGACGCGCTCGTAGGGAACGATGACCGCGTGCCCCGCCTGCCGGAGGTGCGTGAGCCAGGGCTCGAGCGCCAGCACGAAATCGACGGCGCCGTTCTCGAGCGCGTCCAGAGTCGCCGCGGGAGGCAGGGCCGAGCGCGTTACGTCCTCCGGCCGCAGGTTGAGGCTGTCCAGCAGGGCGTCCACGAAGTACTGGGAGACGGAGGAGTTGCTCCCCCCGAGCCGCCGCCCCTTCAGGTCGGCCGGGCTCGAGACCTCGCCCCGCCCGAGGAGCCGGCGCCCGGCCACCATCGCGGCCGAGGTGCACGCGCCGGCCGCGTAGTGGCCCTTGTCGGCCACGAAGCGGATGGGGGCGCCGAGCGAGATCGCGTTCAGCATGCCGATCGTGAGACCGCCGGCGATCGCGTCGATCCGGCCCTGCGCGAGGGCGGGCACGACCTCCGAGGTCGTGTTGACCGGGGGCGGCTGGAGCGTGACGGCGAGCCCCTCCTCGCTGAAGAAGCCTTCCTCCTGGGCGATGAAGAGCGGAGCGTTGCTGAAGTAGGGCGACACGGCCACGGTGATCGGTTTCGCCCGACCCTCGCGAGAGGGCGCCCGTTCGCCGGGCTGGCAGCCCGGCGCGGCGGAAAGCGCAACCAGGAGCGCGACCGCGAGTCGCGCTCTCATGCCCGCGGCGCCCTGCGGAACGGCATGAGCTTGCCGGCCCCGGTCCACACGGGCTCCGCCCGCCGCACCCGGAAGGTCCCCGCCTGGGCCCACACCGCGCGCGTGATCTCGGCGCCGGCCCCGGCCCGCGTGAGCGACTCGAGGAGCGCTCGAACGGGCTCCTGCTCGTCGGCGAGCTCGACGCGCGGATGGACGATCAGCGTCATGCGCGTGAAGCCCGCTTCGTCCTCCTCTTCCTCGAGCTGGTAGTCGAGCGCCGTCCCGCCGAAGCGGGCGGGCAGGACCTCCTCGAGCACGTGCAGCATGTCGGTTCCCACGAGCGTCATCCCCTCCCCGGTGAGCTTCTTGAAGCTCCGCACCTGCCGGATGTGCCGGTCGTAGCCGAGCGCGCCGAGCGGGCAGCCGCAGGAGCGGTTCTCCACGATGCCGTAGTCGTCGCTCTCCACGTTCAGCATGATCTTCGGGGCGGACGGAAGAAGGGTCGTCACGCAGAAGGCGTTCACCACCGCGTCCGACTCGCCCACCCGCTTCGGCTCCTGGATCAGCGCCAGGTAGTCCGCGCAGAAGTGGACGTCGGTCGCGTCCAGCGGCCGGGCGCAGGGCTTGCCCACCCCGCCGCATTCGCTCATGCCGTAGTTGGCGACGTAGCGCGCGCCGCCGCTCGTGATGCCCCGCACCTTGGCGGGACTAGGCGGCTCCCCCCCGCCCGTGAAGGTCACGCCGGTCAGGTCGAGTCCCGCCTCGCGCGCCGCGAGCGCCACCCGCAACGCCATGCTGACGAAGAGGCGCACGACGCAGCCGCCCTCGGCTCGCGCGGTGTCCGCGGCCCAGCGCGCGACCACGTCCGCCTGGTCCATCCGCAGCGGCTCGGGCCTTGGTGCCGGGATGCCGTTGGCGCGCATCACGGCGAGCACGTAGGCCGTGGCGAATCGGTACTTCCGCGCCACCCGCAGATCGCCGGAGAGCACCGGCGTCCACCAGCGCCGGACCACGTTGCCGATCCGAGCGCTCCTCAAGAGGATGCGGATGCCGCTGCCGGCGGGGAGGATCGGCCGCCACTGGCAGGCCGGCAGCCCGAGCAGGCCGTGCGCCTCTTGCGTGAGGAGCTCGACCGGGAGCGTGGCGGCCAGGTGCTCGAGGTCGTAGAGAATCCGGGTCCCGGCGCCGGTCGAGCCGCCGGTCCGGGTCTCGAAGTGGCGGCTGGCGAAGGGATTGTCGAAGTCGCGGGCGCCGAGCCGCAGGGCGAGCCCGGGGCGCTCGATCGGGACCCGCCCCTTGAACTCGTCGAACGTGACGTAGACGTCCGCGTCACGCAGGGCCCGGAGCGCGCCCTCGACGCCGCGGTCGCGCAGCATGGACCGGACGTCGCCGAGCTCGCAGCCGGCTCTCCGGAGCAGGGGCAGGTAGGGACTCGCCGGATGGCCGTAGACCCCGCGCTCGACGATCCGCAGGAACAGCTCCTCGCGGGTGGCCAGCCGCCGCCGCACGATCGCGCGGGCCTCGTCCAGCGTCGTGCGCTCGCGCAGGAAGCGGCGCAGCCCGCGGGCGAACCGCCCGTACATCCGCAGGTCGGCGGCCAGGCTCACGCGCTCTAGACGCCCGGATCCAGTTCCGCGCCACCGTCGACGCGCGCACTCTCCAGAACCGCGCGACCGTTCCGCCGGCCCTTCCCACCCAGCTCGCGCAGCAGGCCCAGCACTTCCCCGGCCGCTCGACGGCCGCCCGGCGTCGCGGCCCAGGCCGCGGCGTACGCCGCACCGAAGATCACGAGGCCCACTGCGAGTCGAATCACAGGGGAGCCCGTGTCCGGGAACAGCAGGACGGCGGCCAGCAGCACCGCGGCCGCGGCCAGGCTGGTGGCTGCGGGCCGCACGGCGATAAGGACGAACTCGCGGGGCTTGAGCAGGGATTTCTCGAGCGAGAAGACCAATCGGGGGCTGCTCAGCAAGAGGCTCGCGGTCGCGACCCCCACGGCCGCCCCCACGGGCCCCCACTGCACACCGATCCCCACAGCTATGACCGTGACGGGCACGGAAACGAGTCCCCACCGCAACTGACGCTTCGTGTCCCCCTGGGACAGCATGAGCAGCGAGGTCAGCCGGCTCAAGCTGCCCACGAAATAGGCCAGGCACAGAATGCGAAGGATCGGAACTGCGGCCAGCCAGCGATCACCCAACAGCACGCGGATCACGTCGCGGGCCTCGACGGCCAGGAAGGCGAGCGCCGGCATGACGACCGCGAGCACGGGGAGGAATCCGGCCCGGCACGCGGAGCGATAGCCCGCAGGGTCGTGTTGCTTGCGGCTCAGCCCGGCTACCGCCACCCGCGCGAGCGGCGGGAAGATTTGCATGACGGGTGCCTGCGCCCAGCGGATCGCGTTGGCGTAGAGGCCGAGCGAGGCGGCGCCGGCGAAGTAGCCGACCAGGACCCGGTCCACGGTCGTGGCGGCCTGGCTCAGCAGTCGGAGGCCGGAGTAATGACCCGCGTACGTGAGCAGCGCGCGCACCTCGGGTGTGAGCTCCACACGTCGCAGCCCGCCCCAATCGGGCCGCCAGCCGCAAGCCCACCAGAGGCCGGCGCTGCGGGCCGCGCCGAAGACGACTTGCTGAAGCGCCAGCGCCCAGAACCCCGCCCCCAGCAGGGTCGCTCCGATCGCCGTAACGACGCCGGCGAGTGTCGCGACCACATCGATGAAAGCGAGGCGACCGAACTGCATCTGGCGCACGAGCAGCGAGGCGTGCTGCGCGCCCAGGCCGAGGACGAACATTCCAGCCGTCATGACCAGCGTGAGCCGCACGAGGCGCGGCTCCGCGTAGAACCAGGCGACGGCGGGAGAGAGGGCCGCCAGCGCGAGCGCGATCACGGTATTGATCCGCAGGCCGATCCAGAAGAGAGCGTTGGCGTCGCGGTGGCTGAGGTTCTCGCGGTGGGCGGTCGCCATCGGCAGGCCGAGGTCCCGGAAGGTCCCCGTGAGCATGGGCAGGGCGGTGACCATGGCCACGAGACCGTAGTCGGCGGGGGTCAGGATCCGCGCCAGCACCATGGTCGAGCTGGCGGTCATGACGAACAGCACGCCCTGGTTGGCGAGCTGGATGAACCCCGAGCGAACCGTGCGCCCGCGCAGATCGGCCCGCACGGCGTCGACCCGCAGGTGGCGATCGGGGTCGGAGGACGAGGCGTCCGGCACGATCCGCCGCACGCCGGACCTCACTCTCGGTAGGGGCGGTCGGGCTGCCAGGGGACGAGCCGGCCCGCCAGCCACTGCAGGATCAGGTTGAACGAGATCCCGAGGGCGGCGATCACGACCAGCGTCGCGAGCATCAGGTGCACCCGCAGCACCTCCCAGGAGAGCCAGAGCAGCGCGCCGAGCCCCGTGGTGGCGGCCACGATCTCGAGCGCGATCGTGACGTGGAAGGCCATGTTCAGCGCCAGGCGCAGGCCGCTCAGCGTCAGCGGCAGGCTGCCGGGCAGCACGACCCGCCACAGGACCTGCAGCGGCCGGGCCCCGTAGTTCTTGGCCACCTCGAAGTGGATCGGGTTGATCTGGCGGACCCCGGCCATCGCGTTGATGACCATCGGGAAGAAGGTGGCCAGCCCGACGAGCACGATCTTGGAGGTCTCGCCGATCCCGAAGACGACCAGCACGAGGGGCAGGATCGCCATCTTGGGGACGGGGTGGAGTGCCGCGACGAGCGGATCCACGACCGCCCGCAGGCGGGCCGACCAGCCCATCGCGAGTCCCAGCGCCAGCCCGGGGATTCCGCCGAGCAGCAAGCCCGGCAGCATGCGCGCGAGCGTGATGTGGAGCTGCGTGAGCAGCTCGCCGGAGGCGACCAGGCCGGCCAGGGTGTCGGCGACCTTCGAGGGCGCGGGAAAGTAGAACGCCGAGATCACCCCGACGCGGGCGAGCGCCTCCCAGACCAGGAGCGCGGCCACGACCAGGATCACGGTCAGCCGCCATCCCAGCGGGCCGCGCGGGGCGGCCGGCGCCGGCGGCTTCAGCCCGCGATCGACAGGCCGCGACGAACTTCGTGTTCGAGCAGTCGCCAGACGTGCCATTTGATCTGCAGAACGGTGCGCTCCTCGGCGAGCGAGGGCTCCCGCGGCCGCGCGAGCGGCACGCGGATCTCCTCACGGATCCGGCCCGGCCGGCCGGTCATCACCAGCACCCGATCGCCGAGCAGCACCGCCTCCTCGATGTCGTGCGTGACGTACAGGACGATCTTGCGATGGTTGCGCCACACGCGCAGCAGCTCCTCCTGCAGCACGCGCTTGCTCTGGGCGTCGAGCGACCCGAACGGCTCGTCCATGAGCAGGATCGGAACGTCGGTGACGAACGCGCGCGCGATCCCCACGCGCTGGCGCATGCCGACCGAGAGCTCGTGGGGAAAGCTCTCGGCGAAGGCGCCGAGCCCGGCCTGCTCGATGAACGCCCGCGCTCGCTCGCGCCGCTCGCGCCGCGAGACTCCCCGCATCTCGAGTCCGAACGCGACGTTGTCGAGCACGCTCATCCAGGGGAAGACGCCGTGCTCCTGGAACACGAGGCCCGTCCGCGGCCGCCCGTTCGGAGAGCGGAAGACGATCTCGCCGAGCGTGGGCTCGAGCAGCCCGGCCACGATCTTGAGCAGCGTGGTCTTTCCGCACCCGCTGGGCCCGACGAGGCACACGAACTCGCCGTCGTCGACCCCGAAGCTGACGTCCTCGAGAGCCGTGACGTCCGCGTTCCGTCCCACGTACCGCAGGCCGATGCCGCGGCACTCGAAGCCGCTCCAGGCGCGCGCGGTCACGGCTGGGGCGCCGGGCTGGACGCCAGCTCGGCCGCAGCGGATTGGACGAGCTCGGCGTCCCAGAGCCGCTCCACCGGGATCACGTGCTCCATGTATCCCTTCCGATGCGCCCATTCCTCGTATGCCTTCAGGCCCTCGAGGCTCAGGCGCCCGTCCTCGCGCAGGGGAGGCCAGCACATGCGCTCGAGGGTCGGGCGGTCCAGGCCCGTGGCCCGCGACAGGACGTCCAGGTTGTGCTCGGTCTTGCCTTGATTGTACTGCCGGACGGCCCGCAGATACGCCCGGATGAAACGGCGGCCGGCGTCACGGTCCCGGCTCAGGAGCCGGGGACCGAAGACCAGAGCTCCGGATTGAAAGCCGGGCAGCACCCGCTCGTAGGGGATCGCGATGTGATTGCCGGCGGCCAGCAGGACCGTGAGCTGGGGCTCGATCGCCGAGACGAAGTCGATCCCGCCGTTCTCGAGCGCGTCCAGGGTCGCGATGGCCGGGACCTGCGTCGAGGAGACCTCGTCGGGACGCAGCCCCAGGGAGTCGAGCAGGACGTCCAGGAAATAGACGGTTCCCGAGGTGGGCCCGCTCACCGCGAACCGGCGGCCGCGCACATCCTCGGCCGACAGAGCCCTCCCCTCCGGGACGCGCCTGGCGACGAGCGCGGTCGCGCTGCAGGCCCCGGGGTCGTAGATGCCGCGATCCGCCACGAGCCGCACCTCGGCACCCAGGCCGATGGCGTTCAGGATGCCGACGCTGACGGCGCTGGAGATGACATCGATCCTTCCCTGCACGAGCGCCGGCACGAGCTGGCTCGCGCTGCCGGGCGCCTCCACGAACTCGACCGTGAGCCCCTCGTCGGCGAAGAACCCCTCATCCCGGGCGATGAAGAGCGGGGAATTCGCGAAGTAGCGCGAGACGGCGATCCGCACCGGCTGGGCGTCCGTCGCGGGCTTCGCACACGACCACCCGCTGGCGACGAGGGCCAGGCCCAGGAGGGCCAGGGCCGCCCGCCGGGCCGCGCCACGGCGGCCGGTCACGCGGCCGACCGCCGGAAGGGCATCAGCTTCCCGGTGGACGTCCAGACCGGCTCCTCCCGCCGCACGCGCACGGTCCCCGCCTGCGCCCACATCGCGCGCGTGATCTCCGCTCCAGCCCCGGCTTGCGTCAACGATCCCAGCAGGGTCTCCACGATCTCCTTCTCGTCGGCGATCTGGAGTCGCGGATTCACGAGCAGCGTCAAGCGCGTGTACCCACGCTCGTCCTCCTCTTCGCGCAGCTGGTAGTCGAGGGGCGATCCGCCGAAGCGCGCCGGCAGGACCTCTTCGAGCACGCGCACCATGTCGGTGCCCACCAGGGTCATGCCCTCACCGGTCAGCTTCTTGAAGCTGCGGATCTGGCGGATGTGGCGCGGATAGCCGAGCTCGTCGAAGGGGCAGCCGCAGGAGCGGGTCTCGACGATCCCGAAGTCGTCGCTCTCGACGTTCAGCATCAGCTTGGGCGCGGTCGGAAGCAGCGTCGTGTAGACCAGCGCCTGGACCACCGTGCCGGATCCGTCCAGCGTCTTCGGCGTCTGGATCATGGCCAGCATGTCCTCGCAGAAGTGGACGTCCGTCTGGTCCAGCGGCAGGACGCAGGCCTTGGCGACGCCCCCCGTCTCGGTCATCCCGTAGGAGGACGTGAAGCGCGCCCCGCTCTCGGTGATGCCGCGCACCTTGGCCGGGGTGGGCGGCTCGCCGCCGCCCGTGAAGGTCACGCCCGTCAGGTCCAGCCCCGCGTCCTGGGCGGCTCGGGCGATGCGCAGGGCCAGGCTCGTGTACGCGCGGACGAGGCAGGCGCTGTCGGTCTTCACGGTCTCGGCCGCGGCGCGGGCCACCACGATCGCCTGGTCCAGCCGCACGGGCTCGGGCCGGTGCATGCGCATGCCGGCCAGACGCGCGGTGGCGAGCACGTACTCCGTCGCCAGCCGGTACTTCATCGAGACGTGCAGCTCCCCCGGCAAGACCGGCGTGAACCAGCGCCGCAGGTCGTCGCCGCTGCGCGCGTTTCGCAGGAGCCCGGCCATGCCGGCGCCGGCCGGGAAGACCGGCCGCCAGGCGACGATGGGCTTCCCCTCGAGGCCCTGGATGTGCTTGGCGATGCTCGAGTTGACGATGATCGCCGCCATGTGGTCCAGGTCGTAGAGGATCCGCGTGCCCGCGCCCGTAGATCCGCTCGTCCGCGTCTCGAAGTGGCGGCGCGTGTAGGGATTGTCGAACTCGCGGGCCGAGACCTCGAAGGTCCTTCCGTTGCGGACGATGGGCAGCCGCCCCTTGAACTCGTCGAAGGTGACGTAGACGCCGGCGTCGCGGAGCGCCTCCAGCGTGCCCTCGACGCCGCGCGTCCGGACCATGTCCCGCACGTCGCCGAGCTCGCAGCCCGCCATCTTCAGGAGCGGCAGGTAGGGGCTGCCCGGATGGCCGTACACGCCGCGCTCGACGATCCGCAGGAACATCTGCTCGCGCTCCGCCAGCCGCCGCCGCACGATGGCGTACGCCTCCTCGAGCGTCGTCCGCTCGCGCATGAATCGCCGCAGGCCGACCGCGAAGCGGGCGTACATCCGCACGTCGGAAGCGAGGCTCATCGGCTCCGGTCCAGGTTGGGGTTGCTGTCGAGCTCGGTGCGCCCGATCGGGAAGCACGTGTCGCGGCCCGTCATGTCCTCGGCGGCGCCCGGCGTCCCCTCGTCCAGCCAGCGGCGCAGGTCCCACAGGCGCCGTCCCTCGAGCCAGAGCTCGATCCCGCGCTCGCGCTTGAAGGCCGCCCAGGCCTCGTCGAGTGTTGCGGCCTCCCGGGGCGCCACGCCCACCGCGGCGCGCAGCGCGTTCACGACCGCGAGCGCCCCCGCCGCGTCTCCGGCCCGCAGCAGCGCCTCCGCTTCGATGAGCCGCATCTCGCGGCCGCTGGACAGGTGGATCGGGGACGAGCGGTCGTGATACTTGGTCTGGAAGTACCACGTCACTCCCGACTGGCCGGTCGGGTGCTCGGGGTCGCTCGACCAGGGCGTGCGCGGATCGCCGGTATCGAGGTAGTAGCTCTCGTAGAACGTGCTCCACACGGTGTGCGCGCGGTAGGGCTGATTCGCGTTGGACCAGTAGATCCGGTTGTACTGCTCGAGCTCGACCTCCGAGTACTCGGCCTGGAAGACGAAGCCGTCGGGAACGGTTCGCGCGTCCTCGACCGCGCCCGTCCAGTCCCCCAGGCCGATCCGCGCCGAGGCGCGCCCCGCGCGGGCGGCCAGCTCCAGCTCGTTGTCGCCGGCCGCGCCCGCCACGTCGATCGCCTCCGAGAATGCTGCCTCGGCGTGCTCGAAGGACACCCGTCCCGGCTGCGCGGGCCCCCCGTCGATCACGGCCTGGCACATGTTCTCCCCCAGCAGGCGGTTCGCGTAGCCCACGTAGACGAGCGCCCGCGCGGCCACCGGCGAAGACGCGAAGGCGTCCCCCAGCTCGTCGCGCAGCCGACGCACGCCGTCCTCCGCCACCCAGCGCGCCTGCTGGGCGCGCTCCCAGTGCGGGTTCGTCTCCTCGTCGCCGGGGTCGAGGACGCCATTCTGCTGCAGGTTCGTGAACCCGAAGGTGATCGAGTTGTTGCCGGCGAAGGCGAACTCCTGCGCGACCAGGGCGCCCGTCTCGGCCACGTAGTTGAGCGCGTTGGCCAGTGCGCGGCCCATGCCGTTCACGAGCCCTTGCTGCGCCTCGGGCTTGCCGAGATCCTCGTCGTGGATGGCGCCCGGGCTCGTGAGCTCGGCGCCGCACGCCGCGAGGGTCCCCACCGCGAGGATCGCCGCGACCCGGACCAGCGGCCGGCGCAGGGGCGACGTCCGGAACCGGCGCACTAGGGCACCGCCTGGATGGAGAACACGAACGTGGCCGGAGGCGGCAGTTGCCCCTCGCTGCGGCGGACGTCGTCGTGCATGCTGACCGTCATGTCCGGCTGGCCGAGGCGGAAATCGTCGTCCGTCCACGTCAACCAGTCGCGAGCCGAGACCGACAGCAGGGCCCCGCGGCCCCCGGGCCCGATCGGCAGCGGGACCTGGAGCGTGACGTCACGAAGGCGGAAGTAGTCCGCCGGCCAGAACGGACCCTCGTCGAAGTTCGCGTCGGGATCGCACCAGATCCGGTCGAAAGCGGTGAGCTCGTCGCGTCGGCCCTGCTCGAGGAGCGGGTACGCCTTCTCGCAGAGCGGCGAGACGCCCAACCCGAACTGGGTGCGCGCCATGGCGTCGGGAAGCCAGAACCCGCCCGCGTACTCGGCCCGCACCGAGAGCACCACGTTCGACGGCAGTCGCAGCAGGCTCAGGAAGCCGAGGGTCAGCGGCGGGTAGTTCGGTCCGTAGAAGTGGTCCTCGTCGACGATCGGCTCCGCATGGGAGTGAGGGTTGCGGATGAAGGGTCCGCGGATCACCGGGACCGGCTGCCCCTCCACGATCCAGCCCTCGCCCGATCCGATGCGCAACGGCGCAGACCCGCCCAGGTCCGTGGCCTCGGTGTAGTTCGTCGCGAGGTTGAGCCCCAGGTCCCAGCTCACCCGGTGCCCGCGGACGACCACGCCGTTGAGGCCGAGCTCCACTCCACTGCTCTGGAGCTCTCCCACGTTCTCGAGCTGCGTGCCGGTGAACCCCAGCGAGGGCGTCTGGGTGACGGGGAAGAGCGCGTCGGAGGTCTTCCGGAAGTAGACCGTGGCGCTCGCCGTAAGGCGGTCGTCGAGGAAGGCGGCGTCGAGCCCGAGCTCGGTCTCCCGCGTCCGCTCGGGACCCAGCTCGGGATTGCCCACCTGCGAGGGGAGGAAGGCCGGATCGCCCTCGGGTCCGACGTCGCGCCACGTGCGAACGGCATCGAACGGACCCGGCGCCCGGCCGGCATGGCCGTAGGCGGTGCGCAGCTTGAGGCGGCTTCCGGACACCGGCCACCAGGGCTCGTCCGAGATCACGTAAGAGAGTCCCAGCCGGGGGTAGACCTGGAGTCCCAGATCGTCGCCGAACGCGCTGTTTCCGTCCAACCGCAAGCCGCCGGTCAGGAACAGGCGGTCACGCCATCCCACGACCGTCTGGCCGAAGACGCCGCCGTTGGTCACCCGGCTCTCCGTCAGAAAGTCGAGCTGCAGCGCTCCCGTCTCGAGGCTCTCCTGTCCCGGACCCGGAAAGCCCTCCGCGTACCCCGTCTGGGCCCTCACCTTGCTGGTCACGCTCTGGCCGCCCCACGACAGGGTCGTCCGGACGTCCTGCGCCAGAGGGACCTCGACGTTGCCCACGTAGTCGAGGGTGAGGATCTGACTGGTCCAGTCCTGGTCCGAGAGGATTCCGTCGGGCGCGAAGACGAACCCCACCGGCCGCAGCTGGCGCAGGTCGGCCTGCTCCCGGTCGTAGCCCAGGATCAGCCGGTGCGACATCGCGGACGAGGGCGACCAAGAGGCCGTGACCCCGCTGATCAGATGGTCGATGTTCGTGTCGATGTCGTACTTCAGGAGCTGCGCGAGGGTCGCGTGGCTCGAGTCGTCGAGAAAGGTCCGGGGTCCCCGCATGGCGTTGTACGTGAGACCCTGGGCGTTCCGCCCCGCCGAGGTGAGGTCGAGGTCGTTGCGGGTGTAGGAGCTCGTCCAGCTGAGCCTCACCTCGTCGGCCGGATCGAGATCCAGGTTGGCGCGGGCGACCATGCGTTCCTGTTTGTCGTTCGGCAGCACGCCCTCGTTGTGCTCGTAGCTCCCCGAGGCGTAGTAGCGCAGGTCGCCCCCTCCCCCGACCGAGGCGGCGTAGCGCTGCTGCCACGCCGTCTTGAGCCAGGGATCCAGCCACATATAGGGATTCGACTCCGTTCCGAAGGGCTGCATCTCGCTGAACCCCTGGTCCACCCTCGCCGAGACCCGCGGGGCGCCGCGCTCTCCGCGCCGGGTGAAGACCTGGATCACGCCGGTCGCCCCCTCGGAGCCGTAGAGCGTTGTGGCGGCCGGACCCTTGACGATCTCGACGTGCTCGATGTCCAGCGGGTTGATGTCGTCGAGCGGGCTCGGAACGTCGTTGGGGCCCCGGCGCTGATCTCCGATCGGCGGGACGTTCTTGGGATAGCCGTCGCTGCGGATGCGCACGCCGTCGACGTAGACCAGCGGCTGGTTCGAGAGCGCGAAGCTCACGTTGCCGCGCAGGCGGATCTGGGAGCCCGATCCGACGATGCCGCTGCTCGAGAGCACGTCGAGCCCCGGCACGCGGTTCTCGAGGAGGGCGTCCAGGGAGGGGACCGGCTCCACGACCTGATCCACGACGATCTCGTCGATGGCGTGGGCGACCTCGCGCCTGCGCGCGGTCCCGGCCGTGCCGGTGACCACGACCGCGTCGAGCTGGAAGACCTGCGGGGTCAGCTCGAAGGACACGCTGGCCGGATGCTCCGCCGTGACGTTCAGGTGCGCATCCACAGGCGCGTACCCGACCATCTCCACGCGCACGACGGCGCGCCCGGGTGCCAGGCCCGTGAGGCGAAAGGCCCCCGCGTCGTCCGTCACCGCGCCGAAGGTCGTGCCGGGAACGTAGACCTGGGCTCCGGGGATCGGCTGCCGGCTGGCGGCTTCCACCACGGTGCCTTCGACGACGCCGGTCTGCTGAGCGGCTGCGTCGCGCCAGGCGATCGAGAAGAGGATCGGAACGAGAACGAGCGCGCGAAGGAGCGGGAAAAACCCGGACGGGCTCGTCGGGGTCACGGGAGTGGACAAGGCGACACGTCTCCTTCAACCCCTCTTCGGGGGTCCGACGGACGCACGCGGGAACACCGGGCCCCGCTCCGGAGCGGAGCACCGACGGACCGCGAACATGCCACCCTATCGGCGAGCTTCGTATCGGTCGCCGATCCCTACACCCTAAGACCTGAGCACTAGCCCCAAGACTCGATTCATTGAGGATGGAAGGTCAAGCCGCTTGTATGCCGGGCTGACCGGAAATTCGACAGTGCCCGTCAGGATGGAGCGGGCGGGCCACCCCGGGGCTGACCCGGCTGGACCCACTGGCTGCGGGCGATCCAGGCCCGCCCCCGTGGGGTGATCCGGGCCTCGGCGGGATCCGGGTCGGCGAGTCCCACCCAGCGCACCTTGATGTAGCCCTCGTTGTGGAGCCGCCAGAGCAGGCGCTTCCACTCCTCCCGGTCGCCCGTGAATCCGACCGCCTCGGTCAGCTGGCCGTCTTTCATCGAGCCCACGGTCGCGAGCGCGCGGACCACGCGGAGAGCGATCTCCCCCAGCCTGCGGCTATCCCCCTCGCCGCTCCGCTCGAGTGGGCCACGCGGAGTCCGGGGGTCGAACGTCCCGGCGGTCACGGTGTTCGCTGGATCCATGATCTCCTTCGCCCATCGGGTCGAGCGGCGCGCCCGGTGCGCTGACGGCGACGGGCGGCCCGTATGCACGCCGACAAGAGTACGGCGAACGCGGCCGGACGGGAAGGCGAGGTCACCGGCGCCGCTGGCACGTGGGGCAGAAGTAGGTCGAGCGCTGGCCCTGCACGATCCGCCGGACGATTCCGCCGCAGCGCGGGCAAGTCTCGTCGGCGCGGTCGTAGACGCGCAGCCGCCCGTAGAAGGCCCCGGCCTCGCCGTCCGCGCCGGCATAGGTCAGGAACGTCGTCCCCTTCGAGCGGATGGCCTGGAAGAGGACCGCCCGGATGGCGCCGTGCAGCTCGCGCGCGGCCGCGGCCGAGAGCCGGTTGGCGCGGGAGCGCGGGTCGATGCCGGCCCGGTGCAGCGCCTCGGACGCGTAGATGTTGCCCACGCCGGCGAGGACGCGCTGATCGAGCAGCACCTCCTTGATCGGCCGCCGGGTGCGCTTGAGGCGCCGCTGCAGCTCCTCCGCCGTGAACGCGCGCTCGAGGGGCTCGGGGCCGAGCTCCGCCGCGCGGGCCTCCCAGGTCGCGCGGTCCACGACCCCCATCTTCCCCAGCGTGCGGATGTCCACGTAGGTCAGGCGATGGCCGCTGGCCAGGTCGAAGCTGCCGCGCGCGAAGGGCGGCGTCACGGACGGCTCGGCGCGAGCCCGCCGCTTCGTGCCCCGGCCCGCGCGCGGGCCGGCGGGCTCCAGCAGGTACGCGCCGGTCATGCGCAGCGAGGTGAACCAGACGTGGCCGCCCTCGAGGTCGAACCGCAGGAGCTTCGCACGCCGGCCGACGCGCTCGATGCGCCGGTCCTCGAGGGCCCGCGTGAACGCACGCACCGGGCCGATCACGACGTTCGCGCGCCAGACGTCGGCCTTGACGATCCGGTTTCCTTCCAGCACCGGCCGCAGGCCGCGGGCGATGGTCTCGACTTCGGGGAGCTCGGGCATGGCGAGAGTGACGTGAACGGTTGAGAGCCGTGAATCAAATTCCGCTACAGGCTCTCGACACCCAGGCTCACCAGATAGTGGAAGGTCGCGTCGTAGAACCTTGGGTGACGCGTGGGATCCGCGCTGTCGCCGGGCGGCACGAAGATCACCATGCCCTGGCGTGCCCGGGTCAACAAGACGCGGTACGCGTTCAACAGGTAACGCTGGCGATCCTGTTTGCGAATGGCCGTCCAAGCATCGCCCCGGAAGGCGTGGTAACGCCACTGCCCGTCCTGGAGGCGCAGGTCCGCATCCCACGTCACACACGCCCAGTCCACTTCGAGCCCTTGGATCTGAAACTCAGTCGCAGCATCCTCGAGGTAGTAGCTCGACCGGGTATCAGTCCTTTCTCCGAGGAACCAGTGGATGGGATCCACGCTCACACGCACGTCGATAGCATGCGGCTTGAGCCGCTGTGCTTGCGAGGATGCCACGAGGCCAAACTGCTCTGAACCCCTCGCATGATCCCGAACCCACTGCTTGGCGCGTCCCAGGTCGCGTGTCACCGCGATGGGATAACGGGCCGCGACCTTCTCGAGCACAGCCTGAGCTGCGATTTTGTCGCAATCAAGGAGTGCTTTGACAAACGCTGAGACTTTCTCAGAACGAAACGACCGCATGGAGGTCGCAAGGTGCAGCCGCCCGTCCAACGTCAAGTGTGTGGGCGATCCCAACGATTCAAGAGCCAAGCCAGCCGCATACTCGGAATCCGAGAGGCTCGGAGAGATGTAAGGCCTCCACCGGGGGAAGGCAGTTTGCAGAGCATGGAGCCAGGCCGCGATGCCTGCCTCACCCGTGTGGATTTCCTGGCCGCCACCGACGAGACAGATGATCACGGCCCACTCGTCGTGGCGATCGAGGTAGGAAATCAAGAATTCTGGTTCAGACTGACGGAAGTTTGGAATCTTCTTTCGTCGTTTCATGAAGTCTGCAGTCTTCTCACGATTCCATGCACGCTGCGCCTCATCGAAGATGACGACATGATCATACGGTGCAGCGGGATTGCGAATCCCCTCGTCTCTGAAGTGATGAACATTTTGAATGAACGGTTTGACTTTCTGCCGAATCACACCTTTCCGAACTCTACCACCCTCGCGACGTAGTTCGTCGCGCGTCAGGGCTTCCTGGAGGACGGACACGAGGGGCTGGTTGCCCGAGAGAAAGACAGCCCGCGCCTCGCCAAAGTTTCGGCGACGCGTGGCAACGTTGAGCCCAACCAGCGTCTTGCCGGCACCGGGCACGCCTGTCAGAAAGACGATCGCTTTCTCGCGCTCGTCACGAGCGCGCTCGATAATTTCCTCAACAGCCCTCGACGTGACCCGCAGATTCGTAGCACCGGCGTCGTTTCGCGTGATCGCCTCAACCGAGTGTCTGGAGTAGAGGGCACGGGCGGCCTCGATGATCGTCGGGGTTGGCTGATACGGGGATCGACCCCATCCGAAGCCGTCGAGCCCGACGCCATCGACCAGTGCCAGCCCTTCCTGAATCGCAGCGCCCAGCGCACCCGCCCCTACGCGCCTGGGCTGTCTGACGTCGTCACTGTGAGGATCTGCCCAGCGCTCGTCGCCCCCCGCGGCCAGCGTCGCGACCAGGATCGGCAGGATTGGTGCGTTGTGGCTCGCGAGATGAAAGTTCTTCAGATCGAGCCCATAGTCCCACGCTTGATTGAAAGCCTCGGTGGCAAATCTCCGCTCCCCGCATTTGAACTCGATGGGGAATATTGCCGGACCGGAGATCAGGACGGCATCGATGCGGCTGCCCAGTCGGGGAACATCGAACTCGAGGTAGATCGTACCGTCGATTTGCTGCAAGGCGTCTCGCAAGATTGCAACCTCTTCAGCCCATGCATCTCGCTGTTCCGCCTCCAACTGGGCGTACGTGTCCGCCATGGCCAGACGGCCAAGAATCGTCTCGTTCGCCGTCTTGAGGAACTCGGCGACAGAGGCGCCATAGTAGGCGGAAGCAACGCGCTCGCGTGCTTGGTCCGGCACGGTCGAAGACCCTCAGTGCTTTGGTCGCGGAGACGCTCGAGCGGTTGCGCGCCGCCCCGGCATCGCGAGGGCGTCCGCGGAATCAGACGCGCGCGCGCGCCGGGCCGGCGGGAGCCGTCGTGCTGGAGGCCGGCGATCCTGACAAGCCGATGTCCGTGCGGTAGTGCATGCCCGGGAACGAGATCCGCCGCAGCCGATCATAGGCTGTGGCCCGCGCGGAGCCGGCGTCGGCGCCCACACCCGTGACCGCGAGCACGCGGCCGCCGGCCGTGACCAGCCGGCCGTCTTCGCGCGCCGTGCCGGCGTGGAAGACGACGGCGCCGGTCGGCACCCGCGCCCCGGTCACGTCCGCCGCTTGCTCGCTTCCCCGCGGCGACGCCTCCTGACCCAGATCGATCGGCCGACCGACCTCGTACGGCCCGGGATAGCCCGCCGAGGCGGCGACGACGCAGCAGGCGGCCCCGGCCGCCCACGTCAGATCACCCTCGGCCAGGCGGACGTCGCGCGCCGGCGGATCGGCGCAGGCCCGCAGGAGGTCGAGCAGCGAGCCCTCGAGGAGCGGGAGGATGGCCTCGGCCTCCGGATCCCCGAAGCGCGCGTTGAACTCGACCACGCTCGGCCCCTCGGGCGTGAGCATGAGCCCGGCATAGAGCGCGCCGCGGAACGTCCGTCCCTCGGCGGCGAGGCCGCGCACCGCGGGCTCGAGGACCGTCTCCCGCACCTCCTCGAGCAGGTCGGCCCCGACGTCCGGCACCGGGGCGATCGCGCCCATGCCGCCCGTGTTGGGCCCCGCGTCGCCGTCGAGCGCGCGCTTGTGGTCGCGGGCCGGCAGCAGGATCCGCACGTCGGTTCCGTCGGTGAGCGCGATCACCGAGAGCTCGCGCCCCTCGAGCCGCTCCTCGATCACGACCTCGCGTCCCGCCTCGCCGTAGGCGCCCTCGCGCAGCATCGCGCGCGCCACCGCGCGCGCCTCGGCGCGGGTCTCGCACACGAGTGCCCCCTTGCCGCCCAGCAGGCCGCTCGCCTTGACGACGATCGGGCCCTCACCCGCGCGCAGCCAGGCGTCGGCCGCCTCGGCGTCGGTGAAGACGCGGTAGGGAGCCGTGGGAATGCCGTGCCGGGCCATGAAGGCCTTGGCGAAGGCCTTGCTGGACTCGATCTCGGCGGCCGCCCGGCGCGGGCCGAAGACGGCGAGCCCGGCCTCCGCGAAGGCGTCGGCGATCCCCGCCGCGAGCGGCCCCTCGGGACCCACCACGGTGAGGTCCACGCCGCGCGCGCGGGCGAGGCTCAGGAGGCCAGGCGCGTCCGTCGGCTTCAAAGCGAGCGGCTCGGCCAGCTCCTCCATCCCCGCATTCCCTGCCGTGAAGAAGAAGTCCGCACCCGGCGCGTCGCGCCGCAGCCGCCAGAGGAGGGCGTGCTCCCGCCCGCCGTTGCCGACGATCAAGAGCTTCATGGAAGGCCGACCCGTCGGCCCTGGTGGGGGATGACAGCCGGAGGCCGGCGGTGGGGTGCCGGAGCGAGCCATTGGGTCTCATGGCGAGCGAGGGACCCCACCGCCGGCCTCAGCATGCAGCCAGCGCCTGGGCCAGGTCGGCGCGCAGGTCCTCGAGGTCCTCGATGCCCACCGACAGCCGCACCAGGTTGTCGAGCAGCCCCATCGCCTCGCGGCGCTCGGCGGGCACGGTGGCGTGCGTCATCTCGGCAGGATGGCTGGCCAGGCTCTCGACGCCGCCCAGACTCTCGGCCAGCGCGAAGATGCGCAGGGCGGCCAGAAAGCCCCGCGCCACCTCCCCGTCGGCCATCTCGAGCGAGATGATGCCCCCGAAGCCGCTCATCTGTCGCCGCGCCAGCTCGTGCTGGGGATGGGACGGCAGCCCGGGATAGTGCACCCGGAGCACGGGCGAGCGGCCCTCGGCCTGTGCCTCGAGCCAGCGCGCGAGCTCGCGCGCGTTGGCGTCGTGCGCGGCCATTCGCAGCGCGAGCGTCTTCGTGCCGCGCAGCGCGAGCCAGCAGTCGAAGGGCCCCGGCACGGCACCCACCGCGTTCTGCAGGAACCGCAGACGCGCCGCCAGCTCGTCGTCGCTGGTCAGCACCACGCCCCCCACCATGTCGCTGTGTCCGTTCAGGTACTTCGTGGTCGAATGCACGACCACGTCGGCCCCGAGCTCCAGCGGCCGTTGGAAGTAGGGGGTCATGAACGTGTTGTCGACGACGAGCGGGATCTCGCGCGCTCGCGCCAGGGCCGCGGCCGCGCGCAGGTCCGTGAGGCGCAGGAGCGGGTTCGTGGGGGTTTCGAGGTAGAGCATCCGCGTGGCGTCGGTCAGCGCCTCGGCGATCGCCTCCGTGCGCGAGGCGTCCACGTAGACGAAGCGCAGATCGAATCGCGAGAGTACCTGCTCGAACAACCGGTACGTGCCGCCGTAGACGTTCTCGGAGCACACGACCTCGTCGCCGGCCTCGAGCAGGTGCAGGATGGCCGCGATCGCCGAGGTGCCCGAGGCGTAGCAGACGCCGTGGCGGGCACCCTCGAGTGCCGCCAGGTTCGCCTCCAGGGCCTCGCGCGTGCGGTTGTGCGTGCGGGCGTACTCGTAGCCCTTGTGGACGCCCACGGCCTGCTGAACGTAGGTCGAGGTCTGATAGATGGGCGTCATGACCGCGCCCGTGACCGGGTCTGGCTCCTGGCCCGCGTGCACGGCGCGGGTGGAGAAGCCCTGCGGTCGGTTCACGGGCGGTCGCCGGTGGACGGTGAGGTGGGTCGCTCTCTCGCGCGGCGGCGGAAGGCTAGGCGCCCGACGGTCGCCCGCCCGCGCCGATCTGGATCTCGCGGGCGCGGCGGTACATGAGCATCGCGCGATCGGGCATGTTCTTCTTGTCGTACAGGATGCCGAGGTTGTAGTAGGCCTTGTGGTTCTGGGGCTGGCCCGCGAGGGCCTTCTCGAACTCCGCGATCGCCTCCTCGTGGCGGTCCAGGTGGTTGTAACACTCGCCGAGGTAGTAGTGCGCGTGCACGTAGTCGGACTGCAGCTCGAGCGCGCGCTTGAGCTCGGCCGTGGCGAGGTGGTACATGCCCTTCTTGCAGAACACGATCCCCAGGTTGCAGTGCGCCTCGGCGCTCTTGGGGTCGAGCCGCGTAGCCTGCCTGAGCGCCTCTTCGGCCAGGTCGTAGCGTCCCTTCGCCCCGTAGACCGCACCCAGGTTGCAGTGGATCTGCACGTTCTTGGGCTCCAGCTCGAGGGCCGCCAGGTACTCGTTGATCGCCAGGTCGTAGTCGCCGCGACAGTCGTACGCGAAGCCCAGGTTGTTCCGGGCGCGCACGTGCCGCGGATCGCACCGCAGAACGTCATGGTAGGCGTCGATGGCCTGGGCGTAGCGGCCGGCCCGGGCGTGGCGCTTGCCCTCCTCGTAGAGCCGCTCGATCTCGGCCGGGTCGGCCTGGCCCCGCGAGCCCCGGCTGCGGGAGAGGAACCGCACGGAGCTGCGCCCGTCGATGAAGGCGCCATAGCCAGGCTCGGTCTCGTCCCCCTCGGGCGCGGGCTCGATGATGCGCGCCCCCTCCTCGAACCCGTCTTCGTCCTCCGGCGCCGCCGCCTGCTCGCCTGCCGCGGAGTCGCGGTCCGGCGGGGCGCTGGGCCACGCGGACGCCGCGGGCGGAGCGTCGATTCCGTCACGCGCCTCGCGCGCGCCCTTGCGCGGGGGACCCGCGTAGGTCCCGCGCGAGGGCTCGCGCAGGAACTCGAAGAGCGGCCGGGCGGAGCCGTCCCCACCCGGAATGACGGGGTGGATCTCTTCCTGGGCGGGCAGGGGCCCCGTCTCACGGACGACGGGCGGCACGCTCGGCGAGCGGCCGGGAGCGGGCTCGCGCGGCGTCGGGCCTCGCGGTGGGCCGGCCTCGTGCTCGGGCGGCCGCACGGTCCCCGTGCGGCCGGCGACGGAGGCGCCGGGCAGCGGCGGCCGGCCCGACAGCGCCGGTCCACCCGCGCGGGTCTGGCCCGCGCCCGCGGCCCGATCGCCGGACGGCGCTCGCGAGACGCCGGGGCCCGGGCCGGGGCGCACCCGCTTCAGGACCCCCGCCAGCTCGATCTCGCCCAGCTCGGCCAGCGGGTCCCGGGCCACGGCTCTGCGCGTCCCTTCGCCGTTCTCAGACATTCTGGAAGCGCTCGACGAGCTTGCGGTAGTCGCGCGCGCCGTGGGAGGAAGGCGCGTACTCGAAGACCGTCTGGCAGTGGCTGGGGGCCTCGGAGAGCTTCACGTTCAGGTGGATCGGCTCCGCCAGGGTCTCGCCGAAGTGGCCCTTCAGGCTGCGGATGATCTCCAGCGACTTCTTGTTGCGGCGAGTGAAGAAGGTGGGCACCACCGCGGAGATCTCGATGTCGTGGCGCTTGCCCTTGCGGACGCGCAGGATGCTCTGCACGAGCTGGCGCACGCCGACGAGGGCCAGGTACTCCATCGAGATCGGGATGATGACTTCCTCCGCGTAGAGCAGCGCGTTCTGTGTGAGGAGGTTGAGGGACGGCGCGCAGTCCACGATGCAGAAATCGTAGCCGGTGAGCGGCGCCAGCTTGCTGCGCAGCACCTCGTCGTTGGCCATGCGGCCGAAGAGCGATTCCTGGGCCCGGCCCAGGCTCTCGTTGGAGAGGATGCAGTCCAGGTTCGGTCGCACCGGGATGACCACGTCGCGAACCTCGGCGCGGCCGAGCAGCAGGTCGGCCACCGTGCGGTCGTGGTAGACACCGAACCACACCGCGACGTTGCCCTGCGGGTCGAAATCCACCAGCAGGACGCGTTGGCCGGCGTCGGCGAGCCCCGCCGCCAGGTGCACGGCGGTGGTGGTCTTTCCCGTGCCGCCCTTGTGGTTGATGACCGCGATGCGTCGCGTGCGGGACGGACCGAAGAGCATCGAGCTCCGCGTGCCAGAATGTTCCGGTGGGGGAGGCGGGGTCAACCTACATGGAACCCGCGAGGCTGTCCACCCGTGCGGTCCCGGTCGTCGCCTGGAGGGTGGACGCGGAGCGGCCGGCGCAGGCCGCCGTGCCGGCCGCTCACGCTCCCGCCTCGGGCCCCTCGGGCCTGTCCGCGGCTTCCCGCACCCAGCGCAGGTAGGGGGCGAGACCCGCCGTCAGGGGGAGCGCGATCAGCTCGGGCACCTCGTAGGGATGGTGGGCGGCGATCAGCCGGGCGAGTCCTTCCCAGGCCCGCGCGGTGGTCTTGAAGACGATCAACGTCTCGCGCTCGTCCTGGACCGCGCCCCGCCAGCGAAAGATCGAGCGCACGCCGGGCAGCAGGTTGGCGCACGCCGCGTGCCCTCCCTCGACCGCGAGCCGGCCCAACCGCTCCGCCGTCTCGCCGTCGGGCGTCGTGCAGAGCGCGATCCAGACGCCCTCCGCCCCGCCGGGGCCACCGCCTCCGTCGTCTCCAGCTGCGCCACGGGTAGCCCTCACCGTTCGCGCTCCTGCCGGCGCGCGTGATCGGCCGCGAGCAGGAGTCCGGCCACGGTCTTGGCGTCGGCGATCCGCCCGTCCCGGACCATGGCCAGCGCCTCCTCGAGCCCCACCTCGGCCACCGTCAGGAGCTCGTCGGAGTCCACGTGCGCCATGCCGCGTCGCAGTTCCCGGGCCGCGAAGACCGCGATGCGCTCGTCGCAGAATCCGGGCGTCATGATCAGGGTGGCCAGGCGCTCCAGGCGACCCGCCACCCAGCCCGTCTCCTCCTCGAGCTCGCGTCGCGCGCAGGCTTCGGGCGGCTCGCCGCCGTCGAGCTTCCCGGCCGGCAGCTCCCAGATGACGCCGCCCGCGCTGTAGCGGAACTGCCGGATGAGGACGACGCGTCCGTCGTCGAGGAACGGCACGACGCAGGCGGCGCCCGGGTGCTCGATGTGCTCGAGCTCGAGCTGCCGCGCGGGAGAGCCGTCGCCGGGATCCACCCGCACCTTGTCGCGGAAGACCCGCAGGATGCGCCCGTCGTAGACGAGCTCCCGGCCCACGCGCTCGAAGCGCATCAGGCGCCCGCGGCCGGGGACCCGGCCGTGACGGCGTCGGCCGCCGGCAGGCGCACCGCGTCGCCGACCGCGAGGCCGAGCGCCGCACTCGCCGAGGCGCGGTTCAGCGCGATCTCGAGAAAGCCGCTCGACCCCTCGAGCGCGACCGGCGACCCGGCCGGCACGTCCTCGTAGGCGCGGCCCCGCCCGACGCAGCGGCCCCCGGCCAGGATCGGTCCCGAGCCGTGGGCGGGGGTGAGGTTCGTGACGGCGTTTCCGAAGCGGTCCACGCGCACGATCTGGCCCACCCACTCCGCGCCCTCCCGGCGCGGCTCGCTCCAGGGCAGGCGCAGCCAGTCGGGAATCGGATCTCCGAAGCGGGTCAGGTCCAGCGGCTGGCCACGGGATCCCCGCGCCTCGCGCTCGAGGAGCGCGTTCGCCAGCGCGGCAGCGGCCGGCGCGAACACGTCGCGCCCCTCGAAGACGGCGCTCGAGGAGGCGGCCGCGGCGACCCGCGCGCGCGCGATCGCCACGGCTCGCCAGGGCCCCGCCAGGCGCAGCGGCAGGAGCGAGAAGACGCCGTTGTCGGGGCCCACGCAGAGCTGCCCGCCGAGCTCCAGGACGAGCGGCCGCCGCCGCCCGCCCACCCCGGGGTCCACCACCGCCAGATGGATCGTCTCGGGCGGGAAGAAGGGCACGGCGCGGAGCAGCAGCCAGGCGGCCGCGGCCACGTCGTGCGCGGGCACGTCGTGGGAGAGGTCGAGGATCCGCGCCGCGGGCGCGCGCGCGGCGAGGATCCCCTTCATGGCCGCCGCGTACCCGTCGGCCGTGCCGAAGTCCGTGGTCAGGGTGACCAGCGGCGGATCCACGCTAGGTCCCGGGCGGCCGGCGGCTGGCGCGCTGGAGGACGCGGCTCTCCTCGGGCGTCAGGCTCGCGAGCCCGGAGCGGGAGATCTTGTCCAGGATGCGGTCGATCTCGGCCGCATCCTCGCGCTCTGGCTTGCCGCCCGGCAGCACGGTCAGGCGGGGCTTCCGCCAGCGGCGCCCGAGCCCCCCGAGCGTGTCGCGCCAGCCCCGGCGCAGGTACAGGAAGCCCGTGACCGCTCCGCCCACGTGCGCGAAGTGCGCCACACCGTCCTGACCGCCGACGACCAGCAGCTCGAGCACGAAGAGGATCGGCACCAGGATCTTGGCCGGAACGGGGAGGACGAACCACAGGTAGATGACCCGGTTCGGGAAGAGCAGCGCGAAGGCCACCATCACGCCGAAGATCGCGCCCGAGGCGCCGATCACGAGCGCGTCGTAGGCGAACACGAAGGCCAGTGCCGCCGCCCCCAGCCCACAGATCAGATAGTAGCGCAGGAACTCCCGCTTGCCCCAGAAGCGCTCCACCTCGCCGCCCATCATCCACAGGATCAGCGAATTGAAGAGCAGGTGCAGGACCCCGCCGTGCAGGAACATGTACGTGACGGGCTGCCAGAGGCGGAGGCGGTGGACCACGTCCACGGGCCGCAGGCCCAGGACCGGCGTAACCCAGGGGACGATCTGCTGCAGCACGAAGACCGCGCCGTTCGCGATCAGCAGGAGCTTGACGCCGGCGGGGAAGGTCTCGTCGAAGGGGCGGTAGTAGGTGGCGGAGCGGTAGGCCATCGATCGCGCCGGAGGCGGGCCGCCTCAGATCCGGAAGCGGCTGCCCATCTCGGCGGGGAGCTCCAGGGGCCAGCGCGTCCCCAGCACGCGCTCGAAGCGCGGCCGGTAGATCATCTCGTAGGCGCGCTCCTTGTTCGGGAAGAGCGTCAGGATCACGTCGCGCGTCCGCTCCACGAGGGCCAGGGCGTCCAGGTGCGACAGGTCCTCGTCCTGCTGGAGGCGGGCGAGGGTCAGGTCCACGAGGAAGCGCACGATCTTGAGGCGGCGCTCCTCGTCGGCCAGGGGATCGGGAACGGTCGTCACCTCAGGCTTGCCTGCGCAGGTATTCGAGGATCAGCCGCACGCCGGCCCCGGTCGCCCCGACCCCGCCTTCGGACGAGGGGCGCGTGCGCCACGCGGTGCCCGCGATGTCCAGGTGCGCCCAGGGCGAGCCGTCCACGAACTCCTGCAGGAAAGCCGCCGCCGTGATCGCGCCGCCGTCGCGACCTCCGCTGTTCTTGAGGTCGGCGTAGTCGCTCTTCAACTGGTCGATGTAGTCGGGCCAGAGCGGCATCGGCCACACGCGGTCCCCCGTGTGGTCGCCCGCGTCCTGCAGGGCCTTCATCAGCGCCGCGTCGTTACCCATCAGACCCGACGCGTGCTTCCCCAGCGCGACCACACAGGCGCCGGTGAGAGTGGCGAAGTCCACGATCGCCCGCGGCTTGAGCCGGCTCGCGTAGACGAGGGCGTCGGCCAGGATCAGGCGCCCTTCGGCGTCCGTGTTCACGACCTCGATCGTCTTGCCGTTCGAGGCGCGCAGGATGTCCCCCGGCTTGTAGGCGTTGGGGCCGGGCAGGTTCTCGACCGAGGGGATGATGCCGACGACGTTGAGGCGCAGCTTGAGTCGCGCCAGGCCGCGCATCGCGCCCAGCACGGCGCAGCCTCCACACTTGTCGAACTTCATCTCCTCCATGTTCTGGGCCGGCTTGATCGAGATGCCGCCGGAGTCGAACGTCACGGCTTTCCCAACCAGCGCGTAGGGCGCCCGCTTCCCACCGCGCGAGTAGCGCAACACGATGAAGCGCGGCTCCTGGCTGCTTCCCTGGGCGACCCCCAGCAGGGCCCCCATCCCGCGGGCCTGC
The DNA here is from genome assembly GCA_036556205.1 of Gemmatimonadota bacterium. Lineage (GTDB taxonomy): Bacteria > Gemmatimonadota > Gemmatimonadetes > JACCXV01 > JACCXV01 > DATBJW01. Next base: position 37,626 of record DATBJW010000086.1, read on the forward strand.
ATCTGGCGCGGGCCCAGGACCTCGGCCTCGAGCCCCACCTCGCGGGCCAGCGCCCGCGCCGCGTCGGCGAGCTTCGCGGGCGTGATCTCGTTGCCCGGCGAGTTGCCGATGTCGCGGGCGTAGTTCGCGGCCTCGGCCAGGATCTCGCCGCGGCGCGCTCCCTCCCGCAGCGCCTTGGCCCGCGAGCGGTCGGCGTCCACCAGGCCGAAGCTCTTGAGGGTGACCTTCTTCCGCTCCTGGTCCTCGGCCACCTCCTGGGACTTGTAGCGCTCGTAGCGGTAGGCGGCGAGCAGCGTGCCTTCCACCGTGGCCTCCGCGAGCTCGCTGGCACCCGCGCGCAACGCCCCGCCGCCGTGCACCACGGAGTGGAAGGCGGCGATCTTCCTCTTGAGGAGCTCGGTGGCGGCGGCCCCCGCCGCGCGCCGCACGCGCACGGGATCGAGCTTCTCGCGCTTTCCGAGCCCCAGGACGGCTACGCGCTCGGCCGGGATCGCGCCGCGCGTGTGGAGCACGGTCACCTCGCCCTCCTTGCCGGTGATCTCACCCGCGGCCATGAGCTCGGAGAGAAACCCGCCCAGCGCGCGATCCACGGCCGCCGCGGCCCCGGCCGGCTTCTCCTGTCCGTAGAACGCGTCCACTACGAGGGCCGGTGTGGCGACCCGCGTGACGTCCCCCACCTGCACGGTCAGCTCCATGAGTCTCCTCGAATCCGAGCGCGAACGGGGTGAGCGCGCCCGGAAGGCGCGCAAGATCGGGACCCGCGACGACGCTCGAGCGGCCGGCGAACGCCGCCCGCTCCCGCGGCGCGTCGGGCGTGCGGGTCGGGTCGAATCGTCGGGAGTGGGCGCCGGCGCGGCGGAAGGTCGGCCTCGCGCGCCGGCAGCTCAAAATAGGGTCAGGGATGCGCCGAGCAAAGGGCGCCCGGCTCAGCGGGGCGCGGGCAGGGTCCCGCCGGTAGCCCGGCTCATGAAGGCCGTGACCAGATCGATCGGCACCGGGAAGATGATGGTCGAGTTCTTCTCCGCTGAGATCTCGACCAGGGTCTGGAGGTAGCGCAGCTGGAGCGCCTGGGGCTGGCCCTGCAGCACCTCCGCCGCCTGGGCGAGCTTCTCCGCCGCCTGGTACTCGCCCTGCGCCGCGATCACCTTGGCCCGCCGCTCGCGCTCGGCCTCGGCCTGGCGGGCGATGGCGCGCTGCATCTCCTGCGGCAGGTCCACGTTCTTGACCTCCACCACCGACACCTTGATCCCCCACGGCTCGGTCTGCTCGTCGAGGATCGTCTGGAGCTTGGCGTTGATCGTCTCGCGCTCGGCCAGCAGCTCGTCCAGCTCGGTCTCGCCCAGCACCGAGCGCAGCGTGGTCTGGGCTAGCTGGCTCGTGGCGTACAGGTAGTCCTCGACCTCCACGATGGCGCGCTCCGGCGAGAGCACGCGGAAGTAGACCACGGCGTTCACCTTCACCGACACGTTGTCCTTCGTGATCACGTCCTGCGGCGCCACCTCGAAGGCCACCGTGCGCAGGCTCACGCGCACCATCTTGTCCACGATCGGGATGAGCAGGAACAGGCCCGGCCCCTTGGCGCCGATCAGCCGCCCGAGCCGGAAGACCACGCCCCGCTCGTACTCCTTGAGCACCCGGACCGAGGAGAGAAGCAGGAAGAACAGAAAGACGACGACCACGCCGAGCGAGAGCTGGGGCATCTGCGCCTCCATCCGGGGTTCGAGGCCACGATAGCGGAGGCCGCTCCGGCTGACAACGTGGAGCGCCTCAGGTCTCGGGCGGCAGCCGCTCCTCGAAGAGGACCGGCCAGAGCGTGGAGCGCCAGTCGGCCAGGTCCTGGAAGAGATGGTCCGGCGCATGGGCGGCGAGCCCGCCGGGATGGCGGCCCGTGTCCACCGCCACCGTGACGGCGCCGATCGCGCGTCCCGCGGCGATGTCGAGCGGCGTGTCGCCCACCACGAACACGCGCTCGGGCGCGAAGCGCACGCCCCAGCGCTCGTGCGCGCGCTCCAGCGCCACGGCGGGCAGCCGGTTGCGGTCGCCGTCGTCGCTGCCGAAGGCGCCGAGCGCGAAGTGCTCCCACAGGCCGAAGTAGGCGAGCTTGACCCGCGCGCCCGAGGCGACGTTGCCGGTCAGGAGGCCCAGCGCCGCCCGCGGCTCGCCCGCGAGCCGCGGCACCAGCTCCGCCACGCCCGGCAGGAGCCGCGCGGCCGGATCCTCCCGCAGATAGGGTCCCAGCCGCTCCACGTAGGCGGCCAGCGCGCGCTCGAGCCCGGCCTCGACCTGCGGGCGCGGGAGGCCGGCCAACGCCAGCAGTTCGCGCACGATCTGGGGATCCGTCTTGCCCGAGAAGTCGTGCGACGTGGCGGGTCCGGGAGCGCCGTAGACGGCCGTCAGTGCGTCCTCGAGCGCGCGCCGCGGCGCGGCGCCGGCCGTCAGCAGCGTGCCGTCGATGTCGAAGAGGACCAGCACCGAGGGCGCGGAGCCGCTGGCGGGACCGCCCGCGCGCGAGAAAGTTGAGGTCATGCCGGATCGCGCCTGCGGCCCCGCAGCCTCGCGCGATCCCTAACCGCCGTCCCGGAGGATCCATGTCCGACGCCGAGCCCCGCGTGGGCCGCCAGGCGCCCGAGTTCGCGCTCCCGTCGCAGACGGGGGAGACCGTTCGCTTGGCCGACTTCCGCGGCAAGAAGAACGTCGTGCTCTACTTCTACCCCAAAGACGACACGCCCGGGTGCACGCGCGAGGCCTGCGACTTCCGCGACGCGCTCCCGGGGCTCGGCCGGAAAGACGTGGTCGTGCTGGGTGTCAGCAAGGACGGTGTCGCTTCGCACGAGAAGTTCGCCTCGAAGTACGAGCTCCCGTTTCCGCTCCTCTCCGACGCCCAGGGAGACGTGGCGGAGCGCTACGGAGTCTGGAAGGAGAAGACCCACTACGGCCGCACGGCCCTGGGGATCGAGCGCACGACCTTCCTCATCGACAAAGAAGGTGTTCTCCGCAAAGTCTTTCCCAAGGTCCGGGTCGAAGGACACGTGGACGAGATCGCAGCCGCCCTCGACGAGCTGGGCTAGCTCTTCTTCCTGGGCGGCGGCGACAGGATGGTGAGCAGCACGAGCCGGTCGGGCCCTTCGTTGCGCACGCCGTGCGGCACGCCGGCGGGCGAGGGGACCAGCGTGCCGGCGCCGCCGCCGAAGGTCTCGCCCCCGACCTCGAAGGTCCCCGTCCCCTGGAGGACCAGGTAGAGCTTGTCGGCTCCGTCGTGGACGTGCACCGCCTGCGCCTGCCCGGGGAGTAGGCAGTCGAGTCCCGCGAAGAGCCGCTCCGCCGCGCACAGGTCCGCCTTGACCGGACGCGCCTCGTCGAAGCGCACGCGCTCCGCCCAGCGCACGCCGGGGCCGCTCCGGCCGGATGGCGGCTCCCCCGCCGGCCCGCTCCCGCCGCCCGGCCTCATCCCTGCTTCGCTCCCAGCGCCGCTTTCAGGAACTCCACCGAGCGGGGCCACGCCTTGGCCGCGGCCTCTACGTTCCCCGGCGCCTGGGCCTCGCGCAGGAAGCCGTGGCCCGCGCCCGGGTAAATCTCCTTCTGGTAGCGCTTCCCGGCGGCCGTCATCGCGCTCTCGGCGGCCGGGATCCCCGCGTTGATGCGGTTGTCGTCCCCGCCGTAGAGGCCGAGCACCGGAGCCCGGATCCCGCCCACCCGGTCCAGGGGCTCGGGTGCGGAGCCGTAGAAGACCACCGCCGCTCCCAGGCCGGGCTGATCCGCGGCGTACTGGAAGGACTGATGCCCTCCCCAGCAGAACCCCACCGTCCCCACGCGACCGCTGGCCGAAGGCAGCGAGCGCAGGTAGTTGTAGGCGCCGTCCAGCCGCTCCTTCACCTCGACTGGCGTGAGCTCGCGGATGGCGGCGATCAGGGCGTCCTGGCTCGGGTACGCGTCGCTCCCGCCGCCACCCGGCCCCTTGCCCCAGAGCAGGTCGGGGGCGATCGCGATGAAGCCCTCGGCGGCGTAGCGGTCGGCCACGGAACGGATCCAGTCCGAGAGACCGAAGATCTCGTGGATCACGATGACGCCGGGTGCGGCATCCGGCCTTTCGGGATAGACGACGAAGGCGCGCACGCTGTCGCCGCCGGCGGTCGCGTACATCACGTACTCGCCGTGCCGCGGCGACTCGCTCGTCGCGCGCGCGGTGGACGCGGGAGCGCCGCCCGCGGCAGGCTCCTCGGCGGCGGCCGCCCCCGGGACGTTGTCGCGGTCGGGCTGACCGCAGGCCACGGTGCCCGCGAGCGCGGCCGTCACGAGTGTCTTCTCGAGCGATCTCCTCCACGCATCGAGCTCCGTCATCGGGTCTCCTCCTGATCGTCGAATCGGCGATCCTCCTCCCGCCCCGGTCCCCCTCGAATGTGGCGCTCGAGGCCGACGAGCGCGATCCCGCCTGCGCTTCCGCCCGCGCGGCGCGGGGAGTGCCGTCCCCTCACGTGGCACGGAGGCTGCGAGAGAGAACGAGCGCCCGTGCCCGGGGAGTGCCCCGCAAGGACTTGCAGTCGACCCCGAGTGTCGAGAGGGGCAAAAGTTACACGCCGACCCGGGCGGAACGGAGGGCGCGACGCAGGGGATGCGGGGAGGAACATAAGCGAACCAGAGAGGAAGGGAGATCCATCATGACGATCCGACACCGCAGGCATGCGCCGGCAGTCGCAGCACTCGCCTGGCTGGCCGCTCTCGTGATCGGATGCGCGAGCGGCGGAGGAGGGAGCGACGAGACGCGCTCGGGTGCGGACACCCGGGCTGCCGACACGCTCTACCAGACGGAGCGGATGGGTCCGGATACGACGCCGACCCCGGGCGGCGCCTACGACACGACCGGGATGGATCGCGCCCGGCCGGACACGACGCTGACGGGCGACACTACGATGAGCCCGGGTGCGACGCGCTGACCCGGCGCAGCTCGCGATGCCGGATTCCAGCCTGGAACCGAGCGCGCGCGGGCTGAAACGCGAAACCCCCGCCCGAGGGCGGGGGTTTCGTGCTTGCAAGAGGTGCGCGGCGCGCGCTCGCGTCAGGTGCTGAAGGAGCTTCCGCAGCCGCAGGTGCTCTTGGCGTGCGGGTTCGTGATCTTGAAGCCCGCGCCCTGGACCGTGTCGATGTAGTCGATCTCCGCGCCCATCAGGTACGGAGCGCTGAACTTGTCGACCAGGAAATCCACGCCGTCCACGGGCATGACGTGGTCCTGCGCCGAGGCCGCGTCAAAGTTGAGCGAATAGGAAAAACCGTGGCAGCCGCCGCCCACGACGCGCACCCGAAGCCCATGTCCCTCGCCCAGGTTCTCTTGCTCCATCAGCTCGCGGATCTTGGCCGTGGCGGCCTGGCTGACCTTGAGGAATGAGGTCTGAGCCGGGGTCGTAGGGTTCAGCGTGTCGGTCATGGAAGCGAGCTCCTTGGGCGCGGAAAGCCGTAGCACTCGAGAACTTTCAAGATACTCGGACCCCCCCCGACGGGTCAACGCGACGGGGGTCCGGAGACCTTCTGGACGCCATTCGTTCGGGTCCTCACTCGCCGTTTCCCCCCGGGGATCGATTTTTTCTTGACAGGCCGGCGGATGGCCCTATATGATGGGCATCCCCCTCACAAAGCCCCAATCCGTAGTGGGGCGGGTCCGTGAAACGATGGACCCCCCGTTTCGGGACGAGCTTCGCGAGGGCACCTAGAATTTACGTTCACTCAAACGGGCAACTTCAAATCTCGAATGTGTTTGTGAATCTCCTGAGCGGATCGCGGGTCACTCTCGAAACCTCCTGCCCCCGAGGAGTGGCGGCATGACCTCCAGCCAGGCTCCCTCCCGTGCGCGCCGACCCAGCGCGACGGCAACTACAGTGGCCGTCGATTCGGCCGTGCTCGAGCGCGCCCAGGACGCCGACGTCTACTACGGCGAGGGCGACCTCGCCGCCGACGTCTTGCGCAACAAGTACCTCGCCCCGAACGAGCGCGGCCCCGCGCACGTGTGGGATCGCGTGGCGCGCGCCATCGCCTCCGTCGAGGCGGAGCCCGAGGTCTGGTACCGCGCCTTCTTCGAGCTGCTCTACGATTTCCGGTTCGTGCCGGGAGGGCGGGTCATGCACGGCGCCGGCCGCGACGAGACGCGGCGCAAGCCCACGCTCTCGAACTGCTACGTGATCCCGATCGAGGACGACAGCCTGGAGGGCATCTATCGCTGCATCTACGAGTCGGCGATGGTCTATCGGACGGGCGGCGGTGTGGGGACGGACCTCTCGATCCTGCGCCCCGCCGGGGCGCCCGTGAACGCGACGGTGGCCGGATCGCCGGGTGCGACGTCGTTCATGAATCTCTTCAGCGAGTCCACGAACACGGTCTCGCAAGCCGGCCGCCGCGGCGCGCTCATGCTCACGCTGCGGGTGGACCACCCCGACATCGAGGCCTTCATCCGCATCAAGAACGACCGCCAGCGCCGGAAGGTGCAGTACGCGAACGTGTCGGTGCTCATCACGCACGAGTTCATGAACGCGGTGCTGAACGACGAGCCGTTCGACCTGCGCTGGGACGGCAAGGTGTTCCGCACCGTGCGCGCGCGCGACCTCTGGAGCCTGATCATCGAGAACGCGCACGCCTCGGCCGAGCCGGGGATCATCTTCTGGGACACGATGCGCGAGTATCACAACGTGGAGTACGCGCACCCGCTGACGTCCACGAACCCCTGCGCGGAGCAGGCGCTCGCGTCGTACACCGCCTGCAACCTGGGCAGCTTGAACCTGAGCCGCTTCGTGGGCGACGATGGGACGTTCGACGACATGGCCTTCGCGAACGCGGTGCGCGTCGGCACGCGCTTTCTGGACGACGTGATCGAGTACAACATGCCCAACCACGCGCTGGACAAGATCAAGACGGCGGTGGCGGCGGACCGCCGCGTCGGCCTGGGCATCACGGGCCTGGGAGACGCGCTCGTGCGCATGAAGATCCGGTACGACACCGAGCAGGCGCTCGCGGAAGTCGAGCGCATCATGCAGACGCTCTGCTACAACGCGTACGACGAGACGATCGAGCTCGCGAAGGAGAAGGGCCCCTTCCCGCTCTACCGCTGGGCCGGCGCCGACGGCGATCCGGCGGGCGGCGTGGCGGGCTCGAAGTTCATCCAGGGCCTGCCGGGGGCGCTGCAGGAGAAGATCCGGACCCACGGCATGCGCAACTCGACGGTGATCACCGTGCCGCCGGTCGGCACGGGCTCGATCGTCGCGCAGAGCTCGTCGGGCATCGAGCCCATCTTCTGCACGTCGTACAAGCGCCGCGTGAAGCAGGCCGACGGCGAGTCGTTCACGGAGTACAAGGTCTACCACCCGCTGATCCAGCAGCTCTTCGGGGACGACGTGGAGCTGCCCGACTACGTCGTCACGGCGCACGACATCGATCCCTACTTCCGGGTCCGTATGCAGGGCGTGATCCAGAAGTACGTCGACTCCTCGATCTCCTCGACCGTGAACCTGCCCGAGGACGTGAGCCTGGAGACCGTGGCCGACATCTACATCACGGCCTACAACGCCGGGCTCAAGGGGATCACGGTGTATCGCGAAGGGAGCCGCGAGGGGATCCTGCTCACCGAGAAGAAGGCCGCCGGGAGTGCGGCGGCCGAGAGCTCCGGGGCGGCCCCGGTCGAGAGCGCCGGGCTGCGCCCGCGCTACCGTCCGGCCATCACGAGCGGCCGGACCGAGCGGATCCGCACCGGAGAGGGGAACCTCTACGTCACGATCAACGAGGACGAGCAAGGGCTCTGCGAGATCTTCACCACGATCGGCAAGGCCGGGGGCAACGCGGCGGCCCAGTCGGAGGCGATCAGCCGTCTCATCTCGCTCTGCCTGCGCTCGGGCGTCGACCCGCTCGAGATCGTGAACCAGCTGAAGGGCATCTCGGGGCCGACACCGGTCTGGGACAACGGCACCCTGGTCCTTTCCGCGCCCGACGCGATCGGGAAGGCGATCGAGCGCTACCTGGCCGACCGCCAGACCGGCCAGGGCGAGCTCTTCGGCTCGGGCGGCGCCTCGCAGGGAGCGGCCAGACCGGCGGGCGAGCAGCTCCCGCGGGAGGAGAGCCCCGACACAGATGCCGGCGTCGAGCCGCAGGAGCCCGAAGCCGCGGCCCGCTCGAGCCGGGTCCAGCCGAGTCGCTACGGCTCGGCCATCACGACGCCGAACGGCAAAGTCGGATCGGCCGGCCAGGGAGGCCGCCGCACGCTGCCCGAGGAGGAGACCGCCAGTCGGATTCTTGCGACCTGCCCGGACTGCGGCGGCACCATCTCGCACCGCGAGGGGTGCATGGTGTGCCCGGGCTGCGGCTGGAGCCGCTGCTGAGCGGAAACGACAGGGTTTGCCGGGCCCCGCGGCGTCGATCGCGGACCTCGCGAGGGCCGGGCGGGTAGATGCAGGACGGGTGGGGACGACGGAATCGTTCCCCCCAAACACACGGAAGGCCGGACGGGAGACCGCCCGGCCTTTCTGTTTCGGCGCGCGGGTCTATCTTCCCGCCACCGACACGTTCGCCGAACTCGAAGGGCGGCCCCCGGAGCGAGAGGATCGCCGGCGGCCTGAGGGAGGTGCCTCGCCGCCCGTGAAGCTCCAGCTCGCGCTCATCTGCGACGCGGCCAACATCAGCCGCGAGGGCAAGCTCAACATCCTGGGCGTCTTCAGCGCCCTGCGCGCGCGCCAGTTTCCGTGCGTGCATCCGTCGCTCACGCTGGTGGTCGGCCTCGAGGCCACCTACACCGAGCGCGGCGAGCACGCGATCGACATCCGGCTCGTGGACGCCGACGGCGCCGAGATCCTCAAGCTCGACGGGCAGGTGAACATCCAGACCGAGCGGCCGGGGCGGCCGATCTTCAGCCAGGCGGTTCTGCAGCTCAACAACATCGCCTTCCCGCACCCGGGCACCTACAGCGTGGACATCCTGGTGGACCGCCGGCACGAGCGGAGCGTCCCGCTCGAGGTCCACGAGATCACGGAGTCGGCGGGCAACCACTCGCCCGCGCCCGAGCCCCCGATTCCCCCCTCCGACGACTGAGCGACCCGGTCATCTCTTTCGGATCCGAGCCGGAAAAAGCGGAGGGCGGCCGCCATTGGGTAGCGCCCCCGCCGCCCGCAGTTCCCGGGAGCACCCTGCCCCGCCGGCTCGCGCCGCCCTCCGGGACCGGCCCGGAGCAAGCCCCAGGCCAGACTGGCTTCACAGTGAGGCGCCGTGGCCGCCGCCACGGAAGACGCTCGGAAGCGAGCGTCGCGCGTTCGCCGGCGCGCGGCTTCCCGGCGGGCGCTGGGCGCGCTCGGCGAACCCCGGTTGCGACCATGACTGCGCCGTGTCTACCGGATTTCTCTGCCCCGCTGGAACTGCGCCGGCAGAGGTGAGCGAGCGCGATCAGCGCCCGCGAGGCCATTGAGCCGGCGGGCGCTGGGCGCGCTCGGCGAACCATTGGG
>DATBJW010000087.1:0-2850 GCA_036556205.1 Gemmatimonadota bacterium
ACCGCCTTGAGCACCAGGGCCGGGGTGATGCGGTTGACGGAGCCGGCCTTGTCGCCCGCTCCGAACTCGCTCGGGCCCCAGCGCTCCAGCCACGGCCGGTCGTTGACCGCCGGCTGCGCCACGGCGGCGGGCGACCCCCACGTCCAGAGCGTCCCCACCAGCGCGAACGCCGCGGACCGGCATGCCTGCTTCATCTTGTTCTCCACCTATTGGGGAAAGTGAAAGAGCACGCGCCCCAGGGCAATCGGTGCCGCAAGCCCGAGCTGGCCGAACATGGGCAGCTGCGTCTCGCCACTCGCTTCGCGGACCGCGAACTGAACGAACAAGGACAGGTCCAGGTCCGTGACGATGTACCCATACCGCCGTTGAACCCGCTCGCGGAGCCCGGCCACGAAGGAACGGCAGAAGATGCTGGAGTCCGGGACTCTCTGCACGGCCGTTCCCGCCGTGAGGTACCAGCGCACGGGATGATCGAGAAGGGCCTTGATGGTCCTGGCCCTGCGGATCTCCGGCGTGGCGTCCGGGGGCTCGCCGTCCACCGCCACTGCCCCGCGCGCCGGGCCCGCGGCGCCGCCGGGAGTGTGGGAGGCGATCACCGCCACCGCGGCCGCGAGCTGGTCGAAGAGGACGCCCGCGAAACAGGAGTCGAAGACGAAGAACGCGTGGCGTGCGTTCATCTTCCTGACCGCGGTCTCGATCACGCCCATGCTCACCGCCGAATCCAGGAACGGGTCCTCGTTGCTCGGGTCGTATGCCGCGGCATCGCCCGGCACCATGAGGCCGAGGCGCTGGCCATAACGCTCGATCGTCTGCCCGTGGCCTGCGTAGTACAGGAACACCTGGTTGTCCGGCTTCTTGCCCGCGGTTTCCAGGAAGCGCGTGATCTCCTCTTCCAGCGTGCGCCTGTCCCCCGGGGAGACCACCTTGACCGTGTCGTAGCCCAGGTCGTTGCAGAGCGTCTCTCTCACCGCCTCGATGTCCGTCTCCACGCCCGGCAACGGAGTCCACGACTGATAGGCCGAGATGCCGATCAAGAGGGCATGGCGTTCGGAGTACCGGGGCTCCGGGATCGCGGGCCTGGCACAGCCCGTCGTCACCGGGGGCTCATTCTCGGCCATCCCCGCCCTGAGAGAGGTCATTCGCCGAAGGGGCGACGCTCGCGGAGACCAACTGGCGAATGACGGCCTGCCGATGACGGCGAGACGTCTCTCTGGCCGCCCGGCTCCGATCTGCCCGGTTCGGATCGCCTCTCCGCCGGAGCCGATCGCCCGCTGAAGGTCGATCAGCGTGAACACGACTCCTTCGAGCAGGCCGCGCGTCTCCGCGACGAGCCGGTAGTCCTTGCTCTCGTGCGCGCGCGCCAGGCGAGCCTCCGCCTGCTCCAGACAGGAGTGAAGCCCGGCGAGCGCCGTTGGCGCGGACGGGCACTCCTCCGGGCGTCGCCCCAGCCGCGGCTCGAGTTCCCGCCACCGCTCCGCGGGGAACTCCTTGGTCGCCGCCTCGATGGAGCGCAAGGCCGCGCGGGCGGTGAACATGTGGCCCGCCAGCGTGCCCACTTCCGCAGGGAAGAGGCGCGTGTCGTACTCCTCGCGGTAGCGCGCCAGCAGCTGTCGCTCGCGGCGCGGGAGGATGGGCGCGTAGCGTCCTCCCGCACCGTAGTCCTCCCACATCTCGAGCGCCTGCGAGTAGTTCCGGAGCATGAACAGCGCCTCTGCCACGTAGAAGCGCGGGAGGTAGGTGGGGAACCTGCGCCGGCCGTAGAACTTGATCCGCTCGCCCTCGACGGCCTTCCGCTTCAGGGCCCGGTCGAACAGGAGGAGGGCCTCCTGCCAGTTGCCCAGGTCCCGCCGCCGCATCCCCTGCTGGAAGAGCTGCCGGTAGTCGGGCGTTCGGGCCGCGCGCGAGCGCTCGGGCGGTGCCGCCTCCGACGGCGTCCACGGGACCAGCAGGAACAGGAGCGCCAGCCATCCGGGCCGGCAGGGTGGACGATGCCTCGCCTCGTGCACGGTGGACCTCTCAGCGCATCAGCACCGCGGACAGCGAGAACGTCTTCACGGTGCGTGAATAGTCGAAGGCGGCGTCGACCTGCAGGCTCTCCGAGACGACGAACCCGATGCCGGTCGTCACGTGGACCTGGTCGCTCCCCGGTGGGAAGCCGAGGGTGAAGCGCGGGGCCGGCAGGCCCGTGGCCGGGTCGTCCGGGCGGAAGTGCATCGTGTGATCGGGGTCGTACCACCCGCCCAATTGCAGGGCCAGGATGCTGGTCCCGCGCAGCAGCTTGAGGTACTCGAATCCCACGCGCACCTGGTGGGCGTCGTCGAGCCGCATGTGGCTCAAGAGGACGGCGCTCTCGGCCGCGGAAGCCCGGTAGGCGTCGGGCATGTCGGCGATCAGTTGGGAGTACTGGACGCGGTCGTACTCCAGGCTGAGCGTCGTCGTCTGCGTGGGGTTGAACGCGAGGCCGATCGCATACGTGTCCGGGACCTTGAAGGGATTGCGCGGCACCGCGACCTCGACGTGCCCCGCCACCCGCGGCGGCTGCGGATTGCCCTGCACGTCGGTGCAGGCGACCTTGTTCCCCACGCACTCGTGGGCCGGCCCGAGAACGGTCTTCAGCTCGAAGGTGAACCTGGGGCCTCGCCGAAAGGAGGCTCCGACGGCGAGCTTCGGGACCGGCTTCCAGAGGAGCCCCACCGTCATGCCGAGGCCGTAGTCTCGCCCGTCCTGCGTGGACTCGACCTCCACGTTGTCGGGATAGGTGAAGTCCGGATCCCCGAACCAGGCGCCGGCGGCCGTGCTGTCGGGGTTTCTCGTCCAGGTGCCGTCCAGGTTCTGCCTCCAGCCGCGCGG
>DATBJW010000088.1:0-3998 GCA_036556205.1 Gemmatimonadota bacterium
GGGCGTGCTGGCCTTCTACTCGCGCGTGCCGCACGCGTTCACGACCGAGCAGGAGCCCCTCGTGGCGACCCTCGCCGACCTGGTGGCGGCGGCGCTGGAGCACGAGCGCCTCTGGGCGGTGGAAAGAGAGCACAGCCGCCGCGTCCTGGCCCTCGAGGCCCTGCTACCCACGCTCGCGCGCGCCCTGGACGTGCGCCAGGTCTTCAGACAGGTGTCGGAAATCTCCCAGGGCGTCATCCCGCACGACCTGTTGGTGCTCAGTCTGCTGCGGCCGGATGGGTCCAGCGTGGGAACGCAGGCGATGGTGCCGGGCGGTGAGCTGGAGGACCTGCCGGCCCCCAACGCGGATCTCCTCTCCCTGTACCAGGGCCGCATCGCCCGCGACATGGAAGTGCGGGACCCGGCCAGCCGCAAGGTCAGGCTCCATCCTCTCGCCGTCGAAGGGAACCGAGTGGCGCCCATCGAGCTGCACCTCGACGAGGCGCGGTTTCGCCACGTCGCCGACACGCGCGTGCGGTCCCTGGTGGCGGTGCCGGTGCAGGCACTGGGCCGGTTCGTCGGCGGGCTCGTGTTCCTGTCGCGGCGGCCCGACGCGTATGGCCCCGACCACGCCGAGCTGGCCCGCCGCGTCGCCGATCACGTGGCGCTGGCGCTTGCGCATCAACGGCTCTCCGAGGAGGAGCGCCGGGCCGGGGAGGCCCGTGTGCTCGCCGTCCGCCTCGTCAAGAAGGTCGAGTCGCTGACCCAGGAGATCGAGTCCCTCGGAGGACGCCGGCGGATCGCGGGCGAATCGCATGCCTGGAAGCAGGTGCTGAAGCAGGCGGCCCAGGTGGCCGCCACGGATACGACCGTCCTGCTGCTCGGCGAGTCGGGCACGGGCAAGGAGGTGGTGGCGCGCCTCATCCACCGCGCGTCCCCGCGCGCCGATGGTCCTTTCGTCGCGTTGAACTGTGCGGCCCTGCCCGATCAGCTGCTGGAGTCGGAGCTGTTCGGGTACGAGAAGGGCGCCTTCACGGGAGCGGTCGCGGCGAAGGCCGGCCAGATCGAGCGCGCCGCGCGCGGCGTGCTCTTCCTCGACGAGGTCGGGGAGATGAGCGTGTCCGCCCAGGCGAAGCTCCTCCGCGTCCTCCAGGAGAGGGAGTTCCAGCGCCTCGGCGGCGCTCGCACGTTGTCGGCGGACGTGCGGGTCGTGGCCGCCACGAACCGCAATCTTCGGGCCGCGGTCGAGAACGGGAGCTTCCGGGAAGACCTCTTCTACAGGCTGCACGTGTTCGAGATCCGGCTGCCACCGCTGCGCGATCGGCGGGACGACATATTGCCCCTCGCGGAGGAGTTCCTGGCCGAGATCGCGCGTGGCTTCGGGCGCCCGCCCGCCGGGATTTCGCGCGCGGCCCGGGAAGACCTGCTTCAGTACCATTGGCCGGGCAACGTTCGTGAGCTGCGCAACGCGCTCGAGCGCGCCGCGATCCTCTGCGAGGGGGGCGTCATAGACGCGCAACACCTCTCGCTGGCCGGTCCCCGCGCACGGTTTGTCGGCGAAGAGGATGCCACTCGCGACGGCGCTCCAGACCACCTGACCACCGCGGCGGACCTGAGGGCGATCGAGCAGGTGATGGTGGAGAAATCACTCAGGGAAGCCCGCTACAACAAGTCCGCCGCGGCCAAGGCCCTGGGCCTGACCCGGAAGCAGCTCTACATCCGCCTGCGCCGTTTCGGGCTGGGCTGATGTTGCCCGTGGGACAGAGCGATCGACGACGGCTTCCTGGCGCCGCGGTCGAACCGAGTCAGCGCGCCTGGGTGCTCAGTGGTTTCCTGCTGCGAAGCACCCTGGCGGGCCGCGCGCGGCGCCGCGGCTAGAATCCGCAGGTCGGATGGCGAGGGCAATGTCGATGGGCCTCACGCAAGCCGAAAAGGGAGATCGCTTCCGCCGCCTGCACGACGGTCCGGGCGTCTTCGTCGTTCCGAATCCCTGGGACATCGGCTCCGCGCGGCTGCTCGCCGGCCTCGGCTTCCAGGCGCTGGCCACGTCGAGCGCGGCTGCCGCCGCGGCCCTCGGCCGAAGGGATGGGGGGCTGAGCCGGGCCGAGGCGATGGCGCACGCGCGGGTGATCGCGGACGCGACGGACCTCCCGGTGTCCGCAGATCTGGAAAGAGGCTTCGGAGACGCGCCGGAGGTCGTCGCCGAAACCGTGTCTCTGGCCGCCGAGGCGGGCCTCGTGGGGTGCACGATCGAGGACGCGACCGGCCTCGCGGACCGCCCCTTGTACGATCTCTCCCTCGCCGTCGAGCGCATCACCGCGGCCGCGCAGGCGGCACACGCGCTCGCCTTTCCCTTCCTCCTGACCGCGCGCGCCCACAATTTCCTCTTCGCCGGCGCCAGCCTGGACGAAACCATCCGCCGCCTTCAGGCGTTCGAAGGAGCGGGAGCCGACGTGTTGTTCGCCCCGGGCCTCCCCGACCTCGATGCGGTCCGCTCGGTCTGCCGGGCGGTCACGAGGCCGGTGAACTTCATGGCGGGTATCAAGGGAAAGTCGTTCTCCGTCGCCGAGCTCGCCGCCGCCGGCGTCCGGCGCATCAGCCTGGCGACTTCCCTGTATCGTGCCGCGATGACCGGTCTCCTCGAAGCGGCCCGGGAGACCAGGGACGAAGGACGGTTCGGCTTCCTCGACCGCTGCCTGACCACATCCGAGTTGAACGACCTGATGGGGATCTGAGCGCGCGGACCGGCGGCACCGCGCGTACGTGACGCGACACTCCACGAACTTCGTTCGATCGCACCGGCAGCCATGGCGGATCGCGTTGGCCAGGGCTTCCCGCGGCGCCAGCTCGATTCCACCTCGTGTCCGACCACTCCTGGCGGGGGCTGTGGCCCTGATCTCGAACGCGAGCCGGAAGCGGTTGGACACCTTGACCACTCCCGCCACGGAGGGGGGCTCGATGCCCACGTCGCGCAGGTTCAGCGCGAGCGCACCTCGCGCCACGATCCCGGGCGTCTCCCGCACGACCTCGAGCGGGATCTCCACCGGAAAGGCGCGGCCGCGCACCTTCAGGAACCCGGCCACCACGATCCGGGCGCGTGAGCCGTCCCGCGCCTGGCTGCTGATGGACGTCGAGGCGAAGGAGATGTCGGGGTAGCGCGCGACCGCGAGCACCTCGGGTCCCCGCATCCGCTCCTCCACCTTCACGATGTCGTCCGCCGGCTCGCTGCCCGGGACGACCGCCAGGCGCGCGGACTCGAAGCGCAGCGCCACGCTCGACCGCGCGGGGTCGCCGTCCACCACCTCCACGCGCCCCTCCGCGATCGGCGCCTCGAGGTGGTGGTCGTGGCCCAGGAACTTCATGAGCCCCGCGCGGCCCAGATGGATGCGCACGCGGCTCGCCTTGGAGTCGATCTCGTAGGTTTCCGGCTGAGCTTCGAGGCGGACCGCCGCGGCGGCGAAGACCACGAGCCAGGTGAGCGAACGTGCGAGCCTTGACGGGATCACCATCTGCTCCTCCTCAGTGGACGCGATAGCTCACGAACACGCGAGCGTTCAGGAAGCCCTCGTTGGCCGGGGCGGTCGAGGCAGGCCGCGCGACCGTCAGCCAGGAATGGAAGAGCTCCGCGGTGAGGCGGAGGCGCTCGCTCGCCGCGAAGGTCAACCCCGCGGTCGCGGACACGGTCGTCCCCTTCGTGAGTTGGACGCTGTGGTCCTCGACGCGGCCGTCGGAGTAGACCGCGTCGAGGTGGAACTCGAGATCCATGGCGTTCACGCCGATCCCGACGTAGGGCTTGAAGCGCGAGCGGCCGTCGTAGCCGGCGACGAGCTCCAGCCCGACGACCCTCTGCCGGCTCACGTCTTCGGAGGGACGGGCGCACTGGAACGGGTTGGCCTCCGGGTCGTCGCCGGCCGCGACCGCGTCCGCGCCGCAGGTGACGTCGCCCGTGATCGTGCCGACGTGGCCATGCCCGCGGATGCCCAGCCGCCATGACGGCGCAAGCTGGAAGGGCCGTCCGA
>DATBJW010000089.1:0-10102 GCA_036556205.1 Gemmatimonadota bacterium
CCCCCCCGGCGCCGGCTCCACGCGGAAGCCTCGTCGCCGGCGGCGGACCGCTAGACGCGCTCTTCCTCGCGATCGTACGCGCCGTTCTCGGCCGCCTCGTGCTCCGACTCCGGCTCGTCCGCCCCGCCGTTCAGCTCGTACTTCTTGATCTTGTTGATCAGCGTCGAGCGCGCGATCGAGAGCAGCTGCGCGGCCTGGCTGCGGTTCCCGTCGCAGAAGGCGAGCACGCGGCCGATGTAGCGCTTCTCGATCTCCTCGAGCGGCTCCGGCTCGCCCGTCCAGAGGCCCACGTCCGAGGCGTCGGGCGCCGAGGTGGACGAGCGCGTGATCTCCTGCGGCAGATACATGGGCGCGATGTGGTCGGTCTCGCAGAGGATCACGGCGCGCTCGATCACGTTGCGCAGCTCGCGCACGTTCCCCGGCCAGTCGTACGTGCGCAGCATCTGCATGGCCTCGGGCGTGAACTCCTGCACCTCGCGGCCCAGGCGCTTCGAGAAGTCGGCCAGGCACTGCTTGGCCAGCGCCCCGATGTCCTCCGGTCGCTGGCGCAGCGGCGGAATCGTGACCGGCATGACCT
The DNA here is from genome assembly GCA_036556205.1 of Gemmatimonadota bacterium. GTDB lineage: Bacteria > Gemmatimonadota > Gemmatimonadetes > JACCXV01 > JACCXV01 > DATBJW01. The sequence continues at coordinate 578 of DATBJW010000089.1, forward strand.
TCAGCCTGTAGTACAGATCCTGCCGGAACTTCCCTTCCTGCATCTGCTTGGCCAGGTCCCGGTTCGTGGCCACGATGATGCGCACGTCCACCTTGATGATCTCGGTGCCGCCCAGCCGGCGGAACGTCTTCGACTCCAGGACCTTGAGCAGCTTGGGCTGCAGCGACAGGTCCAGGTCGCCGATCTCGTCCAGGAAGCAGGTGCCGCCGTCGGCCACCTCCAGCAGCCCGCGCTTCATCTGCCGGGCGTCGGTGAAGGCGCCCTTCTCGTGCCCGAAGAGCTCGGACTCGAGGAAGGTCGCCGAGAGGCCCGCCGCGTTGACCTCGACGAAAGGCTGCTCGGCGCGCGGGCTGTGCTGGTGGATCCATTCCGCCGCGAACCCCTTGCCGGTGCCGCTCTCCCCCAGGAGCAGCACCGTCGTGTCGGGGTTCCGAGCGATCAGGCGCAGCGTCTCCTCCACGCGCTTCATGGACTCCGAGACGCCCAGGATCCAGGTCTCGTCGACCGCCTTCTGCTTGAAGAACTGCGCGCGCCGCAGCAGGCTGACCTTCTCCAGCCCCTTCTCGACCGTGACGAACAGCTGGTTCAGGTCCACGGGCTTGGGCAGGAAGTTCTCGGCGCCGCGCTTCATGGCCTCGACCGCGGTGTGGATGTCCCCGTGCCCGGTCATCATGATCACGGCCATGGAGGGGTCGATCCGCTTGAACTCGTCGAGGACCGCCAGGCCGTCCATGCCCGGCAGCTTGAGGTCCAGCAGGGCCAGATCGGGAAGCGTCTCCTGCACCAGGCGCAGCGCCTCCTCGGGCGTGCCGGCCTCGGCCACGTGAAAGTCCTTGCGCACGAAGAAGTGCAGCAGGCTCTTCCGGATGGCGACTTCGTCGTCGACGATCAGGATCGTGGGCTTCATGATTCCTCCAGGGGTAGTCGGGCCGTGAACACGGTCTCGCCGGGCCGGCTCTCGAAGTCGAGGGTTCCGCTGTGCGCCTCGACGATGCGCTTGGAGACCGCGAGGCCGATGCCGCTCCCCTTCTCCTTGGTGGTGAAGAAGAGGTCGAAGATCTTGTCCTTGACGTCGTCCGGGATGCCCGGGCCGCCGTTGATGACCCGCGCGAACCACTGCGGGTCGGGTCCTGCCTCCACGCCCGACTCCACGCGGACCGCGCCCCCCGTCTCGGAGGCCTGGGCCGCATTCAACAGCAGGTTCAGCAACACCTGCTTCATCTGACCGGGATCGAAGCGGAACGCGAGCTCGGGCGAGCCGTCGACGCGCTCGACGGTGAGGCCGCGCTCCTCGAAGACCCCCGCGTTCAGGCTCAGCAGCTCGTCGAGCACCGCCGCGGGTCGCGCCTGCTGCAGCTCCAGGTCGCGCCGCCGGCCGAAGGTGAGCAGGTCCTCCACGATCCCGTTCAGCCGCCGGATCTCCGAGCGCATGGCCTTCGACAGCTCGGCCAGCTCGGGGTCGCCGTTCGTCTCCATCCCCAGGATCTGCGAGATCGAGGAGATCGCGAAGAGCGGGTTGCGGATCTCGTGGGCCACGCTGGCGGCCACCTCGCCGATGGCGGCCAGGCGCTCGGATTGGGCGACCCGCTGCTCGAGCTTTCGGCGCTGGGTGACGTCGCGCGCGATGAGCGAGATGCCCTTGGTCGAGCCCCAGGCGTTCTCCACGGCCGAGAGCGTCAGGTCGAGGATCTTCTCGCGCCCAGCCGCGTCGCTGGTCTTGACCTCGAGGTTCTGGATGTCGTGCTTCTCGATCGCCTGACGGATCAGGGCCTCGGGACTGTCGCCGTTGCGCGCGAGCGGGAAGAGGCGGGTGGCGGACTCGCCCAGGATCTCCTCGGACCGGTAGCCGAAGATCCGCTCCGCGCCGCGATTCCAGGACTCGATCCGGCCCTGGCGGTTCAAGCCGATGATCGCGTCGGCCGAGAGCGAGACCAGCGAGAGCAGGTACTTGTCCTGCTCGTTCACGCGGTCGGCGAGCTGGCGGTTCAGCTCCTCGACCTGGGCGTGGAGCAGCGCCTTGTCGAGCGCCAGCGCCAGATGGTTGGCCAGCATCTGGTAGAGCAGGAGACCTTCCTCGGCCCGTCCCGCCTGCCGGTTGGCCAGGACCAGGCAGCCCCGCAGCTGGGTCCCGACCAGCAGAGGCAGGAAGATCTCCTCCCGCAGCCCCTCCAGCAGGTCCACGTAGTCGCCGCGCACCTGCCCCTTGCGGATCGCGAACGGCTTGCCGGCCGCGAGCAGGTTGTCGGAGAGATGCATGGCCCCGCGCAGGGCGTCGGTGGACTCCACCTCGAGATCGGGGGCCAGCGCGCAGGCGCGCAGGACGTAGAAGTTCGGCACGTCGCGCTTGAGGGCGACGCCGACGAAGTCGTAGTCGAAGCTCTTGCGGAAGAACGCGACCGCCCCTTCCAGGAGCTCGGTCATCGAGAGCGTGGGCACGAGGAAGGCGTCGAACGCGCTCACGAGCTCCAGCTCCTGGGTGCGCTGCTTCTCCTGCCGCAGCGCGCGGGCCGTGAAGATGGCCTGCCCCGCGGTGTTCGCGATCACCTGACAGAAGTCGAGCTCCCAGGGCTGGAACCGGGAGCGCGGCCGGTCGGTCTTCAGGAACAGGGTGCCGATCACCTCGTCGCGCTGCACGATCGGGAACACCAGGATCGAGGCCGGCGGCGCTCCGGCCAGCGACTCGCGGACCTCGCCCATCAGCGGGTCGCTCTGGACGTTCGCGACCAGCACGCGCTGCCGGGTGCGCACGGCCTGCAGGATCTCAGGGTACTTCGTGAGGTCCACGCGGAACGGCCGCTGGCGCGCGTTCTCCAGCGTGGCGATCACCGTTCCCTCCTCGGGGTCGTCGGGGAGGATGCGGATCAAGGAGAGCCGCTGGACGGGGATGATCTCGGAGACCTTGGCCAGGAGCAGCTTGAAGACGGCGTCGGGCTCGAGAGTCGAGGCCATGCGCTGCGAGATCTCGACGACCGAGTTCAGCGTGAGGTTCTCACGCTCCTTGCGCTGGACCTCCTGCGTCAGGTAGGTGGTGAGCCCGGCCGTGGCGAGCAGGAAGCTGGCCTTGATCAGGACTTCCTGCACGTCCAGCTGCCCGGGGCCGGCGTGCTCCTGCAGGAGCAGCAGGTAGACGGCGTAGGCGAGGAGTGCGGCGACCACCCCGCTCTTCATGTCCTGGAGCAGGGCGCAGAGGAAGATCGTGAAGAAGTAGAGGTAGTAGAACTCGGTGAAGTTGCCTTCCATCAGGTAGATCGTCGTGCCCAGCAGAAGGGTGTCGACGATCACCAGGAAGTAGGGCAGCCGGCGGCGGTTGAAGAACTCCTCGTCGCGCAGCCCCAGCAGGATGTTCGAGGCGGCGTAGCCGCCGAGGAAGATCGCGGCCAGGACGCTGCCGCGGCCGGGCAGGAAGTAGGAGACCGCGAAGGCGGCCGCCACCAGGAAGCGGAACAGCAGGATCGTCCACTTCCGGCTGAGCGTGCGGTGGCGGGTCATGCGGGGCAAAGGCGGGCTCCGGGGTCGGGAAAAGCGCGTGCGTCACCCGCCAGGCCCCGCGGGGCACGGGGCGGCGGGTGCGCAGGGGCGGCCTGCGCAATTCCCGTACCAGCGGCGTAGCGAATTCGGTCAGCGGCAACTCGCTGGGAGCGCTCGAGTTAGACGGATGGCGGGGCGGTGATTCGCGGGCCGAGAGGCCGCGCCTCAAGCAATTCGCGACAGGGGCAGGGATTTGCCACGGCGGCGCGCGGGGCGCCATCCGGCGGAAGGCGGAGCCAGGGCTGGGAGCGCGCTCAGGACGCGGATTCGGGCGGGAGAGCTTCGCGGGCGCGCGCGAGGTCCTCTGCGCGCACGAGGAGGCGCACCGGCAGCCCGACGGGGGGAAGACCCATTCCACCGAGGGCGCCGCCCGCGTCGTCGGCCGTGACGAGCGCCTGAATGCCGGCGTCCTCGAGCAGCCCCCGCGCCATCTCGGCTTCGTGGCGCCAGCGGTAGCGCCGGAGCACGGCGAGGTCGCTCACGGCGCGCCGGAGGCGAGGCTCGGGCGCGCGGCGGCGGCCTCGACCTCTTCGCGCGCCATCTCCAGCAGGCGCCGCTGAACCTTGCGCACGTCCCCGAGCTCCTCCAGCAGGGCGAGCTGTGCCTCGGCCTCGGTGCCGCCGGCCAGGATCTCCTCGAGGATGCGCAGGTCGGCTTCGGTGCCGAGCTCGCGCGCCGCGGGGGCGGCCCACTCGATCAGGCTCTCCGCCGCCTCCCGCATGGTGAGCGTCGTCCCCGCCGCCGGGTCGAGCAGGGTCCCCTCGAGGCCGAAGCGCATCGCCTTCCACAGCGCATCCGCCAGGAACGCGGCCCGCAGATCCTCTTCCGGAACGCCCCCGCGGATCTCGCGCAGGTGGCGGGCCACGAGCGCCTGGCAGGCGGCCGTGAAGCCGCGCACCCGGCGCGCCGAGAGCTGCACGTCCATCACGCGCACTTCCACCGTGCGGTAGCTCTCGCGGGGGCGCACGTTCCACCAGACCTGGCGCCCCTTCGTGATGCTCCCGGCCGCGATCAGGGCCCGGATCGTGGCCAGGTAGTCCGCGTGCCCGCGGAAGCGGGGCGGGTAACCGGTCCTGGGGAAGGAGCCGAAGACGTGGGTGCGGATCGAGAGGAATCCGCTTCGGACGCCCTCGAAGAAGGGCGAGCTGCAGGAGAGCGCGAGCAGGGGCGCCAGCCAGCGTCGCAGCCGGTTGTTGACCGAGATGCGCTCCTCGGCATCCGCCACGCCCACGTGCACGTGGAGACCGAAGGACAGGTTGCGGCGCGCCAGATAGTGCAGCTGGCCCGCCACCCACTGGTAGTCCGGCGTGTCCACGAAACCCTGGTCCTGCCAGCGCGCGAAGGGATGCGCGCCCGAGAGGCCGAGTGCCAGGCCCAGCCCACCCGCCAGCTCGAAGAGGTCCCGCCGCATGCCCGCCAGCATCACCATGCCCTCGTCCACCGTTTCAGCCACCGCGGTGTTCCCCTCGAGCACGGAGTGCAGCAGCTCGTAGGAGATCCGCTCGCGGAGCGGAGGTGCCGCGGCCGCCAGGATCCGCTCCACGCCGGCGGCCAGGTCCCCCGTGCGCGGGTCGCAGATCTGGTATTCCTCCTCGATTCCGAGCGTCAGATCGCGGGCCATGGCTCCGGTTGGCGAAAGGCTCGGGGCGCGCCCCTGCGAGGGCGCATGTCGGTTGATACGTCGAAGGCTAGCGGGGCAATCCCGGCGGGCAAGCCGGTTGACGCAAAGGCGGACGGCCGGGGGACGAAGCTCCCCTCCCGCGACGCGGCCGAAGCGCGCCGGTCACCACCCTGAACCGGGCCGGCCCCCGCACCGGCCCCGTCGGAGCTACACGTAGAACATGCCGAGAAACTCCCGTTCCCGCGGCGTGAGCCCGTAGGCGGCGTAGATCATCCCGTTCATCTCGTCCTGCAGCGCGTCGATCTCGCTCGTGAGCTTGAGCATCTGATCCTCGATGCGCGCCCTGTGCTGGAGCACGCGCACGACGTTAGCGGTCAGGGCCGGCATCTTGATGTGCTGGCCGAGCTGGGCCTTGTTCAGATGCTTGATCTCGTGGAATCGATCGGCCAGCCAGAGCTCGAGGTAGATGGCCGACTCCTCGGTGGTGGTAACGATCGTCGAGCCGCGGCGGAAGATCACGACCGGCCCCCGCCGCTTGATCTCGACGATCTCGCCGAGGCTCTTGGGCACGTTGATCTCCCGCAGGATCCCTTCCGTGGAGGCGAGCGGGACGAGCTCCACGCCCGCCTTCTTGGCGATCTGCCCCACGTTTTCGCTCTCGAGCGCGAGCTGCCGCGCGCGCACCGCCCGCGTCTGGATCTCACCCATCCGGCGCAGGATCCCGTCCATCTCGGGCTTCTTGAAGAGCGGCATCTTGAAGCGACCGAGCCGCTCCTGGGCCGGGTGCGTCTTGTCGGTCGCGGCGTCCAGGAAGAAGTTCAGGATCGGGGAGTTCAGGAAAGCCAACGCATAGGCGAGCGGCGGGGTCTTCCGCTTCGGCAGCGCGACCAGGAGGTTCCCTCCGGGGATCAGGCGCTCGTCCGAGAGTGCCGCGCGCACGTTCTCCCGCACGCGGATGAAGATCTTGGGCCTGTGGATGGTCCGGGCGAACGGTGTCAGCAGCCGCGGATCGGCGGAGCCGGGCAGATAGTAGCGCGGTGGGGCGTAGCAGTAGCGGTGGAAGATGGCCCCGCGGCGAAGGACCCCCCAGACGTGCGTCCTCTTCTGAGGACTGAACTGCGCGAGTTGCCGCCGGCTCAGGAGCTGGGAACGGAAATCCTTGTCGAAAAGCTCCCCCAGCCCCGGCTGGAACCGGACCAGCGCGTCCATCCTAAGAGTCTGCTTGCGATAGGCCTGGACCTTCTTTCGGATCGCATCCACCACCGCCTTCCGCCTGCGTGGCCTCGGCTGTTCCATGGCCCTCCCCACATGATCGATCGGTTGCCCATCACGCTCCCTTGAGGACATCTGCCGGCTGGAGGCGAGCGGCGCGCGCCGCGGGCGGGAGGCCTGCCAGCACGCTGACGGCGACGCCCATGATAAACGCCAGACCCACGTTTTGCCACGTGTTGACGAAGAAGGTCGAGGGGACTAGGGACAAGTCCGGCAATGACTTGAGGATGGCCCCATCCACGAGCCGCTCGAGCCCGAGGGCGGCCAGAACACCCGCCCCGGACCCCAGCGCCCCGAGCACGAAGGCCTCCAGCAGGAACAGGCTCCGGACGTTCCCCCGTGAGGCCCCCACGGAGCGGTAGATCCCGATCTCCCGCCGGCGCTCCATGACCGAGAGCGCCAACGCGTTGGCGATGCCGAGGCTCGCCACGAGCAGAACGGCAGCGCCCACCAGCCCGAAGGCCAGGCTCAACGTCCGGGCGATCGCGGCCACCTTCTCGCTGAGCTCGCGCCCCGTGTTGACCTGCAGCCCCAGGGCCTCGATGCGCTGGGCCAGCGGCTCCACGGCGCGGGCGTCCGCGGCCACCACCAGCAGCCCTACGTACTCGCGCGCGGCCTTCTCCCCGGCGAACGCGCGGTTCCATTCCTGGACGTAGGCGAGCGGAACGCTGATCCCGGCGACCGGAACACGGCTCGAGACCCCGACGATGCGGATCGGCACGCGCTGAATCGGCGTTCCGAGCCCGGCCGGACGCAGCGACGAGCTGCCGATCGTGAGCACGCCCTCCTGGCCCACCAGGATCCGCTCGTTCAGCTTCGGCAGGTCGTTGGCACCTGCGAAGCCCGTGTTGTACATGTCCACGATGTCGCGCGAGATGAACGCGGGAACGGGCCCCGCGGCGAGACGCTCGAACGGACGGCCGGCCAGGTCCCCCTCCAGCTGCTGGGGCGTGACCCCGAACACGGCGGCGTCGGTCACGAAGTCCTGGCTGAAGAACGAGGCCCGGAGCTGGGCGGCGGCAGCGAGCGCGGACATGGGCAGCACGTCCTTCACTCCCGGAAGCGCGCGCACCCGCGCGACGGTCGCGGAGTCCAGCTTGGCGAAGGGGTTGTCGAACTGGATGGCGCCCATGGCGTACTGACGGGCTCCGACCTGCAGGTGGGTCACCGGCAGCGACCCGACGAGGCGATCCACGACCGCGGTCTCCACACCCTTCACGAGCGCCAGCAGCAACGTCAAGAGCGCGACTCCGACCAGGATCCCCGCGGCCAGGAGGCCCGTCCGACCCCGGTGGCGGCCCAGGCTGCGCAGGGACAGGCGCAGGGCGTTGCCGACGGTCATCGAGCCGCCTCGGCGAGGCGGCCGTCGCGCAGCGCCAGCACCAGATCCGCGGCGGCGGTGAGCTCGGGGTCGTGGGTGGCGACGATCACGGTCATGCCGCGCTTGCGGTTCAGTCGCCGCATCAGAGCGATCACGTCGGACCCGGTCTCCGCGTCCAGGTTGCCGGTGGGCTCGTCGGCCAGCAGCAGGAGCGGGTTGCGCACGATGGCGCGCGCGATCGCGACCCGCTGGCGCTGGCCCGCTGAGAGGCTCCCCGCTTTGTGCCCCGCCCGCTCCGCCAGCCCGACGTCGGCCAGCGCCGCCATGGCCCGGGGCCGGGCGTCGTCCTGGCGCCCGCGCGCGAAGAAGAAGGGCGTCAGCACGTTCTCGAGCGCGGTGTCGGTGGGTCGCAGATTGAAGGACTGAAACACCATGCCGACCTTCTCGTTCCGGAAGCGCGAGAGCTGACGGTCGCTCAGCCGCGCGAGATCCCGTCCCGTCACCTCCAGCGCGCCCGACGTGGGGCGGTCGAGCCCGCCGATCAGGTTCAAGAGCGTGGTCTTGCCGCTGCCGCTCTTTCCCACCACGACCGCGAAGTCGCCCGGGCCCACGCGGAACGAGACGTCCGCGAGGGCCGTCATGTCCACGCCGTCCTGGCGATAGCGTTTCGAGAGGGAGACCGCGGATACGATCGCGTCGGCCACTGGCTCCGGACCCGGCCGGGAATCAAAGAGCCTCCCGCCCCCTGGGGGCGGGAGGCTCGTGATTGGGGCGCGCGCGCGCGCCGGCTACTGCGTCGCCGAAGAGAACGCCATCTCGTGCTTGGCGACGGCTTCGATCTCGGCGTCGGTCAGCGTCCCCTTCCAGGCGATCATGGCCGTGCCCGCCACACCGTTCTCGATGGTCTTCTTGATCGACGCCAGATCGCCGCCGTACTTCCATTCGCTGTCGGTGAAGTTCGCGGGCGGCGGCTGGAGCCCCGCTCCGGCCGGCCCGTCGCCCTTGCCGCCCGCGCCGTGGCAGGTGGCGCAGTTGGCCTCGAAGACCTGGGTGCCGAGCGCGGCCTCGTCGCCGGCCGGGGCCGCGCCCCCGCCGGTCTCGGACGGCTCCTCGGTCATCGTCGTCGCCGTCGTATCCACCGGCGCACCCCCCTCTTCCGCCGCCTGCTTCTTCTGACAGCCGAGCACGAGCACCGCCATCAGGGGAAACAGAACCATCGTCTTGCGCATGGATTCTCCTCGACCTCTGCCCGCAGGGCGTGAGAAAGCGTGACTGGATCCGAGAACGCACGGAGAACGAATGGCCGGTCGAGCGCTGAAGCTAACCGGCCGCTGGAGAGCGAGCAACTCGTCTGCCGGCGACCGACGCGACGAAGCCCCCGCCTGGACCATCGGGGGCTCCGTTCGAGGCCCGCTGACGTGCCGGCGCGCCGCTACTGCGGGGCTGCGGGTGCCGTCGGCGGCCTGGCGGGCGCGGTGGCCGGCGGCGAGGCGCCCGGAGCCGCGGTGGGTGGCGAGGCGCCCGGAGGCGCGGCCGGCGCGAGGGAGATCACGTACCTGGCGACGGCCTCGATCTCCTCGGGCTTGAGGATGCTCTTCCAGGGCGGCATGGCCGTGCCCGTCGAGCCGTTCTCGACGGTCGTCTTGACGGAGGCCAGGTCGCCGCCGTGCTTCCATTCGCTGTCGGTGAAGTTCGCGGGGGGCGGCTGGAGGCCCGCGCCGGCCGCGCCGTCGCCCTTGCCTCCCGCCCCGTGGCAGGGCGTGCAGTAGCCTTCGAACACCGC
>DATBJW010000090.1:0-33940 GCA_036556205.1 Gemmatimonadota bacterium
CCTTCCCCGGCGGCGGAATCCGGACCGGCCCGCCGACCGGCGCCCCCACCCACACTTCGGGAGACGCGGCCTCCCGGGCGAGGGCCACACCCAGGCGCGCGAGGCGAGCGGAGTCGGCCACGGCGCCGGGACGCGCGAGCAGCGTGTTGGCTCGCAGCACGCGGGCCCCCGCGGCCACGTAGCTCCGGTGCACCTCGCGCACCAGCGCCGGGGAGGCCGCGTTCAGCTCTTCGAAGGGGGGACGCTGACCGCGGGAGAGGAGCTCGGTTCCGATCGGCCCGTCGAAGAGCAGGCGACCCGCCTGGAGGGCCTGATCGAAGCCGGGCGGCAACGTCAGGACGTGGCGCGCTCGGGGGCGGCCTGCGCTTCGGCGGGCCGCGCCCGCTCGAGTCGGGGCCGCAGGATCCCGCGCGGCTTGCGGAGCAGCAGGTCGCCGGTGACCGGAACCTGGCAGGCTAGGCGGACGTTCTCGGGGAAGTCCTTCAGCTTGCGGCGCTCGACGGGCGTGCGCTCGGGCAGGGCTCCGGCCCCCTTCACGACCTCCACGAAACAGGCGCCGCAATAGCCCTTGCCCCAGCAGTGCAGGACCCGCATGGGGCCGTTCACGAGCGGCAGCGACCGGGCGAGGGCGGCCTTGAACAGGTTCGAGCCGAAGCCCACCTCGAACTCGACGACGTTCTCGTTCCTGTCGAGGTAGCGGACGCGCGGCACGCGAACCTCCCGACGGTCAGACGGAGCGTCCCGAGGCCGCGTCCCTCGTTCGCGCGGCGTTCGGGACGGATGCGGAAGCGGCCGCGGCCCAGGGGATCGGGAGCGCCAGGGCGCGCAGCTTGCTCTCGAGCTCGCCGCGCTCGCGATTCCGTTTGAGGCCCCTGGGACCCTGCGCCAGGAGGCCCAGCTCGGTCGCCACCCGGATGGCGGCCTCGGCTCCGCCCGAGGTCAGCGCGCGGATCACCTCGACTTCGGGCCGCGACAGCTGGAGGGCGTGCAGCCGGTAGTCGCCGAAGGCCTCCCACGTGAGAGGCACCCAGCGGGCGACGATCTGATCGGCGATGACGCGCGCGTAACGCCGGATCTCGACCTGAGCGTGGTCGTCGATCCGGAGCGCCAGGAAGTGCAGGAGGTTGTGGAGGTCGATCTTCCAGTAGGCCTCCGTGTAGGTCGAGAGCGGCAGGTCCTTCCGTGCCTGCTCCCGCGCCACCCCGGCCTGGAGCCGCTCCTCATAGACGCGCCGCGACAGCCGTTGCAGCTCGGCTTCCTTACGGGATAGCTCGGCGCCCACGACCGGATCCAGCGGCTCGCCGCTCCCCTGCCGGTTCGCCGCCGCCTGGGCGCGCCATTCCTCGGGACCCGTGGCCTGAGCCGCGTCGATCGCCACCGAATATCGCGTGCTGTATTCGTTCACCGAGGCCTGCCGATGCCGGATCCACTGCCGCCAGCAGTCCATCGGGACGCGGACGTGGAGCTTGATCTCGCACATCTCGAAGGGAGTCGTGTGCTGGTGACGCAAGAGATAGCGGATCAGTCCGCGATCCTCGTGCACCTGCCTGGTGCCGGCTCCATAGGAGACGCGCGCGGCCTGCACGATCGAGGCGTCGCTTCCCATGTAGTCCACGACTCGCACGAAGCCCTGGTCGAGGACGGGGAGCGGCCGGCCGAGGATCGCCTCCAGGGCCTCGACGCGCGGGCGCTCGAGCGGCTGGGGCTCCTGGTCCTTGGGAAGCGGCTCGTCGGACATGGGCAGACGTGAGGGAGGGGGGGTCGCCGCGTGCGCGCCGGCGCGGGATGGAGGAATGTAGCCCGGGCCCGGGGCACCGGCAACGCGACGGGCGGTCGAACGAAAGTCGAACGAAAAAAGGCGCAGGTCCGGACCTCCGAACCTGCGCCTTGCGAGACCTGATGTCCGATCCTGTCTAGGGACCCTTCCCGGAGGGCCGGCCCTTGCCGCCGCCCTCCCTCAGGACCTGGGCCCCGAAGGGCACCTTCGCGGCGCCTCCTTTGACCTCGCCTCGCGGAGCGAGGTCCTTGAGGAGCACGACCTGCTTCTTTGGCTCCTTCTTCTCCTCGGCAGGCCGCTCGTTCTTGTTCTTCATGTTCGACCGCCTGCGCGGGTCACTTCGCAAACTTCGGAAAATGAGGCGAAGACCCTGGGCTCTCGAACCCTGTCGAGCGGCTCGCTCTAACGGCCCGGGCCCGTGATGTTGCCCGTTTTCTCCCGCACCATCTGCGCGCGGCCACCCTTCACGGAGCCCTCTTGATCGGCGGTCAGCTTTCGCACCGGAAGATCCTTGACCTTGGGGTCGGCCGGCTTCGTGGTCGTGCTCTGGTCCGTCGTCACATGCCACCTCCGTAGGGGTTTTGCAGCCTGGTGTGCGAGAGCTCGTCGGTCCGCGGCGCCCTGACGCGAGGCGCAGGCCCGGTGTCGGACCTGCGCCTCCAGGATTGCACGCGAGGTTTTCGTTCCGGTTCGTTACGGCTTCTTGTCTTTCGGCTTGACAAGCCCGCCACCCTTCACGGAACGCTCCTGCTCGGCCGTCAGCTTCTTGGAGGGCAGATCCTTCACCTTGCCCTTGTCGGCCGGCTTCGAGGTCTTGCTGTGGTCCTTCTTCACGTGCCACCTCCGTTGGGGTTTAACGCTGCTGCGCGGCGACCAGATTGTCCTGCGCTTAGACTCCTTCAATTGCAACCCGTGTACCATTTTCGATGCGATCATGTAACTCGTTGCCCACCCTGGCGATCGGCGAATGAGCGGCCTGATCCCGTTCCCGGAGCGTGTGATATTTTGGAACACAATCGCCTCATTACGAGGCCACAAGTGTTCTACAATGAGTCCTGGTGTTCGACCGAAAATCAGGCCGAGGGAGACGCGAGCTTGCGCGCCAGGGTGGATCGGGAGAGTCCCAGGACGCGGGCTGCCGCCCGCTTGTTTCCGCCCATCCGCTGCAGCACCCAGCGGATGTGCTTCAACTCCGCCGTTCGAAGGGTCAGGTCGCCGTTCCGGTCGCCGGCGGGAGCCGGCGGGCCGGAGACCGACCCGGCCGCTTCGGTCGCGCTTCCCGCCTCCTCCGATGCGTCCTCGTCGGGAGCCCCCGCCGGCTCGGGCCGCGCTTCCAGGTTCTCGAGCAGGATGCTGTCGGCCGTCAGGATCCGGTCGGGAGAGAGGGCGACCGCCGAGTGCACCACCCGCTTCAGCTCGCGCAGGTTCCCCGGCCAGTGGTAGGCGAAAATGAGGTCGGCCGCGCGGGTCTCGAGCCCGACGATCGTCTTTTGCTGCTCGCGACAGGCCAGCTCGATCTCGGCGGCGATCAGCGAGCGCAGGTCGGCGGGCCGCTCGCGCAGCGGAGGGATGGTCAGGCGGATGCCGCTGATCCTGTAGAAGAGGTCCTTGCGGAACTGCTCGGTCTCGAGGAAGCGACGCAGCGGGAGGTGCGTGGCGGATACGAGCCGCACGTCGGCCACCTGCAGCGCTTCGGAGCCCAGCCGCTCGAACTCGCCGTACTCGACCGCCCGCAGGATCTTGGCCTGGGCGGCGGAGCTCATGTCGGCGATCTCGTCGATGAAGAGCGTGCCCCCGTCGGCGAGCTCGAACTTCCCCTTGACGCGCTTGTCCGCGCCCGTGAAGGCGCCCCGTTCGTGGCCGAACAGCTGGCTGTCCAGCAGCGTGTCGCTGAGCGCCGCCGAGTTGAACGAGACGAAGGGCTTCCGGGCGCGGCCCGACGAGTTGTGGATGGCCCGGGCCAGGAGCGTCTTGCCCGTCCCGGACTCCCCCAGGATCAGGACCGGCAGGTCGGTCCGCGCCGCCACGCGAGCGAACTCCAGGCAGCGGCGCATGGCCGGGTCGTCGCTGTGGAAGTCGTCGAGGGTGAACGGGTCGTGCGCCCGCCCGAGGTCCGACCTGCCTGACTTCTCGGGCGCCACTCTCACGACCCCTTGGGTGTCTCGGCCAGGTTCTCCTGCAGCTGGCGCAGCGGCTCGAAGGCGTAGCTCACGAGCGACCGCCTGCCGACCACGATCTGGGCCGTGCCTCCCATGCCGGCTCGCAAGGGACGCACGCCGTCGCGCACGCGGATCGACGTGTCCTGCGTGTCGGCGATGGCCCGGAACACGGGTTCGGCGCCCTCGGCGAGGGCCGCCGGGCTGATCCAGCGCAGCATCCCGTGCCGGACGCCGTAGCGCTGATAGGGAAAGGCGTCGTAGAGGAGCTTGACCGGCTGACCGGTCCGCAGCTGCGCCATTCCCGACTGGGGGATTGCGAGCTCCGCCTGCAGGTCGCTTCCCGCGCAGGCCAGCTCGCAGAGCACGTCCCCCTCCTGCACCACGGCCCCCGTGCGGTTCACCCGCAGTCGGATGACGGTGCCCGCGCACGGCGCTTTGACCCGCATCTCGCTCCCGCTCCCGCTACTGCTCGTCATGCCCAGGTCCTTCTCGAGCGCGGCCAGGCGGATGTCCGCCGTGTCCATCTCCTCGCGCACGCTGCGCTCGAGCTCCTTGAACTCGGTTTCGCGGGCCGCGGTCGCGTGCTGCAGCTCCTCGAGGGCCGCATGGGCCTCCTCGCGGTCGGCGCGGGACTCCTCGAGCTCGACCGCCAGCTTGTCGGCGTCCCCCTGGGCCCGGCTGTACTCGACGTAGCTGATCGTCTCCTTGTCCAACCCCTCCTTGTAGCGGGCTGCGAGCTCTCTGGCGGAGTCGTGCTGACTCTCCTTGAGCGTGATGATGCGCCCCAGGGCCTCGGCCCTCGAGCGCAGGTTGCGCATGGCCTCGGCGTCAGCCAGGCGCTGGTTGTCGTACTTCTTGCGCTCGTTCGCCAGCCGCTCCTGGGCGCCCTTGCGCTCGGCCTGGAGCATGCGGTACTCCGCGAACCGGTCGCCGACCGGCTGGGAGCGGAGGGTGAAGAGGTCGGCGCCGGCCTGCACGGAGCCGCCCTCCCCGGCGGCGACCTGCGTGACGACTCCGGCGCGCGCGGCGCGGACGGGGTCGGTTCCCTGCTTGGGAACCAGGACGAAGGGCGCCGAGACGGTCTCCGGCAGGTGCACGAGGAAGGCCGCGAGCAGCGCGGTCACGAAGAGCGTCAGCAGCAGGTAGGCCAGCCCCCGCGCCGCCCAGCGCGGCGGCTCGCTCTCCAGGAACGGCGTCGTGGTCTCGTCGGTTCCGGCGTCGCTCACAGCGTCAACTGCTGGCTGACCAGGTAGTAGTAGAGGCCCTTGCGCTCCATCAGCTCCTCGTGGGTTCCGCCTTCCACCAGACGCCCCTTCTCGAGCACCACGATCAGGTCGGCGTCGCGCACGGTGGAGAGCCGGTGCGCGATGACGAACGCCGTCCGGCCCTCGAGCAGGCGCTCCATGTTCTCCTTCACGGCGCGCTCGGATTCCGTGTCGAGGGCGCTCGTCGCCTCGTCGAAGATCAGCACGGGAGGCTGGCCGTAGAGCGCCCGCGCGATGGCGATGCGCTGCTTCTGCCCGCCCGAGATCGCCAGCCCCGACTCGCCGATCCGGGTGTCGTAGCCCAGCGGCAGGCGCTCCACGAACTCGTGGGCGTTCGCGATGCGGGCCGCCCAGAGGACGCGGTCCATGTCGGGCTCGTCCTCGCCGAAGGCGATGTTGCGGGCGATCGAGTCGTCGAACAGGTGGTTCTCCTGGAGCACGAACCCGATCTGGCGCCGCAGGTCGCGGTAGTTGAGCGTCTTCAGGTCCACGCCGTCGTAGAGGATGGTCCCCTCGGTCGGCTCGAGCAGACCCGAGAGACATTTGATCAGCGTCGTCTTGCCGGAGCCGCTGCGTCCCACGATGGCCACGGTCTTGCCGGGCGGGACGTCGAAGGTGATCCCCTCGAGGATCGCGGGCGACTCGGGGCCGCCGTAGCGGAAGCCCATGTTCCGGAAGGTGATGCGTCCCTCGAGCGTCTTCACGGGAATCAGCCGCGAGCGGTCCGTCCCCTGCTCGGGCTCCTGCTCGAAGACGTCGTTCAGACGATCCACGAGCACGCGGGCGTTCTGCAGGTTGTCCCAGAGCTGGAGCAGGAAGACGATCGGCAGGTTCGCGAGCGCGACCAGAGAGTTGAAGGCGACCAGGGCGCCGATCGTCATCTTGCCCGCCATCACCTGTCCCGCCCCCACCAGCAGGAACAGGATCAGCGACAGGAACGTGATCATCTGCACGGTCCCGTCGTAGGTCATCATCGTGAAGTCGGCCTTGAACATGCGCCGCGCCAGAGAGTGGAACTGGGCCAGCATCAGCTCGCGGAACGAGCTCTCGGCTCCCATCGCCTTCACCGTCTCGATCCCCTTGATCGCGTCGATCTGGTAGGAGCCGTAGCGGCCGAAGGCCTCCTCGAGGTTGGCGTAGATCGGCCGCAGGCGCTTGGCCGAGACGCGCATCATGATCGCGTAGAGGGGCGCGGTGGCGAGGAAGACGAGCGTGAGGAGCGGGCTGTAGACCGCCATCAGGATGATCGTCGCCAGCAGCTGCACCGCCGCCGTCAAGCCTACCACACCGTTCTGCACCAGGAACTCCCGCACCTGGCGCATGCCCTGCAGCCGGCGCTGGATGTCACCCGTGCGGCGCGTGTTGAAGTAGCTCATGGGGAGCGCGAGCAGCCGGCGGGTGAGGTAGTCCAGCGACGCCGCGTCGATGCGCACGGCCACGAAGGAAAGCAGATAGCGCTGGAGGAGCATGGCCATGATCATGAAGACCAGCACGGCGCCCATCCCCGCGATCAGCATGTGCAGGAGCTCGACGTCCTTCTCCACGAGCACGCGGTCCACGATGACTTGCGTGAAGACGGGCAGGACCATCTCCAGCGCGCTCACCACGACGGCCAGCGCGAGGGCCTTGAGCAGGAGCGCGCGGAAGGGCCGGAAGAGCGAGAGGACCCAGCGCGCGCTGGCGCCGCCTTCGGGCGCCTGCTCGAAGGCCTCCGTGTAGTCGAAGAGCGCCGCGTAGCCGCTCCAGCTCTTCTCGAACTGCGCGCGCTCCAGCTTGCGCAGCCCGAGGCCCGGATCCGCCACCCGCACGAAGCCGTCCTCGACGTCGTACAGCACCACCCAGTGATTGCCCTCCCAGTGGACGATCGCCGGCAGGGGCATCTCGGGCAGGTTTCGCGGCGAGGCCTTCACGGAGCGCGCGGCGAGCCCGAGGTTCTCGGCGGCGCGGCAGATGCCCTTGAGGCTCGTGCCGTCCAGGCTCGTGTGCACGAGCTGGCGGATGCGGGTGAGGCTCACCGCGCGCCCGTAGTGCCGGCAGACCATGGCCAGGCTGGCCGCTCCGCAGTCCATCTCGTCGATCTGGCGCACGTGGGGGAACTTGCGGATGCGGCGGTCCTGCTTGACGAAGCGACCGTCCTCGGTGGCGAAGGGGCGCCCGTCCACCGACGGGGTTCCGTCGAACGGCGCCGCGTCGTCCGCCACCTGGTCCACCTGGTCGAGACCCACCTTCTCCTGCGTGGCCACGTCGGCGGGCAGGATCTCGTCGGCGAAGTCCAGCGGCACCCGCGCCTCGTGACGGTAGTCGTACTGCGCGACCCGCTCCTCGATGCTGCGGCGGAAGTCGGGGAAGTCGCGCAGCAGTCCGCCGAAGGTGTCCTCGGTGAGCTTCAGCAGCCGGCAGGCCGAGACCGCCTCGACCGTGGCCGCGCGCGGGGCCGACTTGAAGAGCGAGAGCTCGCCGAAGAAGTCGCCCCGGCGGAGGTAGGCCAGGTAGCGCCGGCGGCCGTCCTCCTCGACGAAGACCCGCAACCGCCCGTCCTCGACCACGTACATGGGACCCGGCGGCTCGCCCTGCCGGATCACGCGCTCCCCGGGCTGGGCCGCGACCTCGACCAGCTCGGTGAGCATCCGGCGCAGCGCGTCCACGGGCAGGCGCACGAACGGGGTGAACTGCCGGAAGAAGTTGTTGAGCCGGCGGTGCTTGATCTGGAGCTCGAAGTACTCGCGGATCTCGGGATTCGTGCGCAGGAGGGCTTCGAAGACCGAGCGGTCGAGCCGCAGCGCCTCGACGTCGCCGCTGGCGCGGACGGTGGCCGAGCGGCGGCCGTGCTCGAGGAGCGCCATCTCGCCGAAGCTGTCGCCGGGGCGCAGCGACCCCAGCGCGATCTCCTCGCCGCGCTCGCCGTTCTTGACGACGCGGGCCTTTCCCGCTACGAGCACGTAGAGCGCGTCGGCCTCGTCGCCCTCGCGGACGATGGGGCTGCCGAAGGTGAAGGAGGCGGGCACGAAGCTGTCCATCACGAGCCGCTTCACGTCGGGCGGCAGGAACTGCAGGATGGCCAGCTCTTCGAGAAGCGCGCGGTTCTCGCTCACGGCGGCGGTCTCACAGGAAGTCGATCCAGCGCACGGAGCGGTCGGTCTGGCGGGCCACGGCCGCCTCCACGAGCCGCTCCTCCGCGCGGCGGCGCGCCTCGGGGTCGCCGGCGGACGGCATCACCTTCTCGGCCACGGTGGCGAGCGCGAACTCGCCGTCCACCGCGAGGGGGCCCAGGAGCTCGCCCGGGCTCGCCGCGAGCAGGGCGTCCCGAACGGAAACGCCCAGGTCCTCCAGGAAGAAGCGCCCCTCGACGAGCGCGCTGCTGGTCTCGGCGGCGACCTCGGCGAGGTCCTGGCCGTCCTCGCGCACGCAGAGCGCGGCTTCCCGCGCGACGTCCTCGGCGGCGAACGTGACGAGCCGGCAGTCGAGCTGGATCCACTCCAGGCGGTGGGCGGCCACCTGGGCCTGGATCGCGTCGGGGGTCACGGCCGCCCGCTGAAAGTCGCCGAAGGCGGCTTCGAGGCGGGCCATCTCGCGCAACCGCTCGCGGAGCGTTTCGGGAGGCAGCTTGCGGATCGCACTCGGGAGGGAATCCAGGGGGAAGGTCTCGGGGTCCATCGCTCCGGTCTCGGAAGCCTCGACGGCCGAGCCCGCGGGAGCCGCCTCGCGCAACCGCTCCGCGGCGGCCGCGCGCGCAGCGAGGCGTTCCGCCAGGCGGCCGAACGCCCCGGAGCAGAGTCCCTCGGCCGCCAGGGCCGCCTGCACGTCGTCGTCGTCCGCGGGATAGGCCGCCTCGATTTCGTCGAGCTCTTCGGCGAGGTCGCGCCGCAAGAGGTCCCGGAGCACGTAGCCCATCCACGCCTCCACGTCCAGACCGCGCCGCTGGAGCCAGCTCTCCATGTCCTCGGCGGAGACCAGGTCCCGATCGTAGCGAAACTCGCCGGCCGCTTCGTCCAGCGCCTCCTCCGGGGGACCGTCGCCCAGCGCCTCCGCCCGCCGCACGCACGCGAGACCGCGGCGCAGCTGGCGCTCGAAGGGCTCCCAGTCGCCGCGCAGGGCCGCCCCCAGGACCACGTCCTCCCAGGTATACGTCCTGTCGCCCACGGTGAAGACGGCCCGACCCACCAGATCGTCCATAGCCCTAGATTCTCCAGCCGCCCTTGCGGGAGTGTCAATACCCTCGGGAATTCTCCTCCCCTTGGACCGCCGGGGCGGGAGTGACAAGTTGGGCACCCGGGATCGGCATCCCTTCCCGATCCACCGCCCCTTTCCTCCAGGAGAAGCGATTCCCATGAAGCCCGTCGCCGCGGCCGCCGCCGCTCTGCTGCTCTCGTGCCTGGCCCTGCCGGGGATCCTGCCGGCCCAGGCGCGCGCTCCCGACGAGTGGCTCACCCGGGCCGAGCGCACGGGCTTCAAGGAGACGGAGAACTACGAGGACACGCGGGCCTACGCGCGGCGACTGGACGAGGCCTCGCCCTGGATCAAGCTCGTCTCGTTCGGGACGAGTCCCCAGGGCCGCGACCTGATGCTGCTCGTGGCCTCGAAGGACGGCGCCTTCGATCCGGCCGCCGCCCGCGCAACCGGAAAGCCGGTCGTGCTCGTCCAGAACGGAATCCACTCGGGCGAGATCGAGGGCAAGGACGCGAGCCTCATGCTCCTGCGCGACATCGCGGTCACCAGGGAGAAGGCCGCGCTGCTGGACGGCGCCATCCTGCTCGTCATGCCGCTCTTCAACGTGGACGGCTACGGCGGGCGCTTCGGCCCCCACACGCGCATCAACCAGAACGGGCCGGCGGAGAGCGGCTGGCGCACGACGGCGCAGAACCTGAACCTGAACCGCGACTACATGAAGGCCGACGCGCCCGAGATGCGGGCCTGGCTCGCGGTCTACGACGCCTGGCAGCCGGCGCTCCTGATCGACGACCACACGACCGACGGCGCGGACTTCCAGTACGTGATCGGCTACGACATGGCCATGCGCGACGACGCGCCCGCGCCCATCGGGGCCTGGGCGCGCGACGTGTTCCTGCCCTACGTCACCGAGCACGTCGAGCGGGCCGGCTACCCGACCTCACCCTACCTGGACCTGCGCGTCCCGACCGACCCGGCGCAGGGTTTCCTCAGCGACCAGAACACGGCGCGCTACTCGACCGGCTACACGCCGCTCCGCAACCGGCCGAGCCTCCTCGTCGAGACGCACATGCTCAAGCCCTACGAGCCGCGCGTGCGGGCGACCTACGAGACGCTCGTGGCGGCGCTCGAGGTCGTGGGCCGGGAGGCCGCGCGCTTGCAGGAGGCGATTCGCGACGCGGAGAGGGAGGCGAGCGGGATCGGCCGCACGGCGGAAGGCGACAGCGTCACGCTGAGACTGAGGCTGGCCGATAGTCTGGGCACCTTTCACTACAAAGGTGTCGAATGGCGCAACGAGCTCTCGGAGGTGTCGGGAGCCGTGCGGGTGGTCTACGGCACGAAGCCCGTCGAGCTGGACGTGCCCTACCAGGAAACCCTCGTTCCCACCCTGAAGGTGCGCCCCCCGCTCGGCTACCTGATCCCACCCGAGTGGAGCGGGATCGCCGATCGGCTGCGCGCGCACGGCATTCCGGTCGAGCGGCTCGAGACCCCGGTGCGGGGGACCTTCGAGGTGATCCGGATCTCGAGCGTGAAGTGGTCGGAGGCGCCCTTCGAAGGACGCCACCTGCTCGTGGCGGGTGACGCCAGGCGCGCGCTGGAGCCCGACAGCCTTCCCGCGGGGGCCTTCTGGGTGCCCCTGGGCAACGCCTACTCGCGGCTCACGATGCAGCTCCTCGAGCCCGAGGGGCCCGACTCGTTCGTCGCCTGGGGCTTCTTCGACGCGATCTTCGAGGACAAGGAGTACGCCGAGGACTACGTCATGGAGACGCTGGCCCGCGAGATGCTGGCCAAGGATCCTCAGCTGAAGGAGGAGTTCGAGGCCAAAGTGGCCTCCGACTCGGCCTTCCGCGCGAATCCGGCGGCGCGACTGGAGTTCTTCTACCGGCGCACGCCCTGGTGGGACGACCGGAAGGACCGCTACCCCGTGCTGCGGGTGGTCACGCCGCTGGCGCGGCCCTGAGAGCGTCCCGCTCCGCAGCTCGAGGCCGGGCGGCGCCTGCGACGGCAAGCCGCGAGCGCCGACGTCAGCGGGCCGCCGAGCGCGGACCCGCCCGCCGAACCGCCTCGGGCACGTCGAACTGCTTGAAGTTCCCGGCGAAGCGCTCGGCGAGCTCGGCCGCGGCCGCGTCGTACGCCGCCTTGTCCGTCCAGGCGTTGCGCGGGTTCAGGAGCTCGGCCGGAACCCCGGGGCAGGTGGTCGGGATGCTGAGGCCGAGCCCCGGCCCGGCCACGAACTCGACCCCGGTCAGATCGCCTTCCACGGCAGCGTCCACCATGGCGCGCGTGTGGGCCAGGCTCATGCGCCGGCCCACACCGTAGCCGCCCCCTGTCCATCCCGTGTTCACGAGCCAGCACTGCGCGCCATGCTCCGCCAGGCGCTGGCCGAACATCTCGGCGTACACGCGCGGCGGGAGCGCCAGGAAGGGCGCGCCGAAGCAGGTCGAGAACGTCGCCTGGGGCTCGCGACCCAGGCCGGCCTCGGTGCCGGCCACCTTGGCCGTGTAGCCCGAGAGGAAGTGATACATCGCCTGCTCGGGTGCGAGCCGCGAGATGGGCGGCAGGACGCCGAAGGCGTCGGCCGTGAGGAAGATGACGTTGCGGGGATGCCCGCCGATCCCGGGGATCACGGCGTTGTCGATGAACTCGACCGGATAGGCGGCGCGCGTGTTCTCGGTCAGCGAGTCGTCGTCGTAGTCGGGCTCGCCGGTCTCCGGATCGAGGACCACGTTCTCGAGGACCGAGCCGGAGCGCAGCGCGTTCCAGATCTGCGGCTCGTTCTCGCGCGAGAGGCGGATGCACTTGGCGTAGCAGCCGCCCTCGAAGTTGAAGATGCCGGCGTCGCTCCAGCCGTGCTCGTCGTCGCCGACGAGCCGGCGGGTGGGGTCCGCCGACAGGGTCGTTTTCCCCGTGCCGGAGAGGCCGAAGAAGAGCGCGGTGCTCCCATCGTGGCCCATGTTCGCCGCGCAATGCATGGGGAAGACGTCGCGTCGCGGCAGCAGGAAGTTCAGCACGCCGAACATCGACTTCTTGATCTCGCCCGCGTAGCGCGTCCCGCCGATCAGCACCGTGCGCCGGCGCAGGTCCACCAGGATGAAGGCCTCGGAATTCGTGCCGTCGCGCCGCGGCTCGGCCCGAAAGCCCGGCGCCGAGAGGATCGTGAACGCCGGCTCGTGCTCGGCGAGCTCCCCGGCCGAGGGGCGCACGAACAGCTGGCGCGCGAAGAGCGCGTGCCAGGCCAGCTCCGTGATCACGCGGATGGGGAGGCGGTGCGCCGCATCCGCCCCGACGAAGAGGTCCTGCAGGAAGACGTCGCGGCCGCGCAGATAGTCGAGGACGCGGCGGTGGAGGGCCTCGAAGGCCTCGGGCTCGAAGGGCCGGTTGACCGGGCCCCAGGCGAACGTCCCGGCGGTCACGGCGTCACGAACCGTGAACTTGTCGTCGGGCGAGCGGCCCGTGCGCGGGCCGGTCGCGACCGCCAGTGCCCCATTGCGCGCCAGCCGGCCCTCGGCGCGCCCGACGGCCTGCCCGACCAGCTCGGCCGCGGAGAGTCCGCGATGCAGCGTCGAAAGGCGTCCGATCTCGTCGTCCATCCGGGGCGGGATCCCGAACCCGGTCGCCCGGGCGCGTGCGGCTTCCATGGCGTGCGCTCCTCCTCGGCTGGCCTGCGGACGCTCACGTCAAGCTAATCCCGGCGCCCGCGGCCAGGCAAAGCGCGGATCGGCCGGCCGGCCCGCCCCGGGGAGACGGGATCGCGGGCCGAGGGGGGCGACCTCAACCCGGTGGCGAACCTCCCGCCGGGATCTCGTCGGCGAGACGCGCCTGCAGCTTGCCCCGGCGCTTTGCCGTCAAGCTCCCGTGGACGGCCTCCACGACGCCCACCAGGAAGTAGACGAAGCCCGCCAGCCCGGCCTGATGCCGGCTCACGACCAGCGCCACCCAGATGGAAAGCAGCCCCACGCCCGCCAGGAGCGCGAAGCGCGCGATCTCGGAGCGCGTGTCGAAGACCTCGAGCGCGGTCAGCTCGAGCTCGGCGCGCCTGGCGTGGGCGTGGCGGTACAGCAGGGCGAAGATGAGCATGACCGCCAGGAATCCCGCCCCGTAGATCACGAACAGGAGCCACACCTGATCCAGCGCGATCATCGGCTCGAGCGGCTGGCCGACTCCCGAAATCGGACGCCCTCCGGTCAGCAGGTCGACCAGGAGCGTGAACAGGAACTTGAGCGGGTAGACGTAGAAGAGGACCACGAACAGAAGCGCGCAATTCAGCACGATCGTGGGGGCGTCCTGCAGGCCGTAGCGCCGGAAGAAGACGTAGTGCGCGTACCAGACCTGGACCAGCAGGTAGAACGAGATCGCGAACGGCAGGAAGCCGCGCATCACGGAGAGCAGCTCGTGAAAGGTCTGCGGCACCTCCAGGGAGACGATGAGCAGCGTGACGGCGAAGCCGAAGACGGCGTCGCTGAAGCCCTCGACGCGCGAGACCTCGAGCCCCCGCAGGCGAAAGCCCGGGCGGGCGCCCGCTGCGCGCGCCGCCAGGCGGTCGCGGATCACGGACGTGCGCGCGCGCTCGACCGGAGGCGGCCGGCGTGGCGGCTCGCACCGAGAGCGCGCGTGTATATTCGATCCATGTCCCGGCTCCTCTCCCGCCCCCGGGCGCGCGGCTGGCTGCTGCCGCTCCTGCTGGGCGCGCTCCTCCCCGGCTGCAAGGAGCGCGAGCGGCCCCGCCTGACGCAACAGCAGTTCGTGGACGTCTACTTGCAGCTCATCCAGGCCCGAATCGACGCGGCCGGCGACTCGACGGCCTACGCGGCCAAGCGCGACCGGGTCTTCCAGGACGCCCGGGTCAAGCCCGACGACCTGCGGGAGTTCGTGGCGGCGGGAGGCGACGATCCGCTGGCGCTGCGCGACGCCTGGCAGAGCGTCGCCGCGCGGCTGGATACGCTCTACGGCGGGGTGACCTCGCGGCCGCCGGCCGGCATGCGCGAGGCGCTGCGCTCGGCGGTGGATACGACCGGATCGGCGGACAGCACCCGCCCGGTCAAGCCGCGCGTGATCGTGCCCTCCGGCATGCGACCCGAGCGGCGCTTCCCGGCCCCCGTGCATGCCGACAGCCTGGGGCGCGCCCCCCGCGCAGTTCCCGACAGCGCGTCCGCACCGGCGCCTCGTCCCACCCCCTCGCCCCCCGCCGCCGGCACTCGACCCTGAGCGGACGGGGCTCGGCCGCGATCAAGGGGTCCGGCGCCCCGATCTCCTGCGGCCTCCGCGCTTGCCGCGCCGCCGACTGCGTTTTGCCGGCTGCGCGCCCGGCTCGCCGCTCTCCCGGGACGCGGCGCTCTCCCTCGGAATACCGCTTTCCCGCAGGGCGGCGCTCTCGCGCGAAGCGGCGCCGTCCGCGCCGGCGCGGCGCGCGCTCGGAGGCAGGGCGGCCGGTGCGTCCACTGGGGCCGGCTTCGGCGGCGGCCGGCGGCGCACGGGAGTGGCTCGTGCCGTCGGCTCCGGCCGCGGCGCGGCAGGGGGCGGGGCCGCGGGCGGGCTGGGACGCGCCGCGACGCCCTCGATCTCCTCGAGCGGCGGCACGACGCGCATGGACTCCCCGTCGAAGGCGGCCACCAGCCAGTCCAGGGAAGCCGCGTTCGCTGCGCGCTTGACGAGCTCGATCACCTCGCGGGGCGCCTCCAACGTGTCGCTCTCCGCGCGCACGAGCCGCAGCTCGAGCCGGTCGCCGCTCCCTGGCCGAAGCCGCACGGCGATTCCGTCGAAGAGCCGCGGCCGCTCGGGCCCGAAGAGCGGCCCGAACTCCTCGTCGAAGAAGAGCACGTGCCAGCCGCGCCGCATCAGCGTCTCCTCGAGCGCCAGCCGCGTGGCGGCGTCACCGGCCCGCGCCAGCGTGGAGTCCTCGATCGCGACGACGCGCCCCTCCCGCTCGCGCCCCCCTCTGCCGGGCAGTCTCACGGTTCCGTCCTCCCTCTCGAAGTCAGCGTGACGCGGCGGCGCACGGATCTCCCGGGCGCGACCGTCACGAGGCCGCCGCCTGCCTGGGCTGCGCGTCGGCGACCAGATCGCCGGCGCCCGCCGCCCGGGCCGTGGTCAGATAGAAGCGCTCGGCGTACTCCGTCACCATGCGATCCGTATTGTAGATGGGACAGAGCCGCTTGATCGAGGCCTTCACCCTGGCCATCCACGCCGACGGGACGCCGTCCGGTCCGCGCTGGTGGAAGAGCGGCACCACCTCGCGCTCGAGCAGCTCGTAGAGGGCCCGGCTCTCGGCCTCGTCCTGGGCTTCCGGATCCTGCGCGGGACCGCTTCCGCCCAGGGCCCAGCCAACCTCGGGCGTGTACACCTCGGCCCACCAGCCGTCCAGGATGGAGAGGTTCAGGCCTCCGTTCGGCGCGACCTTCATCCCGCTCGTGCCGCTCGCTTCGAGCGGCCGGCGCGGCGTGTTCAGCCACAGGTCCACGCCGCGAACGAGCATCCGCGCCACGGCAATGTCGTAGTTGGAGAGCAGCACGACCCGCGAGCGGAACGCCGGATCGGCGGACAGGACCGCGATGGCGCGCACCAGCTCCTTCCCGCCCTCGTCGTGTGGATGCGCCTTCCCCGAGACGACCAGCTGAACGGGCCGCTGCGGGTCGAAGAGCAGGCGGTGCAGGCGTTCCGGATCGCGGAACAGGAGCGTCGCCCGCTTGTAGGTCGCGAAACGCCTCGCCCAGCCGATCGTGAGCGCCTCGGGATCCAGCACCTCGCGGGCCCACGACTGCTCGCCCGGATCCGAGCCGCGCCGCTCCAGCTGCTGCGCGAGCCGGCGCCGGACCCAGCGCACGAGCTTGATGCGCCGCTCGCGCTGGACCGACCACAGCTCGCCGTCGGGGATCCGCTCGACCCCCTCCCAGGCGGCCGCGTCCCGCGGGTCGTCGAGCCAGCGCTCACCCAGGTGCCGCTTGAGAAGCGTTTTCATGCCGGGCGAGATCCAGGTGCGCGTGTGGATGCCGTTCGCCACCGACGTCAGCCGCTCCGCCGCCTCCTGCTGTGCCGGATGGAAGCCGCGGAACAGATCGCGACTGACCTGAGCGTGAAGCGCGCTCACCGCGTTGCAGGACCCCGCGTTGTTGAGCGCCAGCGCCACCATGCTGAACGGGGCCTGGCCGTCGCTGCCGCCCAGCGCCAGGAACTCCGGCCACGACACTCCCAGCTCCTCGGCGTAGGGCCCCAGGTAGCGGCGCACCAGGTCCGGCTCGAACACATCGAAGCCGGCCGGGACCGGCGTGTGGGTCGTGAAGACGTTTCCCGCCCGGGCGATCCTCCGCGCCTCGGCGAAGGGAATCCCCTCCTCGCGGACGAGCTGGCGGATGCGCTCGACCACGAGGAACGCCGCGTGCCCCTCGTTCATGTGGCAGACGTCGGGCTTCAAGCCCAGCGCGGCGAGCGCGCGCAGACCACCGATCCCGAGCACGAGCTCCTGCTGCAGGCGCGTCTCCCGATCGCCCGCGTAGAGGGCACCCGTGATGACCTGGTCCTCGGTGCGGTTCTCCTCGATCCGCGTGTCGAGGAGCAGCAGCCGGACCCGCCCCACATCCGCGCGCCAGACCTCGGCCTGCACCTGACGGCCCGGAAAGTCCAGCGTCACGCTCAGCCGGCGGCCGTCGGCCCCGAACTCGCCGGTGAGCGGCAGGTTCTCGAACTCCGTCACCGGATAGCGCTCGACCTGCAGCCCTTCGGGGGAGATGCGCTGCGTGAAGTAGCCGTGGCGGTAGAGCAGCCCCACCCCGGTGAGCGGGACCCCCAGGTCGCTCGCCGACTTGAGGTGGTCACCCGAGAGGATCCCCAGGCCTCCGGAGTAGAGCGGGATGCACTCCGTAATGCCGAACTCGGCGGCGAAGTATCCCACGCGCAGCCGCGCGCTCTCGGGGTGCTCCCTCTGGAACCAGGCGGGCGAGCTGAGATACTGGTAGAGGTCGTGGAGGGCGTCCCGCAGCCGGGCCAGGAACTCCTCGTCGTGCGCCGCCTCGTCCAGCCGCCAGCGCTCGATCCGCCGCAGGAGCAGCACGGGGTTGCGCCCGCTGGCCTCCCAGAGCGCGGGGTCCAGGTCCCGGAAGAGCTGACGCGTCTTCTGGTTCCACGTCCAGCGGAGATTGTAGACCAGATCCGCGAGCGGGCGGAGGGAGTCGGGCAGGGGCAACAGCATGGGCCGATAAGGTAGGGGAACGCCCAAGATCGGGGTAGGGCGGCGGCGCACGCTCACCGTGATGCAGCGTGCATCCATTTCTTGACAAGGGCGTGAGTCATCCGGTACGCTCGAGCCGCTTCGCCTCGACAAGGGCAAACCCGGCGAAAGCCGCGGACGCAAAGCTACGGGTCCTCGCATCCTCCGTGACGTGGTTCGCTGATGCCACCCGATACTGAGACCGCCGAGCTGCCGAAAGGAGCTCGGCTTCCGGAGTTTGCCCATCTCGGCCCGATCCAACCTGTCGAACGGCCGCTCATCGACTCGCTCGTCAGCCAGGCCGTCGATTGCCATCTGCGGGTGCGGCGGACGAGCCCGGTAGCTCCGCTTTGAGTTGAGACGGCCGATTGCTCCGTTCGGACGAGCGGTTTCCAGGTTCTGCCGATTGCTCCGTTCGGACGAGCCGTTTCCAGGTTCTGCTCGCGAAAATGTCATGACACTTGACATGAAACCTCGCCACGTGCACTTTCGGTCTTCGACACCATGACGCCCGCACTCGCCATACGACTCGAGAAAGCGCACCAGGCCCTGGACCTCACGTGGCGTGACCTCGCCGACTCGCTGGACACGACGGAGCGCTCGGTCTACCGCTGGAAGGCGGGCGACGTCGCACCCGGGCCGGCCACGCGCCGCCGGATCGAGGCGCTGCTGGACCTGATCGATCTGCTCGAGCAGACCTTCGACTCGCCGGAGGAAGCTCGCGCCTGGCTCGGCTCGCGCGTTCCAGCACTCGACAACCGGTCGCCCTTCGAGCTCTTGAAGCGCGGCCGGATCGACGAGGTCAGGGAGACGCTGGGCCGGCTCGCGCACGGCGTCTTCGCGTGATCCTCAGGCCCCCGGCTCGCGCCCTCACGCGTCCCACCGTCTCTCGCCCACCACGCGCAGCGCCCCGGACGGCAAGCGGTCCGTAAAGACCGCGACGTGCGTCCCCTTCCCCGCAGCCGAGGGGTAGAGGATCGCCTGCCCTCCCTCCTCGCGAACCCGCGCGGCGACCCGCTGGCACTTCGACAGGTCGTCGGCGCGCAGGTCCTCGAGCGTGACGCCCAGCCGCCGGCGCTCCGCCGCCTCGCGCAGGTCGAGGACGCTGTCGGCTTCGATCTCGATCTCCACCACGCGCCGGGGGAAGAAGCTTCGCCTGGGCACGCCGCTGCGCGCGAGCTGGCGCTCCATCTCGGTGCGTAGCGCTCCCTCGGTGAGCGAAGCGTAGAGCGCTCCGAACGCTTCCTTCGGATTCCAGCGCCCCCCGTACCGCAGGGCGCCTGCGCCGGAGAGCGGGTCGTGATCCGGTCGCAGGTGCCGGAAGACGCGCAGCTTCACGGGCCGCCCGCCGCGCCCGCCCGATCCGGCCGCGCCGTGCCCCGCACGTCCACGTCCCTGGAAGGCAAGCTCGCTCTCGAGAGCGAGCGCACGCGCTCGAGCCTCTCCACCGTGAGCGTCGCCACCCCGTGGTGGCGCTCGACCGTGCCCTCGGCGACGAACGGGCCGGCGTCCCTCAGCGCGTGGCCCCAGCGGCGGTAGGCGGCGGGAAAGAGCGTCGTCTCGACCACGCCGCCCTCATCCTCGAGGGTCAGGAACACCATCGGCTCCCCCTTCTCCGTCGGATGGTGCCGGCTCGCGATCGCGATGCCGGCCGTGCGCAGCCGCGTCCCGGTCGGGGCTCTCTCCACGGCGGAGGCCGGCGTCACGCCCGCGGGCAGCTCCCTCCGATAGAGCGCCAGCGGATGCTCATCCAGAGTGAAGCCCAGGTGCTCGAGCTCCCAGCTCACGACCTGCTCCCGTGAGGGCGGAGCCAGTTCGGGGACGCGGTGCTCGTCCCCGCCGATCGCGAGCGCCGTGCCCTCGGCCGCGAAGCGCGCGATCTGGTAGGCGCGGGCCCTGGCCAGGAGCCGCGCCTGGAGGAGCAGCGTCGAGCGGCTCCTTCCGAGCGAGTCCAGGGCGCCGCTCTTCACGAGCGCCTCGATCTCGTCGCGGCTCGCACCCGTGCGGCCGGCCAGCTCGCGCAGCGAGTGGAAGCTCCCCCAGGCACGGGCCTCGAGGATCCGCTCGACCGTGGCCGCGGTGAGGCCCCGCACCTGGGAGAGCGGCACGCGAATCGAGCCGCGGGATCCGGGCGCTGGCCGTCCGAGGTCGTCGCCCTTTCGAATCTCTTCCGGCGCGCCGTCGCCGAACACCCCGCATCCGCTCTCCACCAGCTCGTACGTGCCGCCGCTCGCCTGCACGTCGGGGCCCAGGAAGCGGATCCCCAGCCGCTTGGCCTCCTCGACGTGCGCCGAGCGCGGGTACATGCCCTGGTGGTTGTCGAGCACCGCCACGTAGAACTCGGCCGGGTAGTGGGCCTTCAGGTAGGTGGCCTGGTAGGCGAGCACCCCGTAAGTGGCCGCGTGCGCCTTGCAGAAGGCGTAGCCCATGAACTGCTTCATCTGCTCCCACACGCCCCAGGCCGTGCCCTCGTCGATGGCGCTCGAGACGGCGCGCCGGAAGAAGGCGTGCGCGACGCGGTTCACGTGCAGCGGGTTTCGCCCTTCCTCGATCGCCCGCCGCAGCCGGTCGGCCTCCTCGAGCGTGAAGCCCGCGATCGCGTGCGCCACGCGCATGATGTCTTCCTGATAGAGCATGATCCCGTAAGTGTCCCGGAGCAGCGGCTCGAGCAGCGGGTGCGGGTAGACGACCGGCTCCTCGCCGCGCCGGCGGCGGACGTAGCGCTCCTTCATGCCGCTCCCCGCGGGCCCAGGCCGGATGAGCGAGAGGGCCGCGATCAGCTCGTCCGAGCTCTCGACGCCGAGCATGGCCATGAGATTCCGCATGCCGGGCGACTCGATCTGGAAGCAGGAGAGGGTGCGACCCTCGCGGAGCAGCGCTGAGGCCGCGGGATCCGGGTCGGGGATGCGCTCGAGGTCCACCTCGATCCCCCGCCGCTCGCGCACCAGCCTCACGGCGTCGTCCAGCGTGGTGAGCGCGCGCTGGCCGAGCAGGTCCATCTTGATGAAGCCCAGCGCCTCGACGGCGTCCATCTCGGGCTGGGTGATCACGATCCCCTTGGCGGCGCGCTCGAGCGGGACGTGCCTGGCGAGCGGCTCGCGCCCGATCACCATCCCGCCCGAGTGGATGCCCAGGTGGCGCGGCATTCCCACCAGCCGCTCGGCCAGTCGCAGCACGGTCGGATAGGGCTCCTCGTCGAGCGGGAAGCCGCGGCACTCGGGCGTGCGTCGGATCGCGGCGGCGAGGCGGGAGCCGCCGGTCTGCATCGGAGGCGCGGCAGGTGACCTCGGCTCGAGCGAGCGACCGGCCTTCCGGTCCCTGGCCGGTCGTTTACGGAAGCTGAGAGTCTGTCCGTTCTCGCGCCCATCCACCGCGCCCACCACGTCGCCCGGGACGGCGTGGTACGGGACCCCGCGGGAGAGCCGGTTCACGACCTCGTTCGGGATGCCGTAGGCCTTGGCGACCTCGCGGAAGGCGAGCCGCGTCTGGAACGTGGCGTGGGTCGAGATCATCGCCGTCCGCTCGGCGCCGTGCGTCTCGTAGACGTAGGCCAGCACCTCGTCGCGCCGGCGCCAGCAGAGGTCCAGGTCGATGTCGGGTACGTCGGCGCGCGAGCGGTGCAGGAAGCGTTCGAAGGGCAGGTTGTAGCGCAGCGGGTCCACGTTCGTGATCCCGAGCGCGTAGGAGACCAGGCTCGAGGCCGCCGAGCCGCGCCCGACGCACGGGATCCGCTTCATCTGGCAGAAGCGGACGACGTCCCAGACGACCAGGAAGTACTCCGCGAAGCCGAGGTCGCCGATCACGTCGAGCTCGTAGGCGAGCCGGCTCCGCGCGACCTCCGGCGGCTGGGGACGGTAGCGGCGCCGGAGCCCCGCCTCGCAGCGCGAGGTCAGGTAGCTCCGGTGATCGCTGGCGCCGAAGGGGAGCGGAAAGCGCGGGAAGCGCGTGACCCCGAGCTCGAGCCCGGCCTCGCAGGCGGCGGCGATCGCCGCCGCGTTGGCCAGGGCCTCGGGGATGCCCGCGAAGCGGTGGCGGAACGCGGCCGGATCGGGGAACGAGGCGGCCGGCGAGGCGACCTGGGCGGGCCGCAGGCGCGAGACCAGCTCGCTCTCGCGGATGGCGCAGAGGACGCGGTGCGCCTCCCAGTCGGCGGGGTCCAGGAAGCGGACCTCCGGGCTCGCAACCGGGGCGACCCCCACGTTCCGGGCGGCGGCGAGCAGTGCACGGTGGGTCTCGCCGCGCCAGGAGACGAGCTCGGCGAAGAGCCGCGCGCGCTCGACCCGGGGGGCCAGCCGTTCCAAAAGAGACGCATGGCGCGTGAGGACGACGAGGCCCGCGCAGAGGCCCGGCAGCGCGTCCGCCAGCCGGAAGCCGTCCTTCAGCTGCCGGGCGCTGATCAGGCGGCAGAGGTTGGCGTAGCTCTCGCCGTCTTTCGCGAGGCAGACGGCGTCGCCCGCCCCGGCCGGGTCGGTGACCCGCACGCCCAGGATCGGCTTGAGTCCCCGCTCGCGCGCCGCCTTGAAGAAGCGGACGTGGCCGTAGGCGTTGTCCGTGTCGGCCAGCGCCACGGCGTGGAGGCCGGCGGCGCGGGCCCGGTCGCAGAGGGTCTCGACCGGTGCGGTGCCGTCGAGCAGCGAGAACTCGCTCTGGAGATGGAGGTAGGCGTCCACCCGTCCCGTCACGCGTCAGGAGGCTCGATGGCTTGACTTTCGGTTTATTTTCGGTAAGCTTGGCGGCTCACGCAAGGAGCTTGTCACCACACCCGAGTGAGGAGGGGGGAGATGGACCACACCGTCGTGCACTTCGAGATCCCCGCGGACGATCTCCGGCGGGCCGCCGCCTTCTACCGCGAGCTCTTCGGCTGGGGCATCCAGAGGTGGGAGCCCGCCGGGGAGGAGCGCGAGGGGACGGAGTACTGGCTCGTCTCGACCGTGCCGAGCGACGAGCAGGGGCGGCCCACCCGCGCGGGGGTGAACGGCGGCATGATGCCGCGGCAGCACCCCGGCCACGCGCCCGTCACCTATTTCAGCGTGGAGAGCGTGGACGATTACGCGAAGAAGGTCGTCAAGCTGGGCGGCAAGGTGGTCGTCCCCAAGACGCCCGTGCCCGGGATGGGCCAGTTCGCCTGGGTGACCGACACGGAGGGAAACACGTTCGCGCTGTGGGAGACGACGGCCTGAAGATGATCTAGCCCTTCGGGCAGGCGGTCCGCCTCACTCTCGACGCTCGGCGAGGTCGCGGACCGCCTGCTCCCGGGCGCGGGGCTTAACTCTTCCGCTCCGCCTGGATCTCCATGGTCTTGTACTCCTTCCCGTCGGGCCCCGGACCGTACATCTCGAAGGTGAAGTGGTTGTCGTCCACCTCGCGGCTGACGCTGCGCGTGGTCTGGTCCTTCCCCGACATGGGGTCGGTGAACGTGCCGCTCATCGTCATGGTCCGTTTCGCGTCGTCGCGCGTTCCCCAGCTGGTCATGATCCCCGTGCCGAAGTTGTCGACCCACGTGCTGAAGTACTTCTTTTTCGCGTTGTCGTAACCCGTGACGGCCTGCCCCTCGAAGGGCATCTCCATCGCCGTCCCCTTCCAGTCCTCGACCAGGTAGCGTCCTCCCATGATGGTCCTGGCGCTCATCGTGCCCGACGATTTCTGCGCCGGCGCGCCGGGGGCGGGCCAGGACGTGAGCTCCCACGTCCAGTCGCCGGTTTGCTTGGCCAGCGCCTGATGCGCCGGGCCGGGCGTCATGTACTCCTGCCACTTCTGCATCATCGCGGCGGAGTCCGGCGACTGGGAGCGCGCGGCGACCGGCGTCAGAACGGCGAGCGCGGCCAGCGCGCACAGGATGCGGCGTACCTTCATGGTTCCCCTCCTGGATTGTAGTGTTGCGGACTCTCCTTCGTGTTTCCCTACAACGTTCCGGCCGAATCCTTGACGCCTGAACAATGCCGGCGGGCGGAATCGAGATCCACGGCGGATTCCCGGCTGACGGCGAAAGCTCCGGGTTGCGTAGACTTCCCCGCCTGGCGAATGTCGGGCCGGGCCCGACGGGGCCTCCTCACGCTCATCGGAGGACGATCGTGCGCGTCGAATTCATTCCCTTCCGGCGGCGGCCCGCGTTCGGCGGCTTCGGCGTCGCGACGCTGGCCGCGCTCTTGCTCTCCGCGTCGGTGCCGGGTTGCGCCACGAACCCGGCCACGGGACAGAAGCAGATCTCGCTCATCGGCGAGGGCCAGGAGATCGAGATGGGCCGCCAGGCCGACCGCGACGTCCAGGCCACGATGGGCCTCTACGACGACCCCGACCTCCAGGCCTACGTGGGTCGCATCGGCCAGGGACTCGCCGCGAAGGGCGAGCGGCCGGGGCTGCCCTGGACGTTCCGGGTGGTGGACGACCCCACGGTCAACGCCTTCGCGCTGCCGGGCGGGTTCATCTACGTGACCCGCGGCATCCTGGCCTACCTGAACTCCGAAGCCGAGCTCGCGGGCGTCCTGGGGCACGAGATCGGCCACGTCACGGCCCGTCACTCGGTGAGCCGGATCAGCCAGCAGCAGCTGGCCGGCCTGGGGCTCGGGATCGGCATGATCCTCTCGCCGGACGTCGCCCGCTACGGGAACCTGCTCCAGACGGGCCTCGGACTTCTCTTCCTGCAGTACACCCGCGGCGACGAGAGCCAGGCCGACGACCTGGCCGTGCGCTACACGACCCGGGCGGGGTACGACCCGCGCCCCCTGACCGAGACGTTTGCGGTCCTGGACCGGGTGAGCCAGCAGCAGGGTGACGGCAGGGTCCCGAGCTGGCTCAGCACGCATCCCGCGCCGCAGAACCGGATCCAGAACATCGAGGCCGACATCGACTCGATCGGCGGCAGCCCGGCCGGCGCGGTCGTGAACCGCGAAGGCTACCTGCAGCAGATCGACGGGATGGTCTTCGGCGACGATCCGCGGGAGGGCTTCTTCCGCGGGAGCACCTTTTTTCATCCGGGCCTGGCCTTTCACGTGGACTTCCCGAGCGGCTGGAAGACCCTGAACCAGAAGCAGCAGGTCCTCGGCGTGAGCCCGCAGCAGGACGCGGTCGCCGCCGTCACGCTCGCCTCCCAGAGCTCGGCCGAGCAGGCGGCTCGCGCGTTCGCCTCCCAATCGGCGGTGACGACGGCCGGGTTCAGCTCGGGCCGTGTCAACGGCATCCCGGCGGTCGCGAGCCGGTTCGAGGCGGCGACCCAGAGCGGCACGCTGCGCGGGGCGGTCGCGTTCGTGGACTACGGCGGGCGCGTCCTCGAGCTGATCGGGTACGCGCCCGCCTCGCAGTGGGGGTTCTACGATTCGTCGGTGCAACGCTTCATCCAGAGCTTCGCGCGCGAGACCGATCCCGCGATCCTGAGCGTCCGGCCGGCTCACGTGGAGACGATCCGGCTCGACCGGCCCACCACACCGTCCCAGCTCGCCGCCGGCTCCGGCGCCTCGGCCGAGGTCCTGGCCATCCTGAACCACGTCGGCGTGGACGAGACGCTGCCCGCGGGGAGCCTGGTCAAGCGGGTCACGGGGTCCGACCATCCCTGACTAGAGCGTGAGGCTCGGCGTCCTGAGCACGAACCCGTGATCGTCCTGCGCCAGGTCCCCCAGCAGAAAGAGCGACGGCCCCGCCACCAGCGCCGAGAACCCGTGCCGCTCGCGGATCCGATCCACGCCGCGGTAGAGTGCGGCGGGGTCGCGCCGGGCGTCGAGGAACAGGTCGGCCTGGCGCGCGCCGCGGGGCACGAGGTTCGTGAGCGAGACACCCACCAGGTGCAGGCGTGAGCGCCGCGTGTAGAGGCTCCGGAAGAGGCCCCGCGCGGCGCCGAAGAGCTCGGGGTCGAGCCAGGCGGGTGCCGCCAGCGTGACCCGGCGCTCGGCCCCCGCCGAGTCGGCGTAGCGGATCCTCACCCCCACCGTCCGCGCGGCCAGCTCCTCCCGGCGCAGCGCGTTGGCCGCCCGCTCCGTCAGGTAGAAGAGCGTCCCCTCCACGTGATCGAGGTCGCCGGTCGGGCGCTCGAAGGAGCTCTCGCGGCTGATGGACCGCGGCGTCCGGTCGGGGTCCACGTCCCGCGCGTCGCGCCCCCAGGCGCGCTCGTAGAGGAGCGTCCCGTTCGCACCGAAGAGCGTCTCGAGCACGGGCCGCCCGAGCTCGCGCAGCTCCCCCGCCGTCGAGATCGAGAGATCCTCGAGCTCGCGCCGGACCGCGGGACCCGCGCCGGGCAGCTCCTCGAGCGGAAGGTCGCGCAGCACGCGCGCCTCGCGCCCCGGCAGCAGGAACCCGATCCCGCCCGGCTTGCCCCAGCGCGCCGCCGTGCGCGCGGCCACCCGGTTGGTCCCGATCCCGATCGTCACCGAGAGGCCGGTCTCACCCCGGACCCCGGCCCGGATGCGCTCCGCCGCCTCGAGCGGCCAGAAGTCGCCGCCTTCGAGATCCCCGCTCGGGCTCCCGCGCGCCCCGCGCATCTGCCCGCGCCCGTACCCGTAGTGCCGGTCGAGCCCGGTCATGTCGCAGTAGACCTCGTCGAGCGAGACGCGCTCGACCCTGGGGCTCGACTCCCCGCAGATCGCGACCACACGCTCGGCGAAGCGCCGCGAGACCTGGGCGTGGCCCTTCCGGACGAGGAGCGGGGGGCAGAGCCGGCGGGCTTCCGAGAGCCGCATCGCGGCGCGCACGCCGCAGGCGCGCGCTTCGTAGGAGCAGGAGGCCACGACACCGTCGCCCACGGCCACGGGCCTTCCGGCGAGCTCGGGGTGGACGATCTGCTCGACCGAGGCGAGGAAGGCGTCGATGTCGACGTGGAAGAGGATGGGGGTCTTCACACCCCCAACCTAATTTTCGGCTTCTGTTCGGGAAAGGATTTTATCCCGGCGGCTGGCAGAGCGAGGCCCGCAGCTCCGCCTCGTTCCGGCCGACCGCGCTCCAGGCGCGCGCCAGCCCCACGCTCCACCTCCGCCAGTCGAGGTCCGAGGGCTTCCTCCAGACCGCCAGCGCCACGCGCGCCACGACGCAGCGCTCAACCGGGCCCAGCCGCGGCAGGGCGGCGACCAGGGCCGGCACGGCGTCGGCGCTCAGCGAGGCCGCGTACTCGGCGTCGAAGGCCTTCCCTTCCCCGACCCGCGCCGCGTTCACGCGCGCGATGAGCCCGTCGGGGTTCAAGACGTCGAGCGCACCCAGCACCAGGAAGCCCGCCGCGAGGGCGCCGAAGGCGAAGCGCTCCGGGCGGCCGCGCAGGACCGTGGCCGCGAGCCACCCGAACACGAGCACCAGCCAGCCCATGAAGGCCGTGGTGTAGAGGCGCAGCTCCGTCAGGCCGTACTGGCCCTGGTAGACGCGCATGCGCTGGAGCGCCGAGGCCAGGACCACGCCCAGCAGAACGAGCAAGGTCCCCGCGAGAGCGCGGAACGCGATCTCGACCCGCGGGCCGTCCCGCCGCAGCGTCCAGTCGGCGGCGAGGAGGAGCGGCAGCACGAGGGCCGCCACGGTGACGAGCTCGAAGAAGCCGCGCCGCGCGTACTCGGCGTACGTGAGGTCCGGCGACAGGGCGACCAGCGGCGCGCCTCCGAAGAGATAGCGTAGCTGCACCAGGACGAAGCCCAGGAAGAGCGCGTTCACGAGCCCCAGCACGACCGCGATCTCCACGATCCCGACCGTGATCGGGCGCCCGCTGGCCGGCGTCGCCGGCTGGGAGAAGAGCAGGGCGCGCAGGAACCCCCCTGCGATCCAGGTCCAGAAGCCGATCAGGAAGACGTGGCTGAAGAGCTCCTGGAAGTCGATGTCCAGGAGGCGGGTCACGATCCCCTCGAAGGCGGCGTCGGCGGCCATGAAGAGGCCCGTGAAGGTGAGCAGGATCGGGACGGCGATCACGAGACCGCGGCCCAGCGCGATGATCCTGCGCGCGGCCCCCTCGCGCGGGACCGCCTCCCAGCGCACGTCGCCCAGGACGAGCAGCGCCAGGCCCAGCATGACGTGCGCGCCCGCCGAGAGGCCCGCCATCAGGTAGTCGGAGATCCGGGCCACAACGACGCGTCCCGTCCGCGAGCGCGCGGCCGCGATCGCCAGCGCCGCGAGGACCGCGGCCATGCTCAGGAGCTTGAGGGTCCGCGAGTCGCGCCAGGCGATGCCCGCCGCGGCCAGGGCGGCCGCGATCAGGAGCCAGCGCCCCTCGCCTCTCCACTCGACACCTCCCAGCCGGACCAGCCCGAGCGCCACGCCCAGCGTCACGAAGAGCCAGGCCGGAGCGTTCAGTCCCCAGGGGAAGGCGCGCAGCAGCCCGTCGCCGAGGATCCCGAGAACGATCGCGGCACCGAGCGCCGCCAGCGCGAGCCGCAGCCTCGCGTCCATGCCGGTGTCTCCGTTCGAAGAAGGTTGTCGGCGAATTCAGTCGAGTACTTTGCAATGCAAAGCAACGAGGCCCAAAAAAAGTGGCGGATCAGTCCCGCCGCGTGGCCCGGATCAGCGCCTCCATGTGACTCAGGTAGCTCTCGAGCGCTCTCCGTCCGGCCGCCGAGAGCCGGTACTCCGTGCGCGGGACCCGGCCGTGAAACGACTTCGAGCAGTGCACGTAGCCCGCCTCCTCGAGCTTGCGGGCGTGCACGCTCAGGTTCCCGTCGGTGGCGCCCAGCAGGTCCTTGAGCTCGCCGAAGCTCAGGCGCTCGTTCACGGCCAGAGCGCTCACGATCCCGAGCCGCATCCGCTCGTGGATCAGGGACTCGAGCTCGAGCGCCCCCCCGCCGCCGGGATGCACGGTCAACATGCGCGAGCCGGCCCCCTCCCGGGGCCAGCCACGCCGCCCCTCCGCGCGCGCGGCATCCGCCCTAGCCACCGTGATTCCTCGCGATCAGGATGCCGAAGACGACGTGGAGCCCGCCGAAGCCCGCGGCCAGGAGCGGCGCGTCGAACCTCGGCGCCGCGAAGAGAGCCGCCGCGCCCAGGGCCATGAAGCAGAGACCCATCACCGGCACGGCTCGCACGGAGAAGGCCCCGCCGGTGACGACACCCGTTCCATAGAGCAGGAGCCACGTCCCCGGCACGAGCTGAACCCAGCCCGCCCGCAGGAGGGCCACGGTCAGGAGCGCGCCCGCCGCCAGCGGCGGGACCAGGCTCAGCGCGAACTTGCGGCCGGGTCCCGTGAGAACCGGCACCCGCGCGCGGCGCGCCTTCCGCGAGAGCGTGAACAGGCCGATCACGGTCGCGAGGAGCGCCTCCGCCAGCCAGATCGCGAGCCACAGTCGAACGTGCGCCGCGCTCGCGGCCGCCGCGGCCGCGACGAAGGCCGAAACACCGATCGCCACCATGCCCCGACCGGGCACGGCCGTGAAGGCGGCGGAGCGCTCCATCGTCTCGCGGATGAAGCGCAGGTCGTCCATGGCGTGGTCGTGAAGCGCCACGGGATCGGCGGGGTGGGTGGAGGCGGGCTCGAGTGCGGGCATGGGGCCGATGGTAGCCCTCCTGTTCAGCCGAGTCAAGTACTTTGCAGGATCAAGCAGGAGGCCGGAGCAGGGGCGCATTCCCTGCCGCCGCCTAGCGCCCGAAGGTCGCCACGGTCACGACCATCATGATGCCCGACAGGAGCGGCAGAAAGACCAGCCGCGCGATCAGGTTCTCGCGCCAGCAAAGGCCCGGGGGATTCAGCCCCTTCAGGTACAGGCCGGCGTTCAGCAGGACCCAGAGCACGCCTGCGTAGAGCAGGACGTAGAAGTACTCCAGATACACGATCCCCCCGCTCACGTACGTGCGCAGGTTCACATGGTTCAGGATGAGGATGAACAGGTAGGTCCCGCAGATGCGCACGATGTTGTAGAGCCCCTCTCCCCCCAGGTGACGCGGCGGCATGTTGTAGACGATCATGAAGATCAGAACCAGCATCACGAGCACGGGAAAGACCAGCAGGAAGAAGACGCTCAGGAACTGGCGCCGCGCCGCCATCGTGAAGTAGAGCTCGGGGACGTCGCTTTCAATCGGCGCCTGGACGCCGAAGCTCGTGTTGTAGTGGCGCAGCTTGTACGAAAAGAAGGTCTGCTCGACCTTCCAGCCCGGCAGTGCGAAGCCGCGCTCGAGGCCGGGCAGGGTGCGGGGATCGGTGGACGCGTAGGACTCGAGGTCGGGTACCAGCAGGACGCCGGCGTCGAAGTCCCTGGGCGTGATCCGCACCCAGGGGTCCTTGATGTCGAAGGGGAAGTGGGTGTAGTTGAAGATCTCCCGCGTCTCTACCTCGAAGTACCAGCCGATTGTCTCCACGTCCCCGACGCGACGCCGGTAGGCTTCCTGGACATGGGTCTCGACCGCCTCGGGGAGCACGAACTCGCGCGAAAGCCCCCCCGGCAGACTGTCGGCGTACTTCTGCCAGATGTAACCCGACTTCCGGACGTTCTCCGTGCGTTCGAACTCCGTGGTCCTGAGGAACACCCCCGTCGGAATGACGGCCGCCGGAGCCGCGCCGGGCCCGGATGCGAGCCGGCTTCGCAGGAAGGCTTCGCGTTGCTCGGGCGTGAGGATCACGACGTCTTTGGGGTCCGGCCGGTACGGCTCGCGAACGAGGGTGATCCAGATGGTCGCGATCCCCGCCACGAAGATCGCCGCCATCGCGTAGGAGAGATGCCAGAGCCGCCGCGTCTCCCCGCGGTGGGCACGCATGGCGAGCGCGGCCGCGAACACGAGCACCGCCGCCGCCGGGGCGACGACACGCGTGACCCGCACGGATACGAGCCGCCACTCGTTCTCGGCCTGGAGAGCCTCCACGACGCCCACGGCCAGCCAGACCGCGGAGAGCGCGAGCCCGCCGACGAGGAAGAGGAAACCCCACCGGGCCAAAGCCTGCGGGAATCGGTCCGGCCCGCGGAGGGAGGGGCCGGTCCCTGGCTTTCCATGCGCGGGACCTTCGACCATCTCGCCCCACACGACTCCCTCCACCGCGGGGGTGGCTGGAGGCGGAAAGGCATCCTCGGTCATGGAGTCTCCCAGACCGCGGGGGCAACCGTGACATCCGCCGTGACGAGGCGGGAAACTTCAGACGGGCGGCTGTCCGAACGCAAGCCGGCCGGCGAACCGTGGTGCCGACGACCCCGGTGCGCCCGGCGGCGGGCCAGAGCGTAAGGCCAGAAGAGGCGGATCAGTGCCGGAAGGTCAGGTACGTCACCAGGAGCAGGGCCCCGGTGAGCAAGGGCAAGAAGGCGAGCTTGGCGATCAGGTTCTCGCGCCAGCGGATCCCGGGGGGGTTCAGACCCTTCAGGTAGAGGGCCGCGTTCAGCAGCACCCACAGGATCCCGAAGTAGAGGACCACGTAGAAGTACTCGAGGTAGACGATGCCCCCGCTCACATAACGGCGCAGGTTCACGTGGTTCAGGATCAGGATGAACATGTACGAGCCGCAGATCCGCGAGATGTTGTACAGGCCCTCTCCGCCCAGCTGCCGCGGCGGCATGTTGTAGACGATGATGAAGATCAGAACGAGCATGACGAGGATCGGCAGCAGCAGCAGGAAGAAGGTGCTCAGGAACTCGCGCTGGGCGACGATCGTGAAGTAGAGCTCCGGGACGTCGCTGCGGGACTGGTAGGCGTCCACGCCGAAGTTCGTGCCGTAGTGGTGCAGTTTGTACGAGAAGAAACTCTGCTGGATCCGCCAGCCGGGCAGCACCAGCCGGCTCTCGATGCCGGGACGCGTCGCCGGATTCGTGGAGGCGTACGACTCCAGGTCCGGGATCAGGACGACGTTGCGGTCGAAGTCCGTGTGCCAGAGCCGCACCCACGGGTCCTTCACGTCGAACGGGAAGCGATCGTAGTGGAAGAGCTGCCGGGTCTCGGCCTCGAACTTCCAACCGATCTTCTCCCGCGCGCCCTCGCGACGCCGGTAGGCCTCCTCGATGCGCTCGTCCACCGCCTCCGGGAGCACGAACCCCCGCGTCAGGCTGTCGTCCACCCCGTCGGTATACTTCTGCCAGACGTAGCCCGACATGAACAGGTTCTCGGTGTCCTTGAACTCGGTCGTCTTGACGAAGACTCCGGTCGGAAGGAAGGTCGGCGTCTCGCCGCGGACCCTCAGCTTCGAGGTCCAGATCCGGCGGCGGACGAAGTCGTCGAGCTGGGCCGGGGTCGCGATCACGACCTCGTCGGACGGCGGCCTGTACGGCTCGCGGACCAGCGCGATCCACATCGCGATGATGCTCGCGATGAAGAACGCGGCGATTCCGTACGCGAAGTACCAGAGACGGCGCGTCTCACCGCGATAGGCGCCGGTGGCGAGGCTGAGGAGCGCGACGACCGTGAGCGTGAGGGGAGGGAGCAGGCGCGCGATCTGGAGCGACGTGCCGCGCCAGCCGCCGGCGGACCCGAGCAGGTCGAGCAAGGACGTCCCGCACCAGAACGCCCCCCCGACGAAGAGCAGGGCCAGCGCCCGGAAGAGCCAGCGCGCGAGGCGGTCGGAGAATCGGTCCGGCGCGCGGCGCGCCCCGTGGGGCTCGGGCGGCGCGGCGCCCGCGGCCGGCGCTTCCAGCGCCTCGCTCGTGAGATAGTCGTCCATCGTGGGCCAGAACTTCCACCCCGAGCGCGTCCCGCGCCAGGGACGCGGCGGGGGGCCGGGGGGCGGGCCACGCGCAGCCGGGGGGCCGGGGGGCCCTGCGCGGCGGCCGGCCGGCGCGAGCGCCTTCGCCCGCGCTCCGGATCGGGTACTCGCGGCGGCCCCTTTTCGCTATTTTCCGCGGCATGCCGCTCGAGGTCGCGTTCCCGACCTCTTTGAGCGGCGCGCACCCGTGGCTCCCGCGTCCCCGTGCCCTCCGCCGGACGGCGCTCGTCGCCCCGATCGCATCCGTCTGGTGATCCGCATGCGCATCTGGCTCCTGCCGCTCGTCGCCCTGCTCGCGGCCTGCTCCACGTTCCAGCGCGATGAGCGGCTGGAGCGGACCGGGTTCTCCGTTGACTCGACGCGCGCCGACTCGCTGTTCGGGGACTCGCTCGCCGCTCGGGCCGGCGAGCTGGCGCCGCAGGCCGCCGCGGCTCCGCTCCTGACGCGCGTCCTGGACAACGGCCTGCGCGTGATCGTGGTCCCCAACCCCGCCGTGCCGCTCGTCACGGTCGAGATCGACGTGAAGAACGGCGCCTACACGCAGGCGCCCCCGTACGAGGGCCTGGCCCACCTCTACGAGCACATGTTCTTCAAGGCCAACGAGAAGCTCCCCAGCCAGGAGCGCTGGCTCGAGCGCACGCGGGAGCTGGGGGTGGTGTGGAACGGGACGACCAGCCAGGAGCGCGTGAATTACTTCATCACGCTTCAAGCGCAGGACTTGCAGGCGGGACTCGAGTTCATGCGCGACGCGATCCGCTATCCGCTCTTCGACCAGGCGGAGCTCGAGCGCGAGCGGCCGGTGGTGCTCGGAGAGTACGATCGCAACGAGGCCGACCCGATGTTCCACCTCAACATGGCGACGGATTCGCTGCTCTGGACGCCGGGGTACTTCAGCCGCAAGAACACGATCGGCAACCGGGACGTGATCGCCGCCACCACGCGCGAGCAGATGCTCGAGATCCAGCGCCTCTACTACGTGCCCAACAACGCCAGCCTGATCCTGGCCGGCGACCTGGAGACGGAGGAGGGCTTTCATCTGGCGCAGGAGGTGTTCGGCGACTGGCCGCGCGGGCAGGACCCCTTCAGCACGCGCCCCATCCCCCCCCCGCCGGCACTTCAGGAATCGCGCGCCGTGATCGTCGAGCGCCCGGTGAACACCGTCACGCTGACGCTGAACTGGCAGGGTCCCAGCGTCAGCCGGAATGCCGCGGCCACCTACGCCGCCGACCTCTTCACCGCGCTCCTGCGGCTGCCCGACTCCGGCTTCCAGAAACGGATCGTGGACTCGGGGCTGGCCTTCAGCGCGGGGATCGCCTACACGAGCCTCTCGCACGTGGGGCCGATCCGGCTCACGGCGCAGACCACGCCCGACAAGGTTCTGCTGCTGAAGCAGGCGCTGGATCGCGAGATCGCCAGCTTCGACGACCCGGGCTACTTCACCGACGCCCAGCTGGCAGCGGCCAAGAACCTGGTCAGGGTCGCGGACGTCTACGCCCGCGAGCAGCCCTCCGCATTCGCACACATGGTCGGCTACTGGTGGGCGGTGGCGGACCTGCAGTACTACCTGAACTATGTCGCGAACGTGAGGGAGGTGGACCGGCCGGACATCGCCGAGTACGTGCGCACGTACATCCAGGGCCGCCCGCGCGTCGTGGGGCTGCTCATCACGGCCGAGGACCGCGCCAAGGCGGGCCTCACCGTGGCGGAGCTCCGGTGAGGGATCCCTCGAGGCGCGCGCACGCCCGGAAGGTGGGAGTCCTCGTGGCGGCGCTGGGCCTGGCCGCCGCACTCGCCGCGCCCGCCGGGCCC
>DATBJW010000091.1:0-4249 GCA_036556205.1 Gemmatimonadota bacterium
CCGCGTCCTCCCTTCCGGTTGCGTGAGCGGAACGCCGTCCAGGAGCACCGCCACGC
This sequence comes from Gemmatimonadota bacterium, assembly GCA_036556205.1. Lineage (GTDB taxonomy): Bacteria > Gemmatimonadota > Gemmatimonadetes > JACCXV01 > JACCXV01 > DATBJW01. Next base: position 57 of record DATBJW010000091.1, read on the forward strand.
CGCGTACGGACTGGAACGTCCGGGCGGCCGACCCCCGGATCCCGATGTTCACGTCCTGCGTGCCGTAGCGCGACGCGACCTGGACCCCGGGCATCATCCTCAAGGCCTCGTGGAGACCGACCGTGCGGTCGCGTTGGATCGCCGACGAATCGGCCACCGAGACGGCCACGGCCAGTTCGCTCAGGCTCCGCGCGTCCCGGGTGACCGACGTCACGATGGGATCCAGGACGGCGGCGATGGGCTCGAGCGCGATCTCCACTTCGCTGGAGGCCAGCGAATCGACGCGCAGCGTCACCCTTGCGGAGACGAAGCCGGGCCGCCGCGCGGCCACTTCCACCGGCCCGGGGGCGATCCCGCGGAACATGAAGTAGCCGTGCGCGTCGGTGCGGGTCGTGACCCCGGAGGGGCTCAGGACGACTTCGGCGCCGGCCAGCCCGACGGGGCCGTCGGCGCGGACCACGCGGCCGCGGACGACGCCGGTTTGTGCGGCCAGGTCGGCGGCGCCTCCTGCGAGGAGGGTGGCCACGACTAGGCCGACCCGGATCCGAGAGCCGATCACCTTCACCGCTCAGCCGCGAAGCGCACGAGCAGCTCCTCGAACCGCGGATCGCTTCGAAGCGGATCGAACCCGGGCCACGCGCGGAGGAAGGGGACGGTGACCTCTCGCCCCGCCGGCATCGAGAACAGGAGCTCCAGCAGGTCCAGCGCCGCGTCGATCTCCCCGGCCGCGGCGAACACCTCGACGGCTCCGCCCATGAATCCCGCGGCATCCACGGTGCTGCTCGCCACGGGCATCAGCTCCATCGCCCGGCGGGCTTCGCGCACCGCCTCGGCGCGCCGGTCCAGCCCCGCATACGCCAGACCGAGCGCGATCCGCATGTTGGGAGCGCTCGGATTGGCCTCGACGCTGTCCTGGATGACGGACAGTGCGGTGACATAGCTGGCCTGGGCCAGCTCTTCCTCCCCCATGGACTCGTACAGCCGTGCACGCATCAGAGACTTCGGCTGATACAGGTAATCGTCCCGGTACAACTCGCTCCGGGACCGGTCCAGCATGTCGAGCGCGTCGGCGTATCGGCGCTGAACCCAGAGCGCCGTGTAGCGAGAATACGTGGCCGCACCGCTGGCATCCCAATCCGGTGGTATGCTTTCCATCAGAGCCGCGAGCGTGTCCGGTATGCCGTACCAGCGCAAATACGCCTGCCCCTTGACCAGCTTCACCGGGTGGTAGTCGGGCGCCACCGCGATCGCACGATTGAACGCGCGTATGGCCTCCTCCCGGCGTCTCAGCCGGGAATAGGTTATACCTGCCGAGAAGGGGCCCTTGGGGCTGCCCGGCTCCAACCGCGCCGCCTGCTCGTACTCGCGCACGGCTTCCTCGAAGCGACCCGCGTCCAGGAGCACATTACCGAGCGCGAGGTGGAGGTCCGCGCTGTGGGGGAAGCTTTCGATCGCGAGCCCGAGCTCCTCGATCGTCTTCGCCAGGTCTCCGTTGAGTTGCCAATAGGAGGCGAGCGCCTCGTGCGCCTCGGGCAGACCGGGCTGGAGCCGAAGCGCGGTCTCCGCTTCCACGCGCGCGTGGTCGCGACGCGCCTTCGTCGTATCGTAGGCCGCCGCGGCCAGCGTGTGCATCAGCGCCAACCTCGCACGGGCAAGGGCAAAGCGCGGGTCGAGGTCGCGCGCCCGCGTGTAGAGCGCCTGGGCTCTCCGGATATTGTCCTTCGGCATGGGATGCCACAATTCGCGCGACTGGCCTGCCAGCTCGATGGCGCGGCCCTGGAGGTAGAGGTCGTACGCGCGTGCGTCGCTCGTCGCGGGGCGGTCCAGGTCGTCCCGCTCGCCCTCACTGGGGTGGATCCGGAGAGTCCCAAGTGTGGCCCGTATGATGTCGCGCTGGATCTCCGGCAGCTCGGAGGATGGGCGCTCGTAGCCGCGAGCCCACAGCCGCTTGCCGTCATCGGCATCCAGGAGCTGCGCCTCCACTCGCACCCGGTCTCCCAACCGCTGGACGCTGCCGCGAAGGACGGCGCTGACCTGCTGCTCGGTCCCGATCTCCTGCGGGGACTTGGGGCTCTCGCGGTAGATCGAAGCGGTCACGTAACTGGGCGCGACCATGCCCCGGAGCCGCGCCAGCCGAGTCCCGATCCCATCGCTCAAGCCGACCGCCAGATGGTGGGTGGTCGCGCTGTCGCCCAGCGCATCGAAGGGCAGCACGGCGATCGAGACCGTCGCGGATGTCGTGGACGTCATCCTGCGCCCCAGCTCTGCACCTCCCGCGGCGACAAGGACCGCCGCGGCCCCGATGACGAGACTCCGCCGAGACAAGCGCCGCTCGAGACCGACCCGCGCCAGGCGGGACCTTCGGTGGAAACCAAGACTTGGGTCGGCCACCGCGGCATCCAGGAGTTGCAGCACCTCGGCTGCATCGCGCGGACGGTCGTCGGGACGCTTAGAGAGGAGCCGGTCCACCAGGTCCGCGACCGCCTTCGGGACGTCCGGCTGACGAGCGGCGACGGGTTCCGGCACCTCCGAGAGGTGCGCGGCGAGCTGGTCGTGCCGTGGGCGGCCCGCGAAGGGCGCCGCACCGGTCAAGAGCTCGTACGCCACGGCGCCGAAGGCATAGAGGTCCGCACGGTGGTCGATCCCGGGGCCGCCCCGTATCTGCTCCGGCGCCATGTAGGCCGGTGTGCCGAGGACGATGGTCCCGTCAGTGAGGTCGGGCTGTACCGCCCCCGAGGGACCCTCGATGAGGAGCCCGCCATCGGGGCGCTCGTCCTCCGGGGCGCCCGCGGGGCCCTGGGCGGCCGCGAGACCCCGGGCCACGCCGAAGTCGGCCACAAGGGCGTCGCCCTCCTGGTTGAGCAGGATGTTGGCCGGCTTGATGTCGCGGTGCACCACGCCCTGCCGGTGGGCGTGGGCGAGCGCGCGCGCCACGTCGCGCAACACATGCAGGGCTTCGGGGAGGGGCAGCCGACCCGTGCGCCCCAGGCGGTCTCGCAGCGTCTCCCCGTCCACGTACGGCGTGATGTAGTAGAGCAGCCTGCCAGCCGCGCCGGAGTCGTGCAGCGGCAGGATGTGGGGGTGGGATAGCCGCGCTGCGAACTCGATCTCGCGCTGGAACCGCGCGGCGGCGCGCGAGGGGCCGTCGTCGGGAACGAGCTCGGGACGTAGCAGCTTGATCGCGACGGGTCGTCCGTGGCGCTCGTCGCGCGCCAGGTACACCGTGGCCATCCCGCCGCGCCCCAGCTCGCGCTCGATCGTGTAGCGGCCGGCCAGGGCCGTGCGAAGTGCCTCGGGGACGCCGCGATCCTGGTCCTCAACCTCGGTCAGGACCGGGGCGGCGAACTGCGCCGCCGGCAGATCGAGAACCGGGCTCGAGGCCGCCAGCTCGCACGCCCGGAGGAGCCGGGTCGCCTCGGCGTGCTGCGCCGGGTCCTGACACCGCGCACGGAGGTGGGCATCGCGGGCGTCGGCCGGTAGGTCGAGCGCCTCAGCTACCGCGCGCTTGAGGGCCGGCCAGCCCGGCTCAGCTAGAATCACGGAGTCCCATGCGTCGCAGCAGGTCGTCGAACCGGGGATCGTAGCGGAGCGACTCGAAACCGGTCGCCACGGCGAGCAGGTTCATGTACCCGCCGTGCTCCGTGTAGGCGGCTTCGAGCCATCGGAACGCCTCGTCGGGTTCGCCCAGCCCCGCGTACGCCAGCGCGAGATGGAACCCGAGCAGGCCGAGCGGCCGGCGGCCTTCCTGGAGCTGGGCCAAAACCCGCCGGGCTTCCACACGATGGCCCGTCTTCGCGTACACGTACGCGAGCTGGGCCGAGTCCCGCGCCCCGCTCATGGCCGCAGCCCGCTTCATCGACGCGATCGCCTCCTCCGGCATGCCCTTCTCTAGATACGCAAGCGCTAGGAACTGATGGGCCACGTCGAGGCGGGGCTCCAGCTCGACCTGCTGCTCCAGGACCCGAATGGCCGCATCCGGTTGGTGGATGTCCACATAGATCCGGCCGCTGAAGATTCCGGTAGGGGCGAGAGGGTCGAGCTCCCTGGCGACGGCCATCTGCGCCAGCGCCTCCTCCGGTCGACCGACGGAATGCAAGAAGGAGGCGTAGATGATCCGCAACACAGGGTACTGCGGATCCAGGGCGATCGCTCGCTCGATCGCCGGCTCGGCAGCCCGCCAGTTCCACTCATAC
>DATBJW010000092.1:0-39873 GCA_036556205.1 Gemmatimonadota bacterium
CTTTAATGGGCGAACAGCCCAACCCTTGGGACCTTCTCCAGCCCCAGGATGCGATGAGCCGACATCGAGGTGCCAAACCTCCCCGTCGATGTGAACTCTCGGGGGAGATAAGCCTGTTATCCCTGGCGTACCTTTTATCCGATGAGCGACGGCATTTCCATCAACAACCGCCGGATCACTAACGCCTGCTTTCGCACCTGCTCGACTTGTGTGTCTCGCAGTCAAGCTCCCTTCTGCGTTTACGCTCTGCGTGCGATTACCGACCGCACTGAGGGAACCTTTGCACGCCTCCGTTACGCTTTGGGAGGCGACCGCCCCAGTCAAACTACCCGCCTGACACTGTTCCCCGGCCGGCTGACGGCCTCGGGTTAGAGCCTCATCTGATTCAGGGTGGTATTTCACTGTTGGCTCCACCCCGGCTAACGCCGGGGCTTCATAGCCTCCCACCTATGCTACACAAAATCAGCTAAGACCCAATATCAGGTTGTAGTAAAGGTGCACAGGGTCTTTCTGTCCTACCGCGGGTAATCGGTATCTTCACCGATACTGCAATTTCGCCGAGTCTGTGATCGAGACAGCGCCCAAGTCGTTACGCCATTCGTGCAGGTCGGAACTTACCCGACAAGGAATTTCGCTGAGGGAGCCCCCATGTCGCCATGGGGCCTGGACCATATCTTCGACTCTTCTGTCGAAAGAGTCGGCTGGCGTGTGGTCTCTGAGGATTCCAGAAATCGAGACGGCTTCCGATGGGTTCATCGTTTGTGAGATTTCAGCTATCTGGGTTAGACCCTCCACCGTTCGATGGAAGCCTCTCTCCATTAGCCGTACAATCATCGCAAACTTTGCGAACTCATCAGCTTTCGCCGTTCTCAGAGGGTTTTTTTCGAAGAACGGAACGGCACCACATCCGAAGAATGCTTTCAGCTCGTGCAATACGCATACGCTCTTCTCACCTTGCACCACCGCAAAGGCAGGCTGAACTTGCCAACCTATCCGATACGTTGGATTCCGGTAGATAGGCGCGCTGAAGCAACCTTCTCCGTCAACGAAACCGACTACCCACTGCTCGAAGCCTGGCCTTTCCTGCTGATTTTCTGCACCCGACACATTGTCACTGCCTTTTCCGCGGGCGGTGTTAAGCGGACGCGGATCGACGAGTAGTGCGGGATACACAGGTTTCCCAGCATATAGCCAGCTGCGGTCGCGGGATCACTCCCGCGAAGGGCAGCATCCGGATTGTCAACCGGGTCTACCTTAGGACCGTTCGACGTGTTACTCGATGTCTCGAAGAATCTCGTCGACATCGGGCACGGGCATTTCTGCCGTGCTCTGCATGTTACCATGCAGTCCGGACTGTATCATCCGCCTCTTGCGAGGCGGCCTGGCGTGCAGTCTCTGAGGATTCTCGAAACGGGCGAGCACGAGCTCGTCCGTGTACCTACGCTTCCCTCCATCGTTCATGTCGCGCCGAATCGTGAGAACTCTCTCGACTCCAGCGCGATCCAGGTGCTCCTTTCCGCTCATCATCTCAGCCAGTTCCACGAACTTGGCGAAATCCCGCTTCTTCTTGGCCGACAAGAAATGGTATCGGCGGAAGAACGGAATCACGTTGTCGAGTATGGCTCGGAGGTTGTTCACCTCGTAGTACCACACACCGTCGCGTCGCTGTCGCATCGTCCCGCATCCCAGGTGCTTCTTGAAAAGCGCCAGGATGACGGGATCACGCTGTGAGATGTTGAAGCAGAGGGAGATTTTCCAGGGAAGGCCGTAGTCTGCTCGTGGTCGGAAGCTCACATTGAAGCTTCCTTCTCCGTCCGTGAAACCGGCCAGATACCAGCCGATCTCAGAGGGTACGAGCTTGACGTTGAGCATGTCGAGTCTTTCCTGCTGATTGTCCGTCCGCGGGCGGATTTTCACTGCCACCTTGTTCGGCTTTCACAGCCTAGTGGCGAGTACCACCGCATCAACCGGATGTCCCAGCATATAGCCAGGTTTTACAACTACAGGGGTCCTTTTCCTATAGTTACGGCCGCCGTTTACCGGGGCTTCGGTTCACAGCTTCGCCCACCGAAGTGAGCTAACCGCTCCCCTTAACCTTCCGGCACCGGGCAGGCGTCAGGCCCTATACGTCGTCTTCACGACTTAGCAGAGCCCTGTGTTTTTAGTAAACAGTCGCTTGGGCCGATTCTCTGCGGCCCGACAATGCTTACGCCGCGAAGGCTTCACATCGTCGGGCACCCCTTCTCCCGAAGTTACGGGGTAATTTTGCCGAGTTCCTTGATCACAGTTCTCTCGAGCGCCTTGGGATTCTCTCCCTGCCCACCTGCGTCGGTTTCCGGTACGGTCGCCCGACAACCTGCCATAGAGGTTTTTCTCGGCAGTAAGCTTATTGCCCTTTTGTGGCCCACGAAGGGCCTCCCCATCAGCTCTCGGGATTGACTCGACGGATTTGCCTATCGAGTCTCCCTACAGCCTTGGACCCGCACGTCCAGTCGCGGATGGGCATTCACCTCTGCGTCACCCCATAGGTCATAACGGTTGTCAGGCGGTTCAGGAATATTGACCTGATTTCCATCGGCTACGCCGTTCGGCCTCGCCTTAGGATCCGACTAACCCTGAGCGGATTAACCTTCCTCAGGAACCCTTGGGCTTTCGGCGAACACGTTTCTCACGTGTTTTATCGCTACTCATGCCGGCATGATCACTTCCATGCGCTCCAGCTCACCTTGCGGTGCACCTTCGACGCTGCATGGAACGCTCCCCTACCGCTCGCCGATCCCGCAGGATCGGTCGAACCCATAGCTTCGGCACACGGCTTAGTCCCGTGAATTATCGGCGCAGGATCACTTGACTGGTGAGCTATTACGCACTCTTTAAATGAATGGCTGCTTCTAAGCCAACATCCCAGTTGTCTGTGTAATCCCACATCCTTTGTCACTTAGCCGTGATTTTGGGGCCTTAGCTGATGGTCTGGGTTGTTTCCCTCTCGTGCACGGAGCTTATCCCCCGCGCGCTGCCTCCCGAGGTACGAGTCAACGGCATTCGGAGTTTGGTTGGGTTTGGTAACCTGGTACGGCCCCTAGCCCATCCAGTGCTCTACCTCCGTGACTCAATTGTCTCGAGGCTCTACCTAAATAGATTTCGGGGAGAACCAGCTATCTCCGAGTTTGATTAGCCTTTCACCCCTACCCACAGCTCATCCGAGTTGTTTTCAACCAACACCGGTTCGAGCCTCCACGACGTGTTACCGTCGCTTCACTCTGGCCATGGGTAGATCACTCGGCTTCGGGTCTGCCCAGTGCAACTAGTCGCCCGGTTAGGACTCGCTTTCGCTACGGCTACGAGGTAGTCCCTCTTAACCTCGCTACACTGGAGCAACTCGCCGGCTCATTATGCAAAAGGCACGCAGTCAGAGGCACGAACCCGAAGGCTCGTCCTCCTCCTACCGCTTGTAGGCACACGGTTTCAGGTACTATTTCACTCCGCGTCAGCGGTGCTTTTCACCTTTCCCTCACGGTACTGGTCCACTATCGGTCACCAGCGAGTATTCAGCCTTAGGAGATGGTCCTCCCAGATTCACGCCGGATTTCTCGTGTCCGGCGTTACTCGGGTGTCTGCTCGGAAGGGTTGCGCGCTTTCGCTTACGGGACTGTCACCCTCTATGGGTCGCCTTTCCAGTGCGATTCAGCTAGCGCCAACCTTTGTAACTTCCGCCGGCCCGCGCATGGACCGGATGCAGATCCCACTACCCCGCACAGGCAACGGATGCGCCCTTACACGCGTGCGGTTTAGGCTGTTCCCATTTCGCTCGCCGCTACTCCGGGAATCGCGATTGCTTTCTCTTCCTGGGGGTACTGAGATGTTTCAGTTCTCCCCGTTGGCTCTGCCGCGCCTATGGATTCAGCGCGGAGTGAACGCCCATGACGGCGTTCGGGTTGCCCCATTCGGAAATCCCCGGATCAAAGGTTGTTTGCACCTCCCCGGGGCTTATCGCAGCTTACCACGTCCTTCATCGCCTGCTGGTGCCAAGGCATCCACCGTGCGCCCTTTGTAGCTTGGCCAAAAATCGGCCTCACTCGAGAGAAGCTCGGCTTGCTTGCCTCAACAGAACTTCGGTTTTCAAAGAGCGGGGTTCCCGGTTCGAGGCCCCGGGAGGGCCGGCCGTCCGACACGCCACCGATCCGGGGAGGACCCGGCCGCCGGCGGCGCTCAATAGGTATGGACGACAAAGTCGCACCGTTTCCGGTGCGACCCTGTAACATAAAGATCCTCTTCCCCCTTGTCAACTCCTCTCAAGAGGGGCTGCCCGCGACCAAGGGCCGCGGCTGAAACAACTTAGCCGCCTTCCGAGTGGGGCGCAACGAGACCCTCCCGGGTCACTCACGGCCCGCCCGGGGCCCTGCCGATCCGAGGCCTGACCAGGGAGATGCTCCTCAGGGCGTCGCGCCCTCCAGCACCGCGGCCAGCACGGGGGCGCGGTCTTCGAACCTGTGCTCCCTCAGCGTCCGAACCCTCCCTGCGCGGGCGATCGCCTCTCGCTCGTCCGGGTGTTCCAGGAGCCACAGGGCTTTCTCCACGCACTCCTCCCCGGAGCGGAAGGTCGCGACCTCACGTTCCGGATCGAAAAGGAGGTGCAGGTCGGGCTTCCAGTCGGTCAGCAGGCAGGTACCCATCCCGGTGGCCTCGAAGAGCCGCAGGTTCGACGCCGAACGCCCGGAGTGGTTCCCGTGGACGTCGAGCGTAACCTTCGAATCCCGAAGGGTCTGGAACATCGGCAGCCCGTACACCGCCGGACGCATCCGGGCGCGCGGAATCCTCAAACGCCGCGGGCGGGGCCGCGCGTCCCAGACGGCCGCCCGCCCGACGACCGGCAGCCCTTGAAGCCATGGACGCTCCAGCCCGACTCCCGCGAGCGCTCGGAAGACCCCGTGCGCGGCCAGCCCGCCCACACCTTTCCAGAACTTCAGCGCCGGCCCGTCGCCCCAACTCGTGAAAACCTGGAGAGGCGTCCGGGCGGCCAGAAGGCGCAGCACCCGTTCCCGTTCGCCATGCACCTCGCGGCTGACGACGCTGCCGACAAACGACAGGTCGATGGAGGGCGGACGGCCCAGGTCGATGCGCTCGAGCACGACCGGGTCGAAGGCGTGGTGAAGGTGCGTGCACGAGTGGCCCGCCGCGCGCAGCGTCCCTACGATCTCGGGAACGCACGAGAGCATGGCATCGCAGGCCGCGAAGACGGGTCGCAGAGCCGGCGCGGCGCCGCACCACCCGACCACGCGGCGCAGGGAGGGACAGCTTGCACGCAGCTCACGCAGGGAGGAGAGGCTCAGGCCCAGGAAGCTCTGCACGAAGAGCGCCTCCGGTCGCACCTCGCGAAGCTGCGCCTGCAGGATCGTCAGCATCCAGTCCAGACGCGGGACGGGAACCCCGTGCTCGCGCGCCCACGCCTTCTGCATCGGGCCCGCGTTCATCACGACTTCGGTGACGCGGTGGCCCAAGGGGGCGAGCGCACGGGTCCAGGCCGCGCCCCACCAGAACCCGTCCTCGTCGATCGCGGCCTTCTGCACGGCGTACGCTGCCCCGCTCAGCCCGGGGTGCCGGCGGTAGAAATCCGCGACGTAGGCGGGGTAGGCGTACTTGACGAGCAGAACGTCCATGGAGACGGTCCGGCGTCCTGAGTCGAGAGTCGGGCGATCTCGTGCCGCGGCTTGCCGTGCTACATTAGCTCGGCGCATCGGCTCGGCGCATCGGCTCGGCGCGCGGCGACCCAATCCGAGGCGGCCCACGTGACCCGACGGACCAGCCAGTCGGCCGGTCCCTTCCCCTCACCGCTCAACCGCCAGGCCCCGTGAGCCGTCCCCTGCGAATCCTGATGCTGAACTTCGAGTACCCGCCCCTCGGGGGCGGGAGCTCGCCGGTCACGCGCAGCCTGGCTCGCACGCTCGTGGCCCAGGGGGATCAGGTCGACGTGGTGACGATGGGCTTTCGCGGGCTACCGCCCGAAGAGCATGACGGCGGCGTGCGGGTCCTGCGGGTGCCTTGCCTGCGCCGCCGGAAGGAGCTCTCGCGCGTCCACGAGCTGGCCACGTACACCGCGGCCGCCCTGCACCGCGTCCGGAGCCTCGCGCGCGTCAACCATTACGACATCTGCCACAGCCACTTCCTGGTGCCGACCACGGTCGTGCCCTACCTGCTGCGGGGCATGCCGGGCTTTCCTCCGTACGTCGTCACGAGCCACGGCTCCGACGTTCCGGGCTACAACCCCGATCGATTCAGGCGGCTCCATCACTTCACGCCTCCCCTTCTCCGCCGCGTGGCGCGGGCGGCCGGGGCGGTGATCGCGCCCTCCGAGGCCCTGGCCGCCCTGATTCGCGCCCACATCCCCGAGGCGGGGCCGCGGCTCCTGAACGTGCCCTATGGCATTGACCTCGAACGCTTTCGCCCCGTTCGGAAAGAGCAGCGGATCCTGGTGGCCACGCGACTCTTCGAGCGCAAGGGCGTGCATGACGTGCTCGAGGCGCTCGAAGGACTCCCTGCCCGCGGCTGGCGACTCGAGCTCGCGGGGGACGGGCCCCAGCGCTCCGACCTCGAGGCGCAGGCCGGCCGGGGCGGCTTCCCCGTCACGTTCCACGGGTGGCTGGCGCACGACCGTCTGGACCGGCTCTTCGAGCCCAGCCGCGTCTTCGTGCTGGCGACAGCCAGCGACAACTTCCCGGCTTCGCTCCTCGAGGCCATGGCGGCGCGCTGCGCCATCGTGACGACGCGCGCCGGCGGCTGTCCCGAGGTCGTGGGCGACGCCGCCCTGCTCGTCGAGCCGGGAGACGTGCGCGGCCTGCGCGCGAGCCTGCTCCGGCTCATGAGCGACGACGCCTTCGCCGACGAGCTCGGCGAGCGGGCGCGGCGGCGGGCGAGCACGGTCTTCGGTTGGCCGGCGATCACCGAACGCCATCGCGAGATCTACGAGCGGGCGGCCTTCTCGAACAAGCAGCGCAGTCTCCCGTGAGCGCGGCCGCGCGCATCCTCGTCACCGGCGGGACCGGATTCGTGGGTCGGCGTCTCGTGGCCGATCTCCTGCGGGACGGGGCGAGCGTGCGGGTGCTCTCGCGCTCGGCGGAGCGCGCGCGCGGCCTGCTGCCGCCCGACGTCGAAGTCCTCGAGGGCGACCTCAGCGACCCGCGGGCGCTCTCCCGGGCCGTAGCCGGGCGTGACGTGGTTCACCACCTGGCCGTATCCCGCGGCCGCGGTGACCCGCGCCGGCTCTTGTGGCGAGTCAACGTCGAAGGCACGCGCTTCTTGCTCGAGGCGGCGCGAGCCGAGGGCGTGCGGCGCTTCGTCCACGTCAGCACCTGCGGCGTTCTCGGGCACGTGGCCGACCCGCCGGCCGACGAGACGCGGCCCCACCGGCCGGGGTACGACTACCAGGCCACCAAGAGCGAGGCGGAGATCATCGCGCTCGGGTTCCACGAGCGAGGAGACCTGCCCGTCACGATCGCTCGCCCCAGCTCCATCTACGGCCCCGGGGACTTCAAGCTGCGGAAGCTCTTCCGGGCGGTGGCCCGGCGCCGCTTCGTGATGGTGGGCAGCGGCCGCGTCTTCACGCATCACGTGCACGTCGAGGACGTCGTGCGCGGGCTGCGGCTCCTGGAGCGCCGGCCGGAGGCGCCGGGCGAGGTCTTCATCCTCGCCGACGAGCGCTACCGGCCGTTGAACGAGCTGGTCGCCCTCGTGGCCGACATCGTGGGCGTCCCGCGGCCGCGCCTGCGGCTGCCGGCGCTGCCCTTCCGGGTCGGCGCGGCGATCCTGGAGGACGTTTGTCTCCGGCTCGGGATCCAGCCGCCGATCCACCGGCGCAGCGTCTACATGTTCACGAAGAGTCGGGCCTTCTCGATCGAGAAAGCCAGGCGGCGACTCGGCTACCAGCCGCAGGTGGAGCTGGAGGCCGGCCTGCGCGAGCTGGCCGCGTGGCATCGCGCCGCGGGCCATCTGAGCTGAGGGATAGCAGAGGATGCACCGCCACCGCGATACGGGCTGAGCGGTCAGTCGCCGGCGCCGCCGCCCCCGCTCACCACCTCGGCAATCGGCCGTCCGGCCAGCGGGACCCTGGCGCGCGCGCCGAGCAAAGCCAGCACGGTCGGCGCCAGGTCCTCGAGGCGGGACCCCTCGCGCAGCCGGACTCCGGCCGGTACGCCGGGGCCGCGCACCGCGAGGAACCCCTCGCCGCGGTGGTTGCCGCTGCGTCCGCCGGGGATGCGTCCCGGAGTGCTCCTCTCGACGACGCCCAGCCCGGGGGCCGCCACTTTCCGGTGCGGCGCGGCCAGCGTGTACTTCCAGCGCACGATCAGATCCGGCAGGCGGTCGCGACGAGCGCCGTGGGTGAAGAGCCGGTCCACACGGTGGATCTCCTCGATGAACGGCTCGCCGGTGTCGGCGTCGCGGAAACCGGCCAGGCCCTCCGCGATCCGATCACAGAGGCTGGAGTACTCTCCGGGAGGAACGATCCCGCGCAGCTCACGTTCGACGAGGTTCAGGCGCACGTAGCCCTGGAGGTCGGCGCGCAGACTGAAGGCTGGCGTCCGGGCCCAGTCCAGCCCGCCCGTCTGCCAGCGCGTCATGATCCGGTCGCGCAAGCGGGAGGGGATGCGGGTCGTGAGCGCGCGCCGCCAACCGAGGGGCAAAGCCTCGCCGGCTCGACGCAGGAGCCCGCGCGAGGGCGGCGAGCCTTCGCCGTTCGCGAGGATCCGCGAGAGCATCCCGTCCAGCAGGTCGTGTCGCGCCGAATTGATCCCCATCCCGTGAACGGAGAACGTGACGACGGCGGCGTCCGGCGCCGCCGCGACCAGCTCGCCCACGGCGCGGTCGCAGGCGACGTAGAGGTCGCGGAGCGCCCCGTCGAAGACCTCCCCCGGGCCGGGCGGGATCTCCCCCTCGACGCTCGAACGGTCCCAGAGCCGGTGCCCACCCCGATGGATCGCGCTGAGGGCGATGATCGCGAGCTTCCAGGGACGCTGGAGCAGCCAGAGCGCGAGCTCGGTCGAGCGGCGCGTGTTCTCGAGCAGGTGCTCGCGCAGTCCGAGCAACTCCTCCAGGCGCGAGCGGCCGAACGTCTCCTGCGACATGGGCCACTCGCCGAAGCGCCGGCGCACCTCGGCCAGCAGCTCGGCGGGATGCGAGGCGGGGGGCACGAGCTTGTCGTGCACAGCCCAGTTCGCGATCTCCGTGCCCGGAAACGGCTCGAGGGAGGCGGTGAAGGGCACGTCGTACGCGATGACGTCCAGGCCGCCCTCGAGGGCGCGCCAGAACGGTTGGACCGGAAGCCAGCCGGCGGCCGGGGAAGCCAGCTCCATCCGCTCGTGCCGCCACTGCGCGTCGTGGTAGATCCCGTGCACGGAAGGCGGCTGGCCCGTGTAGAAAGTGGGCCAGGGCGAGCCGGCGAGATGCAGGGCGGAGGAAGCCAGCCGGCCGGAGGCGCCGGCGGCCATGAGCGCCCGCAGGTTGGGAAGCGTGCCGTCGGCCGTCCAGCGCTCGACCAGAATCGGATCGGCCGCGTCGAGGCCGATCATGAGGACGCGCGGCGAGGGAGGAATCATCGGCAGGAAACTTAGAGCGCGCGGACGGGCGGAGAAAGCAGGACTGGCGCTCTACCCCGGTCAGCGCGCGCAGGCTTCGCCCCGTTGCCCTGCTGGTCTCCCCTGGATAACGTCTCCTCTCCAACCACCCGCTCCAACCACCCGCGGAAGGTCGGCACGTGGTCCACGACGTTCGACCGACGAGCCGTCGCACGCCGAAGATGCGCGCATGAGCTCTCATCCCCGACCTCGGGTCCTGATGGTGGGCCTGGATGCCGCCGATCCGGTCCTCGTGGAGCGCTGGATGTCGGACGGCTCGCTGCCGCACCTTGCCGCCCTCCGGCGGGATGGCCTAGGGGGGCGGCTCGCGACCTCGGCCCGCTACCTGTCCGGCTCGCCGTGGCCCACCTTCTATTGCGGCCAGCCTCCTTCCTACCACGGCATCTACCACGATTTCCAGTGGCGTCACGAGCGTATGGGATTCGCGGCGCCCGGGGGCGGCTGGCTCCCCGTCCGACCCTTCTGGCGCCATCTCCAGGGCGATACGAGGGTCGTGGTCTACGACGTCCCGATGATTCCCGCGGCCGAGCCCTTCAGCGGGGTGGAGATCACCGGTTGGGCCAGTCACGACAAGCTGGACCCGCCCCACTCGCACCCCCCGCAGCTGCTCAGGGACGTGGAGCGGCAACGAGGCCAGTGGCCGGTCCCCCCTGAGCCCTACGGCACGGTCCCGCTGGCGGCGTTGCTCGAGCTTCGGAACGTCTTGCTCGACAACACTCGCCGGTCGGTTGAGCTCTGCGTGGAGTTGCTCCGGCTTCCGTGGGACCTCGCACTCGTCGCCTTCAGCGCCCCCCACCGCGGAGGGCATCGGCTCTGGGACCGTTCCAGCGCGCACGGCCGAGGGTCCGACGAAGCGTGGGCCACCTTCGACGGCGCCCTGCGAGATCTGTACGTCGCCTGCGACGAGGCCGTGGGCCGGCTCGTCGCCGCGGTCCCGGACGCCGTGGTCATCGCCTTCTCGGTCCATGGGATGACGACGAACACGTCCCGGGCCGATCTTCTGGACGGGATGCTGGCTCGCGTGTTGAGCTCGAACGGCAGCGGGGCGACGCGACCCGGGGTCCTGCGCAGTCTGGGTGAGCAGCTCCCGCCCTCGCTGAGGCGCGCGCTCACGGCCAGGGTTCCCGTGCGTCTGCGCGATCGGATCATGACCGCCTGGGCCACGGGGGGGACGGACTGGCGAAAGACGCCGGCCTTCACGTTGCGCGCGGATCTCCAGGGATACGTTCGCGTGAACCTGGCCGGTCGCGAGCCGCAGGGCATCGTCTCGCCGGGTGCGGAGTGCGAACGCCTGTGCGACCGAATCCGGGCGGGGCTGCTTTCATTCCGCGACGCCTCCACGGGAGAGCCCTTCGTCCAGCAGGTCTGCAGGAGCGACGACGTCTTCCCGGCCGGGACGCGGCGTGACCGTCTTCCCGATCTCCTGGTGCTCTGGGCCGACACGCCCGCCGCGTCTCACACCGCCGTCCACTCGCCCACGTTCGGTGTGGTCGAGCGCGCCACCCCGGGACGCATCCCGGGGGGCAGGAGCGCCAACCACCGGCCGGAGGGCTTCGTCGTGGCCCGGGGACCCGGCATCGCCCCGGGCGGTCGCCTGGATCGGGATGCCGACATCCTGGACCTCGCGCCCAGCGTCCTGCGGATCGTGGGAGCCGGCACCGCGGTGCCGCTGGCCGGCAAGGTCCTGCCCGCGCTCGCCGCGGCGGGTCTCGCCCAATGAGCGGGGCGGCCGGTCCGGCCGCCGGCGAGAGGCGGCTTCAGCCGAACGACAAAGCCGGTCCCGTGCGTTTCGGGATCCTCGGGTGCGGCGGGATCGGGCGCTGGCACGCGCGGAACGTGCGCGCTCTGCCCGGCCTCGAGCTGGCGGCGATGGCGGACCCCGATCCCGGAGCCCGGGATCGGGGTCGCGACCTCGGGGTCCCGATCCATCCCTCTGCCGAAGACCTCCTCGCGCGCCCGGACGTCGAAGTCGTCTGCGTGTGCACACCTCCCGCCCACCACGCGAGCCTGATCGAGGCCGCCGCCCGCGCGGGCAAGCACGTGCTGGTCGAGAAGCCCCTGGCGCTCGACCTCGCGGACGCCGACCGGGCCATCGCCGCCTGCCGACGGAGCGCGGTCCATTTGGGGGTTGCGCACCAGCAACGGGCGCGCTCGGGGACCCGCGCGCTGGCCCGCCTCGCGCACGACGGCGCCCTTGGACGGCTGGTCCTCGGCGCGGTGACCCACGCCTGGCACAAGACGCAGGAGCGGATGGACCGCGACGCCTGGCGGGGGGACGCGGCGGCGGGCGGCGGAGTCCTGCTGGACGAGGCCGTGCACGGCCTGGACCTGCTCACCTGGTTCCTGGGAGAGCCCGTGTGGGTCCAGGGCGCGACGCGGACGAGCGTGCTGCGCATCCAGGCCGAGGACACCGCCGTGGCGACGATCGGGTTCGAGAGCGGCGCGCTGGCGACGCTCGCCGCGGGCAGCGCCGTGAACGCGGCGCGCGACGACATCGCGGTCGAAATCCTCGGCACGCGGGGCATGTTCCGGATCGAGGTTCGGGACTACGACGACGCCGAGATCGTGCGGCTCGACCTGGCTCAGGCGGAGGGCGCCCGCGCGCGCCCGCTGGCCCCGGAGCAAGTCGAAGCCGTGGTGCGAGCGGAGCGCGGAAGCTGGCGCGGGGGACCGGTTTCGCCGATCTGGCGCGCCGCCGCACGGCTGGCCGGTCCCGGCCGCGGAGTTCGGCCGTTCCGCTCCCCGCTCGCCTACCTGCGGCGACAGGCCGACCGCAAGGCCCAGCGCGAGCAAGGCGAGCCGCAGGGCCACGCGGCCCTCCTCGCCGCGATGGCGGCGGCCGCGCGCGGGCGTGGCGCTCCGCTCGTGACCGGCGAAGACGCCCGGCCCTCGCTGGCGATCGTGGACGGACTGCGGCGCTCGGCGGCGGCGGGCGGCGCGCGGGTCGAGTTGACGCGCGCGGAGCCAGCGTGAAGGTCGTCCACCTGATCGACCACATGGGGATGGGCGGCGAGCAGATGGTCGTGCTGGATCTCGTGGAGACGCGGGGGCCGGGGATCGAGCCCGAAGTCTGGAGCCTGAGCGCGCGCGTGCTCCCCTCCGCCGGGGAACGGCTGCGCGCGGCGGGGGCGCCCCTCTCGGTCCTCGCGTTCTCGAAGCTCGACGCACGGGCCCCCTTTCGGCTGCGTTCCCGCCTCTCCCGCGCGCGGGCCGACGTCCTTCACCTGCACCTGGAGTTCAGCGGCACCTTCGGCGCCGCGGCCGCGCTCTCGCTGGGCTCCGCGCGGCCCTTGCTCGTGGCCTCGATCGCCAACGACCCGATCCAGCGCTACAGTCCACCGCACCGGATCGCGGGCCGCCTCCTGGCACCACGACTCGACGCCCACGTGGCGATCTCGCCCAGCATCGCCCGCTCGATCCGAACCGCCTACGGCGGGCGGGCGCGTCGCGTCGAGGTCATCACCCCGGGTCTGGACCTGCGCCGCTTCGAGGCGCCGGGCATCGACCCCGCCCGCGTGGCCGCCCTGCGCGCGGGCGCCGGGCGCGTGGTGGGCGGCGTGGGGCGGCTGGGGGAGCAGAAGGCCTTTCATGTTCTGCTGGACGCCGTCCCGCGGCTGCTCGCGGCCGAGCCGCGGACGCGCGTGCTGATCGTGGGCGACGGCCCGCAGCGCGCCGCACTCGAGGCCCGGGCCCGCCGGCTCGGCGTGGACCGGGCCGTGACCTTCACCGGCTACCTGGCGGATCCACTGCCGGCCTATCGCGCGTTCGACGTCTTCGTCCTGCCGTCGGTCGACGAGGGCTTCGGGATCGTCTTTCTCGAAGCCATGGCCATGGGCGTGCCCGTGATCGGGACGCGCGTGG
Organism: Gemmatimonadota bacterium; assembly: GCA_036556205.1. Taxonomy (GTDB): domain Bacteria; phylum Gemmatimonadota; class Gemmatimonadetes; order JACCXV01; family JACCXV01; genus DATBJW01. The sequence goes on from DATBJW010000092.1 coordinate 13,488, forward strand.
TCGGGAGCGTGGACGCGGTGGAAGACGGAGTGACGGGACTCCTCGTCCCGTCCGGAGACCCGGCGGCGCTCGGGGAGGCGGTCCAGCGCGTCCTCTCGGACGCGGAGCTGGCCCGGCGGCTCGCGACGGCCGCCGCGGCACGCGTGCGCGAGCGCCACGCCCGCGAGCTCACCACGGCCCGCAGCGAGGCGCTCTACCGCGAGCTGGCTCAGGCCCGGCAGGCGCGCCGTGTTTGAGCGCGTCTTCCTGCTGGAGCTTTCCGGCCCCACGATCCCCTTCCTGCGAGAGCGCGCGGCTCGTCTTCCCCGGCTGCGCCAGTTTCTCGAGCACGGAGCATGGGCCGAGCTCGAGGGCTCGCTCCAGCCGACGGCGCCCAACGCCTTCGGCGTGCTCTACACGGGACTCGGGCCGGGGCGAACCGGCCTCTACGACTTCTTCACCTTCCCGGCCGGCGGCTACGAGCGGGTGCCCTACAGCACCAGCCTGCTCGAGCGCGAGACGTTCTTCGAGCGCCTGTCGCGGCACGGCCGGCGAGTCGGGCTCCTGGCCGCGCCGCTGACTCACCCGCTTCCCGAGGTGAACGGGTTCGTCGTTTCGGACGACGAGGGGATCGGAGACGACTACGCGGCGCCTCCGGAGGTGAAGAGCCGACTCGAGCGCATGGGCTACCGCGTACCCTTCGGAGCCTCCTACGCGCCCGGCCGGGAGCGGGCCTTCCTCGACCACGCGATGCGCGTGCTGGCGGGCCGGCGAGAGGCGCTCCGCACCCTCTTCGCGGACGGGAATTGGCAGTTCGGGATGCTCGGGCTCATTCTCTACGGTGAGCTCCTCCACGCCTTCTGGCATTACTACGACCGCCGCCACCCGCGCTACCGGCCCCTCGCAGCCGACTGGGGTGATACGGATCCCTTCCTCGATGCGCTCTCCGGGGTCGACGAGTTGCTGGGCGATATCCTCGACCTGGTCGGGCCGCACGGGCTGGTGATCGTGATGGGCGCCTGGGGCCACCGCCTCGAGCACTCGCGCGTGCATTTCAACTCGGTCCTCGAGCGCGAGGGCTGGCTCTCGTTCAAGCGCACCCCGCGAAGCCGTCTGAAGCACGCCGTGTTCCGCCTGGGCGTGACTCCCGCCCACGCCGAGCGGGTGGCGCATCGCCTGAACCTGTACCGGCTCTTCCACTACGGCCTCGCGCGGGGGCGTCGCTCGGCCGTGCGCGGCGCGGCCTTCCTCTCCTATGACGACGTGGACTGGAGCCGCACGCGCGCCGTCGCGATGGGCTACCACGGCCAGGTGTACCTGAACGTCCGCGGGCACCGGCCCCTGGGGACGATCGCTCCCGGCGAGTACCAGGCCGAGTGCCAGCGCCTGCGCGCGCTGCTGGCGGGGCTGCGAGACCCTCGCGACGGCCAGCCCATGGTGGAGCGGGTCTTCACGCGAGACGAGCTCTACCACGGGGAGGAGCTCACGCACGCGCCCGACCTGATCGTGCACCTTCGCGAGGGCTACTCGGGGGACAGCGGCATCTCGGGCGCGGGACGGATCGTGAGCGCCAGCCCTCCGAACCACTCCAGCGACCACTCTCCCCGGAGCGCCTTCCTCGCATTCGGAGAGGGAGTGCGCCCGGGAGAGGTCAGCGCCCGGCTCGAGGACGTGGCACCCACGGTGCTGCACGCCCTGGGGGTCGAGCCGCCGGCGGGGCTGGACGGGAAGGTGCTGCCGATCTTCGAGTGACGCGGTTCCGCTGCCCGTTGCCCTGCAGGTTCAGGCGGGATAACATCTCCAATTCAGCTCTCTCCGGTCCCGGTGCCGCCGATTCGCAAGCGAGCCGCCGCGCCGGCCGGCTTCTCGACGACATCCCATACGACTGGAACCATGAGGATCCTGCACTCGACCAGTTTTCTTTTCCCCAGGAGTCACTCCCGCTCCACGCGGGTTTGGGGCTTCGTGCTGGTGCTGCCGCTCGCCTCGATCCCCGCGCCCCGCCCGGGCTTGCCGACCGCCAGCCCCGGCATGCGAGAGGCCGCGATAACTCCCGCCACGGCTTCGGCCGCGGCTCCAGCTCTGGACCAGGCCGCCCTCTCCGACGTCGCAACACCCGCGCCGGCCGACTCGCCGCCCGGCGGCGCCGCCGACACAGTCGCCCCGCACGCGGCCCCCACACCACCCGTGGGCCTGGGACTCCCCCGCTCGGGCAGCCTCGCCCACGCCATCCAGGCCGGGACCCGCACGCAGACGGGCGTGCCGGGGCCGCGCTACTGGCAGCAGCGCGCGGACTACCGGATCGAGGCCGAGGTGGACTTCTCGGTGCCCGAGCTCCGCGGCCGCGAGACCATCACCTATCACAACAACTCGCCGAACGCGCTCGACACGCTGGGCCTGCGTCTCCAGCAGAACGTGATGAAGGGTAGCTCACCCCGCACGTACGCAATGCCGGTCACGGATGGAATGACGGTCGGCCGGCTGACGGTCGGCGGCGTCGAGATCTCGCTGGACGACCCGGAGCGCGTTCAGCCCGAGGGTGGCGCGTTCGTCGGCGTGGTAGGCGTCTCTCAGGTGAAGGACGTGGGAACGCTGGTGTGGGTCATCCTGCCCGAGCCGATCCCGTCCGGCGGCACGACGGAGATCCAGGTCGACTGGAGCTTCCGCATCCCGCCCGAGTCCGCGCCGCGCATGGGAATGCAGGACTCGACGACGGTCCAGATGGCGCAGTGGTATCCGCAGGTGGCCGTCTACGACGACCTGAACGGCTGGGACCACCAGCTGTACCTGGGGACGGGCGAGTTCTACTACGAATACGGCGACTTCGACGTCACGCTGCGCGTTCCGCCGGGCTTCGTCGTGGCCGCGACCGGAACGCTGCAGAACGCGGCCGAGGTGCTGACCCCCGAGGGCGTGGAACGGCTCGAGCGCGCCGCGAAGGAGCCCGAGCCCGTGCGCATCCTCTCCGCCGCCGAGTTCGGGCCGGGCCGCGTCCTGGCGCCGAGCCCGGGCTCCTCCCCGCCGCCGAGCCCGTGCTCCTCTTCTACGCCGGGCTCGTGCTCCTCCTCCGCGCCGAGTGTCGCCTGGCGCTTCCGCGCCGAGGACGTCCGCGACTTCGCCTTCGCCGCCAGCGACCACTACCAGTGGGACGCCACGCACGCCCTGGTGGACTCGGCCGCCGGCCGCACGGCGATGGTCCACGCCGTCTGGCGCCCGGATCGCACGCACGCCGACACCGCCGTGCGCATGGCGGCGCACGCGGTCGCGTTCCACTCCGCGCACATCGCCCCCTACCTCTACCCCCAGATCACGCTCAGCGAAGGTGGGAGCGGCGGCATGGAGTACCCGATGATCGTCTTCGTCGAGGCCTATGCGCAGGGCCCCACCCGGCCTGATCCCGAGGTGGACATGTATGCGCTGATCGCCCACGAGATCGGGCACGAGTGGTTCCCGATGATGGTCGGCTCCAACGAGACCGCCTACGGCTGGCAGGACGAGGGCGTGAACACCTTCCGCACCGTCTTCGCCTCCGAGGACCACGACGGCCCGAGCTCCGACAGCCGGCAGGAGACGCGCGACAGCTACCTGCCGGTGGCGGGCAGCGATTTCGAGCAGCCCCTGATGACCCACTCCGACGCCTTCCCGATCACGGGCGAGTGGTACGACGTCGCCGCCTACGAGAAGCCGGCGCAGGTGCTCTTCGTGCTGCGCGACGTGCTGGGGCCCGAGCTCTTCGACCGCACGCTCTCCGAGTACACGCGCACGTGGACCCTCAAGCACCCCACGCCGCAGGACTTCTTCGACACCTTCGAGCAGGCGGCGGGAGAGGACCTGGACTGGTTCTGGCGCCCGTGGTTCTACGAGACCGAGGTGCTCGATCTGGCCGTGGCCGGGGTGGACGCGGCACCCGACGGCGGGCATACGATCCGGGTCGTGAACCGCGGGCAGGCGCCGGCCCCGGTCGTGGCCCTGGTCCAGCTCGCCGACGGCGGCACGCGGCGTCTCACGGCGACCGCCCTGGACCTGGCCGGCGACGGAGCGGTCGCGCTCACGCTTCCGCCCGGAGCCGAGCCCGTCGCGATCCAGCTCGACCCCGACCACGCGTACCCCGACGCGGACCCGTCCAACGACGCCTGGCCGGCGGCCGCCGACGCGTCACCTTCCACCGGGAGGTAGCCGATGGTCGAGGCCTCGCCCTGGGTCGGCATCATCATGGGGAGCGCCAACGACTATTCGCACATGGAGCCCGCGGTCGAGCTTCTGCGCGAGCTGCAGGTGCCGCACGTGGTGCAACTGGTCTCGGCGCACCGCACGCCGGACTGGATGTTCGAGTACGCTTCCACGGCGGAGGCGCGCGGCCTGGAGGTGATCATCGCGGCGGCCGGCGGCTCCGCCCACCTGCCCGGCATGGTGGCCGCCAAGACGCTGCTTCCCGTGCTCGGCGTGCCCATCCCGGCCACACCGCTCAGCGGCCTCGACTCCCTGCTCTCCATCGTGCAGATGCCCAAGGGAGTGCCGGTCGGGACGCTCGCGATCGGCAAGGCCGGCGCCGGCAACGCGGCGCTGCTCGCGGCCGCGATCGTGTCGCTGCGCCACCCCGAGGTGCGCGAGCGGCTGCGCGCCTACCGGGCGGCTCGCCGCGACGACGTTCTGCAGCAGAAGCTCCCGTGAGCCCGCGCGCGTGATGCAGCCCATCCGCCCGGGAGCCACGCTGGGGATCCTCGGAGGCGGGCAGCTCGGGCGCATGACGGCACTCGCCGCGCGCTCGCTCGGCTACTCCGTCCACGCGCTCGATCCCGATCCCACCTGTCCCGCGCGAGGCGTGGTGGACCGCCTGGTGACGGCCGGCTTCGACGATTCCGAGGCGGCCGCGGACCTCGCGGCCGGCTGCGACGTGGTCACCCTGGAGATCGAGAAGATCGCGATCGCGAGCCTCGAAGCGGCCGCGCGGCGGGCGCCGCTGCGCCCGGCGGCGTCCGTGCTCGAGGTGGTCCAGGACCGCGCGCGTCAGAAGGCCTGGCTCGCGAGCCACGGGTTCCCGCTGGGCGCCTTCCGCGCCGCGCGATCCGCGGCGGAGCTCGAGGAGGCCGTGCGGCGGCTGGGAGGCGCGTGCGTGGCGAAGGCCGTGATCGGCGGCTACGACGGCCGCAGCCAGGTTCCCGTCCCGCACCCCTCGGCGGCCCGGGCGGCCTGGGATGCGCTCGGGGGCGGCCCCTGCATCGTCGAGCGGCTGCTGGCGCTCGAGCGCGAGATCTCGGTGCTGGTGGCGCGGCGCCCCGGCGGCGAGTCGGTCGTGTACCCGCCCGCGCTCAACCACCACGCCGACCGGATCCTCGACTGGTCGGTCATGCCCGCCCCCGTCGCGCCGGAGCTGGCCGCGCGCGCCGGGGACCTCGGCCGCCGGATCGCCGAGGCGCTGGACGTCGAGGGACTGCTGGCCGTCGAGATGTTCGTCGTAGAGGGGGATCTGCTGGTGAACGAGCTAGCCCCTCGTCCCCATAACAGCTTCCACCACACCGAGGTGGCCTGCGTCACGAGCCAGTTCGAGCAGGTCGTGCGGGCGGTCTGCGACCTGCCGCTGGGCTCGGTTGAAGTCCTGCGCCCGGCCGCGCTCGTGAACCTGCTGGGCGACCTCTGGTTGGGCGCGCGGCCTCCGGCCTTCGAAGAGGTGCTGAAGCTGCCCGGCGTGAAGCTCTTTCTGTATGGCAAGCAGGAGGCGCGGCCGGGCCGCAAGATGGGGCACCTGTGCGCGATCGGAGCGGATCCGGAGCAGGCGGTCGCGCGGGCCCGCGCCGCGCGGCAGCGGCTGGCCGAGGGGGCGGCGAAAAGCGCCAGGCACGCGCGGGAGTCGGTCGGCCTATGACGAAAGAGGAGAAACGGCTCGAGGAATCACGCGCGCGGAAGGCGCACTGGAAGCGCTGGGGGCCCTATCTGAGCGAGCGGGGCTGGGGGACCGTGCGCGAGGATTACAGCCTCGACGCCCAACCCTGGGACTACCTGCCGCACGACCACGCACGGTCGAAGGCCTACCGCTGGAACGAGGACGGGATCGCCGGGATTTGCGACCGGCGCCAGCGGATCTGCTTCGCGCTCGCCCTCTGGAACGAGCGGGATCCAATCCTGAAGGAGCGCACCTTCGGGCTCGCGGGACCCGAGGGGAACCACGGCGAGGACGTGAAGGAGTACTTCTTCTATCTCGACAGCACGCCGACCCACTCCTTCATGCGCTACCTCTACAAGTACCCCCAGGCCCGCTTTCCGTACGAGGACCTGATCGAAGAGAATCGCCGCCGTGACAGGCGGAGCCCCGAGTACGAGCTGGTGGATACGGGCGTGTTCGCCGAGGACCGTTACTTCGACGTGCTCGTCGAGTACGCGAAGGCGGATGTGGAGGACCTCCTGATCCGGATCCAGGTCACGAACCGGGGGCCCGAGGCGGCGCGCCTGCAGCTCTTGCCCACGATCTGGTTCCGCAACACCTGGTCCTGGGGCTATCCCGGGCCGAAGCCGCGCCTCTGGGCTCCGCGGCCGGATCCCGATGCGGCGTCGGGGGACGGCCAGCATGCCGGCCGGACCGCGGCGGGGATGGCGGGCCCGGCGATCCTCGAGCTCGACGACCCCGAGCACGGGCGGCGCCGGCTCGTGTGCGAGGGCTCGCCCGAGCTTCTGTTCACCGAGAACGAGACGAACCAGCAGCGACTCCAGGGCGACGAGAACCCCGCGCGCTACGTGAAGGACGGGATCGGAGACTACGTCGTGGATGGCCGCGCGGACGCGGTGAACCCCGAGCGCCAGGGCACCAAGGCCTCGGCGCGCTACGTGCTGGCTCTTGCGCCGGGCGAGACCGCGACCGTGCGCCTGCGCTTCATGCCCGCCCTGGAAGGGCGGGAGGGCGCCGAGCCGCTGGGCCCCGCGTTCGACCGCACGTTCGCCGATCGCGAGCGCGAGGCCGACGAGTTCTACGCCACGGTGATCCCCGAGCACCTCTCCGAGGACGGGCGCCGCGTGATGCGGCAGGCGCTGGGCGGCATGCTCTGGTCCAAGCAGTACTACCACTATGTCGTGGAGCGGTGGCTGGAAGGCGACCCCGCCTACCCGCCGCCGCCCGCCTCGCGCCTGGCGGGCCGCAACCACGAGTGGACGCACCTGTTCAACGCCGACGTGCTCTCGATGCCCGACAAGTGGGAGTATCCGTGGTACGCGGCCTGGGACCTGGCCTTCCATTGCGTCCCGCTGGCGCTCGTGGACCCCGAGTTCGCCAAGGAGCAGCTCGTGCTCCTGCTGCGGGAGTGGTACATGCACCCCAACGGCCAGCTCCCGGCCTACGAGTGGGCTCTCTCGGACGCGAATCCCCCGGTCCACGCGTGGGCGGCATGGCGTGTCTACAAGATCGAGAAGAAGCGCCGCGGGAAGGGCGACCGCGAGTTCCTGGAGAAGGTCTTCCACAAGCTGCTGCTCAACTTCACCTGGTGGGTGAACCGCAGGGACACCGAGGGCCGGAACCTGTTTCAAGGCGGGTTCCTGGGTCTGGACAACATCGGCGTCTTCGACAGGAGCGCCCCGCTCCCGACCGGCGGCCATCTCGAGCAGTCGGACGGCACGAGCTGGATGGCGATGTACACGCTGAACCTGCTGGCGATCGCCCTCGAGCTCGCGCACGAGGATCCCGCCTACGAGGACGTGGCCAGCAAGTTCTGGGAGCACTTCATCTACATCGCCCACGCCATGACCAACCTCGGCCACGACGACATCGAGCTGTGGAACGACGAGGACGGCTTCTTCTACGACGTTGTCCACATGCCGGACGGCCGACACTTCCCGGTCAAGGTGCGCTCGATGGTGGGATTGATCCCGCTCTTCGCCGTTGAGACGCTCGAGCCCGACGTGCTGGACCGCCTGCCCGGATTCAAGCGCCGGCTCGAGTGGTTCATCGACCACCGCCCGGACCTGACGAAGAACGTGGCCTGCATGCGCACCCCGGGGCGCAAGGAGCGCCGGCTGCTCTCGATCGTGGACCGCGCGCGGCTCAAGCGGGTGCTCTCCATCATGCTCGACGAGCGGGAGTTCTTCTCGCCCTACGGTATCCGGGCCGTCTCGCGCCATCACCTCGAGCACCCCTACGTGCTCACGTTGGACGGGCGCGAATACCGCGTGGACTACGAGCCGGGCGAGTCCACGACCGGGCTCTTCGGGGGCAACTCGAACTGGCGCGGGCCGATCTGGTTTCCGCTCAACTTCCTGATCATCGAGTCGCTGCAGAGGTTCCACCATTACCTGGGCGACGACTTCAAGGTCGAGTGCCCGACGGGCTCGGGCCGCCTCCTGACCCTGTGGGAGGTGGCGGCCGAGATCTCCCACAGGTTGACCTCGATCTTCCTGCGCGACGCCAGCGGCCGGCGGCCGGTCTACGGCGGAACCGAGACGTTCCAGAGCGACCCTGGCTGGCGGGACCTGATCCCCTTCCACGAGTACTTCCACGGGGACGACGGCAGCGGCCTCGGCGCGAGCCACCAGACGGGATGGACCGGGCTCGTCGCCAAGCTGCTCCAGCAGAGCGGCGAGCCCGTCCGCGCCACCCCTCCGGCCCGGCGGGCCCGGGCCGGCGCCAAGGCCGCCGGCTCCGCGGCCGCGGCGAAGCCCGTCACGCCGCGCTCCACGCGCCGCTCGGCCGGGCCGCGGTCGCCGCGGCCGGGCACCCCCCGCGGGCCTTCGTGAAAGGAGAGGAAGGCGATGAACGACAACCGGCCGTTGTCGATCCCGGTGATCCTCGGCACCGTCCGCAAGGGGCGGATGAGCGAGCGCGCGGCGCGCTTCGTGAAGGGCGAGCTCGAGAAGCGCGACGGCGTTGTCACCGAGCTGATCGACATCGCGAGCCTGCCGCTCCGGGTGGACGACGCCGGAGAGGCCACCAAGGATCCCGGCTTCTCGGAGAAGATGACGATGGCCGACGGGCTGGTGATCGTCACGCCCGAGTACAACCGCGCCTTCCCGGGGCTGCTCAAGCACGTTCTCGACAGCTGCCTGAAGGAGTACATCCACAAGGCGGTGGGCCTGGTGGGCGTCTCGGCAGGGTCCTTCGCCGGCACCCGCGTCATCGAGAACGCGCTCACGCCGCTCCGCGAGCTGGGACTCGTCACGATCTTCTGGGACGTCAACGTCGGGAACGTCGGCAAGGTCTTCGACGAGTCCGGCAAGCTGCTGGACCAGGCCTACGTCCGGCGGACCGAGAAGTTCCTGGACGAGCTCGTCTGGATGTCCCGCACGCTGCGTCACGGGCGCGAGAACTTCCCTATCCAGGTCTGACGCGAGGGAGCCGACCATGCCATCCAAGCCAACCAGCCGGATGCCCGGGCGGCGGGAGCCCATGCGCTGCCCCGGGTGCGGAGCCGTCATGAACCACCACGCCGAGAAGCTCGTGGAACTCGTGGATGCGCGAGACGCGGGGCGGTTCGATCTCGCACTGGGAGGTCTCCTCGAGGAAATGCACGCCTGTCCCGCGTGCGGGAACGTGGAGTCCCGCCCGAGCGCTTGAGAGGAGGAGCGACGCGCATGCCATCTCCCGTGGCCTCGAACCGCGGCCCGTCCGCAGGCCTCACGCGCACGCTTCCTCCCGAGCTCGCGGCCGAGGTGGATGCCGAGATCGGGCGCTGGGGCGCCCAGCGGCGCATGCGACGCCTCTGGTCGCGAGACGCCTCGCTCTGGACGGGGACCGACGAGGGGCGTTGGCTGGGCTGGCTCGGGATCGCGGGCTACCAGCTCGCGCGCGCGGAGCGCTTCCGCGAGCTCGCCGAGGACGTTCGGCGGGCGGGCTTCGCGCACGCGCTCTTGCTCGGCATGGGCGGCTCGAGTCTCTGCCCCGAGGTGCTGGCTCGCACCTTCGGTCCCGCGCCCGGCCACCCCGAGCTGCTGGTCCTGGACTCGACGGACCCCGGCCAGATCGCGGCCTTCGAGCGCCGCGTGGATCCGGCCCGCACGCTGTTCATCGTCTCCAGCAAGTCGGGCACCACGCTCGAGCCCGACATCCTGCTGCGCCACTTCCTCGCCCGCGCGCGCGAGGCCCTGGGGGAGGAGGGCGCCCGCGAACGCTTCATCGCCATCACCGATCCCGGCTCCATGCTCGAGACCGCGGCGCAGGCCGGGGGCTTCCGTCAGGTCTGTCACGGGGTCCCCGAGATCGGCGGGCGCTACTCGGCGCTCTCCGACTTCGGCATGGTCCCCGCGGCGGTCCTGGGGCTCGACGTGGCGCGCCTGCTCGAGCGGGCCCGGGACGCGTCGCAGGCCTGCGGACCGGACTCGCCCGCGCGCGAGAACCCGGGCCTCGTGCTGGGAGCCGTCCTGGGCGTGCTCGGCAAGGCCGGCCGCGACAAGGTCACGCTCGTCGCCTCACCCGGCATCGCGGGCCTGGGTGCCTGGCTCGAGCAGCTCCTCGCCGAGTCCACCGGGAAGCAGGGCACGGGCCTGATCCCCGTGGACGGCGAGCGGGCGGGCGACCCCCGGCTCTACGGCGCGGACAGGCTGTTCGTCTACCTGCGTCTGGCGTCGGAGCCCGATCCCGACCAGGACGCGGCGATCCAGGCCCTCGAGCGGGCCGGCCAGCCGGTGGTCTTGATCCCGCTGGCCGATCATTACGACCTGGGCCGCGAGCTCTTCCGCTGGGAGATGGCCACGGCCGTCGCCGGAGCGATTCTCGGGATCAACCCTTTCGACCAGCCCGACGTGGAAGCCAGCAAGGTGGCGACCCGCGAGCTCACATCGGCCTATGAGAAGGACGGGGCGCTCCCGAGCGAGAAGCCCTTCCTGGCGAGCGGCGGGATCGCGCTCTTCGCCGACCCGGCCAACGCCGCCGAGTTGGGCGCGCGTGCCGGCCTCGGGGCGGCCGCAGCCGGCGGCAGCGGGGCGGGCGATCTCAAGCGCGTGCTCCGGGCGCACCTGGACCGGCTCGCGGCCGGCGACTACTTCGCGGCGCTGGCTTACGTCGAGATGAGCGAAGCCAACCACGCCGAGCTGCAGCGCCTGCGCCACGCGGTGCGGGATGCCCGACGCGTCGCCACGTGCCTCGGCTTCGGCCCGCGCTTCCTGCACTCCACCGGCCAGGCCTACAAGGGTGGGCCGAACACGGGCGTCTTCCTGCAGATCACCTGCGACGACGCGCGCGACCTGCCCGTGCCGGGGCGGCGCTACTCGTTCGGGGTCGTGAAGGCCGCGCAGGCGCGCGGGGACTTCCAGGTGCTGGCCGAGCGCGGCCGGCGCGCCCTGCGCGCGCACCTCGGGTCCGACGTGCCGGCCGGGCTCGCGCGGTTACGAGAAGCGGTGGAGTCGGCGCTGCGCGGGTGAGGGCAGGGCGGCGGCCGTTTCGCTTAGCGAGCCATTGGGGTACATGGCGAGCGGGCGAGACGGCCGCCCGCCACGCCGAGTCAGACAACGGACGAACAGCTCACGTTCGAGGAGGAGCATGCAGCTCGGAATGATCGGCCTCGGGCGCATGGGCGCCAACATGGTGCGGCGGCTCATGCGCGGCGGGCACGAGTGCGTCGTTTTCGACTTGAGCCCCGAGAACGTGAAGCGGCTGGCGGGCGAAGGCGCCGCGGGCGCTTCCTCGCTGGACGACTTCGTGCGGCGTCTGACCCCTCCGCGCGCGGCCTGGTGCATGGTGCCGGCCGGCGAGGCGACGGAGACCGCGATCCGGGAGCTCGGGCGGCGAATGGCGCCTGGGGACGTCGTGATCGACGGCGGCAACTCGTACTACAAGGACGACGTCCGGCGCGCGGGCGAGCTCGCTGAGAAGAGGATCCACTTCGTGGACGTGGGCACGAGCGGCGGGGTGTGGGGGCTCAAGCGCGGCTATTGCCTGATGATCGGAGGTAACCCGGAGGTCGTGCGCCGCCTCGATCCGCTCTTCCGCACCCTCGCGCCCGGACGCGGGACGATCCCGCGCACCCCCGGACGGGAGAAGCGATCGGGAACCGCCGAGGAGGGCTACCTCCACTGCGGGCCCTCCGGGGCGGGCCACTACGTGAAGATGGTCCACAACGGGATCGAGTACGGGCTGATGCAGTCCTACGCCGAGGGCTTCGACATCCTGCGCGGCGCCGCTTCGGAGGAGATGCCCGAGGAGCTGCGCTTCAGGCTCGATCTCGCCGACGTGGCCGAGGTCTGGCGCCGTGGCAGCGTGGTGGGCTCGTGGCTCCTGGATCTCACCGCCATCGCGCTGGCCGAGAGCCCCGACCTCGCGGAATTCGAGGGCGTGGTCCAGGACTCGGGCGAGGGCCGCTGGACGGTGCAGGCCGCGGTCGAACAGGCCGTGCCGGCGCCCGTGCTCGCGGCCTCGCTCTTCGCGCGCTTCCGCTCGCGCCGCCATCCCACCTTCGCCGACAAGCTGCTCTCCGCGATGCGCCGGCAGTTCGGCGGCCACGTCGAGCCCCCGGCGAAGAGCTGATGGCCGTGATCGCCGGGGACCCCTGCGCCATGGTGATCTTCGGCGCCTCGGGAGACCTCACGAAGCGCAAGCTCCTGCCGGCCCTCCACAACCTCGGGGAACAAGGTCAGCTGCCTCACGCCTTCGCCGTGGTCGGCGTCGCGCGCAGCGCCATGAGCGACGAGGAGTTCCGCCGCAAGGTCGAGTTGGACGTGCGCGAGCACGCCACCGGCCCGGTGAACGACGCCGTCCTCGAACGCCTCAAGAACTGCGCGCACTACCTGTCCGGCGACATCCGGGACCCGGCCACGTACACCGCCCTCGAGGACCTTCTGGCGCGGCTCGAGCGTGCGCACGGAACGGGCGGCAACGCCTTCTTCTACCTCGCGACCGCGCCCGAGCTCTTCACGGAGATCGTGGGCCGTCTGGGCTCGGCGGGCCTCGTGCGCCAGGAGGGCGGCCGCTGGCGGCGCGTCGTGATCGAGAAGCCCTTCGGCACCGACCTCGAATCCGCGCGGGCTCTGAACCGCCGGCTGCGTGAGGTCCTGGACGAGCGGCAGATCTACCGCATCGACCACTACCTCGGGAAGGAGACCGTCCAGAACATCCTGGTGTTCCGCTTCGCCAACGGGATCTTCGAGCCGATCTGGAACCGGCGCTACGTGGACCACGTCCAGATCACGGTGGCGGAGACGCTCGGGGTCGAGCAGCGGGGCGACTACTATGACCGGACCGGCGCGCTGCGCGACATGGTGCCCAACCACATCGCCCAGCTCGTGACGCTCACCGCGATGGAGCCTCCCATCTCCTTCGATGCCGACGCCGTCCGCGACGAACAAACCAAGATCCTGAAGGCCATCCAGCCGCCGCTCTGCGAGGACGTCGAGCGGTGCGCCGTGCGCGGCCAGTACGGGCCGGGCACGCTCGCCACCGGGGAGTCCGTGCCCGGCTACCGCCAGGAACCCAACGTCCGCCCGGATTCCCCCACCGAGACCTTCGTGGCGCTCAAGCTCGCGATCGACGACTGGCGCTGGGCGGATGTTCCGTTCTACGTGCGGACCGGCAAGCGCCTGCCGGCGCGCGTGACCGAGATCGCGATCCAGTTCCGGCGGCCTCCGCTCCTGCTCTTCCGCGACACGCCGGTGGACTACCTGCACGCGAACCGGCTGGTGCTGCACATCCAGCCCAACGAGGGAATCACGCTGCGCTTCGGGGCGAAGGTGCCGGGGGCGGCCATGAAGCTGGGTCCGGTGAACATGGACTTCGAGTACGCCGACTACTTCGGCGCTCCCTCCAGCACGGGCTACGAAAAGCTGCTGTACGACTGCATCGTCGGCGACGCGACGCTCTTCCAGCGCGCGGACATGGTGGAGGCGGGCTGGGGCGTGGTGCAGCCGATCCTGGACGTCTGGGGCTCCGGGCCGCCGCGCGACTTCCCGAACTACGCGGCCGGCACCTGGGGACCGGCCGCCGCGGACGCGCTGCTGACCAGGGACGGCCGTCGCTGGCGCGAGATCGAAGGGTGAGCGGGGGGATGGAGACCGAAGCATGATCGAGGCCGCGGGCCGGCCGGGCGGCCAACCGACGGCGCCCGCTCTTGCCTCAACGGTGCGCGTCTTCCCGAGCGCCGGCCTTGTCCAGCGCGCAGCCGCCGAGCTCCTGGCGGACGCGGCCGTCGAGGCGGTGCGTGCGCGCGGGCGCTTCGCCGTGGCGCTGGCGGGCGGCTCGACTCCCCGTGGAGCCTACGAGCTTCTGGCTCGAGAGCCGTTGCGCGTCCGCGTCCCCTGGGCTGACGTGCACGTCTTCTGGGGCGACGAACGGCACGTCCCGCCCGACCATCCTGACAGCAACTACCGTATGGCCCGGGAAGCTCTCCTCGCGCACGTGCCGCTTCCGGAGGGCAACGTGCACCGCATTCCCGCCGAGAACCCCGACGCGTCCGCGGCGGCCGCCGCCTACGAGCAGACGCTTCGACATGTGTTCGCCACGAGCGCCGGGAAGGCGCCCCGCTTCGACCTGATCTTCCTGGGGATGGGACCCGATGGCCACACGGCGTCGCTCTTCCCGCGAGGGCATGCGATGGAGGAGCGGGCACGGCTCGCCGTCGCGGAGCGTGTCGAGAGCGTCGGAGGCTGGCGGATCACGCTGACGCTCCCGGTCCTGAACGCCGCGGCACAGGTGGTCTTCCTGGTCACGGGCGCCGACAAGGCGCCGGCGCTCGCCATGGTCCTGGGGCCGGAGGGCGCCGGCTCCGGCCTTCCGGCGGCTCTCGTCAGGCCCCGGGAGGGACGGCTGCTCTGGCTCGTGGACGCTCCCGCCGCCCGGCTTCTTGAGACCGGCGGCCGCCCGGTCTCCTGAACCCGCGACCGTTGGCCTCACGGCCGGGCCCGAGGCCCACCCGTCAGGACAGCGAGATCTCCCCCGCGATCACGATGTCGCGGTCGAGCCCTTGAACACGCACCGTCGCGGTGGCCGGCAGCTTCTCGTTCCCCCTCAGCCGTCCGGACGCGACGAGACTCCGCGCGCTGAGCTCGATCTCACGCTGGGCCGTGATGCCCACCTTCTTGAGGAACTTCCGCAAGGACATGTTGAAGGCTTCGTCGTCCATCCTGTCTCCGGTTCGTTGACTCCGTGGTCTTCGTGTCAGGCAGCCATCGCCGCCTCTAAGATCATGCGTCAGGTCGTCGTGTCGGGCGGAGAGCTCGGCGCGGGCGCCGCTCCCGGAGCGGGAGCCGCCGGGGCCGGCGCGCCCGGCGCGGGGGCCGCGGCCGGAGGCGTGAAGTCCACCTGGGGCGCCGCCTCGGATCCGGGGGCGGCCTCGAAGTAGGTGCGCGGCTTCGAGCCGATGACCTTGGCCGTCACGAGCTGCGGGAAGGTGCGGATATAGGTGTTGTACGCGCGCGCCGCCTCGTTGTAATCGCTGCGTGAGACGGCAATCCGGTTCTCGGTCCCCGCCAGCTCGTCTTGCAGCCGCATGAAGTTCTGATCCGACTTGAGCTGCGGATACGCTTCGGCAATGGCGAGAAGCCGGCCCAGGGCGCCCGTCAGCTGGTCGTTGGCCGCCGCCATCTGCGCCGGGTCGCCGCTCTTCACGGCGCCGGCCAGGCCGGCGCGCGCGCGCGCCACCTCGGTAAAGATCGTCAGCTCCTGCTGGGCGTAGCCCTTCACGGTGGCCACCAGGTTGGGCACCAGATCGGCCCGCCGCTGGAGCTGGACCTGGATCTGGTTCTGGGCGGCCGCCGCCTGCTCGTCCAGCGTCTGGATCGTGTTGTAGCCGCAGCCCGCGGCCAGAAGCGACAGGAGGAGCGCGAGCGGGCGCATCCGGGACGACAACCCGTGCGCGACGGACGACTCGAAAGCGGACCTCATGGACGGACCTCCTCCTCCTGGATGGACGGTGGCGCTCCGAACCCATCGACATAGATGACGAACCGCTGCACGGCGGCCAGGTAGCCGTCGAGGACGGGCCTGGCCTCCTGCAGCGAGAGCTTCTGCTTGCCGCGGACGTGCCCGATCACGCGCAGGAAGGGCTCGGGCGCGAACCCCGCGAGGCCCGCGACCTGGTTTGCGAGAGCCTCGTAGTCCGTGGACGGGCGGTCGCCGGCCAGCCGCACGGCTGCTCGAAACAAGACCATGAAGGTCGAGAGGCTCGCGGCCAGGAGCGCGATCCGGGCCCGCGGCTCGGGCCCCGCCTCGAGCACTCCCTGGCGCAGCTGGATGAGCTTGCCGAGCGACTGCTCCTCGAGCTCGAGCCGGAGATCCTCGCGCTCCACGCGGATGCCTTCGAGCGGCAGCCGCCCGCCGTGCAGCAGCTGATGCCCATCCAGGATGTCGGCATACTCCATCGGGAACACGTCGGCCGAGCGCCGCCACTCCGCGAGCGTGAGCGTCAGCGGAGGCGGGTTGCCGCCCGCCGCCCACGCGCGCGCGGTGGCCGAGGCCCGCGTCAGGTGGTCCAGGTCCAGCCGCTCGACCAGCACGAGCACGTTCCTGTCCGAGAGCCCGGGAACGTACTCTCCGATCACGCTCGAGCCGTAGAGAGCGACGGCGTGCAGCTCCTCGCCGTAGAGCTGGGCCAGCTGGCGGACCAACTCCTCCACGCTCATCCGGGGCATCGTCTACCAGCTCCTGCTCGAGCCACCGCCACCGAACCCTCCACCACCCCCGAACCCGCCGAAGTCGCCTCCTCCGAAGCCGCCCCCGCCCCAGCTCCCGCCGCTACGGCCTGAGCGGCCTCCCGAGTAGGGCACGAAGACGGGGGTGCAGCCGCCGCAGCCCCTGCGACCGCCTCGCACGCGCCGCGCCGCGGCGAACATGAAAAGCAGAATGATGACGAGAAGAACCAGGAAGAAGAAGGCCGCGTTGATCGAGAGGCTCGGCGGCATCGGCGCGGAGACCGGCGGGCGCGCGGCGGGCGGCTCAGGCTCCTCGAGCTGGAAGCCGAACTCGCCGGCAAAGCGCTCGGCCACGCGGCGCGCCGTGAGCTCGAGCGCCCCGCCGTAGTCGCGCTCGCGCAGGAGGGGCAGCGCCTCGTCCTGGATGGCGCCCGTGACCCCGTCCGGCAGGAACCCTTCGGCGCCGGTGCCGGTCTCGATGCGGAAATGGCCCCGGCCGTCGGAGCTCGTCTCCTTGGGGACGATCAGGATGATGACCCCGGTGTTGCGCGCCGGGTCGCCGGGCTTCCCCGCCCTGCCCACTTTCCACTGCCGCCCGATCTCGCGGGCCACGTCCGCGACGTCGCGCTGCCCGACGTCGGGCAGCGTCACGACCACGATCTCGCCGCCGGACTTGGCGCGCACCTCGTCCACGAGGCGCTGGATGCGCTCCTCGGCCGCGGCCGGGACGACGTCCGCGAAGTCGTTGACGTAGCCGCGGGGAGCGGGGATCTGAAGGGACTGCGGCGCGGCCATCGCCGCGACCAGCGCCGCGCAGGCTGCCAGCACGAGCCATCCGCTCCGCATCGCCCCTCCTCTCAAGCCGCGCGCACGCCTTGCACGAAGACTACGCGCCCGTCCGGGTCGCGCGCCAGCACGCGATTGCCCGCCTGCTTGAACTCCACCTTGAGATGCGAGAGCGTGCGCGCCACCTCGCCCAGCTTGGCCTCGGGGACGAGGAGCGCCACTCCGCGCAAGCCGGCGGGCTCGCGCTCCGCGAGCACGACCTGGTGGTCGCCCACCCGCAGCGGGCCGGCGGGGTCGGCGGTCTCGTCCAGCGGCCGCGCCCCGATGCGCTGCCAGAAGGCCCGGCCCGCCTCCAGGTCGGGGCCGGCCAACGTCACGCCCAGGAGCCCCGGCGTCTCGAGCCCCTGCCAGTCCTCGACGCGCCAGAGGAACGGCCCCGCCTGCCCGCGGCGCGCGAGGACCACTCCCGGGATCGGGAAGGCGAGCTCGACGTGCGCGCTTCCCCAGCCGCGCACCGTGAGGCGGAA
This sequence comes from Gemmatimonadota bacterium, assembly GCA_036556205.1. Taxonomy (GTDB): domain Bacteria; phylum Gemmatimonadota; class Gemmatimonadetes; order JACCXV01; family JACCXV01; genus DATBJW01. The sequence goes on from DATBJW010000092.1 coordinate 31,310, forward strand.
GACATTCAGAAGACGCGGGTCCTCGACGACCTGGATCGCGACCCCCGGGAGCCGCTCCGCGGCGAGATCGACATCGGCCCGGGGGCCGGCCGCGGCCGATGGCTCGAGGTCGCGCTCGGCGCACCAGGCCAGCGCCTCCTCGGGCGTCATGGACGGCATCCGCAGCGTCACGCTCGCCGCGTCGCCGGTTTCCGGACCCACCAGCAGAACGCGGTCCTCCCTTCCCCAGGCCAGCGCGAGCGTCGCCGCGGGGCTCGCCTCGGGGGCGGGCTCGAGCCGAAACGTCCAACGATAGAAGGGATCGGCCACGCCGAGATCGGAGACCGGCAGAGTGACGGCCTGGAGGCGCAGCGGGCTGGGCATCGGAGGCCAACCTAGGCCCCCACCGCCCGGGGTTCAACGCCGGGAGGGTGCGACCGGGCTAGCTAGTTGGGAATCGCGGAATCCGCCCCGCGGCGAGGAGGGTACGCCTCCTCGGGGGGCTGCTCGTGGGCGAACCAGTCGTAGGGCGGGAACGGAGTGCGCGGGAGGATCCGTACGATCGGCTCGTCTCGGCGTCGGCTGACCCAGGCCAACCCGGCGGCGAGCGCGAAAGCGAAGACGGCGTAGCGCATGGATGTCAGTCTAAGGCAACCGTTGGCCGGCAGGATCGTCCGGCGGCAGGAGCCGCGTACGACCCGTGGCCGGATCGAGGCTCGTTCCGGGTCGGCCGACTCATCCGCGGCCGTTCCCGTTGGACTTGAACCGCATCGCCACCGGTCGCGTCGCGCGGCGCCCCAGCGCCATCTGCGCCTCGGCTTCGTCCACGAGCCCCTGCTCGCGAAGCAGGCGCATCAGGGCCGGAATGCAGCCGTGCCGCCGCGGCACGGCGAAGGCCTGGATCTCCGTGCACCACCGTACGGGAAACTTCTCCGGCAGCGTGAAGCCGGCAGGAAGGTCCAGGAGTACGAGATCATCGCCACGCAGCTCGAGTGTCATGCTCTCCGCCGTCCAGGCTCAGCAAGTCCACGTTGACCCTCGCTTCGATCCCTCGCCTCCGGCCCGGTAAGCGGGCCGCCACCGCCTGCGATCAGTGCAGGAAACAGGCCCATCCGGATCGCGGAGTTGGCGTGAGGGCGCGTCTCCCTGTGCGTGAGGGCGTATCTCCGCCGGAAGGGTCCGTGACTGACCGGAATCCGGCGGTGGAGCGTACGAAAAGAAGAGAGCGGGAGGGTCGTTTTCAGACCTCAGCCGGCGGTCGCTGCTCCGGAGGAGGGCCTCGGCAGCGCGGCCCGCAGCCAGAGGGCGAAGACGGCCGAGGCGATCGCCGCCGCGGCCAGAAGCCCGGCCAGGAGCCCGTAGAGCGAGGGCTGCCCGAGCGAGGCCGCGATCCGCATCCCGGACCAGGCGAAGGGAACGGTGAGGCAGACGTAGCGGAAGATCGCGATCGCGAGCCCCGGGGTGCCGCGGTTCATGGCCTCGAACACCGGGCGGCAGAGCAGGAAGGGCGCCCCGACCAGGCAGGCCAGCGGGATCAGGCGCAGCGCCCACTCCGTGTAGGTGCGGGTGATCTCGGCCTCGGCCAGCCAATCCGCGAGCTGGGGGGCGAAGAGCAGCATCGCGGGCCCCACCAGCGCGACGCAGTAGATGACCACCGCCACCGTGGCCTGGCGCAGCCCGCGCCTCACTCCCTCGACGTCACCCTCGCCGAAGCGGCGCGCGGCATAGGGCAGCATGGCGATGGCGGTCGCGATCACGGGGGTCAGCGCGAACATCCCCACGCGATAGTAGATCGAGTACGCGGCGAGTGCCTCGGTGGCGTGCTGCTGTTCGGAGAGGAGCCAATTCACCAGAGCCGTCTCTCCGGCCGTCAACGCGAAGGCGAGGGACGAGGGCACGGCCAGGCCGAGCAGGGTGCGGTACGGGGTCGGGTCCACCCCGGGCGCCGTGTCGGCGCCGATCATCTGGCGGCGCTTCTCGTGGCGCTCGGCCTGGATCAGCGCGTAGACGAGCCCGCCGATCCGCCCGACCACGGTCGAGAGGGCGATGCCGAACACACCCCAGTGAAACACGAACAGGAAGAGCGTGTTCAGGCCGACGTTGATCAGGTTGGACCAGATGCCCGCCCACATGGTCGCGCGGGTGTCGTGGTGCGCTTTGACCAGCGAGTCCGGGATCACCGACCAGAAGGTCGTGAGGGCCGATCCCGCGATCAGCACCGAGCCGAAGGTCCGAAAGGAGCTGCGCACGTCCGGCTCGAGGTGGAGCCTTGGGGCCACGAGCCAGATGCCCGCCCCGAGCAGCAGAAAGACGATCGAGGCCCCGATGGCCAGGGCCCACGTGCAGCGCAGGTACTGCTCGATCTTGCGGCCCTCGTGGGAGCCCATCGCCCGGGAGAGCCCCGAGGTGAGGCCGGTGGAGAGGCCGACCCATACGGCGATCATCAGGAACTCGAAGGGTGCGGTGAGCCCGATGGCCGCGATGGCCGCGTCTCCGATCGTGGCGGCGTAGGCGGTGTCCACGAAGGTGAAGGCCGACCGCATGACGAAGGAGACGACCAGCGGCGCCGCCATCTGGAGCAACGAGCGCGGAGGGGGAGGCGCCCCGGGCGGGGCCTGGGCGGCGCGCGGGGGGATGCGGAGATCGGGGCGGCTGGTCATGGGGAACCGGGACGCGTGATTCTAGCGGAGGAGACGTAGCAGGTCGAGCTTGTGTTCCCATGTCGCTATCGGAACCGAGCCCCCCCGACCCGACCATCCCGCGCTACTCGACGCTCCCCCTTCCTCCGTATCGCTTCGTCCCCGGGCTCAATCCGCACCCCCGCGTGGATCCCGAGGGCCACAGCTGGGGCCTGAAGCCTGAGGCTCTGCCCCCCTGGCGGCTCGACGAGTGGCGAAGGCTCGAGCCGTGGCTCTACGCCGTCGACCTTTATAATCAGGCCTACTGGTGGGAGAGCCACGAGGTGCTCGAGGCCCTGTGGCACGCGGCGGGGCGCAGGGGCGAGGCCGCGTCCTTCGTGCACGGCATCCTGCACGTCGCGGTCGCGAGCTTGAACCGCCATCGCGGGAAGACGCCGGGCGCGCGGCGGCAGGCGGAGAAGGCCCTGAAGCGTCTCGCGAGCTCGGTGGCGCGCGGTGGGCGCACGATGGGGCTCGATGTGATCCCCTTCGCGGCCGAGGCTCGCGATTGTTTCATCACGGGAAGTCGGGCGCAGCCGCCGGCGATCCGACTGGAGTTGAGCGACTGACGCGGCCGGAATCACAACTGGACGGAGGACGCGGCTTGAACGGAAGGTGGATCTCGACGGGAGCGTTGCTCGCGGCCCTGGCCGTGACCGCGGGTGCCTTCGGCGCCCATGCGCTGGCGGCACGGCTGACCCCGGAGGCGCTTGCCCTCTGGGAGACGGGAGTGCGCTATCTAATGTATGGCGCCCTGGGCGTCATCTGCGCCGGACTGGGTTCGGCTCGCGGCCCCGAGCGGCTCTGGACCCTGTCCGCGGCCTGCCTGGCCACGGGAAGCATCGTCTTTTCCGGTACGCTGGGCGCCATGGCGTTGGGCGGTCCGCGCTGGCTCGGCGCGGTGACCCCGCTGGGCGGGGCGCTCCTGATCGCGGGGTTCGTCGCTCTAGCGGCCGCGGCTCTGCGGCGCTGAACCGATCTCGACAGCCTCCGGCAGGGAAGCCATCACGCGCTTCACGTGATCGGCCAACCGGAGCGCGAGCGCAACGATCGTGAGGGTCGGATTCACGTAGCCGGTGCTGGGAAAAACCGAGCTGCCCGTGACGAAGAGGTTGGAAAGGCCATGCACGCGCCCGTGCTCGTCCACGACACCCTGCCGCGGATCGCGGTGCATGCGTGTGGTCCCCATGTGGTGCCGGCCCGCGACCATCGAGGGAGGCCAGCCCGAGGCACCGGGCTCGAGGTTCACCTCGAGCCGTCCCAGTCCCGCCCCGCGAAGACCGGCGTCCAGAAGCTCGTGCGCGCGCCGTATGCTCTTCATCTCGAGCCCGTCGAGCTTCCAATCGAGCCGGATGGCTCGCCGGCCCAACCGGTCTCTCTCTCCCGTCAGGGTCACCCGGCTCTCGGGGTTCGGCACGGACTCGACGCACGTCCTGACCCGCACGTGGTCCACCGGCTCGTCGTCGCCGACGAACGCCCTGCGGTAGGCCGACACCGCCACCTTGTCGATGTCGCTCAGCATGCCCCGGACGAGACGCGCCAACCCGGTCGGCACGTCCTTGCTCCGCCAGATCTCCCAGAGCTGTCTCAGGGCCTCGACGCCTGGAGCCCGATAGGCCGCGTGCGACTCGTGCTTCGGCCGGAAGAGGATCGAGCAGTTCACGAGCTTCTCTCGACGCAGCGTGGCTTCGGCCAGGGAGAAGACGCCCCGGACGCGGGTCGCGTCCGTTCCCCCGATGCGGCGGGGGTAGTAGAAACCGAGCTGAAGCCGGGGATCGGACAGGATGAACGATCCCGAGTCGATGTAGGGGTGCTCGCCGAAGAAGCGACCTACCAGCCCGTGCTCGTTGCCGAGGGCCGTGCGGCCCCCGCCGTCCGAGAGCAGAAGGAGGCGCGGGTTCTCGAGCCCGCCCGCGGCCAGGATGAAGAGCTTGGCGGCGATCGAAAACGTCTTGCCGTCGAGGGTCGCCGCCCGGACCCGGGTCACGCCCGCCCTGAAGTCGGTGGCTTCCAGCTCGAGCACGTTCGCATGCAGCAGAGTCTGGATGTTGTTTGAGCGTTCGATCCGGTGGCGATAGAGGTCGCCGAAGCGTGTGGGCGGGCTTATCTGGAAGACGCTGGTCGTGAGTTGAGGAGTCTCGAGCGGCAGGCGGCGGGCTCGCTCCGTCTCCCAGGCCTCGGGCGCGTAGACGTAGGGCCCGAGCTGGCAGAGCGGATGCGCACGCGCGTAGAAGGGGTCCAGGTGCGCACTGTCGAAGGGCCACCCGCTGTGCGGGACCCAGTCCCGGGCCTCGAGGTCGATGCCGTCGAGCGGGCGGCACCAGCCGGCCCACACGCCCGTGGACCCGCCGAAGCCCGCCATTCGGGCCTGCCGCAGGGCGAAATAGGGGAGCCCTACGCTGTCTCCCCGGTAGAGATCCTGCGTGGACTTCTCGAATCCCAGCCCACCGCTCTCCACCAGGCAGACGCGAAACGGCCCGTCGGCGAACTCCAGAGCGAGCGTGATGCCGGCAGCGCCGGCGCCGACGACGCAGACGTCGGTCTCGATTTGGGTGCCGGGCGGCAGCTTGCGGGCGTCCAGGAACAAGGGCTCCTCCCCGTGAAACCTGCGGCCGGCCGGCCGCGTAGGAAATAGGAACCCCTCAACCCCGGTGGTGCCGCCCTAGATGATCAGCCTGCTCCTCTGGTTCCTGCTGCTCGTCCTCTGCTGGCCGCTCGCGCTGCTCGCGCTCGTGGTCTACCCGTTCGTGTGGCTGATCCTGCTCCCCTTCCGCATCGTGGGGATCGCGGTGGACGGCGTGCTGGGATTGCTGCGCGCGGTCGTCACGCTGCCGGCGAGACTGCTGGCGCCGGCTCCGCGGCAGGCGTGACTGGCGCGGAAGGGTCAGTTCGGGCCGGGGTTGGGTTCCTGGATCGACCGCAGATAGTCCACGAGCGTGATCGTGCGAAGATAGGCCTCGAACGGCGGGTGGGGGCGCTCCTGGCTCCGAAGCTGCTCCTCGAAGACCGCCCCCCACACGGGCATCTGACGGGTTCCGTGTGCCTGGGGCATGCGGCGGCCGTCGATCACCTCCGCGACGTGCTCCTCCTCGAACTTTCCCTCGGCGGCGAGCTTCGTGAGGTCGGGCGGCTGCGGGCGCATGAACATCGCGACCGGACCGTTTCCTTTCGCCTCTTCGCCGTGGCAAGGAGAGCAATAACGGAGAAACATCTCGCGTCCGCTGAGATCCTGCAGCTTCTGCTCCCCACAGCCGTCCAGACGGGCAGCAACCGTCCCGAACAGCAGGCCGCCGAAGATGACCAGTCTCAGGGATCGAAGCCGGTGGATCATGTCGATTCGGCGCCTGCTAGAGGATCGGTGAGCCCGGCCGGGAGCTCCGGGCGGATTCAGTACTCAGTCTGATTTCTCGGACATGGATTCGCAACGCGCTCCCGTCCCGATTCTGGGACCCTGGTTGCCAGGAGCGGACAGGCAGTCGGTGTCATGGAAGGCCCAGGCCTGGGCACAACGCCTTGCCATGCAGCGCGATGTGGCCAGCGGCCGAGCCTGGCGCGATATCTGCTTACCCGCGGGTGGAGATGAATGCCATGAACCGGCGGAGAAGAATGCCATGATGGAGGTCGTCCCGTGAGCGGCATCCTGTCCGACCTCCGCCTCGCCATCAAGTCGCTGCGCCGCTCCCCGGGTTTCACCCTCATTGCCATCATCACGCTCGGACTCGGCGCCGGTGCCAACACCTCGATGTTCAGCATTCTCGATGGATACACGCTGCGTCCACCGCCCTATCCCGGCAGCGATCGACTGGACCGCATCTATCGCGCCACTGCCCAGAATCCTCGGGGCGCTATCTCGCCGGCCGACTACCTCGATCTGAAGTCAGAGATGAACGGCTACGGTGAAATAGCCGCCTACGCCGATCTGGACATGAACGTCTCCGAACCCGGCAAGCCGGCGGAGAAAGCCGACGGCGCGCGCATCTCCGCGAACCTTTTCTCGACCCTCGGCACCGAACCTCGACTTGGCCGCGGTTTCCGTCCCGACGAAGAGATCCTGGGCAACCACCGCGTCCTCATCCTGAGTCACCGCTACTGGCAGAATCGCTTCGGGGGTGACGCCCACATCATCGGCCGCATGGTTCGCGTCGACGCCGAACCCCACGAGATCGTCGGCGTGCTGCCCGCCAACTTCAGCGACTGGCGCCATCTGGATGGGGTCGACCTGTACCGGCCGCTTGCGCTCGACGAAAGGGAAGCCCGCGACCGCAGCTCCACCTGGCTCCGCCTCGTGGGGCGTCGCTCCGCAACGCTTACCCAGACGCAGGCCGCGGCGTTCATCGCCGACTTCGGTCGCCACCTGGCTGCCGACTTCCCGGCCGCCAACGCCGGAAGCACCTGGCGCACGATTCCGATCGAGGACTCGTTCCTCCCGAAGGATGGCCAGGCCATCATCGCCATGCTGGTCGGTCTCTCCGGCTTCGTGCTGCTCATCGCCTGCTCCAACCTCGCGAACCTCCTTCTCGCCCGCACGATGGCCCGCGCTCGCGAGTTCGCCATGCGCTCGGCCCTCGGCGCCTCTCGCTTTCAGGTGTTGCGGCCCTTGATCGTCGAGTCCCTCCTGCTGGCCTTCGCCGGCGGCATCTGCGCCATTTTCGTCGCCCTTTGGACCTTCGACTGGTTCGCTGTTGCCAGCGCAGGGGACAATGGTGTGGGCGTCGTTCTCACTCTCGACTGGCGCGTTCTCAGCTGGGCGGTCGGCGCCTGTCTCTTCACGGCCCTCGCCTTCGGTGTGGCCCCGGCGCTCTTCGCCCACCGGCTCGATCTGAACAGCACTCTCAAGAGCGGTTCGCGCGGCACCACCGGAGATCGCGGCCATCAACGCTTCCGCCAGGTCCTCATCGTCGGCCAATTCGCCCTCGCCATGGTCTTGCTCGCGGGCGCCGCGCTGTTCGCGCGCGGATTCCACGAATTGAACAACCGTCGACACGGTTGGGAATCCGACCGCCTCGTCACCGGCAGCATGCTTCTCCCGCCCACCACGTACCGAGGCGACAAGGAGATCACGGACTTGCAGCGCCTTGCCCTGGAACGTCTCGAAGCGTTGCCTGGCGTCGCGTCCGCCAGCGTCTCCTACTCGATGCCCTTCTTCGGCCTGGCCGAGCCCCGCAAATATCTGGTCGCAGGTCGCGAGATTCCCGAACCCGGCCATGAGCCCGCCGCCCTCATCAACGGCGTCAGCCCCCACTGTTTCGAAACCGTCGGCACCCGCGTGCTAAACGGGCGCACCTTCAACGCAGACGACACTCGCACGTCTCCCAAGGTCTTCATCATCAACCAGGCCATGGCCCGTGGTCTCTTTGGTGGCGAGAGCCCGATCGGTCGTCGCCTCGGTCAGGCCGGCGGCAAGACCGTCGAATGGGGAGAGATCGTGGGCGTGGTCGGCGACGTCGAATCGGTGTCCCCCGGTCGGGCCACGATCCCCTACCAGCTCTACCAGCCGATGGCCCAGGAACCCCGGCGCTCCAGCGAGATCGCCGTTCGCACCGCCGGTATCGCGCCGTCCACCCTCGTTGACAGCATTCGCGGCACCATGATGTCGCTCGACCCGGACCTACCGGTGCGCAAGCTGCAACCCGCCGAAAAGGCCATCGCCCGGGCCAACTACCAGGAGGGCGTGCTCGGCAGCGTCCTTTCCGCGTTGGCCGTGCTCGGGCTCGGTCTGGCGTCGCTGGGCGTCTACGGCGTCATCGCCCGCACCATGGCCCAGCGCACCGGCGAATTCGGCATCCGCCTCGCCCTGGGAGCCCGAGCCGGAGACATCACCCGTCTCGTGCTCGGTTCCGGAGCGAAGCTCGCGCTCGTCGGCTCCGCCCTCGGCCTGTTTGGCGCCTTCGGCATATCCCGACTCTT
>DATBJW010000093.1:0-3755 GCA_036556205.1 Gemmatimonadota bacterium
CCGAGCTGCGGGCGTACCGCTTCCCATTGGGGCTGGGCGCGGCGCCCTCCCTGTACGACATCCAGCAGAGCCTGGCCCTCACGATGGGCGTCACGCTCTTCTGGCTGGGTGTCGGAAACCTGGTCGCCGCCGCCAGGGACGACGCGGCGGGGGGGGTGGTCCGAGGTCTCAACGTGGTGAGCGTGCTCGGGCTGGCGGTCCTGGTCGGCCTCTTCGCCTTCTACCGCATCCCGCCGCCGCTCATGACGCTGGCCGCGGTCGAGGTGCTCTTCGTGCTGGCACTCGCGCTCCCGACGCGCCGACGGCCATGACGAACGCGCAGCTGAATCGGGCCTTCTCGACTCTCTCCACGCCGCTCGTCTGCGACGCCTGCCTGAAGCTCCGCGTCCCCGCCCGGCTGGCGCCGCCGGGTGTTCGCCCGCTGGCGGCGGGGATGCGGCTGGCCGGGCGCGTCCTTCCGGCTCGACACTACGGCAGCGTGGACGCCTTCCTCGAGGCGATGGCCGCGGCCGAGCCGGGCGACGCGCTCGTGATCGACAACGGCGGGCGGACCGACGAGGCCTGCATCGGGGACCTGACCATCCTCGAGGCGAGAGCCATTGGACTGGCCGGGATCGTGGTCTGGGGCCTGCACCGGGACACGCCCGAGCTTCTGGAGATCGGCTTTCCGGTCTGGAGCTACGGGACGTACCCCATGGGGCCGCAACGCCTCGATCCGCGCCAGGACCAGGCTCTGCGATCGGCGCGTGTCGGAGACGTCGAGGTGAGCCGGGCCGACTGCGTGCTCGCGGACGACGACGGCGTGGTCTTCGTGGCGCTGGACGGCGCTGCGGCGATCCTCTCGGCGGCCGGAGACATCTACGAGAGAGAGAGGGCTCAGGCCGAGGCCGTCGCGTCCGGCCGCACGCTGCGCGAGCAGCTGCGCTTCGCCGAGTACCTGGCGGCCCGGTCGCGGGATCCTTCCATGACGTTCCGCAAGCACCTGCGGTCGCTGGGGGGAGCGATCGAGGAGTAGGTCGCCCGCCTTCAGACGGCGAGCGTGCCCTGCGCGAACGCGCCTTCGTGCTCCAGCAGCCGGCGCTTTCGCCACAGACCGCCGCCGTACCCCGTGAGCTGCCCTTCGCTGCCGATCACCCGATGGCAGGGGATCACGATCGCGATCCGGTTGTCGCCGTTGGCGCGGGCCACCGCCCGTACGGCGTCGGGGTGGCCGACGTCGCGCGCGATCTCCGTGTAGGTGGCCGTCGTGCCGTAGGGCACCCGCCGCAGCCGCTCCCAGACCCGCGACTGGAACTCCGTTCCCGGGGTGAGCAGCGGCACCGAGAAGTCCCGCCGCTCGTCCGTGAAGTATTCCTCGATCTCCCGGCCGGCTTGCGCGAGGATCGCGTTCGTGCCCGGTACGAAGGTCGCGTTCAGGCCGGCGCGGAGCCGTTTGAGCTGCGTCTCGAGCATCCGACGCTCGGCGAACTCCAGCAGACAGAGCCCGCCGTCCGTGGCGCCGGCCAGCATCGGACCGAGCGGCGTCAGGATGCGCTCGACCACGACCGGGAGCTTCCCGCGACTCCGCCTGGGTGAGGAGCCGAGCAGCCGCTGGAAGGCCTCGTTGAAGCCGCTCAGCGATTCGTAGCCGTGGTCATAGGCCGCCGAGGCGACACCGGCCCCTCCCCGGATGCGTCCCATCGCGAGACCCAGACGGCGGGCCCGGTTGTAGGCGTGGAAGGTCATCCCGTGGTGGGCCTGGAACCAGCGCCGCACGCGGTCGGGGTTCAGCCTCAGTCGCCGGAGATCCGCGTCGCGCCACCGGCGGGCGGGATCCGCCTCGAGCGCGCGCAGCAGCGAGGAGAGCCACCCCGGCGACGTCCCGGCGGGCTCCATCGGGCGGCAGCGGCTGCAGGGCCGGTACCCCGCCAGCAACGCGTCGCGCGCCGAGGCGTAGAACTCCATGTTCTCGGGTTTCGGCTTGCGGGCGGGACAGGTCGGCCGGCAGAAGATGCCCGTCGTGACGACGGCGGTGACGAACACGCCGTCGTAGGAGGCATCCTTCGCGAGGGAGGCGGCCAGCATCTCGTCGCGCGGCGGCAGCGTCGGTCGGATCATGGCGGGAAGATAGCCCGCGGCCCCCGGCGTTCCACCGGAATCTCGCGGGGGAATTTCGTCGCGCGGCGGGCCCGAAGGCCTGGCGCGGTGGGCGGCGTGTCTCCGACATTGACGCACGTCGTGACGTCGGGCCTTCAAGAGGAGGTGTTGCCCATGGTTTCGCTCTCCGAGCTCTGGGCGCCCATCCTGCTCGCGAGCGTGCTCGTGTTCTTGGCCAGCGCGCTCATGTGGATGGTGCTCCCGTTCCACCGCCAGGACTACCGGAAGCTGCCCGATGAGCCGGCGCTGGCCGATGCGCTTCGCCGACAGGGAGCGCTGCCGGGCGAGTACGTGTTCCCGTGTGCCAGCGATCCCGGCGAAAGGAAGGACCCGGCGTTCCTGAAGCGGATGCAGGAAGGACCCGTTGGCTTCCTCACGCTCGCGAAGCCGGGCGACGTCGGGATGGGGAAGAAGCTCGTGACCTGGTTCCTGCACGTGGTGGTCGTCTCGATCTTCGTGGCCTACCTGGCCGCCCACACCCTGCCGCCCGGCACCGAGTACCTGCAGGTCTTCCGCGTGGTGGGGACGGCCGCCATCCTGGCCTATTCGGGGGCGGTGATCCCGGCCGGCATCTGGTACTCCAGGCCCTGGGGCAACGTCTTCAGGAGCGCGCTCGACGGCGTGGTCTACGGCCTGCTGACGGCGGGGACGTTCGGCTGGCTCTGGCCGCGCTGAGCCGTGGATCTCCCGACCCTCTTCTGGAGGTGCACCTCACCTCCGCCGACGAGATGAACGGGAGCCGAGCGTGAGCCTCGGCCTGCTTGTTTCGCGAACCGCGCGCCTGGGGCTGGCCGGCGCCGTCGCGGCGGCGGTCGCCCAGCTGGCCTGCGGCGGGACAGGCCCCCCGCCGCACGCCGCGCGCTCGATCTCCCGTGGCCAGGGGCCGGCTCTCACCTACGAGACCCGAACGCTCGAGCGCTTCGAGCCCGATTGTCCCGAGGCGGGCGACTCCTGCGGGAGGGTCTCGCTCGAGTATCCCGAGATCACGACCGCGCCCGGCGACGAGGTCCGGAAGGCGCTGAACGACTCGATCGCGGCGCTGCTCCTGGAGCCGCTCGACGACGGCACGCGGGCGGCCTCGCCGGAGGGTCTCGCCGAGGAGTTCCTGGCCAGGAACGCGGAGGCCCGGCTCAGCCTGCCCGAGGGGGCCCCCTCCGCCGGCTGGTTCCTGGAGCGGAAGGTTAGGGTCATCCACCAGGACGCGGAGGTCCTGAGCCTCGAGGAGACCGTGTTCTGGTACACCGGCGGAGCGCACCCCAACACCTCGGCGCGCCTGGCGAGCTTCGACCCCGCGAGTGGCCGCAGGCTCGTGCTCGAGGATCTGCTGACGCCCGGATATGGACCACCGCTGAACGCGATCGCCGAGCACCGCTTCCGCGCGATCCGCGACGTGCCCGACGGGCAGAGTTTGACCGACGCGGGGTTCTGGTTCGAGGACGGCGTCTTCTCCTTGAACGACAACTTCGCGGTCGCCGACTCCGGGCTCGCTTTCCACTTCGATCCCTACGAGATAGCACCCTACGCCCTGGGCCCGACCGACCTGGTCCTCGACCGCGGGGAGCTGGGAGAGCTGATCCGGCCGGGCGGGCCCCTCGACGCCGGGCAATGAGACGGGGATC
>DATBJW010000094.1:0-24512 GCA_036556205.1 Gemmatimonadota bacterium
TGCTCTCGGTGATGCTCATCGTCTACTACGAGACGGACCTCGACATCACGGGCCTCTTCACGACCGCGGGCGTGCTCTCGATCGTGATCGGCCTCGCGCTGCAGGACACGCTGGGGAACGTGTTCGCGGGGCTGGCGCTCCAGATGGAGCGCCCGTTCAAGGTGGGCGATTGGATCTCCTTCGGTCAGTTCGAGGGCGTGGTCCACGACGTGAGCTGGCGCGCCACCCAGTTCCGCACCCGCAACAACGACCTGGTGACCGTGCCGAACAGCATGATCTCGAAGGAATCGTTCATCAATTACAGCTCTCCCTCTCGGGTGAGCGGCCGGCTGGTCGAGGTGGGAGTCGACTATCGCCACTCGCCGGCTGAGGTGAAGCGGGTGTTGCTCGAGGCTTGCACCCAGGTTCTCGAGGTCCTCCGGAGCCCGGCGCCGCTGGTGCGGCTCAAGTCCTTCGACGCCTACTCGGTCACTTACCAAGTGAAGTTCTGGATCGATGACTTCAGTGCCGTGCTCGACATCGAGGAAGCCTATCGCAGCGTGCTGTGGTACGCCTTTCGGCGGGAGGGCATCCAGATCCCGTACCCGATCCAGATCGAGTACCAACACGAGTATCAGCACGAAATCGGAGAAGAGGAGAAGCTGCCGCCCTCCGAGCGGGTCCTGGACCGCCTGCGGCAGGTGGAGTTCCTGCAGCCGCTCTCGCCCGAGGAACTGGAGACGCTCGCCAAGCGCACGAAGCTTCACGGCTATTACACGAACGAGACGATCATCCGGCAAGGCGACGAGGGCGACTCGTTCTTCCTGCTCGACGAGGGCGAGGTCATCGTCTCCGTCTCGAAGGACGGCCGCGAGCAGGAGGTCGCGCGCCTGCACCCGCCGGCCCCCTTCGGCGAGATGGCGCTGCTGACCGGCGAGCAAAGAGCTTCGACCGTCAAGGCCGCGACACCCGTGCGACTGCTCGTGATCGACCGGGAGAGTTTCAAGTCTACCGTTGTGAGTAACCCTGACCTGGCCGCGGCAATGAGCGATATCGTCGCGCGGCGCCAGGTAGAGCTCTTAGCCAAGCGCGAGGCGCTGGACAAGTCGCTGGCGGCCGTGCAGGCCGAGACCTCGCGCCAGATCCTGGAGAGGATCCGCCGCTTCTTCGGCTTCGCCCACGCCCGCTCGCCCCAGGAGAGCTGAACCCGCTCACCACGCAGGAGACCGCATGCGATCGTTCTTTCGCCCCTCCACGCCATTCGCGCTGCTGGCGCTGCTCATCGCCGGCGCCCCGCAGGCCGCAGCCCAGGACCTCGGGGCGACGCTGGCCGCGCGGCAGCAGGCGCTGCCCAAGCAGAAGACTGCCTATCTGGAGACCTTCCTGAACGCCCCGCCCGGCGGGGCGAGCGCGGAGAAGGACTTGAAGCTCGCGGCCAAGGTGGCCGTGGCCCAGGAAGCGCCGCGCGAGCGGATCGAGATCCAGCCCGTGAGCGGCAACACGTTCGGGGAGACCGTGATCGTGGTTGGCAACGGAAAGGACTATTTCCTGGTCACCAAGGTCGGCTCGACCCCGCTCGCCAAGAGCGCCAAGGCCCAGGACGCGCTGGTCCTGCAGGCTCTGGGCTCCGCACCCAACGAGACCGCCAAGAAGCGCGCACTGAAGACCTCCGACGGGAAGCTCGCGGCGGTGATCTACCGCGAGCCGCGCCCGGCCGACTTCAACTCCTCCACGGCATTCAGCCTGGAGGCGCCGAAGCTCGGCGGCGGGCTGCTCAAGAAGGGGCTCTCGTCCTTCGCCGACTCCGACCAGCCGGTCGTGACCGCCTCGGCCGGAGCGCGCGGGGTGGACGAGATCGACACGCCCGACGGCAAGATGCCGGTGACGCCCGACTCGAGTGCGGTGGTCTGGTTGGAGGAGCGCGAGGTGAGCCCGCTGGACCTCGAAGCCTTCCTGGTCGCGGGCCGGCTGGGACCCTACGCCGGCACGGAGGAGGCACAATGAAGCGCACCTGGACGCTTTCCCGCATGCCGGTGGTGGATCCGCACGCTGGCCAAGGAAACCCGTTGAGCGGGCGGTGGGCTCCCGCGCTCGCCAAGAAAACCCATTGGCTCGCTACGGGAGCCACACGCCCGCTCTCGATGGTCCTCCCTGTGCTCGTGGCTGCAACGCTCCTGCTGACTCCCCGGGGGGCCCAGGGGCAGATCCTCGACAAGGTCCTGGACGCGGGCGAGAAGGCGTCCAAGGTCGCCGGCAAGGTGCAGAGCGCCCTTCCTATCGGGACCGAGGAGGAGATCGACATCGGCCGCGGCGTGGCGGCGACGGTGGCCGGCTACTACAAGCTGGACCGCGATCCGGATCTGACCGAGTACCTGAACCTGGTGGGGCTCGCGGTGGCGGCCTCCGACGCGCGTCCCGACATCCGTTACCGCTTCGGCGTGCTGGACACCGACCAGGTGAACGCTATCTCCGCCCCCGGCGGCTACATCTTCGTGACCCGCGGGGCGCTGGCGCTGATGGACGACGAGGCGGAGCTCGCCGGCGTCCTGGCCCACGAGGTCGGGCACGTGAACGAGAAGCACGTCGTGAACGAGATCCAGAAGCGGGCCCGCACCGAGCTGGGCGCCGACGTCGCCCAGGCCGCGCTCAAGACCGACGCGGCGGCGCTGGACGCGGTGGTGGGCCTGGGGACGAACATCCTGTTCCTGGGCCTCTCGCGGGAGGATGAGCTCGAGGCCGACAGCCTGGGGACGGTGTACGCGGCGCAGGCGGGCTACGATCCGCAGGGCCTGCTGCACTTCGTGCAGAAGCTCCAGGCCAACGAGTCCAAGCCGTTCCTGGCCACCCTCAAGGCCACGCATCCGAAGCCCAAGGACCGCATCAAGCTTTTGGAGCGCGTGTCGTCCAAGACGGGCGCGGGCGGCCCTCCGGTGGAGCTGGCGGACCGGTTCATGTCCTCGACCGCGGGCGTGCCGCGTTAGCCTCCAGCCGAGCCCCGTCCAGCGCGCACCGGCGCGGTGACCCATGCGTCCGGAGGACGGGATCTTCCTCGCACGCTGCCTCAGCCGGCGTCTGCGCCCCTCCCGCGCCGAGATGCTCGAGTTCCAGGCGCGCCGGCTGCGGGCTCTTGTGGAGCACGCCTACCGGAGGGTCCCCTTCTACCGCGACCTGTTCGACCGTCACGGGCTGCGGCCCGAGGACATCCGCGGTCTGGCCGACCTTCCACGCGTCCCGATCACGTCAAGGGGCGACCTGCAGGCGGCATCACCCGACCGGCTCGTCGCCCGCGGCCTGAATCCCCAGGCGCTCGTCTGCAAGACGACGTCGGGGTCCTCGGGAGAGCCGCTGACGATCCGCCGGAGCGCCAGGGAGGTCCGCGCGCAGGGCGCCGCGCGGCTCCCGGCCGTACTGGACGTCGGCCGTCGGCCGCGGGACCGCGGTGCCATCGTCACGTCGCTGCGGGCGAGCGACCCGCTGGAGCGCAAGCGCCTGCTCCGCGCGCTGCGGCGGGTGGGCCTCTTCCGCGAGATCCGGGTCAACTGCCGGCAGCCGCCCGAGGCGATCGCGCAGATCCTCGAGGCCTATCGCCCCCATGTCGTGAGCGGGCTCGCCGGAGCCATCTCCCGCGTCGCGGAGCTCGTGGGAGGCGACCCCTCCCGGCGGCTGCGCCCGCGCCTCGTGACGACCGCGGGCGAGGTGCTCACGCGGTCCATGCGAGCACAGATCGCCGAGGGCCTGCGGACGCGCGTCGTGGACCTCTACACCAGCCACGAGTTCAACCTGATCGCCTGGGAATGCGAGGCGGGCGAGGGCTATCACACCTGCGACATGGGCGTGATCGTGGAAGTCATCCGCGACGGCCGTCCGGCGGCGCCCGGCGAGCGCGGTGAGATGGTGGTCAGCGGCCTGCACTCCTTCTGCATGCCCTTCCTGCGCTACCGGCTCGGCGACCTCGTCACGCGCGGGCCCGACAGCTGCCCCTGCGGGCAGCCCTTCTCGGTCCTGCGCGCCATCCAGGGACGCATGATCGACTACTTTCCGCTCCCCGACGGGAGGCTCGTGCATCCCTACGAGGTGGTGCGGGCGCTGACCGACGGACTGGGTCCCTGGGTGCGCCAGTATCAGCTCACCCAGGAGCGCGAGGACCGGGTGGTGCTGCGCGTGGCCCCCTCCCGCCCGCTTCCCCCCGAGCGCCTGGCGGCTCTCGAGCAAACTCTCGCGGGCGTCCTTGGCCCGACCGTCTCGTGCTCGGTGGACGTCGTGACGGAGATCGACCTCGAGCGAAACGGGAAATTCCGCGTCTCCCGCTCTCTCGTCCGCTCGGCCTACGACCGGATCGACTGGGACCGTGTCTGAGGACCCGGCCCCCCACCTGCCGGCGACGGGGCTGCTCGATTCCCTTCGCGCTGACGGCGCGGCGCGGGTCTTCGTGCACGACATCTTCTCCCATGAGTACATGGCCCGCGCCGCCCGCGACCATCCGGAGCTGAACGCGCGGCAGGAGCGGGCGCTCCTGCTCGCCAATGGAACCGACGTGGTCTGCGTGCTGGAGCCGGTCGATCGCGCCTACCTGGGGCTGCTCGCCGAGCTCGGGATCGGTCCGGGCCCCGAACGGGTGGTCACAGCGTCCGAGGCCCGTCTTCCCTCGGGGTCGCGCTTGACCACCCTCCTCGCAGCCGACGCGGCGCGCCTGGCCAGGATCGGGGAGCTGGTCGCGCCGGCCATCGCCGTGGAGCTGCACCCCTTCATCTCGACCTGGCGCGAGGCCGCGCTCGCCCGCGCGTTGTCGGCCTCGGCCGGCCTTCCGGTCAGGGTGCGGGGAGGCGATCCCGAGGTCGTGGAGCGAGCCGACCACAAGCACCTGGTCCGCCCCCGCGCCGAGGCGATGGGGGTGCCCGTGGCCGACGGGGAGATCGTCTCCCTGGGAAGCCGGACCCGCCGCGAACCATCCGTGACGGCCGTCCTGGAGCGCGCGATCCGCCGGCTGGCGGCGGCGACCGGCCGGGCGATCGTCAAGGGATCGCGCGGCGCGCTCGGGACCATGACGCGGCTCGCGGGACCGGACGAGGCCGCTCCGATCGCGCGGGAGATCTGCGAGAGCTGGGAGAACGAGGCCTGCGTCGTGGAAAGCTTCCTGGAGCTTACGCTCTCCCCGAACGTGATGATGCACGTCGCGCCGGCTCCGGGCCCAGTCCGTTGCGTGGGTGTTACGGACCAGAGGCTGGACCCGGGCCTGGCCCACCGTGGGAACGTGTTCCCCTCGGCCGCGCGCACGCTCGAGGCGATGCTCGAGTCGGCGACCCGGTTGTCGCGCTGGCTCCAGAGCGAAGGGTTCGACGGCCTCGCGGGATTCGACTTCGGCGAGTACCGCGACCCCGCCAGCGGAAGGCTGCGACACTTCTTCGTGGAGGTGAACCCGCGGGTGAATGCATCCGTGTACCCGCTGGCCATGCTGGAGGGTCTCAACCGTGCGCGGAGCCGCGCGGGGCATCCCCCGCTGGCCGCCTTCGTGTCCGGGACCGATGCCACAGCACTCCGCTCCTTCGCGGAGCTCCGCCACGCGTGCAGCCCCCTGTTCCTCCGGCCCGGAGGCCCCGCGGGTGTGGTGCCCTACGTCACGGGTTACCTGCCCCACGGGAAGGCCGCCCTGGTCGCGTTCGGCCGCTCGCCAGAGGAGGCGGAGGACCTCCGCGCGCGAGCCGTCGAGCTCCTGTGAGAGCGCGCGGCGGACCGTGAGCTCGCAACGGGCCAGGGACGGCGCGCTCCTCCTGCGCTGGCTGGTGGGCCGGCCGGCCCCTTCTCGTGACGAGATTCTGGCCTTCCAGACTCGCCGTCTGCGCCGCCTGGTCGAGCACGCCTACCGCTCGGTCCCCTACTACCGGCGGCTGTTCGACCGCCACGGGCTGGAGCCGGGCGACGTCCGCGAACTGAGTGACCTGGCGAGCATCCCCGTCAGCTCCAGGTCCGACCTCCAGGCCTGCGCCGCCGAAGAGCTGACCGCGGTTCCTCCCGAGCGACTCCTCGCGACCTCGACGTCCGGCTCCTCGGGCAGGCCGCTGACCATCCGGCGAACCGTCCGCGAGCGCCGCCTGCTGGGCGCCCTGCGCGTGGCCGCGATGCACGAGGCCGGCCTGCGGATGCGCGACCGGTGCGCCACGATCACGGCCGTGCGACCCCGCGACCCGCGCGACACGAAACGCCTGCTCGGCGCGCTCTACCGCGCCGGGCTCTACCGGAGCCTGCGCGTCTCGGGCCTCGAGCCGCTCGAGGGGATCGCCCGGACCCTGCAGGAGTTCCGGCCGCACGTCCTGAACGGTTTCCCCGGCGTGATCTCGCGGCTCGTCCCGCTGATCGGCGGGCGAGCCGGAGGCTTTCGGACTCGGCTCGTGACGCCCGGCGGCGAGGTGCTGACGCCCTCCATGCGTGCCCAGATCGCCGAGGGGTTCGGAGCGCGGGTCGTGGACTTCTACGCCAGCCACGAGTTCAACCTGATCGCGAGCGAGTGCCCCCCGACGGGCAACTACCACGTCTGCGACGCCGGTCTGATCGTCGAGGTCGTGCGCGACCACCGGCCGGTCGCGCAGGGCGAACGGGGCGAGGTCGTCGCGACCGCGCTGCACTCCTTCGCGATGCCCTTCCTGCGTTACCGGCTCGGCGACCTCGTCACGCGCGGTCCGGAGCCCTGCGCCTGCGGCTGCCCGCACGCCACGCTGCGCGCGATCCAGGGACGCATGATCGACTACTTCCCGCTCGCCGACGGGCGCCTCCTCCACCCCTACGAGATCACCGGGTCACTGCTGGCCGAGCTGGGACCCTGGGTGCGACAGTATCAGCTGACGCAGGAGACGGAAGACCGCATCGTGCTGCGCGTCGTGCCGGCGTCCGGTATCCCTGCCGAGCGCTTGAACGCGCTGGAGGCGGCGCTCGGACGGATCCTCGGTCCCGGGGTCCGCGGCGTGCTCGCGATCGTGCCCGAGATCGAGCTCGAGCCGAGCGGCAAGTTCCGCGTGTCGCGCTCGCGCGTGCGATCCGAGTACGACGGGACCGACTGGAGCCGTGCCTAGCGCGGGCGGGCGAGCACCGGGGCCGCCCCGCGTGTTCGTCCACGACGTACTCTCGTGGGACTACCTCCTTCTCTACGTGCCGCACTATCCCGAGCTCCCCAATCAGGCGGAGCGCGCGCTGCTCCTCGCCGGGCGCGACGACGTGGTCTGTCTGAACGGGCCGGTGGATCCCGACTACCTGGCCTTCCTCGAAGGCCTGAAGATCGGCCCCGACCCGGAACGCGTCGTCTGGGGGCCGCGGCCGGGGGGACCGCCGGCCGAGTGCCTGAGCTCGTCCATCCGCGGCAACCCCGAGCTCATGGCCAGGATCGCGCGGCTCCTCGGGCACCCCACGGAGACCCTCCTCGATCCCTTCGCCTCGACGCCCCATGAGGCCGCGCTGGCGGCTTCCCTGGGGGAGGCGCTCGGCTCGCCGGTGCGCGTCCTCGGGGGAGACCCCGAGACCGCGGCGCGCGCCGACCGCAAGGATCTCATGCGCGCCCGCGCGCACGCGCTGGGCGTGCCGCTGGCGGAGGGCGAGGTCGTGCCGCTCGAGCCGCCGGGGGCGAGAGACGCCTCGGCGGCGACCATGCTGGAGGGGGCGATCCGGCGCCAGGGGGCGGCCACCGGCCGGGCCATCGTGAAAGCCTCCCGGGGTGGCGGAGGTGTCGGGACCCTGGTCACCGACGCGGAGCCCGTGGCGGCCCGCCGCACGGCGGAGGAGATCTGCGCGAGCTGGGACTGCGAGGCGTGCGTCGTGGAGAGCCTGCTGGATCTCACCGTCTCGCCCAACGTCATGCTGGAGGTCGAGCGCGAGCCGGGCGCGGTCCGCTGTCTCGGGGTCACGGACCAGCGACTGGACGAGCACCTGGTCCACGCGGGGAACATCTATCCCTCGACCGCCCGCACCGCCGCGCAGATGGTGCACTGGGGAACCCGACTCGCGCGCTCGCTCCAGTCCGAGGGATACGCGGGGCCGCTCGGCCTCGACTTCGGCGAGTTCCGCGATCCCAGGACCGGAGCGCGCGGGCTCTTCCTGGCGGACGTGAACCCCCGCGTGAACGGAGCCGGCTACCCGCTCGAGCTGCGCCGCCGGCTGGACCGAGACAGCGCCGGCCGCGGACAGCCGGGCGTGGCCGCCTTCAGCTCGGGGTGGGTCTCGACGCAGGCGGCGTCGTTCGCCGACGTGTGTGACGCCCTGGGGGGCCTTCTCTTCGACCCCGGGCGCGGAACGGGCGTCGTGCCCTATTCCCCCGGCAACCTGGCTCACCGCTCGCTGGGAGTGATCGCGTTCGGGGGGTCGCGCGGGGAGGCCGAGGCCCTGCACGCCCGCGCCGCCGCGGCGCTCGGGAGGTGAGGGCTCAGAAAAGACGGCGCTCGGGAGCTGAGGCTCAGAAAGATGGGTCGAGGCTCTCGGCCGCGTGCACGACCTGGCCGCCGACCACGGTCAGGTCGCTCCCCAGCTCCAACCACGACTCGGGAGACAGCTCGAAGAGATCACCCGAGAGTGCGATGAAGTCCGCGTCCATCCCGGGCGTGAGGCGGCCGCGCCGGTCCGCCTCGCCGCTCGCGACAGCCGAGCCCACCGTACAGGCGAGGATCGCCTCGCGCAGCGTCAGGGCCTCGGCCGGGTGCCAGCCCCCGGACGGCTGGCCGTCCCAGTCGCGGCGAGCGACTGCGGCGTAGAGGTTCCGGAACGGGTTCCAGCCCTCGACCGGAACATCCGACCCCAGCGCCAGCGTCGCACCTCCGGCCAGGAGCGTCCGGAAGGGATAGGCGAAGGCGCAGCGGTCGCCCCAGTGCCGGTCGGCCGGCCGCCAGTCACCCGGGATGTGGCAGGGCTGGACGGAGGCCACGATCCCGGCCCGACCGAAGCGCTCCGCGTCCGCCGGAAAGACGAGCTGCGCGTGCTCGATCCGGTGCGGGAGCGGCAGCCGGGCGGCGGGCGTTGCGGCCGACGCCGTCTCCAGCGCATCCAGCGCGCGCGTGTTGGCGCGGTCGCCGATGGCGTGGATGGCCACCGCCAGTCCGCCGACGGCGGCGCGGCGCGCCAGGTCGGCAAGCTCGGCGTCGTCGTGGATCGCGATGCCGAAGTCGCTCGTCCCCTCGTATGGCTCCGAGAGGAGCGCGGTCCGCGACCCCAGCGCGCCGTCCGTGAAGAGCTTCAGCCCCCCGAGCCGCACCCTGCCGTTCTGCTCCCCGCTCCGGCGCCCGTCGGCGAGGGCGCTCTCCAGGTCCTTCTCGGCCAGGTAGCAGACCACGCGCAGCGGCAGGCCGCGGGAGCGGTCGCAGGTCTCGAGCTTCTGCATGCCTTCGGCCGCGTCCAGCACGTGGACGCCCGTGATCCCGAGCGAGAGGGCCTCGGCCAGGGCGCGCTCCAGCCGGGCGCTCTCGCCCTCGGCGCCGCGCGGAAGCACGGCCGTCAGGAGGCGGGTCGCCTTCTCGAGCAGGATCCCGGTCGGCTCCCCGGCGGCGTCGCGCACGATGCGCCCCCCGGCCGGGTCGGGCGTGCCGGCGCCGATCCCCGCCGCGGCCAGCGCCGCGGCGCTCGCCCAGCAGGCATGGCAGTCGCGGCTCTCGAGCGCGATCCGGCGCCCGGGCGCCGCGCGCTCGAGGTCCGCGCCGTCCGGCAAGCCGCCCCAGGCGTGGGGATCCCAGCCCTGCCCAAGGATCCAGTCCCCTCCGTCCGGAACCGCGACCGCATCGGCGGTCCGTTGGGCCGCCTCGCGCACCCGCGCGAGTGCCTCCTCGAGGGTCGGCACGCCACCCAGGGCGACGCGATCGAGGTTGCGGGCGTAGAGGGTCAGGTGGGTGTGCGCGTCCACGAAGCCCGGCAGCACGAGCCTGCCGCTCAGGTCGAGAGTCGGGACGCCGGACGGGGGGGATTCACCTTCGGCAAGGAGACGGGAGACGCGGCCGTCGCGCACGATCAGCCCGCCCGCCCAGGGGCGCGTGGGATCCTGCGTGTACACGCGCGCGCCCGTGAACGCGCGCTCGCCCTTT
Source organism: Gemmatimonadota bacterium (assembly GCA_036556205.1). Taxonomy (GTDB): domain Bacteria; phylum Gemmatimonadota; class Gemmatimonadetes; order JACCXV01; family JACCXV01; genus DATBJW01. The sequence goes on from DATBJW010000094.1 coordinate 10,026, forward strand.
CCCTCCCCACCGCGCTCGCCCCGCTCCACTCCCCCTCCCGTCACGCTAGCGGCCGGAAAAGGCGGAGGCCGCCGGCCTCACGGCGAGGCGTGCGCCTTCTCACTCGCCGCCGCCGACGCCTGGCCCCGGGCGCCGGAGAAGATGCCCTCGCGCGCCGCGGCCTCGGCGGGCGCGGCGCGCTCGTTCTCGACGATACCCGTGACGCTGCGCGTCCACGGCTCCAGGTAGCCCTTGAGGCTCGCGTGCTGCCCGCCGCGCACGACCTCGATCGAGAACGGCTCGCCGTCGCGCAGGCGGCTCCGCAGGTCGGCCACCACGGCCAGGATCGGGAGCAGGTTGTCGAGCGTGACCGGCTGCCCGTTCACCGCGACCAGACGGTCGCCTTCGCGCAGGCCGATGCGCCCGCCGAGCCCCTCGGCCACGATGTCCCGGAAGACCAGCCCACCCTCGCCGTCGGGCACCAGGCTCGCCCCCAGACCCAGCTCCTCGACGTCGCGCCGGGCGAGCTGGAGCCCGGCGCCGGCCAGGATCTGCGCGTACGGCAAGCGACCCGTTCCGGCGATCGCGGTCGCGAAGAGCGACCGCACCGGGGCCCCGCCGGTCTGCACGAGCCAGCCCACGATCGAGTCGTAGGGCATCGCGCGCGGGACCGAGGGCGCAGCCGCGCGGGCGGCCGCCGAGGCGCCGCCGCGTTCGGCGAGGAGCGTTCCCGACGCCGACGCGTCGAGATAGCGCAGGAGCGAGTCGGCCCCCCAGGCGCCGCGCGAGACGCGCCACAGCTCGACGTCGAGCCAGAGGGCCGCGAGCGGGCCCTTGAGCGCCAGCGGCTCGACGGACGCGCGCTCGGTCTGCCGCCCGGCCGCCGCGCCCGCGGTCTCCAGATTCGCGGTCTCGATCTCGGGGCGCGCGGCCAGCGCGCGGACGTTGCGGGCGATCTCGTCGTAGATCTCCTCGCGCGGCAGGACTCCGCGCCGGGCCAGCGCCACTCGCGCGTAGTGCTCGGCGAAGCCTTCGACGAGCCAGAGCGCCCGGGTGGACGGCGGCGCGTCGAGCGCGGGCCGGGCCAGCTCGGCCGGCGGGAAGGTCCAGAGGTTCCAGGAGTGGAAGAGCTGATGCGCGAGCAGGAACGGGATCCCCGAGGGCCGGATGCGCTCGGGGCGGATCTGGGGCAGGTAGTAGGCGGATCCGTGGTAGAGCGGAGAGCCGCCCAGTCCCGTCCAGGCGTCGGACGGCACGAAGTGCAGGAAGAACGTGTACTCGGGATACGCCGGCCGCGGGAAGAGCGCGAGCTCGGCCTCGGCCACCTCGCGGACGACCTGCAGCAGGGAGTCCGGAGCGAAGTCCTCGGGAGCCACCAGCACGACGCGGTGCGGAATCCCGCGCACGTCCACCCGCATCGTCTTCATCCGGATCCCGTAGGCGCACCCCGATTGCGACAGCTCGAAGACCCCGGGAGCGGCATAGCGCCCGGGACCCGTGGACTCGAGCGAGCAGGCCACGGGGGTCGCGGGCGGCAACTCGAACGTGAGCGAGAGCGGGTAGTTCTCGAGGCCCTTGAAGTAGCCGAAGGCGACCGCGCCGGTGAAGTAACCCCCCGCCGTCGTCAGCTCGGAGATGAGCGAGCGCTTGAGCCCGTCGGGGCGGACGGGATGCAGCGTGTAGGAGACGAGGAAGTACGGCGCGCGGCGCGGAAAGACACGCCAGCGGTTGGCGCCCAGCCGGCGCACCGCCAGCTCGACCGTCGAGCGGTCGTAGGCCCGCACGTCCTCGACCCACTTGCCCGGCTCGAGGGGTCGAAAGTCGCCCGGCAGCCAGACCGGGAACGTGAAGTCGAGCGAATCGCTCTCGATCTTCTCGACGACGAGCGTGATCTCGAGAAGGGCGGGATCGCGGGCGGGCTTGACGTAGTAGCGGAGCTCGGGACGGGCAGGGGGCGGCGGCGGCGGCGCCGTGGCGCAGCCGGCGGCGAGCGCCGCCAGGCCCAGGGCCAGGAGCGGGAACAGGCGGGCGGGGCGCATGCCGGCACCTCGGCTCTTGGAGACGCGCATCCTCCGGGAACCCCTCCCGAACCGCGCGCAAGATAGGGCGCGGCGGCGTGCGTTTTCAATCCGGGCGGCGCGCATCGTCAATCCGCCGGACCGCGCGCGTGGGCGGAGGCGGCCGCGCCGCCCAGCCACGGGGCGAGTGCCGCCTCCAGCTTCCGCAGCAGATCGGCGACGGTGCCGTCGTTCACGATCACCAGATCGAAGGGCACCGCCTCGAGCTCGGTCTCCGTCTCGTGCGCGTGCAGCGCCGGATCCACGCCGGGCCCGGGCCCCGCCGGGCGCACGACGCGCAGCGTCACAAATCCCCGCGAGCGCAGATGCTCCACCTCACGCCGCAGCCGCAGGTCATCCACCACCACGGGCTGCGGCCCGGCCGCGGCGCAGCGCTGGTCGAAGCGTCGCAGCCAGAGATCGGGGTCGTAGTTCCGCCCCGCGGTGCCGAGCTCCTGGAGCAGACGCCGGCCGCGGGCGTCCTTGCGTCCGTCCCAGCCGAACTCGGCGCGCGCCACGTCCTTGATCGGATCGGCCAGCGCGCAGCGCAGGTAGCCGTGCCGCGACGCCAGGTACTCGGCGCAGGTGGTCTTGCCGGCCTGCATCCGGCCGCCGATGCCGATGTGAGGCCGGTCCATGGATCCTCCTGCGTTGGCGACCCCCGCGCGGAGAGGGTAACTTACGTCGTGACCGCCTCCTCCGCGCCGCCCGCCGCGGGCCTCACCCTGGCCGCGCGCCCCTCCGCCCCTCGCTCGACCGACGACGCGCCGGCCGTCTCGGTCAGCGGCCTGGCCAAGAGCTACGGCTCCACCGTCGCGCTGCGTGGCGTGGACCTGGAGATCCGCCGGGGCCAGTTCTTCGGGCTCCTGGGCCCCAACGGAGCCGGCAAGTCCACCACGATCCACATCCTGACCGGTCTCGTCACGCTGGAGCGCGGCGAAGCGCGCGTCTTCGGCGGCGACGTCGTCCGCGACTATCGCTTCACGCGGCGGCAGATCGGCCTTGCCCCGCAGGAGTTCAACTTCGACCGGTTCTTCACGATCCGCGACATCCTGCTCTTTCAGGCCGGCTACCACGGCATCCGCCGCCGCGAGGCCGAGGAGCGGTCCGATGCGTTGCTGGCCAGCTTCGACCTCTACGAGAAGCGGCGCCAGAAGATCGATCAGCTCTCGGGCGGCATGAAGCGCCGGCTGCTGCTGGCCAAGGCCATGGTGCACGGGCCCCGGCTGCTGATCCTGGACGAGCCCACGGCGGGCATCGACGTCGAGCTGCGTCAGCGCCTGTGGGCCTACCTGCGCGAGGCCAACCGGGAGGGCCTCACGATCCTGCTCACCACGCACTACATCCAGGAGGCCGAGGCGCTGTGCGACGAGGTGGCGATCATCGACGAGGGCCGGATCGTGACGCAGGGCAGCCCGCAGGAGCTGATCGAGCAGGGCGGCGAGCGGTCGCTCGAGATCGAGCTCGCGCACCCGCCGGCGGCCGTGCCCGAGGCGATCGCCGTGGGCTGGGAGGCCGATCTCGAAGGCAGCCGGCTGCGGGTGCGCACGCCGCACCCGCGCAAGGACATCGGTCAGGTGCTGAACGTGCTCTACGCGGCCGGGCTCGAGGTGACGCACGTGGCCATCAAGGACTCCTCTCTCGAGGAGGTCTTCGTGAAGCTCACGGGCAAACGCCTGGCCGGGACGAACGAGGACTTCGGCTGGAGGGGCGCGTGAGGGGACCCGCGTGAACTGGATCGGCTTCTGGACCCTGCTGCGTCGCGAGACGGCGCGTTTCCTGGTGCTGTGGCGGCAGACCGTGCTGCCGCCGATCCTCTCGTCGGTGCTCTACATCCTGATCTTCGGATACTCGCTGGGCTCGCGCATCCGCGAGATCCACGGCTTCCCCTACACCGAGTTCATCCTTCCCGGCCTGGCGATGATGGGCATCATGAACGCCGCCTACTCGAACTCGTCGTCGTCGCTCTTCATGGCCAAGCGCGAGTACTACCTGAACGACATCCTCATCGCGCCCATCTCGTACTGGGAGACCGTGCTGGCCTTCATGGCGGGTGCGATGCTGCGCGGCTTCCTGGTCGGCGCGGTGATCCTGGCGACGGGCGCGTCGCTGGCCCACCTGCCGTGGAGCCATGGAATCTACGCCTTCGCCATCATGGCTCTGGTCTCGGCGCTGCTCTCCTGCGTGGGCCTGATCCTGGGCCTGTGGGCGCAGACCTGGGACAACGTCATGCTGGCCGTCAACTTCTTCATCACCCCGCTCGTCTTCCTGGGAGGCGTCTTCTACTCCATCGAGATGCTGCCTCCCTTCTGGAGGACGCTGTCGCATTTCAATCCCCTGTTCTACATGATCAACGGCATGCGCTACGGCGTGCTGGGCGTGGCGGACGCGAGCCCGGCGCTCTCGCTGGCATTGACCGCGCTCCTGACCGCGGGGGCGTTCGCGCTGACCGTGGGTCTCTTCCGCACCGGCTACCGCATCAAGTCCTGAGCACATCCGCCGCACGACGAACGTCAACGCAGAGCCGAGGGGGGACGATGACCGTCGTCAAGATCATCCGCATCGTGGGCAACTCGCCGGTGAGCTGGGCCAAGGCCGCCGCGGCAGCGGTGCAGGAGGCCTCGAAGACCGTGCGCAACATCCAGGGGGTCGAGGCCACGGACTTCACGGCCAAGGTGGACGCCAACGGGCGCATCAAGGAGTACCGCTGCACCGTGAACATCGCGTTCCTGGTGGGCGGCGGCGCCGCTGAGGGCAAGGGCGCGCGCGGGAGGCGCTAGGCGTCGGCCACGCGCTCGCGCACGGACCCGCGCGCCGCGTCCGGGGCGGACGCGGCCCGGAACCGGGTCAGCAGCTCCTCCCGCAAGGCCGCGTTCTCGTGCTCGAGGTCCCGGCTGCGCCCGCGCAGGCGGGCCGTCGTCAGGTCGGCCGCCGCCAGCGGCGCCAGGTGGTGGAGCAGGGCGAGCTCGTCGCGATCGAAGAGCTCCCGGTTTCGCCGCCGGGAGAGCAGAAGGAAGCCCGTCAGCTCCCCCCGCACGCGCAGGGGCAGCGCCACCGCGGCGTCCAGGCCGCGCAGCAGCCTCACCTCGCCGGGCTCGAGCCGGCGCTCGGCCTCCGGCCCCGCCGTTTCCAGCGAGAGCGGCTTCCCCTCGCGCATCAGCCACAGGACGAGCCCGTCGTCGGCCTTGAAGCGGAATCCCGGAGCGGGAAAGCTCAGGCGGCCGTCGCGCCCTCCGTCTTCGGGCGCTTCGAAAGTCTCGGCCAGCGCGAACCCTCCCTCATCTTCGCGGAGGAACAGGGCCGCTCCGCGCGCGAGGGCCAGGTCGACCAGCCGGCGGACGAGCAGCTGCTCCATGCGCTCGAGCTGGGTGATGAACGAGAGCTCGTGCGCGAGATCCCGCAGCCCCTCCCGCAGCTGCTGCCGGTAGGCGAAGAACAGCCTCTCGACGACCATCTCGACACGCGACTTCACGGGGTTCAGCAGCGCGGCCATGGCGACCGCGGTCGCCATCACGAAGGCGAAGGAGGTGGTCCCGGTCAGCTCCACGGACAGGGCGGCGAGCAGGTTCTCGAGCACGATGAAGATCACGAGCATGATGCCGGTCACGATCGTGTAGACCAGGCCGCGATTCAGGACGATCTCGATGTCCATGATCCGGTGCGAGAGGATCGCGTACGCGAACACCGAGGGCAGGATCAAGAGCAGCAGCGGCCACCACACGTCGCTCCAGGGCGCGTGGATCCCCGCCGCCATCTCGAGCCCGACGAGCACCGCCGTGGGGAGCATGGAGACGCCCACGCCCCACACGACCCAGCGCAGCTTCTCCTTCTCCCGCGAATCCTCGAGGCCGCGGTAGGAGCTCACGAAGGCCGCGACCGCGCCCGCCAGGTAGACGGCGAGCGTCAGGAGCGATCCCACGGCCACCCCCCGCAGGAGCGCCACGAGGAGCCGCGCGGGGAGATCCTCGCGCGTCAGCAGCGCTTCCTGTGCGGCCCGGGGGATCGCGTTGGCGGCATACACGACCAGCAGGAAAGCCACGGGCGGAAGGTAGAGGAGGCGCTCCAGCCTCGGGAAACGCCGGAGCACCCGATGCGGTCGCGGGAAGACCAGGAAGAAGTGCAGCAGGAAGGCGCCGCAGAGGACGAGTGCCGCGATGAGCAGCTTCGTGGCCACGCTTCGCAGCAGGGGAGTTCCGAATCCGTCCGGGATGCCGCCCATGAGCAGGGCGACCGAAACGCAGAAGAGGAAGAACAGGGTGGCGGGCTTGCCGCTCCGCCGCAGGCGAACCGTGAGCCCGACCGCCAGGAGCACCAGACCGGCCAGGATCGAGGTGGCCAGACCGGCCAGGACCCGCCTGGAGTGGGGCACGGGTGGCTGCACGAGCTGGAGTGGCTGCCCGGCGCGCTCGACCTCGATCGTGAGCGGGGAACGGGGTGCGGCTTCCTGCAGGATCTCGTTCAGGTCCTCGGGGCGCGTCAACGGACGGCCGTTCATACGGACGATCCGGTCCCCGTCGCGGACCGCCAGGTCCCCGGCCAGGGTCTGAATGCGCGGCTCACCGGCCATGTCCACGCGAAACCCGTAGAACGGGACCAGCAGGTACCCCAGGCCGGAGATGAACAGCCAGACCAGGGCGGCCAGGGCCGCGGCCGTGCTTCCGAGCCGCTTCATGCGGTCGACTCCCCGCGACGCATCTCGCGATCGAGAGCCGTCCCTTGCAGGCTCCGTCGCCGTGCTTCGCGCTCGGCGGCGTCCCGCTCCGCCGGCGTGCCCCGGGGTCCGTCCAGGAACGCGCGCAGGCCCTTCAGCAGCTCGTCGCGAAGCGAGATCACCTCGGCCTCCAGCCGCCGGCTGCGGGTCTGCAGACGCGCGTTGGACAGGTCGCCCGCCGCCTGGATGGCGAGCCCGTTCAAGAGGTCCAGCTCGTCGCGGTTGAAGAGCTCGCGGTTCTTGCGACGCGAGAGCAGGAGGAAACCGGTGAGGTCCGCGCGCAGCCGTAGCGGCAGCGCCACCGCGGCGTCCAGCCGCCGCAGGATCTCGACGCCGGCGTGCTCGAGGCGCTGCTCGAACTCGGCTTCGGGCAGGGTCTCGAGGGAGAGCGGCCTCGTCCCCCGCAGGAGCTTGATCACGAAGGGGTCGTTGGCGTCGAAGCGAGGACTGCCGTCACGGCTGCCACTGCCGCCACCGCCGTCGGCCGAGCCCTCCCTCCACTCGGGGACGCCCACGGCCTCGACCAGCACGTAGCCCTCCTTTCCCTCCTCACGCAGGAACAGCGCGGCACGCGAGACGTGCGCCAGATCGACCAGCCGGCGCATCAGCAGCTCCTCCATGCGCTCCAGATCCGTGATGAAGGAGAGCTCCTCGGCCAGGTCCGTCAGACCTTCCCGCAGCTTCACCTTGTAGGCGAAGAACAGGTGGTCCACGAAGCTCTGGATCCGCTTCTTCACAGGGTCCACGAGTGCCGCCATCACGATCGCGGCACCCATCGCGAGCGCGAACGAGGATTTGCCGGTGACCTCCATCGAGAGCTCGGCGAGCACGTTCTCGACCACGATGAACATCACGACCAGGAGCAGAGTGATCGCGCTGTAGACGAGGCCGCGGTTCACGACGACCTCGATGTCCATCAGGCGGTGGGAGAGGATCGCGTAGGCGAACGAGGCCGGAAGGAACGAGAGGCAGACGAGGATCAGGACGTCGAGGTAGGGGATGTGCAGCCCGAGCCCGATCAGCAGACCCAGCAGCAGGGCCGCGGGCACGATCGAGATCGCGACCCCCCACACCAGCCAGCGCAGCTTCTCCTTCTCGACCGGATCGTCGATCCGGCGATAGGTGTCCACGAAGACGAGCACCGCCCACACGAAGTAGGCCAGCGCCACCAGCGCCGAGCTCCGGGCGAGCGCCTGCACGAGCACCTGGGGAACGAACGAGACCTGGCTCGCGATCTGGAGGCCCTCGAGGACGACGAGGAAGGCGGCCGGCGGCACGTAGAGCGACCAGCCGAGCCAACGCAGCCGCCGGGTGAGCGGATGCGGCCTCGGGAAGAGCAGGAAGAAGTGCAGGAAGGTCGCCGCCCCGAAGAGCAGGGAGGCTTGCGCGAGGGTGTCGGACAGCCGGGCCACGGTCTCGGAGACTCCGGCCAGCGGAGGCCCGGCCAGCAGGTACGCCATCGCCGCGCAGAAGAGGAAGAAGAGCTGCCCGGGCTTGCCGGTGGGACGGAGCGACACCATCAGGCCGACGGCGAGGAACAGGACGCCCAGCGCCTTTCCGCCCAGCTGGGTCGCGACCACCATCGCCCGCGGTTTGATCTCCGGCTGCGAAGCCCGGAGGCGCTTGCCTTCGCGCTCGAACTCGACCGAGAGCGGCGTGCCCGCGGCCTGGCCGCGCCGCGCCTCGATGAAGCCCCCCGGCCGGCCGACCGGGTGGTCGTTCAGGGAGATCACGCGGTCCCCGACCTGAAGAACGGAGCCCGCCTGCGCGTCCAGCACCTGGCCCGTGCGGAAGTCCAGCGAGAACCCGTAGTAGGGAGCCGTGAAGAAGGTCAGCCCGGTGTAGATCACCCAGGCCAGGACCAGCACCGCCAGCAGGATGTCAGCGTAGCGCTTGAGCATCGAGGTCGTGACGCTTCTGACGGGCCGCGAGCGAAAGGGGTTTCAGGAGAGTCCAGCGCCGCCCGCCCGACTCGAGCAGCGCCTGCGCGCCGTTGGCCATGCCGAGCTCCTCCCGCCGCGTGAAGTCCAGGTCGAGCAGCACGCAGAGGACCGCCTTGAGGATCCCGCCGTGAGTGACGACCAGCACCGCCTCCCCGGCATGGCGGCTCGCGATGCGCTCGAGCTCGGGCGCCACGCGCGCGAGCAGCTCCGCGAACGACTCCCCTCCCGGCGGGGGCTCCCGCCAGGGATCGGCTTCCACCCTGGGATAGGCGTCGGGCGACGCCGCCCGGGCTTCCTCCGGCGTCAGCCCCTCCCAGTCGCCCATGCGCCGCTCGCGGAGGGTCGGGCTCACCCGCGGGCGGAGGTCCAGCCGGGCCCCCAGCCAGTCGGCTGTCTCCCGGGCCCGGAGCAGGTCACTCGTGTAGATCGCCGCCCAGCGCTCGGGCGGCAGGCTCGCCAGGGCCTCGGCCATCTGGGCCCGCCCGCGCGCGTTGACCGGCGGGTCGGAATGCCCCTGCCAGCGACCCTCGCGGTTCCAGTCGGTCTCGGGATGGCGCAGGAGGAGCAGGCGCGCCGGCGTGGTTGCCATGGTCCTGGGAACAACGTAATGGGGTGGGGCCGCGGGGTTAAGGCTCGGTCGCGGCGACCCGAGTGCGCCACCATGGCCGCGCCGGCTCACCTACCCGTCAGGAGAAGGGGGGTTTCCGTTCATGTTCAAGCTGGAGCACCGTCGCCAGGCGCCGCTGCCGCTGGGCGCGTTCTGGGGTCGGCTCATGCGGTATGGTGGGAGTGCGTTCCTCGGGTTGGTCGTCTGGTGGGCTTTCGGGGCCTGGGGCTACGGCGAATGGGCCGATCTGTCCGGGACCGACGCCTGGCTGAACGCAGCCATGATCCTGTCGGGCATGGGACCGGTAGATCGGCTGCTGACCACCGGCGCGAAGGTGTTCGCGATGCTCTATGCGGCGTTCAGCGGCGTGGTCTTTCTGGGCGCGATAGCGTTCGCCTTCACGCCTGTCGTGCACCGCCTCCTGCACAAGTTCCACCTCGATGAAGACGACGCGCTCCAGAACCACTAGTCGCCCATCGAGACGAGTCTTTGGGTTTCGTGGTGAGCGAGCGCGACCGTCGCCGGCGGCCGCGCCTCAGGCGCGCGCACGGGTCCCCGCCAGGTCGCGCAGGGCGTCGATCTGCTTCTCTTCGCCCATCGCGATCAGCGTCTCGCCCTCCTCCACGCGATCGCCCGCCTGCGGGTTGAACAGGAACGGCTTGTCCGCCCCTCCCTCGGAACGCCGGATCGCCACCACCAGGGCTCCCGTTCGCCGCGCGATGCCGGCTTCGCCGAGCGTCCGTCCGGCCAGGTCCGAGCCCGGCGCCACGGGGATCTCCTCGATCGAGAGCGTCACGCCCCCGCCGCGAGTCATGACGTCCAGCAGCGACATGACTCCCGGGCGCAGCAGCAAGGAGGCCATGCGCACCCCGCCGATGCGCTGCGGGGAGACGACGTGGTTCGCGCCGGCGCGATAGAGCTTGGCCGCGCTGTCGTCGTCGTTCGCGCGGGCCACGATCGTCAGGTCGGGGTTGAGTGCGCGGGCCGTGATGGTCACGAAGAGGTTGTCGGTGTCTTGGGAGAGAGCGGTCACCAGCCCGCGGGCCTTCCCGATCCCGGCCCGGACCAGCACCTCGTCGCGCGTCGTGTCTCCCTCCACGAGCCGCAGATGAGGAGCTTCGGCGCGCAGGGCGGCCACGCGCGCCGGGTCGGCGTCGAGGGCGACGTAGGGCACACCGCTCCGCAGCAGCTCCGCTATGACCTGGGTCCCCGTCCGCCCGACGCCGCAGACGATGACGTGGTTCTCGAGACGCCCGATCTCGCGCTCCATGCGCCGGCCGCGGAAGATGTGGAAGACGTCGATCTCGATGAAGAAGCTGGTGACGGTCGCGAACCAGACGGCCAGCCAGGTGACGCCCGCTACGATGATCCCCCCGGTGAGCCAGCGACCCGCCTGCGACAGCGGGTAGAGCTCGCGGTAGCCCACCGTCGTGATCGTCATCAGCGTCATGTACACGCCGTCGCCCAGGCTCCAGCCCTCGACGACGACGTAGCCCAGCCCGCCGGCCAGCAGGAGCGTGGGGAGCGCCAGGGCCGCGTACAGCGCGCGGCGCAGGACGCCGCGCGCCTCCGGCCCGAATCCGGCGCCGGGTCCGGCCCCCCCCGCCGCGTTGAGGGCTTCGAGTGCGGGCGCGGCCGGGTCCGGCCGGGAGGGGGTCACTTGCTGTAGTTGGGGGCCTCGCGCGTGATGATCACGTCGTGGGGGTGGCTCTCGACGAGTCCGCCCATCGTGATCCGCACGAACTCGGTCTGCGCGCGCAACGCCTCGAGGTCGCGGGAGCCGGTGTAGCCCATGCCCTGGCGCAGGCCGCCCACCATCTGGAAAACGGACTCGGCGACTTTGCCCTTGTAGGGCACGCGCCCTTCGATGCCCTCGGGCACGAACTTGCGCTCCGAGACCGACTCCTCCTGGAAATAGCGGTCCGAGGAGCCCTCGGCCATCGCCCCCACCGAGCCCATTCCGCGGTAGACCTTGAACGAGCGGCCCTCGAGGAGGATGGTCTCGCCGGGGGCCTCGTCGGTTCCGGCCAGCATGCCGCCCATCATCACGCTGTCCGCGCCTGCCGCGAGGGCCTTCACGATGTCGCCGGTGTACTTGACGCCGCCGTCGGCGATCAGCGGGACGCCGGCCGCGCGGCAGACCTCGGCGCAGTCCAGGATGGCCGTGATCTGCGGCACGCCGATCCCGGCGATGACGCGCGTGGTGCAGATGCTGCCCGGCCCCTGCCCGACCTTGACCCCGTCCACGCCGAGCGCGACCAGGTCCCGCGCCCCCTCGGCGGTCGAGACGTTGCCCGCCACGAGCTGCGCCTGATCGAAGCGCGCGCGCATGCGCTCGATGGTCCGCAGAACGCGCTCGGAGTGGCCGTGCGCGGTGTCGATCACGAGCACGTCGGCGCCGGCCTCCAGCATGGCCTCGGCGCGCTGGAAGCTCTCGGCGGTGGTCCCGACCGCCGCCGCCACGCGCAGCCGTCCGAGCTCGTCCTTGGCCGCGTTCGGGAACTGCCGCTTCTTCGTGATGTCCTTGAGGGTGATGAGGCCGCGCAGGGTGCGGCCGTTGTCCACCACGGGGAGCTTCTCGATTTTGTGCTCGTTCAGGATCCGCTCGGCCTGCTCCAGCGTCGTCCCCACCGGCGCCGTCACCAGCCCCTCGGCGGTCATCACCTCGGTCAGCGGCCGGTCCGGATCGGCCTCGAACATCAGGTCCCGGTTCGTGACGATCCCCACCAGCCGACCGTCCGGGTCCACGATGGGCACCCCCGAGATCTTGAACTCCTCCATGAGCCGCAGGGCGTCGAGCACGCGACCGCCGGGCGGGAGGGTGACGGGATGCCGGATCATCCCGCTCTCGGAGCGCTTCACCCGGTCCACCTTCTCCGCCTGTTTCTCGATCGAGAGGTTCTTGTGGATGACCCCGATGCCGCCCTCGCGCGCTATGGCGATCGCCATGCGGGCGCCCGTCACGGTGTCCATGGCCGCCGAGACGAGGGGGATGTTGAGCTCGACGCCCCGCGTGAAGCGCGTGCGGACGTCGGTGTCCTTCGGGTGGACGGACGAGCGTCGGGGGACGAGCAGGACGTCGTCGAAGGTGAGCGCTTCGCGGAAGGGGGCGCGGCCCTTGACCATGCTGTCGCTCCGGCGCGGCTCCGCGGGCTCGCCCTGCGTCGCGGCCGCGCGCCGATCGGGGGCGGCTCCAGTTGAGCAGGCGAGTCTATCCGCGCCGCGGCGGATTGTCAAAAATCGGAGGGGGCGGGCCGCGGAGGGCAGTGCCTCGAGACACCCCCCATCCAGGACACTCCATCGCACGGCTCCGGCGCCGCACCGGGACTCCGGCTGGCCCGGTGTCTCCCGGCGGCCGTCCCGGCCATCGTGGACGCCTGGCCCGCTCCATCCGCGAGGCCCACGGGGGGCGTCTGACGGCCTACTCGGAGGGCGATGAGCGGGGAAGCCGCTTCGAGCTTCGGCCCCCGGCCGCCGAGCCCCACGACCGAGGCGCCGCCGAGCGCTCGGCCCTCCCCGACGCCTGTCCCACGCCCGGGGCCTGACCGAGCACGGCCCGACGGCCCACGTCTTCCAGCCGCGGCCGGGAGGGCCCGCGGGCCGGCTCGCGAAGGCCTTTCGGGGGTTCTATTTATGCACTTAACCCCTTTTTTTTATTGACACATCCTCTGCGGGACGGATAGCATTCCCCCTTGAAATGACCGACGGAGATCCCGCGGATCTCCTGCTCCTGCCGTGTCCTTCCGGTTTTCTACGACGCGCATCACGCAAATCCATCGGGGAGGGTGAGGACGTATTGCGTAGAGGCGGTGGTTTTCGTTCCGACTGCTCCAACCCGATCCTTCAGGGGGACGACGTGATGAAACAACGAGGATGGCGTGTTTTCAGCTGGGTGACGCTACCGGTCTTCGCGCTGCTCGTCGCCTGCCAGCCCGGTGGCGGCGGAGGGAAGGAGGCGCCTTCCGATACCACGTCCACATCCGCGGCGGGTGGGGCGGAAGGCGTAGCCTCGGACAAGTCCTTGATGGACTTGTCGCAGGACGCGAATCAGTGGGTGATGGCCGGCAGGACCTACGACCTGCAGCGGTTCAGCCCGCTGAAGGAGATCACGACCGCGAACGCCGGCGACCTCCAGTTGGCCTGGACCATGTCCACGGGCACCCTGCGCGGACATGAGGGCGCCCCGCTGGTCGTCGGAAACGTCATGTTCGTGCACACGTCCTTCCCCAACATCGTCTACGCCCTCGACCTGTCCAAGGACGGGGCGCCGATGATCTGGAAGCACGTGCCGGACCAGCCCGCCGAGGCGATCCCCATCGCCTGCTGCGACACCGTCAACCGCGGCCTGGCCTATCACCCCTCGGGCAAGCTCTTCATCGAGCTCCTGGCGGGCGACCTGCTGGCCCTGGACGCCAGGACCGGCAAGCAGCTGTGGCGGTCCAAGAACGCCGACTACAAGACCGGCTCGACCATGACCAACGCCCCGATCGTGATCAAGGACCTCGTGATCGCGGGCATCTCCGGTGGTGAGTTCGGCGTGCGCGGCCGTGTGACGGCCTACGACGTCAACACCGGCAAAGAGGTCTGGCGTGGCTACAGCACGGGGCCCGACTCCGAGGTCCTGATCGACGGCGACGCCAACCCGAACTACGAGAGCCACAAGGGCAAGGACCTGGGGGTCAGCACGTGGCAGGGTGACGAGTGGACCCGCGGCGGCGGGACGACCTGGGGCTGGTACTCGTACGATGCGGAGAGCAACACGTTCTTCTACAGCACCGGCAACCCCGGCACCTGGAACCCCGATCAGCGCCCGGGCGACAACAAGTGGTCGATGACGATCTTCGCCAGGAATCCGGACGACGGGCACGTGAAGTGGGCCTACCAGATGACGCCCCACGACGAGTGGGACTATGACGGCGTCAACGAGAACATCCTGGCCGACCTGAACGTCGGTGGGCAGGCCGTCAAGGCGCTGGTGCACTTCGACCGCAACGGCATCGCCTACACGCTCGACCGCACGAACGGCAAGGTCCTGGTGGCGCAGCCCTACGGTCCGGTGAACTGGACCACGGGTGTGGACCTGAAGACCGGCGTACCCACCAAGGATCCCAAGTTCGGCACCACCTCCAAGAAGAACACCGAGGGCATCTGCCCGGCGGCGATCGGCTTCAAGGATCAGCAGCCGGCGGC
>DATBJW010000095.1:0-8102 GCA_036556205.1 Gemmatimonadota bacterium
GAGGCGGGGCCTGGTCCTCAGCCACGGTCGCGGTCTCGAAGGGGCTCGTCCGATCCGCGACCCGACCCTGCCGAAGGTCGGACGCCCGCGGCTTCCGCCCCTCGCTCGAGAGCAACCCGCCCACCAAGGCGGCGAGTGCCAAGGCCGACGTCACGATGCCCAGGAGGGTGAGGGCCGCGCGCGAGGCGGGCAGCCGGCTGGAGCGGCGCGAGAGCCACGCCCGTGTCCAGGGAGGCCCGGTCTCGGGGACGCGGCGCGAAAGCGTCCGGAAGACCAGCCCCGCGAGGGTCGCGGCCACTCGGTCGGGTGGGTGGCTCTTCGTCATGTACGCGACGGCCCCGCGGCGGCGGCACGCCTCGGCCACCGGGACGCGGGCGAAGCCGGTGACGAAGGCGATCCGCGGAGCGCGGTCGCGCATCTGCCCGCGCAGGCACGTGAAGACCTGGAACCCGTGCATTTCGGGGAGGTCGGTCTCGAGGATCACGAGGTCGGGTCGCTCCTCGAGCGCCCGCGCGTAGAGGGCGGCCCCGCTCGTGAACTCCGTCACCCGCGCCCCGCGCATGCGCAGCGCGCGCGCCAGGCTCGTGCGGTACTCGTCGTCGGGATCCGCCAGATGGACGTGCGGCGCCCTGCCTCCCATCCCCGCCTCCCCAGCCCCTGGTCGCCGGGGTCCGGGCAAGGATGACCGGAGGCCACGGCGAGATCACGCGTCGAACGAGGGTACGGCCGCGAGGGCCGATTGGACCGACTGCGACGACCCGGGGAAGGCGAAGGACGCCGGCCACGGATCCAGCGCGTCCGAAGCCTCGCGCCGCCGCATCGAGCCGTCAAGGATTTGCTGGGGCCGGCGGAGGGCTTCCGCGGCGGCGATTCCGAGGGCGTGGCGGATCTCCTTTCTGCGGCGGATCCTGCCCCCGGGAGACAGCGGCCCGACATCATGAGTCCTCGTAGTGCGGCCGGAGCTTGCGCCGCCGCGCCACGTTCGTATCTTTAATGTAGATACAGCCGGGGGGATCTCGGTCCCTTGAGGATATCCATGCGCGTAGCTGTTCGGAAATGGGGCAACAGTTTGGCGCTGCGCATTCCCAAATCCGTGGCAGAGGACTCCCGCCTCGAGCTCGGTGCCGAGGTCGAGCTCACTCCGCAAGCAGGCCGACTCATCGTCACTCCGATCCCGCCGCCGGTGTTCACGCTCAAAGGTCTGCTTGCCGGCGTGACGAACGCGAACCGCCACCGGGAGATCCACACCCGGTCGGCCGTCGGCCGCGAAGTGTGGTAGGGCGTTACGTTCCGGCGCGTGCCGATGCCGTCTGGCTGCGCTTCGATCCGCGGGCAGGCCACGAGCAAGCCGGTCTGCGTCCTGCCTTGATCCTCTCGCCTGTCGAATACAACCGCAGGGTGGGGCTCGCGTTGGCTTGCCCCATCACAAGCCGCGCGAAAGGCTACCCGTTCGAAGTCGCAATTCCCGCCGGGCTCGATGTGAGCGGGGTCGTGCTCTCCGATCAGGTGAAGAGCCTGGACTGGCGCGCCCGCCGCGCCCGGCTGCTTTGCCCGTTGCCTCCCATGGTCGTGGACGAGGTGCTTCGGAAGCTCGGGGTTCTGTTGCAGCCGTAGGAGCCGGGCCCGTTCCACCTGGGCCGAAGCCACCGTTGCCATTGGATTCCTTCCCCCATGGACCCCTCCCTGATCCGCAACTTCTGCATCATCGCCCACATCGACCACGGCAAGTCCACCCTGGCGGACCGCCTGCTCGAGGCCACCGGCACGCTCGAGAAGCGCGAGATGAAGGATCAGGTCCTGGACAGCATGGACCTGGAGCGCGAGCGCGGCATCACGATCAAGGCGCACGCGATCACGATGGCCTACAAGCGGCCCGAGGCGACCTACGCCCTGAACCTGATCGACACCCCCGGCCATGTGGACTTCTCCTACGAGGTCAGCCGCAGCCTGGCGGCCTGCGAGGGCGCTCTGCTCGTCGTGGACGCGACGCAGGGGATCGAGGCGCAGACGCTCTCCAACCTCTACCTGGCCCTCGAGAACGACCTGGTGATCGTGCCGATCGTGAACAAGATCGACATGCCCAGCGCGCAGGTGGAGCAGGTGGCGCTCGATCTGGTCGAGCTGATCGGCGTGCCCGAGGAGGAGGTGCTGCGCGCCTCGGCCAAGGAGGGGATCGGCGTGGACGCCATCCTGGAGGCGATCGTGCGCCGGATCCCACCCCCCAGGGGCCGGCCCGAGGGGCCGCCGCGGGCGCTCATCTTCGACTCTTCGTACGACAAGTACCGAGGGGCCATCCCCTACATCCGGGTGGTGGACGGCGAGCTGAAGGCCGGCATGGAGGTGAAGTTCTTCTCGACGGGTGCCCGCTACGAGGTGGCCGAGGTCGGAAAGCTGCGGCTGGGCATGCGTCCCGCCGAGCGGCTGGGCGTGGGCGAGGTGGGCTACCTGGTGGCCTCGATCCGGCGCGTGGCGGACGCGCGGGTGGGGGACACGATCACCGACGCCGCCCACCCCGCGGTCGAGCCGCTGCCCGGCTACCGCGAGGTCAAGCCGATGGTCTTCAGCGGCCTCTACCCGACCGACACCGAGCAGTACCCGGAGCTGCGCGACGCGCTCGAGCGGCTGCAGCTCAACGACGCCGCGCTGCGCTACGAGCCCGAGACCTCCACCGCGCTCGGCTTCGGCTTCCGCTGCGGCTTCCTGGGGATGCTGCACATGGAGATCGTGCAGGAGCGGCTGGAGCGCGAGTTCACCCTGGACCTGATCACCACGGTGCCCAACGTCGAGTACCACGTCTACCGCGCGGGCGGCAAGCCGATGCTCGAGATCGAGAACCCGATCGACCTGCCGCCGACCGTCGAGATCGAGCGCGTCGAGGAGCCCTTCGTGCGGGCCACGATCGTGGTCCCGACCGACTACATCGGCGGCGTGATGAAGCTCTGCCAGGAGCGCCGCGGCCTTCACACGGGGATGAAATACCTGGACGCGGGGCGCGTGGAGATCTTCTACGAGCTTCCGCTGGCTGAGATCATCCTGGACTTCTACGACAAGCTCAAGTCCACGAGCCGCGGCTACGCGTCGTTCGACTACGAGTTCCTCGAGTACCGGCCCTCGGAGCTCGTGAAGCTGGACATTCTGATCAACGGCGACCCGCTCGACGCGCTCTCGACGATCCTGCATACCGACCGCGCCCACGAGTGGGGCAAGCGCATGGCCGAGAAGCTCAAGACCCTGATCCCGCGCCAGCTCTACGAGGTCGTGATCCAGGCCGCGATCGGGAGCCGGGTGATCTCGCGCGAGACCGTGCGCCCGCTCCGCAAGAACGTGACGGCCAAGTGCTACGGCGGCGACATCACGCGCAAGCGAAAGCTCCTGGAGAAGCAGAAGGAGGGGAAGCGGCGCATGAAGCAGGTGGGCTCCGTGGAGATCCCGCAGGAGGCGTTCCTGGCGGTCCTCCAGGTGGACTAGCCCGGATGGCCGGCCGGCGAGAGTCCCCTATGAATGTCCTGCTCCGCACGCCCAACTGGATCGGGGATGCCGTGCTCGCGCTTCCCGCGGCGGCGGCCCTGGCGGGACGGCCCGGCTGGCGGCTCACGCTGCTCGCCCCGCCGCCGGTTCAGGCGGTGTACGCCGGGCTTCCCGGCGCGATCCTGCTGCCGCTGGATCCGCGCGCGCGGACCCTGCCCCAGGCATGGTCGGTGGCCCGCGCCATCGCGGCCGACGACGACGTGGGCATCGTCTTGCCGCGCTCGTTCTCGTCGGCGCTCGTGCTGCGCCTGGCCGGCCTGCCGCGCCGGGTCGGCCGCTCCGGGCAGGGACGCGGCGCGCTCCTCACCGAAGCTCTGCCGCCCCCACCCGCGCCGCTCCGCCCGCTGCCGCCCGCCGACGAGGTGGATCCGGCCGAGCACGACGCGGCCCGGACTCGCGCCGCGGCGGGGGACGACCGCCTGCACCGCTGGCGCGACTACGCGGAGCTCGTCGAGCACGTGCTCGAGGAGCCGGTCCGCGAGCGCTATCCGCTGCACGTTCCGGCGCGATCGGACGCGGAAGCCGAGGGTCTGCTCGCCGGCGTGGGCGGGCGCGGCCCTCTGGTGGGACTGAACCCCGGGTCGGCCGCTCCCTCGCGGCGCTGGCCGGCCGAGCGTTACGCGGAGCTCGGGCGGGGGCTCCGGCAAAGACTGGACGCCCGTGTCGTGGTGTTCGGCGGCCCTCGCGAGACCGACCTGGCCGGCGCGGTGGCGGGCGCGATACCGGGTGCGATGTCGCTGGCGGGCCCCGCGGGGCTCGAGAGACTCATGGCCTGCCTCCGGCGACTCGATCTCCTCGTCACGAACGACACGGGTCCCATGCACCTGGCCGCGGCACTCGGCACGCCGCTCATCGAACTCGCCGGCGCGGGGGACGAGCGGGTCACCGGACCGCGCGGCGACCGCGTCCGGATCCTGCGCGAGCGCCTCTTCTGCAGCCCGTGCGTGCGCAACGTCTGTCCCTACGGTCTCGAGTGTATGCGCGCGCTGACGGTGGCGCGCGTGGAGGCGGCGGTGCTGGATCTGCTGATGGAGGCGCGCGCCGCGTGAGCCTCCGTGACGAGGCAGCCGCCGGCCCCCGCCCGCCGCCCCCCGGCAGCCCCGTCGCTGTGGCCCTCGACCTGGGCGGCACGAACCTGAAGGGCGGTCTCGTGGGGCCCGGCGGCACGCTCGTGGGGCTGGGCGTGCGCGAGACGCGCGCGGACAAGGGTTACGAGAGCGTGCTCGGCTCGCTGGCCGGCTTCGTCGCCGACCTGAGGGCCGAGGCCCAGCGGCGGGAGCTCACGGTCGTCGGGCTCGGGGTTGGAACCCCGGGGCCCCTCAACCGTGCGGCGGGGATCGTGGAATTCGCTCCCAACCTGGGGTGGTCGCAGGCCCCCCTCGCCGGGGACCTGGCGCGCCTGACCGGCGTGCGCGGCGTGCGGCTCGAGAACGACGCCAACGCGGCCGCCTTCGCGGAAGCGTGGGTCGGCGAAGGCAGCGGGGCGCGCTGCCTGCTGGGCGTGACGCTGGGCACGGGGGTGGGCGCGGGGCTGGTCGTCGGCGGACGACTCTTCACCGGGGCCACCGGCGTCGCCACCGAGCTGGGCCACGTGATCGTCCGGCCTGAGGGGCGCGCGTGCCGCTGCGGCAGCAAGGGGTGCGTCGAGGCCTATTTCTCCGCATGGGCGCTCGTCGAGCGCTGCCGCGAGCACGCCGCGGATCACCCCGATCACTCGCTGGACCTGGCGCGGCTCACGCCCGAGGACGTCTTCGACGCGTCCTTGCGCGGCGACCCGCTGGCCGGCCCCGTGCTGGACTTCGGGCTGCGCTCGCTGGCGCTGGCACTCGCCGGCTGCCTCAATCTGCTGAATCCCGACCGGGTGGTCTTCTTCGGCGGATTGTCGGCGCGCTGGGAGAGCTTCGGCCCCGCACTGGTCGAGCACGTGCGAACCCGCTCGCTGCCCGCCGCCTTCTCCGCCACGCGCTTCTCGGCCAGCAAGCTGGAGTGGGCGGGGGTCCTAGGGGTGGGCGGCCTCGTCCTGAGCCAGACGCCCGACCTCTGATCCGCCGCACCCGGCGTCCTCGCCGGGCGCGCGCGCGCGTGATACCTTGAGCGCGCCCGTGACCACCCCTTCCGTCCCCGAGACTCCCTGGCCGGCCCGCCTCGAGACCGAGCGCCTGCTTCTGCGCCCGCTCGAGTCCCGGGACGCTCGTCTCGTCCGGAAGCTCGCCGGCGCGCGCGAGGTCGCCGACACGACGCTCCTCATCCCGCATCCGTATCCGGCCGGCGTCGCGGAGGACTTCATCGCCTGGACGCGGCAGGCCGCGGCGGCCGGCACCGAGTACGTGTTCGCGGTGACGCTGGCCTCCTCCGGGGCTCTGGTGGGGTGCGTCGGGCTGCGGGTGGACGAGACCCATGCGCGGGCGGAGCTCGGGTACTGGATCGGCGTGCCCTACTGGGGCCGCGGCTATGCCACCGAGGCCGCGCGCCGCGTCGTGCGCTTCGCGTTCGAGAGCCTCGATCTGAACCGGCTGGACTCCTCCTGCTTCGCCCGCAACGCGGCCTCGGCCCGGGTGCTGGAAAAGAGCGGCTTCGCGCGGGAGGGGCTCCGTCCCCAGCACGTGCGCCGCTTCGGGCGCTTCGAGGACCTCGCGATCTACGGGCTCCTTCGGGGGGACTGGCACGCGAGGGGCCGGGCGGAAGCCTAGAGGAGTCGCATGCGGGTCCTGCTCGCTCCCAACGCCTTCAAGGGCAGCTTCACCTCGGTCCAGGTCGCCGCGATCTGGGAAGAGGCGCTGCGCGCCGTCCCGGACGTCGAGACCGTAGCACGGCCGCTCTCGGACGGCGGCGACGGCGCGCTCGAGGTCTGGGAGAGACTCTTTCGCGAGGAGGGCAAGGCCGGCTCCGGCGCCTCCGGCGTCGCGCGGGTCTGGTTCGTGGCCCGCGACCCGCTGGGAACGCCGCGGCGCGTGCCGACGCTCTGGGACGAGGGCCGCCGGGCGGGCTTCGTCGAGATGGCGCTCGCCAGCGGGCTGGCCTTGCTGCCGCCCGAGGCGCGCGACCCGCTGCGGGCCACCGCGCGGGGAACGGGCCAGCTGCTGATGGGCCTGCTGGCCATGGAAGCGCGGGAGGTGACCCTGGGGTTGGGCGGGAGCGCCACCTGCGACGGCGGTCTCGGGCTCGCCCAGGCCCTCGGCTATCGCTTCCTCGACCCGGAAGGGAAGGAGATCGCGGTCCCGGCCGACCTGCCGCGTCTCGAGCGCGTCGAGCGGCCCGACGAGAGGCCGTGGGAGGCGGCCCGGATCAGGGCCCTCTGCGACGTCCGCAATCCCCTGCTCGGACCCTCCGGCGCGGCACGCGTCTTCGGTCCCCAGAAGTTCGGGCCCGCTTCCGGAGGCACGGCGGCCGGCGTGGAGCTCCTCGAGCGCGCCCTCGAGCGTCTGGCGCAGGTCGTCCGCCGCGACCTGGCCTTCGAGATGGACGCGCTTCCCGGGTGCGGTGCCGCGGGCGGGCTCGGCGCCGGCCTCGCGGCCTTCGCCGGGGCCGAGCTGGCGAGCGGGTCGCGGCACTTCCTGGAGGCCGCCGGCGTGCCGGCGCTCCTGTCCGGCGGGGAGCGGGTGGACGCAGTGCTCACGGGCGAAGGGAGCTATGACGCCCAGAGCGGCGAGGGCAAGGTCGCGGGGGAGCTGCTGGCGCTCTGCGCGCGGGCCGGCGTGCCGCTTCTAATCCTTGCCGGCCAGGCTCCCGAGGGGCGCGGCGAGCGGATCCTGACCGGTGAGGACGTGGGGATCCGTTCCCAGAGGCTCGACGCAACGGCGCTCGGGGCCCTGGCCGTCGAGGCGGTGAGACGCGCGCGCGGGACCGCACCCGCGTGATGCCGCCGGGGAGCGCGTCGTCGTTGCTCGAGCACCGAGGGCCGGCTAGCTTCGGCGCGCGATTTCGGGAGTCATCATCCATCCAGCGGCGAGCGGCTGTGTGGGGCGGCTCGTCGGGATAGCGAGGAATTCATGCACAGAGCGATCGTGGTTTCGTTCCTGGCGGCGGTCGGCGTGGCGGTCGGGGCCTCCCGGGCCGCGGGCCAGGATAGCTCCGCCAAGCCGGCGGATCCGGGCAAGGCGGTGTTCGAAGGCTACTGCACACCCTGCCACGGGGCCGAAGGCAAGGGCGACGGCGCGGCCGGCGCGGGCCTCCAGCCGCCCCCGGCCAACTTCACGGACAGCGAGTGGAAGTACGGCGGGGACCTGGCCTCGGTCAAGACGGCCATCGAGAACGGCGCGACGGGCACGGCCATGCCGCCCTGGAAGAGCATCCTCAAGGCCGAGGAGATCGAGGCCGTCGCCAAGTACGTGATCGCGCTCTCGCCGGCCGCGCCCCAGGGGGCCAAGCCGCCGGCCGCCGCGCCTGCCAAGCCGCCGGCCGCCGCGCCCGCCAAGCCGCCGGCGCCGCGATAGCGGCGCGCCGGCCTCGTCACCGGGCCTCGAAACGGAGCCCCCGATGGTCCAGGCGGGGGCTTCGTCGCGTCGGTCGCCGGCAGACGAGTTGCTCGCT
The DNA here is from genome assembly GCA_036556205.1 of Gemmatimonadota bacterium. Lineage (GTDB taxonomy): Bacteria > Gemmatimonadota > Gemmatimonadetes > JACCXV01 > JACCXV01 > DATBJW01. The sequence continues at coordinate 8,059 of DATBJW010000095.1, forward strand.
CTCCAGCGGCCGGTTAGCTTCAGCGCTCGACCGGCCATTCGTTC